>JAJFGK010000058.1 GCA_021776195.1 Kiloniellaceae bacterium | reverse complement strand
AGGCCCCAATAGCTGTTCAGCAGGCCCAGGTTGGCCACCACCGAGAAGGTCGGCAGGATCCGCACCTCCACCGGCAGCATCAAGGTGATGAAGATGATCCAGAAAAAGCCCATGCGGAAGGGGAAGCGGAAGTAGACGATGGCGTAGGCGGAGAGCAGGGAAATGGAGATTTTGCCCACGGTGATCATCACCGCCATGACCAGCGAATTCCACAGCATGAGGCCGACCGGCTGGCCGCCGATCGCCTCCACCGCGCCGAACATCACCTTGTCCAGATTCTCGAAGAAATAGGGCCCGGGCAGCAGCGGTATCGGGCTCTGGTTCATGGCCGCGGAGTCGTGCGAGGCGGCGACCACGGTGAGGTAGATCGGCAACGCCACCACGGCGATCCCGAGCAGCAGGATCGCGTGCGAAAGGAGGGCCAGGAGCGGGCGGTTCTCGACCATCAGTACTGAACCTTGCGCTCGATGTAGCGGAACTGGATCACCGTCAGGACGATGACGATGGCCATCAGGATGACCGACTGGGCCGCCGAGCCGCCCAGGTCGAGCCCGACGAAGCCGTCGTTATAGACCTTGTAGACCAGGATCTCGGTCGCCTTGGCCGGCCCGCCGTGGGTCACCGCGTCGATGATCCCGAAGGTCTCGAAGAAGGCGTAGACGATGTTGATCACCAGCAGGAAGAAGGTGGTCGGCGACAGCAACGGAAAGATGATGCTCCAGAAGCGCCGCAGCGGCCCGGCCCCGTCGATCGCCGCGGCCTCGATCAAGGAACGCGGGATCGCCTGCAGGCCGGCCAGGAAGAAAAGAAAGTTGTAGGAGATCTGTTTCCAGGCCGCCGCGATCACCACCAGCAGCATCGCCTCGCCGCCGTTCAGCTTGTGGTTCCAGTCGTAGCCCATGCGGTCGAGCAGATAGGACAGGATGCCGATCGTCGGGTCGAACATGAAGACCCAGAGCGCGCCGGCCACCGCCGGTGCCACGGCATAGGGCCAGATCAAGAGGGTCCGGTAGGTCGTCGCGCCCTTGATCACCCGGTCGGCCATGATCGCCAGGATCAGCGCCAGGCCGAGCGACAGGCCGGCCACCGCCAGGGAAAAGAACGCGGTGCGCAGCAACGTGTCGAGATAGAGCGAATCGCGAAAAAGGCGGGCGAAGTTTTCGAACCAGATGAACTGGGTCTTCAGCCCAAAGGCATCCTCGCGCAGCAGGGACTGATAGAGCGCCTGGGCCGCCGGCCAGATGAAGAAGACCAGGGTGATGACGATCTGTGGGGCGACGAGCAGGAAGGGCAAGACTTTGCGGTCGAAATGAACGCGCTTCAGCATGCCTGGTCTTGTCCCCCCATCAATCGGCCATGACGGCTTCGGGAGCGGCCGCCGCCGGGCGGCCGCTCCCTGTCAGCCTCTTTCTAGACCTAGCTGGCGCCGCCGGTGGTCGTCTCGAACTCGCGCAGCAGTTCGTTGCCGCGCCGGGCGGCGTCCTCGACGGCCTCGTCGGCGCTCTTCGAGCCATTCCAGATCGCTTCCATCTCCTCGTTCAGGATGTCGCGAATCTGGACGAAGCTGCCAAAGCGCAGGCCTTTGGAATTCGGCGTTGGCGTGTTCAGGCTAAGCTGCTTGATCGCCGTGTCGGTGCCGGGATTCTCCTCATAGAAACCCTGCTTTTCCGACAGCTTCCAGGCTTCGGTGGTGATCGGCACGTAACCGGTCGCCTGATGCCACATGGCCTGTTCCTCGGCGCTGGAGAGGAAGTTGAAGAACTTCGCGACGCCCTTGTACTCGTCCGCCTCGCGGCCCTGCAGCACCCAGAGCGTGGCCCCGCCGATGATCGAGTTCTGCGGCTTGTCGGCCACCGAATCGTCCAGCGGCAGCATGGTCTGGCCGAAGTCGAACTTGGCCTCCTTCTTGATCGAGCCGTAGTAGGCCGAGGAGTTCATCCACATGCCGCACTCGCCGTTGGTGAACTTGGGCAGGCTCTCGCCGCGCCGGCCGCCATAGTCGAAGATTTTCGACTTCTGCCATTCGCCGATGCGCGCCAGGTGCTTCTTGACCTCGGGGCTGTTGAAGGTGAACTCGGTGTCGAGCCCGGTGAAGCCGTTCTCCTTGGTGCCGATGGGCAAATTGTGCCAGGCCGAGTAGTTCTCGATCATGACCCAGGACTGCCAGCCAAAGGAAAAGCCGCAGGGGTAGCCGGCGTCGAGCAGCTTTTGCGAGGCGGCCTCGACGTCGTTCCAAGTGCTGGGCGGGTTGTCGGCGTCCAGGCCGGCCTTGCGGAAGGCGTCCTTGTTGTACCACAGCACCGGCGTGGAGGAATTGAAGGGCAAGGACAGCAGGTCGCCGCCGGCGGTCTGGTAGTAGCTGACCACGGCCGGCAGGTAGATGCCCTGGTCGAAGGGCTCGCCGACGTCGGCCATCAACTGCTGGACCGGATAGATCGCGCCCTTGGCGGACATCATGGTCGCGGTGCCGACCTCGAAGACCTGGACTATGTGCGGCTGCTGCTTGGCCCGGAAGGCGGCGATGGCCGCCGTCATGGTCTCGGTGTAGTTGCCCTTGTAGACCGGGACCACGGTATAGTCGGACTGCGAGTCGTTGAAACGCTGGGCCATGCCCTCGACGCGCTCGCCGTTGACGCCGCCCATGGCGTGCCACCATTGGATCTCTTTGCCGGCCTGGGCCGCCGACGAAAGGGCCGCCGATGAAAGCGCGCCGACGATCAAGGCGGCAAGGCCGTAACGCAATGTCTTCAAACCAACCATCTGTGGTTTCTCCCTGTCACTGGGCTGGGTGTCTTGTGGGAAGGCCTTATTCGCCTTTCACCCTCGCCGAAGTTGAACCCCGTCCGATTCTCAAGCGGAATCGCCGATCAGCAAGCAACCTGCGATAGAGCGGTTGCAGATCGATGACTGACAAAACGGTGATACAGCCGCAACATAAAGTCAAATACGCAGAATTTGCGAACTTAGAACATTGTAATTTGGCATGTCGCTGCTCTATCCCGCGTGCCGGCCCAGGTCACTCTAGCTGGACGAATTCTTTGCCGCCTTTCGGGCGAGCCTCGCCCCCCTATCTTGTTGGCCAATCCGTATCTTGACCCTTCAAGCCCTCCGATTGGCGGGATTGCCGCCACCGGGTTGACTCCGCTTGTTGCGGTCGCGTCCATCATCGGCAACAATTTGGCGGTATCAGGGGCACCTTTTTCATTAAAAAGTGCTCTAGCCGGGGAGGGGCGCAATGCCCAATCGAGGCCAAAGCCGGGCGCAGCGTCTTCGAAGGTCCAAGGCCCAGTTGATCGAAGAGCTCGAGCGCCTGGAGCGACAGATGGCGGCCCTCCAGCGCGCTGGGACGCCACCGAAGAAGGCTGTTCCGAACAAGAAACCGGGCGGCGGCGATCGGTCCGACCGAGACCTCCTCCGGCTGGCCGGGCTTCCCACGGAGAACCCCAATCCCGTCCTCACGGTGGGCGCGGGCGGCGAACTGCTCTATGCCAATGAGGCCGCGCGGGCGATCACGGGTCTCTTGAAGGGCCGAAAGAAAAACCAACTTCACAGCGACATCCCGGCGGTTGTTGCCGATGTCCAGCGGACAGCCCGAACTCAAGACCCCGAGATTCGCATTGGCGATCACGTTTTGGCCCTGTCGGTCACGCCGGTGCCGGGCGAAGACTACGTCAACATCTATGGCCGCGATGTGACCGAACGCCGCCGCGCGGAGGCTGCGCTGCGCGACAGCCGCGAGATGCTCTATGCGGTGATCGACGCGGTGCCTGCGATGATCAGCGCCAAGGACTGCCGGTCGCGTTACATATTCATCAATCGCTATCAGGCCGAACTCTATGGCGTCTCGCGGGACGAAGCGATCGGAAAGACGGCGGGGATGCTGCTGGGCCGCCGCTACGGCGATCGCACCAGAAAACTGGACCGCAAGGTCCTCGACAGTGGCGAGGCGCTGGCCTTCTACGAGGAAGACCACGTCGATGCGCACGGCATGGAGCGTCCGCTGCTCGCCACCAAAGTGCCGCTCAAAGATGAAGATGGCGCTGTTCGAGGCGTTGTCACCGTTGCCCTCGACATCACCGATCGCAAAGGCGCCGAGCAAGCCCTGCGGGACAGCGAAACCCGTTTCAGGCAGGCCACGCGGCTGGCCAGTCTCGGGCACTGGGCCTGGGACGAAATCGAGGACCGTTGCACCTACTGCTCGCAAGAGCTCGCGCGCATCCATGGAGTCAGCGTCGAGGACTATATCGCGACAGTGAACAGTCTCGAGGGCGACTTGTCGCGCGTCCATCCCGAGGACCGGGAGCAATACAATCGAACGACCCGAGAGAGCTGGGGCGACCAGGACACCTACGACATCGCGTATCGCATCATCCGCCCCGACGGCGAGCTCCGCCATGTCCGTGAGCTGGCCGAAGTCGTCCGCGATCGGGATGGCCGGGCGGTCCGCGCGATCGGGACCAAGCAGGACATCACGCTGCCGAAGCGGACCGAAGAGGCGCTCCGCGAGAAGACCGAATTCCTGGAGCTGAATCAGGTCATCACGCGCGCCGCCAATGAAGCCGCCAGCGTGGAGGAGGCGATGCAAACCGCGCTCGACCGGGTCTGTGCCCATATCGGCTGGCCGACCGGGCACCTTTACCTGTCGGACGAGGCGACCGGAGACATGGTGTCCACCGGTATCTGGCACGGCAAGGGAACCGGGCCTTTCGCCACCTTCCAGCGCGCCAGCGAAGGCATGCGCTTTCCCGCCGGGGTCGGCTTGCCGGGGCGCGTCCTGGCGACCGGCGAACCGGCCTGGATCGCCGACCTCACCAAGGATTCGAATTTCCCCCGGGCGCCCCTGGCGGCCGCAAGCGGCATCCGGGCGGCGGCCGCCTTTCCGCTTCTGGGGGGAAAGGACGTGCTCGGGCTGCTGGAATTCTTCTCCACCACGACCGTCGAGCCGCACCAGCCGCTCATGGAGGTCATGGCCCAGATCGGAACCCAACTGGGGCGCGTGGTCGAGCGGACGCGGGCGCAATCGCAACTGGTCGCGGCCAAGGACGAGGCCCTGCGCGCCACGGAGGCGAAGAGCCGTTTCCTGGCCAACATGAGCCACGAACTGCGGACGCCGATGAACGCCATTATCGGCTTCACCCGACTGGTGATGCGGCGCAGCAGGGACGATATCGAGCCAAAACAGTACGACAATCTGGAGAAGGTCCTGAGCAGCGCGGAACGTCTGCTGCTGCTGATCAACGATGTTCTCGACCTCTCCAAGATCGAAGCCGGACAGTTGACCCTGGTGCCCAGCAGCTTCGACCTGGACGGATTGATTGACGATTGCCTGCGGACCGTCGAGCCGATGGTCGACGGCACGCGGGTGAGCCTCGAGCGAGAGGTCGCGCCCGGCATTCCGCAAATCGTGACCGACGAGGAAAAGATGTGGCAGATCATCCTCAATCTGCTGAGCAATTCGATCAAATTCACCGACCAGGGCGCGGTCACGCTCCGGGCTGTCTGCCGCGACGAGGCGCTGGTCATCGAGGTCGCCGATACGGGTATCGGCATACCCGAGGACGCGCTGGCTTTGATCTTCGAGGAATTCGGACAGTCGGCGGATGGGAGCGCCCGGCGCTACGGCGGAACCGGCCTGGGACTGTCGATCACGCGCCACCTGGTGCAGTTTCTCGGTGGCGCGATCAGCGTCGAAAGCGCGGTCGGCGCCGGCTCGACCTTCACCGTTGCCTTGCCCCTGTCGAAACTGAGCGGCCGGGCCCGATGACCTGCATTTGTCCGCGCAGCGCCCTTTGCCTCCCCTGGACCCGCGACCATGGCGGCGGGTAGCCTCCTGCGGCCGGGCGAACGTCCGGCGCTCCAATGCGAAGGTGCCGGACGCGCGTCCGACTTCGTCTTGACTTGCGAGCACGCCGGCCGGGCGATCCCCCGCGCCCTGGATGGTCTGGGACTGGCCGAGGGCGAGGTCGACCGCCATATCGGCTGGGACATCGGCGCTCTGGAGGTCGCAAGGGGCGTTGCCGAACGGCTCGACGCCGCATTGTTTCACCAGACCTACTCGCGCCTGGTGATCGATTGCAACAGAATCCCCAGTGCCCACGACATCATTCCGACCCGCAGCGATGGGACCGCGGTGCCCGGCAATCGCGGCCTGGACGCCGCTGCCATCGCGGCCCGGCATCGCGAGATCTTTCGGCCCTACCACGATGGCATTACCGCGGCTTTGGACGCCCGCGCGGCCGCGTCCCGGCGGAGCATTCTGGTCTCGATCCACTCCTTCACGCCGACCATGAACGGCGTCGACCGGCCCTGGCATATCGGCGTGCTCTACCGGCGCTCGCCGGCCTATCCCCGCCTGGTTCTGACGGCCCTGGCGCAGGAGAGCGGGCTGGTGCTCGGCGACAACGAGCCCTACGCCATCACCGACGGCAAGGACTATGCCATTCCGGTTCACGGCGACCATCGCGGCATCCCCAACGTCGAGATCGAGGTTCGTCAGGATTTGATCGGCGACGCGGCGGGGCAGGCGCGTTTTGCCGAGGTCCTCGCACGGGCCTTCACGCGGGCGGCGGAAGCGCTGCCGCCGGCTGCTCGATAACTTGTCGAAAGAGGCTGTAAGCCTGGTCGGCGGTGGCGCTTAGCCGGCCGCGCAGGGTCTCGAAGTCGGTCTCGCCCATGGCCGCGGCAAGCACCGCCTGATGGCCGGGTGCCAGGGTGTCGGCATCGAACGCAGGCCCGACGGTCAGGCGCAAGAGACCCTGGACCTTGCGCATGATGCCGGCCGCGGCGATCAGGCTGCGGGCCTCGGCGGCGCCCAGCAGGCCGGCGTCGGTCAGCAAGGCAAAGGCGGTCTGGGTGGAGGCGCTCAGGACCTCGGGCCGCGCCGCCGCGTGGCGCAGCTGCAGGTACTGGGCGATGAACTCGATATCCATCAGGCCGCCGCGTAGGTACTTGACGCTCCAAAGGCTTGCGGCGGGTTTTTCTCTTGCCACTAGTTTGCGCATGTCGGCGATGTCGCGCAGCAGGGCGTCGGGATCCCGCGGTTGGGTCAGGATGTCATGAATCTGGCTCTCGATTCGGGTCACGAATTCGGGTTCGCCGGCCACCACCCGGGCCCGGGTCAGGGCCATATGCTCCCAGGTCCAGGCCTCGGTGCGGTGGTAGGTCAGGTAGCCGGCGAGCGACGAGGCGATCGGCCCCTTGTTGCCGGAAGGGCGCAGGCGCATATCGATTTCGTAGAGCTCGCCCTCGCCGGTCTGGGCCGTCAGGGCGTTGATATAGCGCTGGGAAAAGCGCGCGAAGTACTGCGCCGCCGGCAGTGGCTTGGGTCCGTCCGAAATCGAATCCTGGCCCGCCAGGTCGTAGAGGAAGACCAGGTCGAGGTCCGAGGCCACGGTCATCTCCCGGGCCCCCAGCTTGCCGAGCGCGAGGACCGCTGTCTTCGCCCCCGGCACCAAGCCGTGCAGCCGCTCGAACTCCCTTTTGACCGGGTCGAAGAGCCCTTCGAGCACAATATCCGCGATGGTGCTGAGGAAACGGCTGGTGTCGTCGATCGGCTTGCCCATGAGGACCTGCATGCCGGCCTGAAAGCGCCGGTCGTGGGCCCAGCGCCGGTTGTAGTCCAGGACGTCCTGGAAATCGCGGGCCTCGCGCAGCGCGAGCGCCAACTCGGCGCGGAGATCGGTCTTGCGCGGCAGGTCCTCGAAGAAGCCCGGTGTCAAAAGGGCCTCCAGGCGGCTCGGGTGGCGGCCAAGCTTATCGGCAAGCCGGGGCGCCGCCCCCATGATGGTGCCAATCAGATGCAGCAGATGCGGATTGGCATGCAGCATGGAGAAAAGCTGAACCCCGGTGGGCAGGGCCTGCAGGAAGGCATCGAAGCGCAGCAGCGCCTGATCCGGCTCCGGCGCCACGGCAAAGGCTTCCATCAGGCGGGGCATCAACTCGGTCAACAGCTCGCGGGCGCGGGTCGAACGGGTTGCCCGGTAGCGGCCATGATGCCAGCCGCGCACCAGGTGAAAGACCCGCGCCGGGTCCTCGAAGCCCATCTCCGTCAGGGTTTTCACCGTTCCAGGCTCTGGCTCGCCGCCGGTGAAGACCAGGTTGCCGCCGCTGCCGAGATCGGGTGCTTCCTCGAACAGGCGGGCATAGAGCTGTTCGACGCCACGAAGATGCGCGAAGAAATCGGCTTCGAAGGTGGCAAGATCGGGATAGCCCATAAAAATTCCGACCGCCTCGAGCGCCTCTTCGTCCTCGGGCAGGACGTGGGTTTGCTGGTCGTCGATCATCTGTAGCCGGTTCTCCAGCCGGCGCAAGAAGCGGTAGCTGTTCGTCAGGCATGCGGCGCCCTCTGGGTTGACATGCCCCTGTTCGGCGAGCGCGGCCAGGCTGTCGAGGGTCCGTCGGCTGCGCAGCGCCGGATTGCGGCCGCCCCAGATGAGTTGCTGGGTCTGGGCGAAGAACTCGATCTCCCTGATACCGCCGCGGCCCAGCTTCACGTTATGGCCCTTCATGCGGATTTCCGATCCACCGCGCTGGGCGTTGATCTGTCGCTTGATCGAGTGGATGTCCTGGATGGCCCAGAAATCCAGGTGCTTGCGCCAAACAAAGGGCCTCAGCTCGCCAAGAAAACTCTCGCCCAGGGCGATGTCGCCGGCCACCGGCCGGGCCTTGATCATGGCCGCGCGCTCCCAGTTCTGACCAAGGCTTTCGTAGTAGGTCAGGGCGCTGACGATGGAGATGGCCAGGGGCATGACGCCCGGATCGGGACGCAGCCGCAGGTCGGTTCGGTAGACGTAGCCGTCGCCGGTGCGCTCCTCCAACAGTCGGACCAGTTCACGGGTCAGGCGCACGAAGCCTTCCTGGGCCCCGCGCGCGTGGATGTAGGTGTCCTTGGCCGGGTCGAACAGGACGATGAGGTCGACGTCGGACGAGTAGTTGAGCTCGCGCGCGCCCAGCTTGCCCATGGCAATCAGGACATAGCCGCAATCCCGCTCGGGATCTTCCGGGCTCGGCAGGGCGAAGTCGCCGCGTTCCGTACCTTGCCGCAAAAGATAGCCGACCGCGGCGGAGAGCAGGGCCGCGGCGAGGTCGGAGAGGGTCTCGATGACCTGGTCGACCGGCCAGCGACCGGTGAGGTCGCCCAGCGCGATCAGGAGGGAGCCCCGGCGCTTGGCCCGGCGCAGGGCGGCGAGGATCCCGGCCCTGTCGGCGATGGCAGGAAGTTCGCGCTTGAGGCTTGTAAAGACTTCCCTTAGGACCATCTCAAGTCCGTCGCCAAGGGCGGCGATAAGGGTTGCGGGCTCTTTGACGGCGCAATCGGAAAGGTATGGGCTGTTGCCAAACAAGGCCTCGAGGAGGGCGCGTTCGTCCCGGTCGCTCAAGGCGGCGAGCATGCGCTCGGCCAGGATCGGATCGCCCTGGCGCGCGGCGGCCTGCCGCCAGTCCTCCAATCCGCGTTCCAGCAGGTCGGACCGTCCTGCGATCGGCAGCTGCACAGGGATGTCGAGGCCCTCCGGCGGCGATTTTCTTCGTTCTCGAATGGCCCGACAGTGCGCAAGCCGGTCGCGCCGGTCAAGCCGTGTCGCCTGGCGAATGCTCCGCCAGCCTCACGAGACCGCTCAATGAAGTATCCTCGATGAAGTATCTGCGACACGGCGCCTTCATTTTCCTCGAACTCGTCGTCCTCCTGGTGGTGATCACGGCGGTCATGCTGGGAGTGCTGCTATGGCGGCTCTCCAGCGCGCCGGTCGAGCTCGACTTTCTGACGCCCCACCTCGAGCGGGCCTTCGAGAGTGCCTGGGATGGCAGCCGTGTGGAGATCGGCCGGACGATCCTGCGTTGGGAGGAGCTCTCGGAGTTGGTCGAGCTGTCGGTTCAGGATGTCCAGGTCATAGACCTGACCGGCGATGTCGCTTTCGCGCTGCCGGAACTCGAGGTTCAGCTCTCCTTGCGGGCCCTGATTGGGGGCACGATCGCGCCGACCTCCATTGAGCTGAGCCACGCCCGGCTGGTGCTGCAGCGCTCCCTGGAGGGCGATATCGCGTTCGGACAAAAGAGCGAAGAACCCCGCTTCAAGACGATCCAATCCGGCGACTCCCCAGGTTGGCTGGAGCCCTGGCTCGACCGGGCAACGGCGGGACCAAGTCCGGACAAGCCCTTGTCCTATCTGACAAATCTGCGAATTCTCGAGTCCGAGCTGACGGTTATCGATTCGCTCAATGGCCAGGCCGTCGTGCTGCCCTTGAGCCTGGTCGATCTGGCTCGGATCAAGGGAAGTCTGTTGGGCAATGTCGATTTCGCCATCGGCCTGGAGCCCGATAGCCCCGCTCTCGAGACCGACTTCGTTTTCGACGGCGATCGGCGCGCGGTCGATCTGACGGTGCAGTTCAAGCGCCTGGCACCGCCGGCCTTCGCGCCCTGGCTGAAATCGGCGGATTCCCAAGAGGGTCCGAGCGACCAGGCCGAGACCGGCGACAGCAGCGGAGGATCGGAAGGTCTTTCGCCGGTGGCGCTTCTGGAGCGGCTGCGGCTCGTACTGGACGGCCGGGTCGATTTGACCATCGGCTACGACGGAGTCCTCGCGACAAGCAAATTGACGCTAAGTTCAGGCTCGGGGACCGTGGCGCTGCCGGACTCGTCCCTGGAGGAGCTTTCGATCCGCGGCCTCGCCGCCGAGGCACGCTTCGACCCCGAGGCGAACAAGCTGACCCTGGATCTGTCACGACTTACCGTAGCAGGCGATGAAGTGGGCGAAAGCGATCAGGACGGCGGACCCAACCTCGCCTTCAAGGGCGCGCTGACGGCCACCGAGGGCCTGCTCCAGGGTGACCGCCAGGTGACCGGTCACCTGACGATCGACCGGCTCTCCATGGCCGAGTTGGAGCGCTACTGGCCGCGCGAAGCCGTGTCCGACGCCCGCGCCTGGGTCATGGAGAACATTGACCGGGCCAACATCAGCGACTTCACGCTGGACGCGGCGCTCAACCTGCCGAAAGACCCCGCGGGTGCCGTTCAATTGGACAGCCTCTCCGGTGCTTTTCGATTGGCCAACACGCGGGTCCACTTCCTTCGGCCCCTGCCTCCTGTCGAAGAAGTTTCGGCCAGCGTGCTGTTTGGTCCCGATACCTTCAGCTTCACCTTCGACCAGGCCCATCTCGGGGCGATGAAGGTCGAGGATGGAACCTTGATCATCTCGGGGCTCAGCATCGCCGAAGAGGAGATCTACCTCGACCTCGGCATGCGCGCGCCAGTGCTCGATGCGCTGACCCTGCTCGATCATCCGCGCCTGGATCTGCTCGGGACATTGGGACTGAATCCGATCGGCAGTGCCGGCGAGGCCGCCGCGCGCCTGGTCTTTCGCTTTCCACTTCTGGCGGACCTCGGTTTCGAGCATCTGGATCTCAGCGCGAACGCGGCCTTGAGCGGGCTTCATGTTCCCGGCTTTCTCGGGGTTGCGAACATTGACAACGGAACGGTGGATCTCGCCGTCGACAACAACGGTATGCGTGTCGCCGGTACCGTGGCCTGGGGCAGCACGCCGATGCAGATCGACTGGTCGGAATCCTTCGCCGAGAACCCCGACCTGAGAACCACGGTGAAGGCTCTCATTCCCTCCATCGACCGTGCCGGTCTGGGCGCGCTGGGGGCGGACCTGTCGCCCTATCTCGACGGGCCGGTTGCCGCCACGGCCCTGCTAACCCTGGCGCCCGACCACCAGGGCACGCTCAAGCTGGCGGCCAACCTGAAAGAGGCCACTCTGGCGGTCCCGGAAATCGATTGGCACAAGGCGCCGGGACGCGAGGCTTCCCTGACCATGGCCTTGCAGCTTGCCGGCGACCGTCTCATCGGGTTCGAGGACCTTTTTCTCGATGCCGGCGACCTGACCGCGAGCGGTCGTGGATTTTTCGGCGATGGCGGGGCAATCGAGCGCATCGAGTTTGAGCCTATTGCCTTTCGCGACCACCTCTTCGACCGGGCCGTCATCTTGCTGCGCGACGAGGACACGCTGATCGAGATCGACGGCGGCGACATTAACGCCGCCGAGTTCGTCTACGACCAGGAGGATGAGGCGGCCCCGGCGGCGGCCCCAGCGGCGGCCCCTGACAGCGGGCCACGCGCCGCCCTGACCCTGCGGGCGAAGAACCTGCGCCGGCTCCGCTTCGGCGCCGACCGCTGGCTGCAAGGCGCGACGGTGGAGCTAACCCAGCGCGCCGACGGCTGGCACCAGATTTTCGTCGATGCGAAGGTTCCCGAACGACTGCGCTCGTTGGAGGCCGCCGCCGACGCGGAGGGCGGGGGCGGTCTGAAGCGGGAGGGCGTAATCTCGGACGCGGAGATAAGCCCGAGTGGGGGCGGCGCCGAGCCTGCCGAGACCGAGGTCGCGGCCGGACCCGCTCCTGTCGTGTTTGACTTCCGTCCGGCCGCGGAGGGCGGCCACAGCCTGGTCATGAGGACCGGCGACATGGGGGGCGTGCTGCGCGCGCTCGACATTGTCGACACCATGCTGGGCGGCGAACTGGTGGTCGCCGGCAAAAGCCCGGGACCCTTGCCGCTGCATAGTTTGTCCGCCGAGGTCGACCTGCGGGATTTCCTCCTGGTCAATGCGCCCTTGATGGTCAGACTCTTGACCGTGGCGTCCCTCAGCGGGCCGCGCGACTTGATCCAGGGCAGCGGTATCGAGTTTGCTCGTTTGGAGGGCGACTTCACGCTCCTCGACGGTGTCGCGCGATCCGAGCTCTTCCGGGTCTACGGGGCGTCCCTGGGTCTGACCGCGAAAGGCACGATCGATTTCGACCGCGATCTGACCAACCTG
Organism: Kiloniellaceae bacterium; assembly: GCA_021776195.1. The sequence goes on along the minus strand of JAJFGK010000058.1, from coordinate 49,212 downwards.
GTGGGCACCGTGGTGCCGGCCTATGCGGTCAACAGCATTTTGGGCGAAATTCCCCTGATCGGGCCTTGGCTGACCGGCGGGGAAGGCGAGGGACTGCTCGCCGCGACCTACAAGATGACCGGACCGATTACCGACCCGGAAGTCTCGGTCAATGCGCTGTCGGCCCTGGCGCCGGGCTTTCTGCGGGGCCTGTTTATCGGGAGCGAGGTTCCGGGGGGCGCACCCTCGCGCGCGCTGCCCGACGCCCAAGAGCCGAAACGCAAGACCGAGGAGTAGCGTGCCGAGGCTGTCAGGCGGGTTCCGTCAAGTCGGCCATCAAGGGGCGATGCATGGTGAAGATGGTCTCCACCACGGTGTAGTCCATGTAGCCCAGACGGGCGATGGCCCGGAGCGCGCCCTGGTCGACCATGCCGTCCTTGATCATGCCGTCGTCGATGTGAATGCCGACGACGTCGCCGAAGACCACCTTGTTGGGATTGCCCGGGATCGAAGAGGGGATCTCCACGGTCTGGCGATAGCGACACTCCAGGTGGGCGGGGCTTTCCTTGACCCGCGGCGCCTTGACCAGCCGCGAAGGCGCCGGAGTCAGGCCGGCAATCTTGAACTCGTCCCAGCCGCGCGGCGCATCGGCGGAGGTCAGATTCATCTGTTCGCGGGTGTCCCAAGTGGCCAGGTTGAAAACGAACTCGCCGGTGGCCTCGGCATTGGCGGCGCTGTCCTTGAATCCGCCCTCGGCGTGCTGGCCGCCGGCGCTGAACATGATGACCGGCGGGTCGGTCGAGACGCCGTTGAAAAAGCTATAGGGCGCCAGATTGGGCCGGCCCTCCTGGTCGAGGGTGCTGATCCAGCCGATCGGCCGCGGCGCGATCAGACACTTCAGGGGGTCGTGTTTCAGACCGTGGTGGTCCTTGGCCTCGTAGAACATGCTGCCGCTCCTCTGTGGCTCAAATCGGCTTGATCAGGACGTGGCGTTTCTTTCCGGCGGAAAGCTTGGCGACTCCCTCGGGCCCCAAATCGGCCGCGCCGAGCTGACGGGTCTCATCGAGAATCTGCCGGTCGTTGACCCGGGCGCCGCCGCCCTTGATCAGGCGCCGCGCCTCGCCGTTGCTGGCACAAAGACCTGCCCGCTTGAACAGCTCGAAGGCCGGCAGCCCCGCGGCGAACTCCGCCTGGGGAATTTCCAGGGTCGGCAGGTCGTCGGCGATACGCCCTTCCTCGAAGGTCTGCCGGGCGGTCTCGGCCGCCTGAAGCGCCGCCTGCTGGCCATGGCACATCGCGGTCGCGGCGTCGGCCAGCACCTTTTTCGCGTCGTTGACCTCGTTTCCCCGCAGGCCTTCCAGGCGCGCGATCTCGGCTTCGGGCAGTTCCGTGAAGAGGCGCAGGAAGCGGCCGACGTCGGCGTCGTCGCTGTTGCGCCAGTACTGCCAGTAGTCGTAGGGCGACAGGCGTTCGGCGTTGAGCCAGATGGCGCCGCTGGCGGTCTTGCCCATCTTGGCGCCGGCGGCGGTCGTCAGCAGCGGCGTGGTCAGGCCGAAAAGCTGGCGCTGGTCGCAACGCCGGCCGAGGTCGACGCCGTTGAGGATGTTGCCCCATTGATCCGAGCCGCCCATCTGCAGCAGGCAGTCTTGGCGCCGCGCAAGCTCGAGAAAGTCGTAGGCCTGGAGGATCATGTAGTTGAATTCCAGGAACGAGAGCGGCTGTTCGCGCTCCAGGCGCAGCTTGACCGAGTCGAAGCCCAGCATGCGGTTGACCGAAAAGTGGCGCCCGTAGTCGCGCAGAAAGTCGATGTAGTTGATGTCGCTCAGCCAGTCGGCGTTATTCACCATCACGGCGTCGGTCGGGCCCTCGCCAAAGGTGAGAAACTGGCTGAAGACCCGTTTGATCCCGGCCATGTTGGCGGCGATCTGGTCATCGCTGAGCAGCTGGCGGCCCTCGTCCTTGCCTGACGGATCGCCGACTCGGGTGGTGCCGCCGCCCATGAGCACGATCGGCTTGTGGCCGGTGTTTTGCAGGTGGCGCAGGGTCATGATCTGGAGCAGGCTGCCGATGTGCAGGGAGTCGGCGGTGCAGTCGAACCCGATATAGGCGGAGAGGACGCCCTGGCAGAGGCGCGCGTCGAGCGCCTGCGGATCGGTGCAGTCCTGGTAGAAGCCGCGGCCCTGCAAGGTCCGCAAAAAGTCCGATTTTGGCGCCGACATCTGAGCTTCCCGATCGCAAACCGCCGCGCCCGAGAGGGCGTGGTCACCCTGGCCCTTGCCAGGCCGGAGCCCCTTTATCACACTCGATCCGAGACGACAAAACCCCCGGAGTCGGAGCGGCGGCATGGCCGAGAAGCTGAAGCGCGCGATCGGCCTGATGAGCGGCACCTCGCTCGACGGCATCGATGCGGCGCTAATCGCGAGCGACGGGCGCGGTCAGGTCCGGCCGGAAGGCTTTGTCTCCCAGCCCTACGACGAGGCCTTTCGCGCGCGCCTGCGCGGCGTCCTGGGCGGCCAGGGGCCGGTGGCGGCGGTCGAACGCGACCTGACCCTGCGCCATGCCGAACTGGTCGAGCGCCTGCTGGACCAGGCGGGCCAGACCCCCGGCGCGATCACCGTGGTCGGCTTCCACGGCCACACCATCCTGCACGAGCCCGACCAGGGGCGCACCTGGCAGATCGGCGACGGGGCGCTGCTCGCCCGGGAAGTTGGTATCCCCGTGGTCTGCGACCTGCGGGCCAACGATGTCGCCCATGACGGCCAGGGCGCGCCGCTGGTCCCGGTCTATCAGGCGGCGCTGGCCCACAATTGGGGAAAACCGGTCGCGGTGCTCAACATCGGCGGCGTTGCGAACATCACCTGGATTGGCGAGGCCGACGAACCCCTGGTGGCCTTCGACACCGGCCCGGGAAACGCCCTGATCAACGACTGGATGGAACGCGAGGCCGGCAAGGCGTTCGACCGGGACGGGAGCCTGAGCCTTTCCGGCGCGGTCGATCGGACCGTTCTCGATGGGTTGCTGAGCCATCCCTATTTCGATCGCCCGGCGCCCAAGTCGCTCGACCGGGACGACTTCGGCCTTGGGACGCTGCCGGCCCTCTCGCTTGCCGATGGCGCCGCGACCCTGGCCGCTTTCACCGCGGCGGCGGTGGCCCGCGGCCTGGCCCAGGTCCCACGGCCCCCGCGGCGCTGGCTGGTCACCGGCGGCGGCCGGCACAACGCCGGGATCATGAAGCAGCTACGCGACCGCCTGGGCGCGCCGGTCGAGCCGATCGAGACGGTCGGCTGGGACGGCGATGCCCTGGAGGCCCAGGCCTTCGCCTACCTTGCCCTGCGGTCGCTCCAGGGGCTGCCGCTGTCCTTTCCGACCACGACAGGGGTTCGCCAGGCGGTGTCGGGCGGCCGCCTGTTCGCGGCCGCGGACTGATCGCGCGAGACTTACTTTCGTTTCGCGGCGCGGCGCTTCTTGAATCGCGACTTTTTGCCGTGCAACGACATGTCGAGATAGTCGGCGACATGGTCCGCCATGTCTTCGATTTGATCGTTGAAGAAGTGGTTGGCGCCCTCGATCGTGCGGTAGTCGATCTCGATACCCTTTTGCAGGGATAGCTTGTCGACCAGCTTCTGCACCGCGCTGCCGGGGACCACCTCGTCGCGGTCGCCGTGCAGGATCAGCCCGGACGAGGGGCAGGGGGCGAGGAACGAGAAGTCATAAAGGTTGGCGGGCGGTGCGACCGAGATGAACCCGGTGATTTCCGGCCGGCGCATGAGCAGCTGCATGCCGATCCAGGCGCCGAAGGAAAAGCCGGCAATCCAGCATCCGGTCGAGTTTTCGTTGAAGGTCTGCAACCAGTCCAGCGCCGAGGCCGCGTCCGAAAGCTCGCCCTCGCCACGGTCGTAAACACCCTGGGACCGCCCAACGCCGCGAAAATTGAAGCGCAGCACCGAAAAACCCTGTTTCACGAAGGTATGGTAGAGGGTGTAGGAGACCCGGTTGTTCATGGTCCCGCCATGCTGCGGGTGCGGGTGCAGGATCATCGCGATGGGCGCGTTGGGCGTCTTGCTGTGCTGATAGCGTCCCTCCAGTCGTCCCTCGGGGCCGTTGAAGATCACATCGGGCATTTCGGTAACTTTCCTTTTCTTATCGACCGCAATCTTCGCCACCGACCGCCCCAACACGGTCGCGTCGGCTCCAAACCGGGCATTTGGCTATCGAATGAAGCGCCCCTGCCGCCTCAAATGGGGCCTCCACTCCGAATTCTGCGTAAGTTTCGATGGTTAAGTCTTTGTCCTTGCATCACTCTTCTTCGTCAATAAACTTGACCAAATTGGTCTGGCTTACTATATCCTGGATCATGCGCCGGAGGTTCTGCCCCTCGCATGGCAAGGGGCCGACGACAGTAGCACGATGGGCTGAAACCATGTTCAAGTTCTTGATCCGAGAAATCGATTCCATGATGGAGCGCGACCCCGCGGCGCGCTCCCGGCTTGAAGTAATGCTTTTTTACCCCGGATTCCAGGCTATTGTGTTCTATCGCCTATCTCATTGGTTCTGGACCCGCAACTGGCGCTTGATTGCGCGCGGCCTTTCGCAGTTGGGTCGCTGGCTGACCGGCGTCGAGATTCACCCCGGTGCGAAGATCGGCGAGCGTCTTTTCATCGATCACGGCATGGGCGTCGTGATTGGCGAGACCAGCGAGGTCGGCAACGGCGTGACGCTGTATCACGGCGTCACCTTGGGTGGCGTGGCGCCCAGCGTTAACAGCGATAGTCAGCGGGATCAAAAACGCCACCCGACACTTCTGGACGATGTGATCGTCGGGTCCGGAGGCCAGGTGCTTGGCCCCATCACGGTGGGCAACGGCGCGCGCGTCGGTGCCAACGCGGTGGTGACCAAGGACGTGCCGGCCTGCGCCACGGTGGTGGGCGTGCCCGGCAAGGTGGTGCAGATAGCCGGCCAGAAAAAGGACGAGGTCTCCCGCTTCGTCGCCTATGGCACACCGCTCGGCGACGTTCCCGACCCGGTGGCACGGGCAATGGAAGGCCTGCTCGACGAGGTTCAGAGCCTGCGCGCGAGGTTGAACGCGCTGGAAGCGGACCGGCCCGACGAGGTCTCGCACCCGGCCGTGGCGGCGTCGCGCGGCGAGAAAGACGACGGCTGCAATCCCTAGAGACGCTCGGTCCGGCTTCGAATCTGGCCAAGGCGGGCCAGAGCCGGCAGCGACGGCAGGGGAAGGAGCGGGGACCGAGGAGACGAGGTCCCATGAGCAAGGAGGCAAGGCCGTGAAGCTCAGCACGAAGGGTCGCTATGCCGTCATGGCCATGGTGGATCTTGCCACCCATGCGCGCGGCAGGCCGGTGGTGCTTGCCGATATTGCCGAGCGCCAGTCGATTTCGCTGTCCTATCTCGAACAGCTCTTTGCCAAGCTGCGCCGGGCCGACCTCATCGCGTCGGTGCGTGGCCCCGGCGGCGGGTATCTGCTGGCCCAGCCGGCGGATCAAACGCCGGTCGCCGATATCGTGATGGCGGTCGACGAACCGGCGCGGCGCCTGCGCTGCCTGCCCAATGAACCGGTCGGCTGCCGCGATAGCGAGAGCCACTGCATGACCCACGATCTTTGGACCGGGCTTGGGGACCACATCTACAGCTATCTTTCATCGGTAACAGTCGGCGATGTGGTCAACCGTCGCTTGCCCCTTCGAACGGATGACGACCGGGGCCAGGCGCCTGGATGCGGCAGATGCGAGCCGAGAGGCCAGGAGAGCCATGGCGAAAACCAAGGACCGGCATCCCTTTGAGGCGCGAGCTGGCCTGCTAGTACAATTGGACCACCGATGGGCCCGTCGATCTACCTCGACTACAACGCAACCGCGCCGGTCCGACCGGCGGTCAGGGACGCCGTCCTGGCCGCCCTCTCCCTGACCGGCAACGCCTCCTCCGTGCACCGCTTCGGACGCGAGGCGCGGGCCCTGATCGAGCAGTCCCGCGAGATGGTGGCGCGATTGGCCGGTGTCGCGCCCAGCGGCCTTGTCTTTACCTCCGGCGGGACCGAGGCCAACCACCTGGCGCTGCTCGGCGCCGGACGCAGCCGGGTCCTGGTCTCGGCCGGCGAGCATGCCGCGGTGCTCGAGGCCCGGCCCGATGCGGTCCCTGTCGCCCTCGACGGCGACGGCGTGGTCGATCTGGCCGACCTCGAACGCCGTTTGCAGGAGACGCCGGAGCCGGCGCTGGTCGCGGTCATGTTGGCGAACAACGAAACCGGCGTGGTTCAGCCCCTGGCCGAGGTCGTGGCCCTGGCCCGCGCCGCCGGCGCCCTGGTTCATTGCGACGCGGTGCAGGCCGCCGGCAAGCTGCCGCTCGACCTCGGTGAACTGGGCGTGGATTCCCTGGCACTCTCGGCGCACAAGCTCGGCGGACTGCAGGGCGTGGGGGCCCTGGCGTTCCGGCCCGGTCTGGTCCTGGCGGCGATTCAGCGCGGCGGCGGCCAGGAAAGCAAACTGCGCTCGGGCACGGAAAATCTGACCGGGATCGCGGGCTTTGGCGCGGCCGCCGCGGCGGCGCGTGAGGGGTTGGTCGGCCTGGCCGGTCTGGCCGTGCTGCGCGACCGCTTGGAGCAGGGCCTGCGCGACATCGCGCCCACGGTCCGGGTTTTCGGGTCGGCCGCCGCCCGCCTGCCCAACACCTCCTGTTTCGCGGTGCCGGGACTGGCCGGCGAAACCCAGGTGATCGCCTTGGACCTGGACGGTGTCGCGGTCAGCGCCGGGTCGGCCTGTTCTTCGGGCAAGGTGGAGCCCTCCCACGTGCTTCTCGCCATGGGCGCCGACGCGGCGACGGCGGCCTCCGCGATCCGCGTCAGCCTGGGCTGGGACAGCCGCGACGAAGATGTGACTGGATTTTTACAGGCCTGGAGACAATTCTACCGCCGCAGCCGGGCGGCCTAGTTGGGCAGAGCACAGGGATAAAGGTGATATGAGCGAAGGCTCGGACCAGCGTCCGATCTATCTGGACTACCAGGCGACCACGCCGACCGATCCGCGGGTGGTGGAGGCCATGCTGCCCTTCTTCAGCGAGGCCTTCGGCAATCCCCATTCGGTCGAGCACGCCTATGGCTGGGAGGCCGAGGCGGCGGTCGAGGGCGCCCGCGCCGAAATCGCTGCCCTGATCGGCGCCGAGCCGCGCGAAATCGTCTTTACCTCCGGTGCCACGGAGTCCAACAACCTGGCAATCAAGGGCGCGGGCCGCTTCTGGCGCGTGGAGAAGCCCCATGTCATCACCGCCGCCAGCGAGCACAAGTGCGTCCTGGAATCCTGCCGCCGGCTGGAGAGCGAGGGGATCAAGGTCACGATCCTGCCGGTCCAGCCGGATGGACTGCTCGATCTCGACAAGTTGGAAGCGGCCCTACAGGGCGAGGCGACCAGCCTTGTCTCGATCATGGCGGCCAACAACGAAATCGGCGTGATCCAGCCGGTCGCCGAAATCGGTGCGCTCTGCCGCCGCCACGGGGCCTATTTTCACAGCGACGCCGCCCAGGCCGCCGGCAAGATCCCGCTCGACGTCAACGACCTGTCCATCGACCTGCTCTCGATCTCGGGCCACAAGGTCTATGGGCCCATGGGGATCGGCGCTCTCTATGTGCGCCGACGCCCGAGGGTTCGCCTCGAGCCGCTGTTCGACGGCGGCGGGCAGGAGCGGGGCCTGCGCTCGGGCACCCTGCCGGCGCCGCTCTGCGTCGGTCTCGGGGTCGCCTGCCGCATCGCCCGCGAGGGCATGGCGGCGGAGGCCGAGCGCCTGACCGGCCTGCGGGACCGGCTTCTCGCGCGCCTCGCCGCGGACCTTCCGGACATCCAGGTGAACGGCCATCCCAGCCTGCGCCTGCCGGGCAACCTCAATCTCGCCTTCCCGGGACTGGAGGCGCAGGCCCTGCTGAAACGGCTGAGCGGCTTGGCGCTCTCCTCCGGCTCGGCCTGTACCTCGGCCGCCGTGGAGCCCTCCTATGTGCTGCGCGCGCTGGGACGCGACAAGGCGACGGCCGGCGCCTCCTTGCGCATCGGTCTGGGACGTATGACCAGCGCCGCCGAGGTCGAGGCCGCCGCGGACCAGCTTGTCGCGGCGGTGCGGAGCCTTCGGGCGGAAGGCAGCCAGGCCGCCGAGTGACGAAACGGCAGTCCCGCCATCGGGGAAAGGCTGGACCGCCCGCGGGGGATCGGTCATAAGCCCCCCGGAACGCAGATGGCCGCGGGCGCGCGGTGGATGAGAAGGACGCGACGACAATGCCCAAGTTGACCTTCGTCGAGAAGGATGGAACCCGCAAGTCGGTGGAGGCGCCCAACGGCCTTTCCATCATGGAACTGGCGCACAAGTTCGACGTCGATATCGAGGGGGCCTGCGAAGGCTCCCTGGCCTGTGCGACCTGTCACGTGGTGGTCCAGGATGCCTGGTACGACAAGTTGGAGCCGCCCTCGGAGGACGAGGAGGACATGCTCGATCTGGCCTTCGGTCTGACCGAAACCTCCCGCCTGGGCTGCCAGATCATCATGTCGGACGAACTCGACGGGCTCGAGGTCGCCCTGCCCGAGGACGATATGCCCAACCTGCTGTTGGACTGAGTGCCATGAACATCCCGCGAGTCTGGCCCCAATCCTTGAACCGTCTCTGCTGCCTGCTGATCGCCGCGCTGCTGAGCGGCTGTTACATCCTCGACGAGCCGGTCATCACCGCCGAGAACGCCGTCTTCCTGCCCGACCTGCCGGGTCACTATGAGATCAGCGAAGCGGGCAAGGTCGAGGCGACCCTGGATCTGGCGGCCCTGGACGGGGGGCCTGCATACCGCTTCGACTTTCTGGAACAGGGCGAGGCGGAGACCGGCACGCTCTTGCTGACGCCGGCCCGCGACGGGGTTTTCCTGGCCCAGATCGACGTGAAGGACGAGGGGCGTTTTCTCTACTTCTGCCGCATAGAGGAGGGGCGCATCACCATGATGAGCAGCGCCTTCGAAGAGGCCGACGAAAAGGCCTTGGCCCAGTCCCACGGCATCGAACTCGTCAAGCGAGAGCTCTACAACCCCTTCATCCCGGTCGGCGAACCGGCGAAGATACTGGCCTTTCTGAATGCCGTCTCCGCCGGCCCGCTCGAGATCCTGGACGGCGATATGGTGAAGGCCGCGCCCTGATCAGTTGCCCGCCGCCTGGGCCGCGATGGCGGCGAAGACCGTGTCGAGTTCAGCCGCCAGATCCTTCAGCGCCGCGCCGCCGTCTTCGTAGGGGGCAAAGACCTGGCTCGGCGGCTTGTAGCTGAGGGTCGCCGTCCCGTCCGCGTTCTCCGTGATGTAGAGCCGGATCGGCGCCTCGATGCCGGCGGCGATACTGGCTTCGAGCATCGGCACGGCAAAGCGCGGATGATAGAGGCCGACCACCATGTTGCCCGGGATGGTCTTGTCCAGGACTTTCTTGGCGCCGACCGTCGCGCTGGCCCGGGTGACGACGCCCATCTTGTTCGCCTTGGCGGCCTCGTTGACGCGCTCGATCAAGGCCCCATAGCTGTGGCCGGTCTTGTGCACCGCCCAGCCGGCCGGCGGCGCGAAGTCGGCCAGGGCCGGCAGCGCCCAGGACAACAGAAACGGGATCAAGAAAAGAGTGGCCAGAATGCCGCGAGCGGGTCTTTGCATGGGTGTGCCTCCATTAGTTGATTTTCTAGTGCTATGATAGCGGCCCAACATGCGCCGGGGTAGCATCTTGTGAACGGTCGCCTTCCCACGCCTCGACGGCATCCGCTGGTCGATGGACCCCTGGCCGGTCTCGTCCTTCGACCCTGGATGGATCGCATCGCGCCGGGTTTCATCGCGCGATGGATTCTGCCCCATCAGCGGCTCCTGGCGCTGGCGGCCGCGGCGCGCGGCGACAAGGCGCGCTTCGGCGACAGTCTGGGCTTCGACGTCAGGCTGCCCCTGCGCCTGGAAAGCGCCCTGCGAGACCGCGCGGCGCGCCAGGATCGCCACGCCGAGGCCCACGCGCGCTGGACCGAGGCCTTCTTCGACCGAGCGTCCCCAGGCGCCAGCGGTGACGAGGAGCTGGTCCTTCTGGAACAGCAACGCCGCTCGGCCGCGCGGGCGACGATCTCGGGTGGCGCGGCGTTCCTGGGGATTCTGCCCAACAAAAAAACCCTGGCCTGGGACATTCCCCCACCGGCCGCTGTCCCGGCGCCGCGCCTGTCGCCGGCGTGCGGGTTGGAAGACGGCGCGGCGGCGGTGCAGCTCTCTCGAACCGTGAAGAGCGTCTACGGCCGGGAGTCCTGGATCCGTTTTCCGTCGCCGGCCATGGGTGACCGGGTCTGGGCGCGGGTCTACGAGCCCGGGGATCGCGACATCCGCGGCACGATCGTCGTGCTCCACGGCATCGCCATGGAGACGGAGTTCTGGCGCGACCTTGCCGATCCGATCAATGGCCTGACCCAGGCCGGATTCCGGGTGATCCGGCCGGAAGGGCCCTGGCACGGCAGGCGGCGGCTGACCGGCTGCTTTGGCGGCGAGCCGGCCCTGGCCCGCGCGCCGCTCGGTCTGATCGAGCTGATCGAGGGTTGGAGCGAGGAGGTCCGCGTCATCACCGCCTGGTGCCGCGCCCGCCATGGTGGCCCGGTCGCCTTGGCCGGCCTGTCCCTGGGCGCCCTGGCCGGCCAGTGGATGGCCGTTGCGGCCAGGTCCTGGCAGGCCGCCGAGCGGCCCAACCTGCTGTTCCTGATGGTGACCAGCGGCGATGTCGTCGCGCTCGCCACGCGCAGCTCCCTGGCCCGGGCCCTGGGGATTCCGCGGCGGATCGAAGGGGCGGGTTGGGACGAAGCCGCCCTGGCCCGCCTGTCGGCGCGCATCGCGCCGACCGAGGCGCCGGTCATGGATCCCGGCCGGGTGGTGATGCTGCTCGGCCGCCACGACGACCTGACCCCCTTCGAGGGTGGCCTGGCGCTGGCCCGGCGCTGGGCGCTGCCGCCGGAGAACCTCTTCGCCTGGCCCTACGGTCATTTCTCGGCGCCGCTGCGGCTGAGCCGCGATCCGGCGCCGCTGCGGCGGCTGGTGGCTCTGTTCGACGGATTGTAGGGCGCGCCATCTTGCGGGCCGGCGGGCTTTGCCGCATATAGCAGCGATGATGCCCCAGAATAATGCCCTCGACGGAACGAACTCCCTGGGTCTGCCGCGCCCACCGGCCGAGACCCGGGTCGTGGTCGCCATGTCGGGCGGTGTCGATTCCTCGGTCGTGGCCGCCCTTCTGGCGGAAGAGGGCTACGACGTGGTGGGGATCACCCTGCAGCTCTACGACCACGGCGCGGCGCTGGCCAAGAAGGGCGCCTGTTGTGCCGGCCAGGACATCCACGACGCACGGCGCGTCGCCGAGCGCCTCGGGGTGCCGCACTATGTGCTCGACTACGAGAGCCGCTTTCGCGACGCGGTGATGGAGGACTTCGCCGACGGCTACCTGCGCGGCGAGACCCCGATCCCCTGCGTGCGCTGCAATCAGACGGTCAAGTTCCGCGATCTGCTGAGCACCGCCAAGGAACTGGGCGCCGATGCCCTGGCCACCGGCCACTATCTGCGTCGCCTGGAGGGGCCGGCCGGCCCGGAGCTGCACCGCGCGGTCGACCCGGCCCGGGACCAGAGCTACTTCCTCTTCACCACCACGCCGGAGCAGATGGACTTCCTGCGCTTTCCCCTGGGCGGCCTGCCCAAGGCCGAGACCCGGGCCCTGGCGGAACGTTTCGACCTGCCGGTGGCGACCAAGCCCGACAGCCAGGATATCTGTTTCGTGCCCCAGGGTTCCTACGCCGAGGTGGTCGCCAAGCTGCGGCCCGGCGCGCTCGATCCCGGCGAGATCGTCCATCTCGACGGCCGGATCATGGGCCGCCATGACGGGATCATCCGCTACACCGTCGGCCAGCGCCGCGGGCTGGGGGTCGGCGGCGAGGCCGAGCCGCTCTACGTCGTGGGCCTGGAGCCCGACGCGCGGCGCGTCCTGGTCGGCCCCAAGGCGGCCCTGGCGCGCAATGTCGTTCACCTGCGCGAGCTGAACTGGCTCGATGCCGCCCCGCTGCCGGAAAGCGGCCGGGCGCTCACGGTCAAGCTGCGCTCGGTCAGCCCGCCGGTGCCGGCGCGCCTGTTCCCCGAGCCCGCGCATTCGGGGACGGCGCATTCGGGGGCGGCGCGGATCCTGCTCGACGCCCCGCAGCACGGCGTTTCGCCGGGTCAGGCGGCGGTCTTTTATGACGGCGAGCGCATGCTGGGCGGGGCCTGGATCGCCGCCGCCGAGTGGTGCGAGGCGGCCTAATGGCGGGCCCGGGCCAAGATCACGGCCGCGGCCCGGCAAGCGATGCCTTGCCGACCTGGCTCTGGCTCTGGCTGCCGCTGGTCTGCCTTGTCGTGCCCTTCGCCGCCGGCTTTGCCGCGCCGGCCTACTACGACCGGGTCTTCGAGACTGAATTCGGCCTGGTCGAGAATGTCCAGGCGCTGTTCCTACTGCTGGCTTTCGTCTGGGGCCTGCGCGGCTTTCGCGCGGCCCGGCTTCAGGGTCTGGCTTGGCAGTCTGTCTGGCTCGGACTCTTCACCGTCGCCTGCTTCTTCTTTTTCGGCGAGGAGGTGTCCTGGGGCCAGCACTGGGTCGGCTGGCAGGCCGAAGGTATCTTCGCCGAGCGCGGCCAGCGGGAGACCAACCTTCACAACATCCACCCGGCCCTGTCGCGCGCACCCCGGGCCATCGTCGTCAGCGGCATCCTGATCGCCGGCGCGATCCTGCCCTGGACCCCGCTCGGCCGCTGGGCCGCCAGCCGCCTGCCGGGCCCGGCCGGCTTCTGGGCCTGGGCCCTGCCGTCACGGCTCTGCGGGCTGACCGCGATCCTGGTTCTGGGGGTCAAGCTGCCCAAGCGCCTGCTGCGCTGGACCGGGCTGGAAGACACCCACTGGCCCGGCCTGAACGACAACGAGCTGCTCGAGGTCTTCGTCGCCTACTTCTTCCTGCTCTACGCCCTGCTGCTCTGGCGGCGGCTCAGCCTGTCCGCAAGCGCGGCCGCGCGCCCTCCCGGCGCGTGAGGGCGGACCAACGACGGCAGGGTAGGGAACGGGCGGCTCCTCATTGGTCGTCATGCCGGAAAAGGCGAAACCTTTATCCGGCATCTCGTGGGGATCGAGACGGGCTGGACGAGATACCGGATCAGGGCCTCGCCCTGTCCGGTATGACGGACAGTACTGGTGGGTCAGTCAGCCCCCCCTCACTCCAGCGCGTTCAGCCCGCACCAGTCGGCGATGAAGAGGGCCAGGGTCTGGGTGACCCGGCGGGTCGATTCCAGGTCGACCCGTTCGTCGAAGCCGTGGATGTCGCGCGCCGTGGGGCCGTAGACCAGGGACGGGGTCTTCTGGTAGAGCCCGAAGAAGCGCGCGTCGGTCAGCGCCGTCAGGGCGCGGCCCTCCAGCGCCTCGCCGGTCACCTCCCGGTGGCAGTCGGTCAGCAGGCCCTCGGCGTCGGAACCGCGCGGCAGCACATAGCCGGGCGCGAGGAAGCCGTGATAGGTCAGGCGCGGCGGGTTGTTGGCTAGGAAGGGGTCGGCGCGGCAGGTCTCCACGATCACCGCCTCGACCTCGCGGCGGCAGTCCTCGACCTCGCGTTCGGGGTAGATCCCGACCCGCACGTCGAAGCGGCACCAGGCCGGCACCGAGGAGGTCCAGTCGCCGCCCTCGATCTTCGAGACCACGAAGTTCAGCGGGTGTTCGACCTCCTCGAAAAGAGGATGCTTGTCGGCGTTCCAGCGCGCCTCCAGCTCGTGCAGGGCGTCGGTCACCTTGCGGATCGCCTCGATGGCGTTGAAGCCCTCGGTGGCGTAGGCGGCATGGGCCGGCCGGCCGCGCAGCTCGACCTGGATCCAGATGACGCCGACCTGAGCCGTGGTCAGGCGCTCGCCCGAGGGCTCGGTGATCAGGGCCGCGTCGGCCCGGTAGCCCCGTTGCAGGCAGGCCAGGGCGCCGTTGCCGGTGCATTCCTCCTCGATCACCGACTGCATCGAGACCGCGGCGGCGGGGGCGAAGCCGGCCCGTTTCACCGCCTCCATGGCAAAGAGGTTGGCGACAAGACCTGCCTTCATGTCGCCGGCGCCGCGGCCGTACATCCAGCCGCCCTCGATGCGCGGGGCAAAGGGCGGCGAGCTCCACATGTCGTGCGGCCCCTCGGGCACCACGTCGTTGTGGCCGTTGAGGATCAGCGAGCGCCCCTTGACCTCGGCCGGGCGGTGCAGCCCGACCACGTCCCAGGCGTTGTCGTAGGAGACCGGGGCCGGCGAGAAGCCCTCCATCTGCTCGATGTCGGCCTTTTCGATCTTCCACTTGTCGACGCCATAGCCGCGCGCCCGAAAGCCCTCGGCCATGAAGTCCTGGGCCGGCGCCTCCTGGCCGCGCAGCGAGGGGATCGAGACCAGGTCCGCGAGGAACTGGATCTGCTCGTCGAAGCCGTCATCGACGGCTTTGCGCAGGGCGGTCGTTGTCGCGGCGTCGGGCATGGGCGGGGTTCCTTTCCGTGGGCTCCAGGCGCTATCCTCGGCAGCGGCCCGTCACAGTCAAGGCTTCCCGTGAAGCCCTCTTGACTTCACCGCCGCGAGCCGCCAAATAGTCGCCCTCTCACGACCCCTGTGGCGGGGTAGCTCAGCTGGTTAGAGCAGCGGAATCATAATCCGCGTGTCGGGGGTTCAAGTCCCTCTCCCGCTACCAATCACGGGCCCCTGGAATCGCAAATGATTTCAGGGGCTTGTTGGTTTTTAGGTGGCAATCTAGGCGACCAAATCGGCGGGCCTGCTGCGTCGTTGTTGCAACGATTTGCATAGTACTCCCATCAATTCCGCAAGCTCCGTGGCCCATCGGTGGGTCGACCTAGATCGAATTTGTTCTCGACGCGCTCATGTTTGGCAATTGTAGATCTACTGTACAGCCAATACAGTAAAATATGGCACAATTATTTTAAGCAGTGCGGAAACAGCAACAATACATAATCCGATAGATGTAAATATACCTTTTGGCTGTTCGTAGAATCGTATTAGTATAAACTTTAATACTGGGTATACTACTGGGGAAAATAGTTTTGAGAGCAGAAAAATTACCGAAACACCCAAATGAGCCAAAGTTGGTATGCTGCTCGTCAGGAATGTGATTGCAAACGCAAGAATAGTAATCAAATCAGAAATCGCGTGAGAAAATTCTCCTGTGCTGCTCATAGTTCGATCCTAGGTAAAATTAAAATACTCAATTCAGGAATTTCGGGTAACCGAGCCAATGAGCTATAAATACCCCGATAGACAAGCAAATCAATATTGTTACAATGATATCAATTGTAATATAATTGCATATACTCCAAATAGAGGTGCTCTTTCGCATTCTGTCCAGCAAATAGAATGTTGCGAGCAAAGATGCCCAGTCCAAGGTGGCATTTACTACATAAATTGGCCACATAGATATATTCCATGCGATTAGATCGAAACTAAATATTGATGATGATAAGTATTCGACAATATATATCACTAAACAGGTTGTAGAAAATGTCAATATAACACTACATAATAATGCATATGAGATGAATTTTATGGAAAAAGGCTGCTTTCCAAATAATTTTGACAAGAAGGAGTAAATCCTGTCGGCATCTTTTGACAGTAAGCCTGTGTATGTCGTGCTTGAAATTTGCAGCCACCACTCTCCAACTTTTTCTTTTACCGCCTCTCTTCGTGATTTTCCGATGAGTTGGTCTGCAGCTATCAGTAAAAATCCGACTAACGCTGACCAAGCCGAAATGTGGTCTATAATAGTAATGCTAGACCCTTCGATACTCATTGAGTTGTCCCACACGGATTTATGAGTTCTTAGATCACTGTGGTAACCTATTTTTAGGTTGCGTACCACACTTGCCATTGCGTGCTTCAACGTGCCGCCGGATACCCTGCAGCCCGGCGAACATCGAAAGAAGTAGCTTATTGACTGCCGCAGTGCTGGCAATGAAGTTGAGAACTGAGATCGATGATTAAGGCGAAGTCCACGTAGCCCCGGAGCACAGCGGCCTGATCGTCCAGGGCGGTTAATCCCCTTTGGATCAAGCGTTATGTTCTCGGATTGCATGAGTTATCTCAATTCTTGGACCACTGACGCAATTGCCATGCCGGGATGTGTCTGGAATGGAACGGGAACTTGAGGCGACCATAAACTTGGCCTTACAGTCGCATCAGCGAGATTACCGCGAGCTTCACCGCCGCTTCGAAGCCTCGGTTGCTGGGGGAGGGCGCATGGCGGCCCGCACCCCCCTCAACTGTAGCGCACCGCCTCCGGCGCGCTCACCGCCTCGCCGGCCAGGACGGCGTCGCGGGCGTCTTCCAGGTCGGCCAGGTAATCCTGCCAGAGGGTGGCGTGGACCGGGCTCAGCATCAGGTGGATCGCGGGCGGGGTTCGGGTCATGGCGGTGACCCAGCCGCGCCCGCGCAGCACCTGCCAGACGGCGGCGATGTCGAGGTCGTCGCGGCCGTAGGCCATGAGCCCCAGCTTGGGGTCGCCCAGCACGGAAAAGCCCAGGTCGGTCACGCCCTGCTGCAGCTTCTCGCGGGCCTCGGTGACCTGGCCCTGCTTGTCGCGGTAGCCCTCGATGCCGAGGAAGTTCATCACCGCCCAGGCCGCGGCGATGGCGCCGCCCGGCCGGGTGCCGGCCATGGTCGGCGTGATCATGGTGCCGCAGGGCCAGGCGTCGAACTGGAAGATCATGTGGGCCTTCAGCGCCTCCTCGCGCAGCATCAGGCAGGAGGCGCCCTTGGCCGCGTAGCCGTACTTGTGCAGGTCGGCTGAGATCGACTTGACCGCCGGCACGGCGAAGTCGAAGGGCGCCAGGCCGGCGCCGTTCATCTGGGCGAAGGGCGCGAGGTAGCCGCCGACGCAGGCATCGACATGGAGCCAGAGGCCGTGGCGTTCGGCGAGGGCGCCCAAGGCCTCGATGTCGTCGATCACGCCAAAGGGAAAGCAGGGCGCCGAGCCGACCAGGCCGATGGTCCCTGGGCCGATGGTCGCAGGCTCGATTGCATCGGCCATGGCGGCGACGTCGGCGCGGTAGTCGGCGGCGACCGGGACCCGGCGGATTTCCAGATCGAGCAGGGCGGCCGCCTTGTCGAAGGCGGGATGGGCCGAGAAGGGCGCAACGATAACGGGACGCTCGCCCCGCCCGGTCCGGCCCTCCGCCCGGGCATGATCGCGCAGGGTCTTGAGGGCGAGAAAGATCGATTCGCTGCCGCCCGAGGTGAGCGAGCCGGCGGCGCCTTCAGGGGCGTGGAGCAGGTCGAGGGAGAAGCCGACGACCTCCTCCTCCATGGACCGCAGGCTGGGAAAGGCGTGGGGCGCCAGGCCGTTCTCGGACATATAGAGGCTGTAGGCCTCCTTTTGGACCTGGGCGACCTCGGGGCCGGCGTTGAACACGTAGAGCGCGGTCCGGCCGTCGCGCCATCTGGCGTCGTCCTGGCCGCGCGCGGCCAGCTCCTCTTTCAATCGAAACAGGCTGCGCCCCTTTTCCGGCAACCGCATGCGAAGTACCCCCTGTGCTTGGCCCTTGCTTGGCCGGCCCCGAATTGAGCCAAAGGTCCACTATAGGCGCGCGGGCCGGCCAGGGGAACGCCGGGTCCAGGGGAATGACCGGCTCAAGGAAGTGCAGCGCCCAGGGGGATGCCGGGACTAGGGAAACGCCGGACCCGGGGGAATGACCGGGCGGTGTCCGATCGGGCCGTCCTAGTTCTTTTTGTATTCCCGGAGATGGGCCAGAAAGTCCGCGGTATCGGGCGCGGGGGCGTGGAGGGGATTGTCATTCTCGAAGGTCGGAGCCTCGAAGGCCGGGGCGTCCGTGGTCTCGAAAATCCGGCCGATCTGAAACAGTTCGGAGACCGAAACCGGGCCGCGTCCCCGCTCCAGATCTTCCAGCGCCTCGGGCGTCATATCGACCAATTTCCCGAACTGGTCGCGGGTCAGGCCGCGACGCAGGCGTTCGGTTCGCAAAGCCATGCCAAAAGTGCGTCGACTCTCCACTGCTCTCGTCTCCCCCAATTTATTGGCCTCGATCGACCGCTTCGTGGAACGATCTCTTGTCGGCGTCGAGATCATAGCAATTCCGACGCGAATGTCGAATCCTTGATTCGAAACTCAACCACAGCGGACTGCGCCGCAGGGTGTCCAGAATCCGCCCCCGTGGTCGCTTTTCGACGCAAATGCAATTGCTTGCGACCAGGTTGCGGCGACGGGCGGGTCGCCGCCGCCCGGCCGGTCCGAGAAGGGTTTAACCCTTGGTCGAATCAGTTTTCTTCTGGAGCATCTTGGCCAATGCGCCCAGGTCGCCACCGTTGGACTTCAGCACCGAGGCGTATTCGTCGCGCAGGGTGATGGCCATGGAGATACCCTGTGCCGAAAGGTCGAGAATGCGGTAGCTGTCCTCGCTCCGGCGCAGGCGCCAGAGCAGTTCCGTGGCATTGCCATCGCTGCGCTGCACCGATGCCTTGACCTGCAAGATCTTGCCTCCGCTCTCTTGTGTCGCGTCGTCGAAGGTAATGCGGTTGCCCTTGCTGTCGCTGAGCAGAGGAAGGAACCGCCGGACGATGCTCTGCTCGAAGGCCGCGGTGAAGGCCTCCTGTTCCACGGCGCCGGCCTCTTTCCAACTCGTCCCGGCCACGAAGCGGGCCACGCCTTCCATGTCGAAGCTCTCGCGCAGTAGGGCCTTGAAACGCTTCTCGCGATCGCTGTCGGAGATTCCCTGTTCGGCCAACTGAGCGACGACGCGGTCGCGTAGCTGCATCAAAAACTCGGACGGCGAGGCCTCGGCGGCGCGGGCCTGCAGGCTGGAGGCTAAAAGCATCAGCACCACGAACATCCAGGTGAAGAGGAACGAATAAGCGAGCCCGCTCCCCTTGGAGGCCGTTCGCTCGGGACCGAGGTGCCGTGACGGCATCGGTAAATGTCTCATGAAGGCACAGTCCTCATTCAGGTTTCCCTGCCCCGGATCAGGCGCTTGCGGCGGCGCTGCGGCTGCCGGTTGCACTTCTTTTGGGTCGTTCCCGCAGATTGACCGGTGGCCTGTGACTTAGGTGCGTGAAGGCCGTGAGAAAGCTGTGACGCGCCTTGAGGTTGCGCTGCGGTCGAGCGCACCGAACCCGATCCGGACGCCTCGGCCGCCCCGGCCGCGGTCTCTTTACTTTTTGGGGTCTTGAAGGGTACGCTTAAGGGCCGTCAGCCCGTTCGCAGAGCGGTATGGCGGCGCTGCGGTGAGGACCGGTCCGCGAGGGAGAAAGGCTTGCAACAACTGGCGTTTGGGATTGTTCGTCAGGGCCTTGGCAGCCAACGACCCTTGAGACCGTAGAACGTTTTAGACTGATGCAACAGCAGGTCGCCGCCCGCGCGGCGGAGTAGAAGACCCGGGAAAGGGACGACGCGATGGCGAAAGGTACCGTTAAATGGTTCAACACCCAAAAGGGGTACGGTTTCATCAAGCCCGATGATGGCGGTCCCGATGCCTTTGTGCATATTTCCGCGGTGCAGAGTTCCGGTTTGCCGGCCCTTGACGAAGGCATGCAGGTCGAGTTCGAACTGGTCCCTCAGCGCAACGGCAAAACCGCCGCTGAGAACTTGAAGCTGGTCGACTAGGCGTCGCACCGGCTGGCTTCGTGAAGACCCGAGGTCCGTCGGGGGTCATGCCCCGGGGGCGGCCGGGCCGAGGCCGGGCTGGCTGGACCGGGGTTTTGTTTCACGTCCCGCGTGGCGCGGGCGCCGCGCTGCCGCGCTGCACCCTCGGTCCCGAAATTCACACAGTTTGATCTTGCGGTCCGGAAAGGATGACCGGCGATGCGTCTCTGCTATCTGTCGATTCTCGGCGAACCGGGAACCTACGATGCATCGGTCTATGCGGACCTGCCAGGCGGCGATGATGAATGCGCCTGGATCCGCGGGCGTTTCGGCTACCTGGCGGACGTCGAAATAGGCGGGGCACGGGTCTCTCACGGCGAGGCCATTCCCGACCCGGCCAGTGCCGACGCCTTCATCCTGGGCGGCAGCTACAACTCGGTCCACGACGACTTTCCCTGGCAGCGCGCGCTCTTGGCCTGGTTCGGCGAACTGCGGGCGGCGGACAAACCGCTGCTCGGGATCTGCGGCGGCCACCAACTGCTGAGCCAGTTTGCCGGCGCCGCGGTCACCGGCGTCGCCGAGGCGCCGATTGCCGGCACCCATTCGGTCGGCCTGACCGAGGCCGGTCGCGCCGCGCCGCTTTTCGCCGGGCTGACCGATCCCGCCACCTTCCACTTTGCCAACTTCGAACAGGTCGCCGCGCCGCCCGCGGGCGCCCGGATCCTGGCCGCGACCGACCGCCTGCCGGCGGCGGCGCTCGACTATGGCGGCAACTGGTACTCGGTCCAGTTCCATCCCGAGGCCGATGCCCACGGCCTGGCGATTTCCTGGGCGCCGACCCGCCCCGACCTGGCCGCCGCCTACCGCGACCACCCCGACGGCACCCGCGTGATCGAGAATTTCGTCGCCCTCGCCAGGCGGTGAAGAGCGGGGCCGACAGGCCGAGCGCCTCAGAGACAACGGAGTAGCCACAGAGGCCACGGAGAAGAGAATACAACCTCTGTGATCTCGATGTCTTCTCGGTGGTCTCCCTGTCGATCTTCGCTGGTTCGCCTAAACCCAGCTCGAGATCTCCCCCAGGGGTTTCTTCTGTAAGGCCGCCCGCGGCACCGTCGCGTCCGGCGCGGCGTGGCCGGTCACCACGATCATGACCGCGCGTTCGCTCTTGGGGCGGCCGAGCAGGTCGCGCAGGAAGCCCATGGGGCTGGGGGTGTGGGTCAGGGTGGCGAGGCCCGCGTTGTGCAGGGCGGCGATCAGGAAGCCGCTGGCGAGCCCCACCGACTCCTGGATGTAGTAGTGCTTGATGCGCGCGCCGGTCGCGGGATCGAGATCGTGGTTTTTCTGGAAGACGACGATCAGCCAGGGCGCGGTCTCCAGAAAAGGCTTGGCCGGGTCGGTGCCGAGCGGCTCCAGGTCCTTCAGCCAAACCGCGCCGCCCTTGCCGGCGTAAAAGGCGCGCTCCTCGGCCTCGGCGGCCTGGCGGATCTCGCGTTTGATCGCCGGGTTGCCGACGACGGCGAAGTGCCACGGCTGCTTGTTGGCGCCGGAGGGCGCCGTGCCGGCCGTCAGCACCGCCGCTTCGATCACCGCTCTGGGGACCGGCGTTGCGGCAAAGTCGCGGATCGTGCGTCGGGTCGCCATGAGGGCCTGGAAGGCCGCGGCCCGGTCGGCCATCGTGGCGGCGTGATGGGTTGGCAGTCCGGCGAAGGGGAGGGGTCTGTAGGCGGTCATGGGGCTCAGTCGTCGCCGTCGCGCGGGTAGGGCGTGCCGTCCAGGTGGCTGAACCAGCCGCCCCGGGCGCCCTTCAGGATCTGCAAATCCGCATCGGGGTAGTGGCAGTCGTCGTCGAGCTTGCGGCTGCCGATTTCCAGATAGGTGACCGGCTGGTCGGTGCGGTTGACCAGGTGATGGCCGTCCTGCGCGCCAGCGCGAAATCCAGCGGTCATACCGGGCGCCAGGGCCGTCTCGCCGGCGTCGGTGACCAGGGTCGGGCTGCCGGATAGGACATAGACCAACTCGTCCTCGTGGCTGTGCCAGTGACGCTGGGCCGACCAGGCACCCGGGTTCAGGGTTACCAGATTGACGCCGAAATCCTTCAGGCCGAAGGCATCGCCCAGCGCCCACTTCGAGCGGTCGCGACAGGGCTCGTCGAAGGGGCTGGGATAGCCGCTGCCGCGCTGTTCGGGAAGCCCGGTGGCGACCACCGCCGGGGCATCGATCTTGCTCATGGCGCTCTCCTCGTGATTGGACCTGGGGGCGACTACGGCAGCCAATCTAGCATCGCCGCTGTCGGCCCGGCAAAGACCCGCTAGGCCGCGGCCGCCCGCCACGGCGGTGCCTGATGACAGTCCCTGGCAGGTGATGCTGGCATGAAACTGACCCCGGATCCGGTGGCGCTGGTGCAGCGGGAGATCGCCGGTCCCGGGCCGGTGACGGCGCTGGATCGCGGGGGCTCTTGCCCGGGCTTGCTGCAACGGTATTAGCCGGCCGCGCCGCTTTCGTAGGGCGCCGATCGAAGGACCCGCCTTGGCCGGCGTTATCCACAGGATCGCCCGGTCCTACTCCCAGGTCTTGCGCTCCATCGCCGGCGGGCTACCAGATAAAGCGGTCATTCGCGCCGTCACAGAGATGTCACAGCCTCTGTGCAGCGAAGCAACAGAGATGCCTTTAGCTTTCAATCAACAGAGGCGCCCGAGCGGGGATCTCGGGCTGAACCGTACCGCGGGGTTTTTTTATGTTCGAGGCCAACAAGAAACTAGCAACGCCGATTAGAAGCTGCCTCATCGCTGTCGGCGTCCTTCTCCTGTCGGGTCAGATCTCGGGTGCTTTCGCCGACTCGACTCGGATCGGTAGCCTGGACGATGACAGCTGGGTCGGCAAAGTCGGCGCGCGCGACCTGGACCAGGAGACGCGATGGCGTGCCTTCGGTGCGCTCTTTGCCTCGTCCGGTCAGACGATGGAAGGAAGCGGTTCGGGAGGACCTATGATCTTGTCGGTAAAGCCCGGTGGGCTTCAGGTGACCGAGCATTCGCTGGAGTCTCTGGCCAAGGATCATGCATGGCATCTGGTGGCCGCCGACTCCCTGAGGACGTCGATCAACGAGATCGAACTTCTTCGGCCCGCCGAGACCGGTCTCTTCGGTGACTGATGTCTGTGGCACGGGCGCACCAGGCGTCGAGGCCAAAGTGCGGTCGGCGAATAGGCTTGAACCGGGGAGAACAGGCATGAGTAAGGTTTATGTACCGCTGCTCTTGGTCGCGACACTGGGCCTGTCGGCCTGCTCCGGGTTGAATTCGACCGAGCAGCGGGTCTTGACCGGTGCCGGTGCCGGATAGGTGATCGACAGGACCGAGTAGACTGCCGGAAAGGGGTATCCCGCGATGTCGCGGGGCTGGGGAGTTGACGATGACGATGCAGACGAGTTGTAGGACAATAGCGCGAGCCGGCGCGGCCCTGACGCTGCTGGCCGCATCGCTTTCGGCCGCGCTGGCCGACCCATCGGCCTCGGCGCCGGCCCAAGGTCTTCGCATCAGCCATGAAATTGCAAACTACCATCAGATCAACTCCTTGGGCGCCGATTTGGATACGGACGATCAACTGCACCCCGTCACTTTCGTAAGCCCACCCTACAGCTTCGCGGGCGGACGCTGCGACCGGGAAGTCATGGCGGCGCTGCTCGATGGCGGGGCCGGCGCGCTGACCGGATCGCGGGTCGCGACCACGGACAACGAACAATGGATCGGCCTGGTCGACGGCTTTGCGGTCGGCGTGGTGATCGTGGGGACCTTCGGGGCGGCGATGGACCGGGTCGATCACGCCTGTGTCGGCGGCATCCTTTCGGAGGTCACCGACGGTCGCGAGATCGGCTGGAGCAATTCGGATGGCCACGAGTTTCAGCTGACGCCGCTGACCAGCCGCCGGATCGGCGGCGGTCTTTGTCGCGATTACCAAATGACCGGCACGATCGCTGGCCGGTTGGAACGCCATTACAGCACAGCCTGCAAGCAGCCAGGAGGTGTCTGGCGACGCACCGCCTCTTAACCGAGGCGGCCAACAGTTAGGATTCCGTCGACGATCCCCAGCCATACCCCCCACGCGACGGAATCCGTTACCCCCCTTCCCCACCTTCTCGGGGAAGGGGGGTCTTTTTTTGGGCGGGCGGACGGCCGCCGCTGTGACTAGAGCCCTTCTTTGTTCCATGGAAGCATTTGATGGGTCATAGGCGATCATTCGGGAAGGCGCGCTGTGCGGCGCGATGCTAAAGCATCGGGCAAGCAGCGGAACGCACCCCCCACTGGGAGAGGGGGTTCGCCTAGGACCCACCGAAGGCCGGGTTCTTTTGTCTTCTGGCCGCGTTCCGCTTCTCGACCGATACACGTATCGCTCTTCGAAGCGCGCCTTGCCAGAAGGCAAAATAATCCCGGTCAAATGATTCCATGTAACAAAGAAGGGCTCTAGCGACGGGGTGCGCTGGGCAGCTTGATGACCACAGAGAGACCTTTAGGCTCGCGGTTCCGCGCGATTACCGTGCCGCCCATGACGGTCACGTTCCGCCGCACCAGCCAGAGCCCCATGCCGAAATGGCCAAGGCTGCCGCGACGATGCCGCTCGGGCCGCTTGGAAAAGTTCCGCTCGAAGATCTTTTCCAAGTTCTCCTCCGGGCAGCCAGGGCCTTGGTCGGTGACCTCGAGCCGCGCGTGATGCCGACCCTGGCGCTCGACAACGACCGTGACGGCGCCGCCTTCCGGCGAGAAATCGAGGGCGTTTTCCAGGAGGTTGTCGAGCACGGTCTCCACCATGCCCACGCTACCCAGAACCTCGACGCCCTCTTCGAGCTTTGTGTCGATCGTGATGCGCCGAGGCGCCGCTGGCCCGGCGTGATCCTCGACAAGCCCGCTGGTCAGGGCGGCCAGATCGAATCGTTCGGTCGGGGGCGCCATGGCCTCGACCGTCGCTTCCTCGAGACTGCGTCCGGCGTTGACGAGATCATCGAGACGCTCGAGCGCCCGTTCGATCAGGGCGATGGCCCGGGTCCTGGCTTCGGGGTCGCTCTTGCCGCCCTCCTTGAGCGGCTCCAGCGATTGGGCAATGACCCCGATGGGCGCCTTGATCGCGTGGGCATTCTCCTCGGCATGGGTCTTCAGGGCGTCTGCCGACTCCCGCAGCGTGCCCACCAGATTGTCGAACTCGCTGGCAACGCCGGCCAGCTCCGGGACCTCGTTCATGGCCGCAAAGGACTGGCCGCCGGCGATCCCCAAGCGGGTCTCGCGGGCGACCCGCGCGAAGCGCCGCAGCGCGCCCCAAGTGCCGAAAAAGAGCGACAGAACGAGCAGCGCCAGCGCCAGATAGATGGTCGCGGCGACCAGCACCTCGGTCGATTCCCAGTAGGGCTGGCCGATGGCGCTCTTGAGCGACAGGCGGCTGGCGGTCGAGGTAATCACCACCCAGCACCCGGCCGGCACCGGTTTGGGGGTGAGGGAGGTGAGGATCTCCTCTTCCTCGGCCTGGTTCTTGTAATAGATTGCCAGCGAATGATCGCCCGCGCAGCTTTCGTCGAGGCGATCCAAGACGCCGGTCGCGATCAGCTCCCGGCGCTCTTGGTCGACGAAGGCCTTGGCGGTCTGTGGCGCCGAGGCAATATAAAAGAAACTCTCGGATTCCAGATGCTCGGCGGGCCGAAACAAGAGCCTGATTTTGAGGTCGCCTTCGATCAGACGGTCCATGGTTTCCTGAACGCTGGCGACGGAATCGTCGTCGAAGGTCTGGAGCTGCGGCGTGACGGCGTTTGCGATCAGGCGCCCTTGGGTTTCCAGGTTCTGAAGGATGAGCCGCCGCTTTTCCTGATCGGCCTCGCGAAACTCGACATAGATGAAGGTCGGGACCAGGAGAAAGACCACCACCAGCAGCGCCAGCTTGGCCGCGATCGAGCGGGCCAGCGCCGAGAGGGCGCCACTCCTGTCAGTTCTGGAGCTCATCTTGGCGCCACCGATAGCCAAAGCCCGGATAGTTTTCGATGGCGTCGAAGTCCGGGTCGATGGCGGTGAACTTCTCGCGAATGCGCTTGATGAAGGCGCGGACGTTGGAGCGGAATCCTTCCGACCCTTCGCCCGCCGAAAAGCCTGTCCCGTGAATGACGTTGTAGATTTCCCGGTAACGGGAATCGTGACCGACCTTGGAGGCAAGATGGTCGACGATTAGAAACTCGTTCACGGTCAGCGGGACTTCCGTTTCCTGCCAGGTCGCGCGGTGGGATGTTCGCTCCAAACTCAGCGGCCCGACGACGACCTGGTTGCTGGTCTTTTCCGCACTGCTCTCTGGCTTGCCCAGCACCAGCGCGATCCGTTTGAGGAGGATGGTGTAGCTGCGGGTTTTCTCGATGAAATCGACCGCGCCATGCATCAGCGCGGCTTCCTCGTAGATCTGCTCGCGCAAGGCGGTCAGGAAGATCACCGGTGTGGTGACGCTGGCTTCCCGCAGCCGGCGCAGGACATCTATTCCGGTCAGGCCCGGCATTTTCCAATCGAGGATGACGAGGTCGATCGCGGTGGCCTGCAGCAGGAAGTCGCAACCGCTGTTGCCGTCGCCGAAGGCCGTTACCGAAAAGCCCGAGGCCTGCAGATTATGGCACAGGGAATCGCTGAACAGTTCGTCGTCTTCCAGTACGACAACCGACAGTCCCGTGCCGTCGAAGGCATCAGGAGTTGGCATTGGCGGCCCTTGATCGACGCTCGGAGAGGCAAAGGTTGACCGCGTTCTGCCGGGCTTCCTCCAACTGCAGATCATAGGTCAAGCTACGCTGCTGGTCCGTGTTGAGGTCGAGATAAAAGGAGATGGTGAAATTGCAGTGGCGATCGCTGTAGCTCCAGACCGTCGCCTGCCCCTTGCCACCCTCCGTTTCCGGGGCTCCCAATCGTTGCCGGACCGCCGCTTGATCGAGGCCGAGGTAAAGGTCCGGATCGAAAGGCTCGGGCAGGGCCTTGGCGGTCTGCGGTTTGCTCGTGGGAGGCGGCGGGGCGGTCTCGGCTGCCGGCTCGGGCGCGGCTTGCGCGGACCCTTGGGTCTTGGCGTCGCCTGCCGTCGAGTTGCCCGTGCTTTCAGCCTCTCCGGTCGTTGCCTGTGCCGGTTCGGCACCCGATGTTTGATCGCCCGCTGGAACTGCTGTTTCAGGCGCGCTCGGCGCTTGCGCGGGCGGCGCATTGCCGTCGGCCGTGGACGCCGTCGAAGACGCGCCGTTGTTGTGTTGTTTCAACGCCTCCACGATGCCGCAGCCGGCAACCGCGATGCCAACCGTGGCGAGGCAAAGGATCTTGCCGAAAATCCCCATGGCAATCCCTGAAGGTCTGCAACCCCTGAAAGTCACGTTATTTTTGTAGCCCTACCTCGGCTCTAATCGTAGGGACTAGAAACGGCGAAGGCAATCGTTACGGCGAATCGAGATCGACAGGTGGCTCGCTTGTCTCAGGGTCCGGTACCACCCGCTGTAATGTGCTCAGTAAGCGCGCTTTTTTTCAGCGCCGCGATAGAGGTAGTCGGACCATGCCAGGTTGACCCGCTCGCGGCGCGATACATCCTCAGGCGCCATATCGGCGCTGGGCCGGGGCAGGTGCACCATGTGACCGAAGGGGTCGGAGCCACGCACCAACTGGGCATAGCCCGGGCCCAAGGTTTGGCGCACCTGGGGCGGAAAATAGGCCTGGGTCACCACGCCGATGCGCCGGGCCGCGGAGCGGTTCGGCTGCGAGCTATGAATCACCCTCGGGTGGTGCAGCGACATCTCACCCGGCCGCAGCACAAGGTCCACGGCCCGGTCTTCCTCCAGATCGCGGATGGTCTGGCCGCGGGTCAGGATATTTTCTTCCTCGAAAGTGTCGCTATGGGGGCGGATACCGCCCTTGTGGGTTCCCGGAATCATCCGCATGCAGCCGCTTTCCACGGTGCTGGGCGATAGCGCCAGCCAGGCTGAAACCCCGATGTGGGGCTCCAAACCCATGTAGGTGGCATCCTGATGCCAACTGACGAAACCGGGATCATGCGGCTCCTTGATGAAAAGGACCGTCCCCCAGGCCAGGAAGTTCTCGCCGATCAGGTCTTCCACGGCATCGCAGATCCGCGGATGGTGCGCGATCTCGTCCAGCACCGTAAAGGTGAGGTGCGCGTTGTTGCGATTGAAGGGACCGAGCGCCTCGGGGTGGGCCGCCTCGGCCGCCTCGAGGCGCCGGCGCAGTGCTTCTGCCTCGGCCGGGCTCATCACCTCGATTGGAAAAATCACGCCGTCGTCGTCGAAACGGGTGACCTGCTCGCTGGTCAGGTATTTGGGCATGGCTGATTTCCCGCTCGCTCGCTCGTCGCTCTATCGAACCGCCTCAGCTTTGGAACAGAACCGGGATTTTGGCGGCGCTCGCGATCTTGGTGGTGGCGCGGCCCAGGCGCAAGATGCTCTCCAACGTTCCGGCGGCAAAAGCGCCGCTGATCAATAGCTGGGCGCCGGCCTGTTCGGCCGCCTTCAGCAAGGCGCGGCCACGGCCGCGGGCGGTCATTCCGCCGGTCTCGTAGTCCCGCCACTCGGCGGTGACGCCGTAGTCGGCGAGATAGGCGGTGACCTCGGCGACATCGTTTTCCCCGGCCTCGAGGCTCAGGATCACGACCTTTTCGGCCTTCTGCATAAAAGCCATGCCAGCATGCAAGGCTCGACCGGCCTGCGGTGTCATGGTCCAGGCCAGGGCCACGGTGCCCGACAAGCTCGCCGGCATCTCCGGCGGCGTCACCAGGACCGGGCCTCGATGGTCGATCAGCGCGGCATTGAGCGCCAGGGCTTCGGGCCCCTCCAATTCGGACAAGCGCTCCAGGATCAAAAGGTCGTGGAACCGCCCAACCTCGACAATCGCCTCGGCGGGTGCCGCCGTGGTCTCTTGCCAGCGGCAGTTTGGCTTGCCGCCACAGACGGTGTCGAAGGACTCGCGCGCGGCCTGGGCGATCGAACTGGCCGCGGCTTCATTGTCGATCACCGCCGGCATGGGACCGGCGTCCACGACGATCTGGTCGCGCAGTCGGGTGTGGACGACCGTGAGCCGGGCACCGAGATAGTCACAAACCGCCATTGCGGCCTCAAGCGATTGCGCGTCGTTGGGACTGCCATCGGTGATCACCGCGACTGAGCGCATCGGAGAATCTCCTTCCACGCAGGGCTTCCCGGGCCACGCAAGGCTTCCCGGGAAACGGGGAACTTTTCAAGAACTCAGCCTATTGACCCCAAGGGTTTCGCGCAACCAAAGATGCCCTGGGCCGAGGCGACCGGGCCGAGACTGCCGGGTGGAGACACCGAGTTGTGATACTCCTGGCCGGTGCCGTCTGTGCTAGGAAGCCTTGTCGGCGCAAGCGGCACAGAAAGGGGTTTGTGGCAGGCTGCCGAGGCGCCGTTCGTCGATCTCCTCGCCGCAGGCCCGGCACTCGCCATAGTCGCCGGCCTCTATTCTTCCCAGGGCGGCGTCGATCAGGCGTATCTCCGTGATGTTCTTTTCTTCCAGGCCCTGGAGGACTTCGTCGGCCTCGCGCTCGACGGCCTGCTCCGCAAAACTGGCAGCGTGGGCCTGACGAAGTTCGGCCTCGATCGCCTTTGTCTTGGCTTCAAGCTCGGCTCGTCGATCGAGCAAGACCTGGCGCTGTTTATCAACATCCAACATGGCGTCGGTTCCTCTTTTCGCTTAGCCCTTCTTGGCCTTGTTGAGTCCATTGCCCCGTAACCTTGCTAAGAATTCCCGGCTTTGCCGTCTTTGACTTGGATCATCGCCGCCGGTTTCTCGGGCTCTGCCGGTTCAACGCTGTCGCACGCGGCCCTCGATCATTGGCGCGATCTTGCCCCGCGCGGCGATGTACTCCATCACTTGCGACGCCATGAGCTGGGCGCCGGCCGCGTCGATCAGACGTTCGGCACCGGCCAGGACGGCATAGCCGTCACCGCCGCCGGCGATATAGTCATTCGTGGCCAGGGTGTAGTCGCCGGTCTTGTCGAGCGACTTGCCGCCGACCAGGACCGCCACGACGCGGCTGCCGGCGGCGGCGGCAGAATCGTAAATCACCGCCATGCCGGAGACCTGTGGGAAGCGGCCGGCCTTGTCCTCGACCGCGCTGAACCCATGTTCCAGAGCCTCCAGAAGGGTCGCGCCCTTGAGCTTCAACTTCACCGTGACATTGCCAAAGGGCAGTTCGCTCAGCACATCGCGCCGCGTCAGGGCGCTGCCGGCGTCATAGGTTCGGTCGCCGCGAATGCCGCCGCCGTTGGCGATCGCGACATCGGCCGCGGTGGCCGCGCGCTGGGCATCGGCGATCAGATTGCCCATCTCGCTTTCACGGGTGCGCACGGTGCCCTTGCGGCTGTCGAGCGCGGTGGCGGTGGTCCCAAGCACCTGATCCAATTCGTGGCCGAGGGCCTCTTCCTTGGCCGCGACCAGGGCGGCCATCGAAGGATCGGGCGCCACGCCCGCGGTGCTGCGATAGCGCCAGTCGGGGGTCACCACGACCTTGCGCCCTTTGTCGCTCTCGCTCACCTCGACCGTCAGGTCGACGACGGCCAGGAAGTGCGCGTCGCTGCCGGCCTTGATGATAAGGGTGCCGTCTTCGTAAAAGCTCATGGGGTCGTGATCGTGGCCGCCGAGGATCAAATCGATCTCCGGGACCTCGCGCAGCAAGGCGCGGTCTTCTGCCAGCGAAAGGTGGGTCAGGGCCACGATAACATCGGCTTGGGCGTCCTGCAGGCTCAGCACGGCCTGCCGCGCCACGGCCACGGAATCGGTGAAGGATACTTCGCCGCCGACGCTGGAGAGAAAACCGGTATCGGGGGTCAGAAGGCCGAGGAAGCCCACTTTCAGGCCGCCCAGATCGCGCAGTTCGATGGCCGAGGCGCCGCTGAAGGGTTGGCCGTCCGGCCCCAGAACATTGCTGGCCAGCCAGCGAAAACGCGACTCCGCCATGCGTTGGCCGAGCAGTTCGTTGCCAAAGTCGAATTCGTGGTTGCCCAGGACCGCGAGGTCGAGGCCCAGGGCGTTCATGGCCGCGATCATATGCTGGCCCTTGGTCAGGCCCGACATCAGGGAGGGCGAAACCAGATCGCCGCCCAGCGTGGTGATGGAATGGGCCGCCCCGGCGCGTTCCTCCTTGAGCAAGGTCATCAGGGGCGCCATGCCGCCGCGACCGCGCTGGGGGGAAATCTCATAGACGTCGTTGATATGGAGCAGACGAAGCGTGAAGGTCTCGGCCCGGGCCCCGCTCGAAGGAACCAGGAGGGCGCCGATCAGGATCAACAACACTGCCATGCGCAGGCCGTTGAAAGGGGGCGTCGCTCGAATCATCGCCGTTCTCCCAAGAGCACTATCGGATCATAGGCCGGCGCGGCTGTCCAGGGATCCGGGAAAAGGCCGCGGCCGCGCCGCTTCTCTTTTGCCCCCCTTTGCCGAAGCCTGTATAATCGCCGAAAGACAGCGGTCGCGGGCCGGCCATTGCCACAGGGAGAAAGCATTATGACACTGCGTTTCGAAGGCGTCATCACACCGGTCATCACGCCGTTTCATGACGATTTCTCGATGGACCGCGACGGCTATGCCCAAGTCATCGAGTTTCAGATCGCCAAGGGTGCCAGCGCGCTGGTGATCGGCGGGACCACGGGCGAATCCTACGCCCTGACCCCCGAGGAGCGAATCGCCCAGTTCCATCAGGCCCAGACCGTGATCGGCGGGCGCGTGCCCTGGCTGGCCGGGGTCAACGATTTCCGCACGGAAGATGTCTGCGGTCTGGCCGAAAAGGCCAAGGCGACGGGTGCCGATGGACTGTTGCTGGCCTCGCCGCCCTATTCCGTGCCGTCGGGCGCCGAGATCGCGGTGCATGCCAAGGCGGTGGCCGCGGTCGGTCTGCCGATTATGCTCTACAACTATCCGGGCCGCTCCGGCGCGCATATGGACGAAGAGTTTCTCGATGCCGTCAAGGACACGCCGGCAATTTGCGCCATCAAGGAATCGAGCGGCGACATCGATCGCATCCACCTGATCGTCCAGGATCACCCCAATCTGCAACTCTCCTGCGGTGCCGACGATCAGGCTCTGGAGTTCTTTGCCTGGGGAGCCGGATCGTGGGTCTGTGGCGCGGCCAACTGCGTGCTCGAAGAATGCATCGCGCTCTATAACGCCTGCGTGCTGGATGGCGACTTTGCGACCGGGCGCAAGATCATGCTGGCGCTCCTGCCGGTCATGTCGGTGCTGGAGCGGGGCGGGCGCTATATGCAGTGCGTCAAGTACGCCTGCTCCCTGCAGGGGTTGCCGGTGGGCCCGGTGCGCAAACCGCTCCAGGACATGGACGATGCGCTCAAGGAGCAGATGAAAGCCGCTTGGCAAACGGCCCGCGACCAGGTCGCCGCAATTCTCGCGGCCAAGGAGGCGGCGGCGGCCTAGGTTCTGTTGGCAAGTGGATGTCATCCCGGACGCGACTTTTCTCCATCTATGATTTGGGAAGAAAAGTCAGTGGTCCGGGATCTCGGCGGAAAAGAGATCAGGCGTCGGCCCGAGATTCCGGATAGCTCGCTTCGACCGCCAAATCGAAGATTTGGGCCGAACCGGCTTCCGGAATGACGTTTCCTGGAAAGCAATTGTCAACAGACCCTGGACCTCGTCCAAGAGTTTCACATTCGCTACATAGTTTCTATCGCAAGGGGTCCGAATGTCGGGCCCCTTTGCGTTTCTCTGCGCGAAAACCGCAGAATTCTGCGAGTTTTGGCGTTAACGAATCAGAAAGCATGTTTCCTTAAAATCTGTTTAGAGTTTGTCGTAAATGCTCGTTAAGAAACCAGCTTTGTCCAGGGGAAGCGTTGAAAATGACCGAGGTGACGCGCCGCTAGAGAAAGATTGGGCTGATGGTAGCACTGGATGAAGAACGGGTTTGGCCAAAGGTCGGCGAAGAGCTGAGCGCCATTGGACAGCGGCGGTCTCCGGGCCGCGCTGGCCAGCCAGACGAGACGACCAGCGGCGGCACGCAGACCCTGCTCCCGGCCTCCACCACCCGCCATCTGCCGATGCTGCAGTTGGTCCTGGTCAATCTCACCGCCTTTGCGCTTGTGGCCGCCGCCTATCACCGCGGCTGGCTCGCCCTGGTCATCGAGGCCGACAGCACCGGCATCTGCATCGCGATCTTCGGGGCCTTTACCCTCGGCCTGATTATCTGCGCCGCCAAGGTCGGCACGATCAGTCGCGAATTGAACGACCTTCACGGAGACGACCCCGGTCAGGGACTCTGGGCCTCGCGCTACCTCAAGGAAATAGCCGGACGCAGTGCCGGCAGCCGGGCCATCACCGCATCCGCCCTGCGCATGCGCATTGGCGAGAACATCGTGGTCGTGCGCTACATCGCCAACAGTCTGGTGCTGCTCGGTCTGATCGGCACAGTCCTGGGTTTCATCATTGCCCTGACCGCCGTCGACCCTGGATCCGCCAGCGACGTGAGGGCCATCGAGCCGATGGTGACCCGGTTGCTCCAGGGGATGTCGGTGGCGCTCTACACAACCCTGGTCGGCGCGGTGCTGAATCTTTGGCTGACGATCAACTACCGCCTGCTGGCGAGCGGCAGCGCCAAGCTCGCCTCCGAGCTTATTGCCCTGGGAGAAGCTCATGAACGGCCTGGACTCGCTTGAGGGCGAGGATGACGGCACTGTCTTTCGCGATGTGATTCTCCTGGCGCTGCTCGGCTTCGTCACGATCGTCATCTTGTTGCTGCCGCATCTCAACCCTCCGACCAAGGCGGAAGAGACCACCACGCCGCCGGGCAACGTCGTCGTCGAGGTCCGTTGGCCCGATGCGCTGGACGCGGACGTCGATCTTTGGGTCGAAGCGCCTGGCGACCAGGCGGTGGGTTACTCCAACAAGGGCGGGCGCATCTTCAACCTGCTGCGCGACGACCTGGGCCACAATCAAGATATCACCGGCCTGAACTACGAAATTGCCTACTCGCGCGGAGTGGCAGAGGGAGACTACACGGTCAACCTGCACCTCTATCGCGACCGCTCGGGCCAACTTCCGATCCAGGCCGTGGTCTCGCTCAGCGTCAAGGCGACCCCCGACGGTCCGCTCAAACCGATCGCCGAGGAGACCATCGAACTAACGCGGGTCGGGCAGGAGCAAACGGTCATGCGGCTGTCGCTCGACGAGGCTGGCGACCTGGTTCCGGGCAGCCTGCATTACATACCGCGCGCTCTGCGCAGCAACCCAGGTTAACCGAGTTAGGAAGCGCGGCAATGGATCAGTTCATGCTTCTCTACGGCGCCTTGGTGCTCGTCGCCGCCGGGCTGGCCGGCATCACCCTGTGGGGCGCCCGGTCCTTCCTGCCGCAAGCCTCCGCGCTGGGCCTGGCCGGCCTCTTGATGTTTGCCGGTTATGTGGGGTTGATGGACGTCCTGGGCCGGCCCAAGCCGGTGACGGTGGAGTGGAGTCTGGCCCAGATGGAGGAGGCGACGGTGGTCGCCGCAAGGCTGCATGAGGGAGAGGCGATTTACCTGTGGCTCGAGATGGAAGAACCGCCCGAGCCGCGCGCCTATGTTCTGCCCTGGAACCTGGAGGACGCCAAGGAGCTGAGCCAGGCCCTGCGCGAGGGCGAGGAGCAGGGCACGGCGGTCCGTATGCGCGCCGAATCCGAACCCACCGCCGCCAATGATCAACCGCTGTTCTACGCCGAGCCGCAAACGGCGCTGCCCGCGAAGGTCACCGAGGTGCAGTAACGTGGCGTGCCCGCGCGGTGCCGGGTGATCGCCGCAAGAACAAAATCCCTTACGATCTATACCGGCGCGGTATCAAGCGGCCTTGGTCAGCTTGAAGGGGTCCGCGGGAAGGAACGGCTGCTGTGCCAGCATCCCGCCTTGGCACGCACCGCAGGCCTCGGATAGCGGATCGATACCGACGGACCTGTTCAGGGCCGAGACCAGAGCGCCGCTGGCCGTGAGCGGGGCCATCACGGGAAACCGCTTGCCGCTCGTGTCGAAGGCCGGGAGCTCCTGGATCTGCATCATCTGCTCCATTTGCTCTTGGGTCGGCTCCACCGGGCTCGCGGGCGTGGGGTAGACCTGATAGCTCTGCCACTTGTTGACGGTGTGGGCGATGTGCTCGGGCCCCTGTTCTCCCAGGGCCTCGGGACCGAAAGCTTCCTCGATGGCGGCCACCGCGTTCAGGATCGCGGCCAGGCGGGTCATGTTCGCGGTCGTGCGGGGATCGGGATCGCGCATATTGGAAAGCTGCTGCAGCTGCGCGCTCATTTCTCTGTTGAAGCCCTTGTCGATCTTCCTGTCCAGCGCATTGGCGAGCTTGATGATCGGGACATAGGACATCCAATTGCTGAAATCATGGGTGGGTTTGGCTGGCCCGCGCTGAACTTGCTGCAAGGCTCGTTGATCGGTGTTGGCCGGATCGATGCCATGGTCTTCCTTGACCTTGTTCATGGCGTTGGCGATCTGATGCAGTTTCATCAGCGGCATGACGTTGGCGGCGGTCAGCTTGGAAAACTTAGGCTGCAGGTTCTCTTTGTAAGAATTCACCGCGCTTGCCATTTCCTCCGGAAGGGATTCCATATCGGAGACTTTCAGGCCTTGCGTCGCCATGCTCAGGCTGTCGAACAGCCCGTTGGGCTCCAATTTCCGGGGCGGCTCCTTGCGCTTGACCGCATCCACGAGCTGCGCATCGGTCTCTTGGGGCGGGGTTGTATCCGCCAGGGTCGCGAGCGATTTCGGCATCGACGTTTGCGGCACCGCCCAATTGATCGTGGAGAGACGCTTCAGGACCGGAGTGACCTGCTTCTTGCAAAAGCACGACATGATTGGTTCCTCCTCATTTGGCAGCCGCTTCCTCGCCCTCGCCCCCTGTCGACTGGATGGGCCATGCCTGGATAGATCGGTGTTTCGGCAGGATGCGACAATCGGCAAGGTTGTTAAGAAGCTCACACTCGACCGAGGAGAAGGGCGAGAGAGCGTCGAGCCAGCCATTGGCGGAAAAACTTGGAAGGTTATGCGCCGGGGTTCCCAGGCCGAGGACGCCGGCAGGCCGGCGGAACCGCCATCACGCGCAGTAGGGCGCGGAGCTCAGCAGAGGCCGCACTTGATGGCCAGGGGATCGATGCCGATGGTCTTTTTGAAGGCGAAGGCCAGCGATCCGCAGGCCGAGAGCGGCCCCATGACCGGGAACTTCATGCCCGCCGTATTGAAGACCGGAAAGGCGTTGGCCGGGTGCGCTGTCATCTGTTCCAGGAGCTCGGGGGCCGGCAGCACCGGCGGGCTCAGGTCCGCCTTGATCGGCGGCATGGGGAGCTTGAAGTTGCTCCACATCTTGATGGTGCTGACCATCCGCGAGCTTCCCGAGTGGCCATCCAGGGCATCGGGACCGAAGGCCTCCTCGATTGCCGCGATAGCTTCCAACGCCATGGCCAGGCGCATCATCTCCGGCACCAGGATTGGCCAAGTCGGTTGCAGGGAGGGGCGGTGCAGGTTCGAGAGCATCTGCATGCGCGACTTCATCAGGGCGGAAAAGGTCTCGCCAAGTTCCATGTTCATTTTCAGCGCGAGCTGCATCAGCGGAATGTAGAGCTTCATGCTATTCAGCTTCATGTTCAGCTTGTTCGGCAGGCGGAACTGCATGCGGTTGGCCGCCGCCTTTTGCATGTCGCCCAGGGTCGGGAGGTCGATCTTGATGGGATCGATGCCCAGATCCAGCTTGATCTTGAGGAAGAGGCCGGCGATCGGACCCAGGCTCAAGAACGGCATCATGTTCGAGTTGAGCAGCCGCTTGAAATTCGGCTTTATATTGTTTTCGAAAGAGGTCATGGCGAGCGGGAGTTCCAGCGCCAGGGCATCCAGGTCGGTCAGCTTGAAGCCGGCGAGGGCCAGGCGCAGGCTGTCGAAGAGCGAACTGGGCGCGCCGATGGCCGAGGGCAGCTGGAACTGCTCGATGGCCGCCAACATCTTGACGTCCATGCCCTCTTCCGTGTTCAGGGCCGGCAGCGCCGCCATGGCGCTGAGCGCGATCGGCATCTTCATGGGCGGCAGCGACCAGGCGATCCCCGAGAGGCGTTTCAAGGCCGGAACAACACTCATTTTGCAAAAACAGGGCAAAATCCGATCTCCGCGCGACACCAAAGGAATGAGATTGCCGAACTATTACGGCGCAAGCCGCGACGACTTGCAAGACGGTTCCACGCAGCTGGAGTTCCTGCGGGGTTAATCGTCCAACTCGACCCACACCGGCTGGTGGTCGGATGCCTCGGCGGCCTCGTCGATTCGGCAGCTCCGCAGGGCCGAGGTGAGCCCGCTGCTGAGGAAAACATAGTCGAGGCGGCAGTGCCGCCAAGCGGAATAGTCGGCAAAGCCGAAGGTCACGCCCGCCTCGGGCGCCTGGCCGCTGGCGACCCAGGCGTCGACCCAGCGATCGGTCACGTCGATCCGGCCATAGTCCTGGTCGTAGGGCCCGACCAGTTCCTCGTACTCGGGGTAGCCGGGCTCGAGGTTGAAGTCGCCCAGCAGGATGGATTCGCGGGGCATGGGCGGTGCGTCCCCGTCGCATTGCCAGAAGCGCCGTTCCTCGGCGTCGCGGTCGCTTGCGGAGCCGCCGCCGGTCCAGGGCCCGCCCTCGTCGGGCGCCCGCTTGACGATGGCCCGCAGGGCCGCGATCTGGGCCATGCGCTCGGCCGGGATCAGGTGACCCAGATGGACGCAGTAAAGGCGAAGCGGCCCCGCAGGCGCCGCGATCACCGCCTCCAGGGCGCCGGACTGGCTGTTGAATTGGGTCGTGGTGGCGAACTTGGGCAGCAGGTGCAGCCGCGAGGAGACGATCGGCCAGCGGCTCAGCACCATGTTGCCGAACTGCCGCCGCCGGTTGACCAGCTTGCCCTGGGGGTCGCGGTAGCTGGCATCCATGTCGAAGGGTGCGCCGTAAATCCAGTGGTGGTCGGGAAACCGGGCCGCGATCTCGGCGGGCTGATCGGCCTCGCCGCTCCGCTGCCAGTGCCGCTCGACCTCCTGCAGGCAGATGATATCGGCGCCGGCCAGCGTGGCCGCGGTGCGGGCCAGATCGAAGCGCTTGTCGCGCCCCAGGCCGTACTGAATATTATAGGTGACGAGACGCATGGGGCCTCACGGCCAGGTCTGAAACGGAGAAGCGCCCCGGCGAAGATCGCGCCTGAAATCGCAAAGCGACAAAACCATGAATACTGTTACCCATCTTTCCGCTTGCCCAGGATGACAGCAAAGCGCCAAGACAAAGTGCGATCAAGCTGGAAACGCTCGACCCCGGAAAAGACTCAATCCAGGGAGAGTTCCGCGCGCAGCCAAGCCGCACCCTCGCTCAGGGCTTGGCGGGCCTTGGTCAGGGACTTCCCATAGTGCAGAAAGCCGTGCAGGACCCCGTCGTAAAGGCGCAGCTCCCGCTGGACGCCGGCCGCGCCCGCGAACTCCGACAAGAGCAGCGAGTCGTCGAGCAGCGGGTCGAGTTCGGCCGGGGCGATGAACAGCGGCGGCAGTCCCGCCAGGTCGTTGTCCAGCAGGTCGATCCGTGGATCGTCCAGGTCGGCGGGACTGCGGATCAGGCAGTCCTTGTAGTAGGCCAGATCCTTGGCGCTGAGGCCGTCTTCCTCGCCGCCGAACTTGCGCCGCGAGGCCGAGTCCCTGAGGCCGAAGCCGCCGTAATAGAGCAGGGCCGCCTTGACCAGGCCAGGGCGCGCGCCGCGGCAGTGGAGGGCACAGGCCAGGCTCATGTTGGCCCCCGCCGAATCGCCGCCCACCGCCAGGCGCGCTGCGTCGAGGCGCCATTCAGCGGCCGGGCCGCCGGCCTGGTCGGCCAGGTGCTCGAGCAGGGCGCAGCACTCCTCCAGGGCGACCGGAAACTTGTTCTCCGGCGAAAGACGGTAGTCGACCCCGAGCACCGCCACCCCGGCTTCGGCGGCCAGCACCCGCATGATGCGGTCATGGGTATCGAGGTCGCCGACGATCCAGCCGCCGCCGTGGAAAAAAACCAGGACCGCGAGCCGGTCGCTGGTCTCGACCGGGCGGTGCAGGCGCAGCGGGACGGGGCCGTGCGGCCCGGCGAAGGCAAGATCCTCGCTCGTTGCCATGACCGGCCCGCCCTCGTTCCAGAAGGCCCGTTCCTTGCGGTAGCCGGCGCGAACATCGGGAATGGTCAGGTCGCTCATGACGCCGATCTCGGGCGCCAGTTCCTTTTGTTTTGCCATCACCGCGACCATCTCCGGATCGAGGCGCTGGCCGATATCGATGCGGGCCATGGGGACGTTACCGCTGTCGTTGGCGAAGGCCCGCAAGGTGAGGGACATCCGGCCGCCGGACAAGCTTTTGACAACAAAGGACCGGCGGGGGTCGAATTCGCGACAGAAGCGGCGTGTCTCCGCTGCGCAGTCTTGGCTCCGGGGTCGTTCGCCCCGCGATGGGTTCGCGTCCAGACAATCCAGGGGTAGCGCTATGAAGTCTCATGTTCAGGTGGCCGTCATCGGCGGCGGCGTGACCGGTTGTTCGATCCTCTATCACCTGACCAAGCTGGGGGTGAAGGATGCCGTCCTGCTCGAGCGCAGCGAGCTGACCGCGGGCTCGACCTGGCATGCCGCCGGCGGCTGCTTTGCCCTGGGCGACGCCAACAACATCTCGCTGCTGCAGAAGTACGGGATCGAGCTCTATCCCGAACTGGAAAAGGAAACCGGCCAGTCCTGC
Organism: Kiloniellaceae bacterium; assembly: GCA_021776195.1. The sequence continues at coordinate 9,865 of JAJFGK010000058.1, read as the reverse complement.
GGGCTGCATATGGTCGGCGGCCTGCACATCGCGCGCTCGCGGGATCGCTGGGACGGCCTGAAACTGCTCAAATCGAAGGCCCGTCGCTCGGGCATCCCGGTGGAGGAGGTGGGACCCGACGAGATCCGCGAGCTGGTGCCCTTCTTCAATATGGAAGGGCTCGAAGGCGCACTCTACGACCCGGTGCGCGGCCATGTGGATCCCAGCGGCGTGACCCAGGCCTTTGCCCGCGGCGCGCGCATGGGCGGTGCCGAGATCTACCGCCAGAGCGCGCTGCTGGAGACCCGGGCGCTGCCCGATGGCGGTTGGGAGCTGGTTACGTCCCAGGGCACGATCAAGGCCGAGGTGGTGGTCAATGCCGCCGGTCTCTGGGCCCGCGAAGTGGCGGCCCAGGCCGGAATCACGCTGCCCCTGATGCCGGTCGAGCACCACTACATCGTCACCGAGCAGATCGACCAGGTCGCCGCCCTGACCCGGGAAATCCCGCTGATCGGCGATGCCGACGCCGGTTACTATCTGCGCCAGGAAGGCCAGGGTCTGCTGCTCGGCTGCTACGAGGCGACCTGTCACCACTGGGCCGAAACCGGCACGCCGCTCGACTTCGGCCACGAGCTGCTGCCCGACGACCTGGAGCGCATCGAGGTCAACATGGCCCAGGCCTGTCACTGCATTCCACCGCTGGCCGAAGCCGGCATCAAGCGGGTGGTCAACGGCCCGATGATCTTCTCGCCCGATCTGATGCCCCTGCTCGGGCCCTATCCCGGTCTGCCGACCTACTTCTGCGCCGCCGGGGTGATGGCCGGTTTCAGCCAGGGCCCCGGGGTCGGCAAGCTGCTCGCCGAATGGATCGTCGAGGGCGAACCCTCGATGGATATCATGGCCTGGGACGTGACCCGTTTCGGTGACTACGCCGATGCCGCCTACACCAAGGCACGGACCGGCTACCACTACACGACCCGCTTTCACCTGCACTTTCCCTACGAGGAGCTGGCGGCGGGGCGGCCGAACCGCACCACCCCGGTCTACGACGAACTGAAGGCGGCGGGCGCCGTCTTCGGCGAGTCTTTCGGGCTGGAGTTTCCGCTTTGGTACGCTCGCGAGGGCGAGGAGGCCAAGGACAAGCCGACGTACCAGCGGGCCAACTGGTTCGAGCCGGTCGGCGAGGAGTGCCGCGCCCTGCGCCGCTCGGTCGGGCTGATCGAGATTTCCTCCTTCGGCAAGTACGAGGTGACCGGGCCGGGGGCGGAGGACTGGCTGAACCTGATGCTGGCCAATCGCATGCCGCGCGAGGTGGGCCGCAGCGTGTTGAGCCCGATGCTGAACACTCAGGGGCGGCTGATCGGCGACTACACGGTAACCCGCCTGGGTCCCGAGCGCTTCCTCATCGTCGGCTCGGGCACCGCCGAGCGCTTCCACATGCGCTGGTTCGGCAAGCATCTGCCCGACGCGGGCGTGGCGATCCGTCCCTATCCGCTCTGCGGCTTCAACATCGCCGGGCCGCGCGCCCGCGACCTGCTGGCGACCCTGACCGATCAGGACGTCTCGAACGAGGCCTTCGGGTTCCTGCGGGCGCGCGAGATGCCGCTCGGCCCGGTGCCCGAGGCGATCGTGATCCGGATCTCCTTCACCGGCGAGCTGGGCTATGAGATCTATGTCGCGGCGGAACACCAACTGGCGCTCTTCCAGGCGATCCGCGAGGCCGGGCGCGCCTTCGATCTGGCGCTAGTCGGGTCGCGCGCCCTGCTGTCGCTGCGGCTGGAGAAGGGCTTTCCCAGCTGGGGCCGCGAACTTTCGCCCGACTTCACCCCCTTCGACTGCGGACTCGAGCGCTTCGTGAAGCTCGACAAGGCGGACTTCATCGGACGCCCGGCGGCGCTCCTGGCCCAACAGGCCGGGGCCGACTACGGTCTCGCCCTGCTGTCCGTGGAGGCCGAGGAGGTCGATGCCTGGGGCGGCGAGCCGGTCCTGCGCGACGGCGAGCTGGTCGGCTACGTCACCTCCGGCGCCTACGGCCACACCCTGGACAAGTCGCTGGCCCTGGCGGCGCTGTCCTGCCAGGCGATGGACGAGGAGGCCGACTACGTGGTCGAGATCCTGGGCGTGCCCCGCGCGGCACGCCTGTCGCGCCAGGCGCTGGTCGATCCCGAGGGCGCGCGCATGCGGTCCTGACCCGGCGGCGCGCCCGCTGCCAATCGCCCGTTGCTAATTGCCGGAGGTCTCCAGGGCCGCCAGGCCGGCGGGACGCCGTCCCGGCCAGTCGTCGGTCGCCTCATAGGCCTGGGCGATCCTGAGGGCCATGGCCTCCTGGAAGGGGCCGGTCACGATCTGCAGGCCGATCGGCAGGCCGGCGTCGTCGAGGCCGCAGGGCAGCGACAGGGCCGGCAACCCGGTCAGATCGAAGGGTATGCAGTTGCGGTGGCGCAGGCCGACGTGTTCGCGCGGCGTCGCGGCGATTGGGGTGGCCGTCACTGGACTGGTCGGCATGATGGCGCAGTCCCACGCCGCCATGGTGGCCAAGGTCGCTTCGGTGATGCGCCGGCGGATACGCTGCGCCTGAATGTAGTCGGTCGCGCCGTAGCCGCGGCCCATGGCGATGCTGGCGCGGACCTCCTCGCTGAAGGCCTCGGGCCGGCTGTCCATATGCTCGCCATGATAGGTCGCCGCCTCGCAGACGATAATCAGATTGCCCATGGCATAGGCGTCGGCCATGTGCGGCAGCACCAGTTCCTCGACCCGGGCGCCGAGCGCGGCGAGCCGCCCGGCGGCGGCCTCGACGGCGGCGGCGATGGCCGGCTCGCAGTCCTCGAAAAAAAACTCGCGGACCAGGCCGATGCGCAGGCCTTCGATGCCCCGGTCCAGGTCGCGGCTGTAGTCGTCGACCGCCACCTCGACCGTGTTGGGGTCGGCGGGATCGTGGCCGGCGATGGCCTGCAGCACCAGGGCGGCGTCGCGCACGCTGCGGGTGATCGGCCCGAGATGATCCATCGACCAGGACAGCGGGATCGCATCGGCCTTGCTGACCCGCCCGAAGGTCGGCTTCAGCCCGACGATGCCGCAGCAGTGCGCCGGCTGCCGGATCGAGCAGCCGGTGTCGCTGCCGATGGCGCCAAAGGCAAGACCGGCCGCCACCGCCGCGGCCGAACCGCCGCTGGAGCCGCCGGGATGATGGTCGAGCCGCCAGGGATTGGCGATCGGCCCGAAGTGGGGATTGATCGAGGTGCTGCCGTAGGCCAGCTCGTGCAGGTTGGTCTTGCCCAGGATGACCGCGCCGGCTTCTTTCAGCCGGACCGCGATGGGCGCGTCGGCGGTGGGCCGCCAGTCCTTGAAGAGCAGCGAGCCGCCGGTGGTCAGGATGTCCTTGGTGGCGATCAAGTCCTTGAGGGCCAGGGGGATCCCCTGCAGGGCGCCCCGGTCCTCGCCGGCGGCCAGGGCGCGGTCGGCGGCGTCGGCTTGCGCCAGGGCCTCTTCGGGGCAGACCGTGATGTAGCTGTTGAGGTGGCCATCCAGCGCCTCGATCCGCGCCAACTGCGCCTCGGCCAGGCCGCGCGCCGTGGTCCGGCCGTCGCGCAGGGCCGCGCCGGCGGCCGAAATGCCGGCGAAGGCAAGGTCCTCGTTCATGGCCGGGCGGGCCCCCTGGCGAGGGGAACCCTGAAGACCGGCGCCGGATCGCCGGGTCCGAGCACGACCTGCCAGGCCTTCAAGACCGCCAGATTGTGCGGCACGCCGGCCAGGCGCACGCCGATGGCCTGAAGTTCGCTCGCCGCCAGGGGCCGCCCGAACATCCGCTGGGCGATCGCTTCGATGCTGGCCTGGTTGTCGTCCTGGTCGGCCATGGTCTCACGCGGTCCTATTCGTCATAGGCAATCAGAGTGTCGACCGGCAAATCGATCTTGCCGCGGCCGGCCAGGAAGGTCAGCTCGATGATACAGGCGGCGCCGCGCACGTCGGCGCCGGCCTGACGCAGCAACTTACAGGCCGCGTTCATGGTCCCGCCGGTGGCCAGCAGATCGTCCAGCAGCACCACCTTTTGACCGGGCTCGACCGCGTCGGCCTGAATCTCGATGGTATCCTGGCCGTATTCCAGATCGTAGGTGTAGGGCACGGTCGGGCCGGGCAGCTTGCCTTGCTTGCGCACCATGATGAAGCCCAGGTTCATCTTCAGCGCCAGCGGCGCGGCGACGAGGAAACCGCGCGACTCAATTCCCGCCAGAATGTCCGGCTTGTGCTTCGCGACGGCGTCTTGCAGCCGGTCCACCGTGGCGGCCCAGGCATCGGCGTGGGCCAGCAGCGTCGAGATATCGTAGAACAGGATACCGGGCTTGGGAAAATCCGGAATCGTGCGGATGTGGTCCTTCAAATTCATCGCCGTACTTCCCCCCGTTCCGGCGTTGTTGGCGGGCGATCTTAGACGGCTGGCCGGCCGGAGACAATCGCGGCAAGGGACTGATAGGGCTCTGGCGCCCGATTGTTTTGTCGGCTTGAATGGCGTCCGATTGTTGCGGAGGCCCGATCATGCAGAGCTTCGACTTCGACAAGGCCGCGGTGATTTCCGTCGACCTGCAGCGCGACTACCTGCCGGGCGCCCGCTGGGCCGTCGCCGGCTATCCACGGGTCCTGGAACGAGCAGCGGCAATCCTGGGCGCGGCACGGAATCGCGGCCTGGCGGTGGTCCATCTACAGGCCTGGAAGGCCCCGGAAGCTGGCATGGGGCCGGCCAGCCAAGACCCCATTCTCGACCCCCGCGAGGCCTGCGGCATGGCCGGGTCGCCCGGCGCCGAGATCTGTGCCGAGGTGGCGCCGCAGCCCGGCGAACTGGTGGTCCGCAAGCCGCTCTCCAGCGGATTTCGCCAGACCGATCTGGATGCGGCGCTGCGCCAGCGCGGTATCACCCACCTGATCGTCTTTGGCGTCTGGTCCGACATGTGCGTGCGCGGCACGGTGCTGGACGGCATGGAGGCGGGCTATCGGGTCTGGCTCGCCAAGGACGCCTGCGGCAGCGGCACCGAGACGATGCACCGGGTCGCGGTGCTCGACATGGCCAACCGGCTCTACGGCGGGCGCATCTCGGCCACGGCGGAGCTGTTGAAGGCCCTGGAGGGCGAAGCCCACCGGGCCTGGGTCTGCGAGGGTCCGGTGCCCTTCTACTTCACGGCCGAGAGCATCGCAGGGGACTACGCGGGTCTTTAGCGCAAACATGATTCCGGGTCTCCGCGGCAAGGCGAAGTTTATACGATTGACATATACAAATCTGTTGCGCTATTGTATATACAATCCGTATATACTCCGCAGGATTGACCATGGCACGCTCCACGCTCTTCAAGAACAACCAGACCCAAGCCGTGCGGCTGCCAAAGGCCGTGGCTCTGCCTGATGAAGTCAAGCAGGTCGAGATCACCAAGCTGGGGCCTGCCCGGTTGATCTCCCCTATCGATGCCCATTGGGACAGCTTCTTCGACGGGCCGGGCGTTTCCCAGGACTTCATGGAGGAGCGAGCTCAACCCGAGCAGCAGGAGCGGGAGGATCTGTAGGTGCTGCGCTACATGCTGGACACCGACATCTGCATCTATGTCATCAAACAGCGTCCAGCGGCACTTAAGGATCGTTTCAACGCCCTGAGCGGCCAACTCTGCATCTCTTCGGTGACGGCGGCCGAGCTGCTCTATGGCGCCGAAAAATCGGCCCGGCGTGACGCGAATCTGCAGGTTGTGGAGGGGTTCATGGCCCGCCTCGAGGTGCTCTCCTTCGCGGTGAAGGCGGCGGCCCACAGCGGTCAGATTCGCGCAGTCCTGGAGCGCAAGGGAACGCCGATCGGCCCCTATGATCTCATGATCGCCGGCCATGCCCGCAGCGAGGCTTTGGTCCTGGTTTCGAACAACTTGCGGGAGTTCTCGCGCGTCGACGGGCTGCTGATGGAGAACTGGGCCGACGGCTAGCGCGGTCCCGCAGCGGATTGGGCGGCGCGGCGAGACAAAGCGGTCACAGGAAGTCGTCTTCGAACTCCATGTCGGAGAGCAGCTCGCAGCCGGTTTCGGTCACCAGGATTTGCTGTTCGAGCTTCACGCCCTCATGGCCGCCGGCCGCGCCTACATAGCTTTCGACGCAGAGCACCATGCCGGGTTCGACGATGCCGTCGTGACCGGACTCGCGGATGCGGTCGCTGTGCATGATCAGCGGGAACTCGTTGCAGAGCCCGGTGCCGTGGGCGATGGCCGGCTGTTCGAAGCGGTCGAAGGGCTCGGGCAGGCGCCAGGCCAGGTCGGCGACCTCGAAAAAGCTGCGCCCTGGCTGAAACAGCTCCGAATTGCGCCGGACCTGCTCGTGGGCCAGGGAATAGAGCCGACGCTGCTCGTCGTTGGGCCGCCCGTCGCCCACGGTCCAGCTCCGTGAGATGTCGGCGCCGTAGCCATGCGGCCCGATCAGGTCGGAATCCAGGCTGATCATGTCGCCGAGCTCGACCCGGCGGCTGCCGGCCTCCTGGTACCAGGGATTGGTGCGCGGCCCGGAAGAGAGCAGGCGGGTCTCGATCCATTCGCCACCCTGCTCGATGTTGGTCTGGTGCAGGATGGCCCAGATCTCCTGCTCGGTCATGCCCGGCCGGGTCGCGTCGCGCATCCGCCGGATGCCGGTCTGGCAGACGGCCACGGACTGGCGCACCGCCGCGATTTCCTCGGGCGTCTTGATCAGGCGGGCCAGGTGCGCGACCTCCTGGCCCTCGACGATGGCGATCCCCTCGGCTTCCAGCAGGTGGGTTCCCAGGGGGTCGAGCCGGTCGATCGCAAGCCGCCGGTTGCCGCCGCCGTGCTGCTGGACCAGATCGAGGACCTTGGCGCACCAGCGCTTGGCGTACTCCGCGGCGCGCGGACCGGCCACGAAGTGGTACCAGGTCACGGCGTTGCGCACTTCGGAGACGGCCGGGCAGTCCTCGGACAGGTGGGCGCAGCCTTTGAACTCGAACAGCACGACCGGCCCGTTGGTGGCCACGAAGGCATAGCGGCAGGGATTGTGCAGGCCATAGACCTGCATGTTCGAGCTGCCGGTCGCATAGCGGATGTTGATCGGGTCGTAAAACAGCCCGGCGGCGCAGTCGGCGCGGTCGAGCTGGGCCCGCAGCCGCGCCAGGCGGCCGAGCTGCAAATCGGACTGCCAGGTCTTGTTCTCGGCGAGCGAAAGCGCTTCAGGTGTCATGGCTTGATCCCTTGCTAGTCGGCGAGGCCGTCGCCGTGGCGCCGGGCATCCGCATCGAAGTGGGCCTGCATGGCGCGGCCGTAGATTCGCTGGGTGCTGGCGACGCTGCCGATGAAGCCGGGTTCACGCGCGTAGCCGAAGATCACGGTATGGCGTTCGCCCTGGGTGGGGGCGACTTGGTGCATGGAGTAGCGGCCCTTGAAAATCTGTAGGTCGCCGACCTGCAGGTCGAGGGACTTCACCAGGCCGCGGTCGCCGTCGAGGACCGCCTGGACGGCCGCGTAGTTCTCGTCCCCCGGCGCGCGGATCCCGGGGCAGTAGTCGAAGGCCCCGCCGGCATCGGCGCGCCGGGTCATCAGGCTGACGACGAACTCGTTGGCGTCGAAGTGCCAGCCGAGGGTCGTGCCGTCCGGCATGGCATTGATGGTGAGGCTGCGCATCGGGTCGGCGAACTCGTGGATCACCTCGGCCTCCAGGCAGGCCGCGACGAAGGCCTTGAAGGCCGCGCTGCGATAGAGCCGATAGATCAGCGTGTCTTCGTCGATCAAATCGCGGGTCACGTTGCCGCTGGTGGTGCGATGGGTGCGCCGACGCGGATGGTCGGGCGGAAAGCTCTCGTCGGGCGGCGTGCCATAGGGGGTATAGGGCTCGCTGCTGAAGAGTGCCGCCGGGACAAGGCGGTCGGTCTCGGCGGCCAGCGTGCCTCGCAGCGTCTCGCGGATAAAGCCGCCGATCCGGGCGCAGCCGTCCCGCGCCAACCCCGCGCGGGCCTCCAGAATTGTCTCCCGCAGGCGCGGATCGTCGGGGCGGTCGATCGGATAGCGCGCCAGGTCCACCGGCTCGAGGCCCGGGGAGTCTTCTAGCCTGCGGGCGAGGGGTCGTTTCTCCAACTCCGTTTGCATCGCGCTCTCCCAGCGGGCCGGCTTTCGGGGGCGGGCCCTTGTTTCGGCATGGATGCTGACCCAAGGGCGCGACTTCTTCAATAGGGTCGAGGCGTCCATTTGGGGGTGGACAGCTTGCGCCTTCCTCCCCATCGTTCCGGACCCGGATCGAGGACCGAGCCATGCCCGACGACGCCATCCGCAACAACGACCCGCTGCTGCAGCCCTTCCGGCTCAAGCACCTGACCCTGAAGAACCGGGTGATGGGCACCAGCCATGCCTGCGGCCTGGAGGAGGGCGGCCTGACCAGGGAGCGCTACCAGGCCTATCACGAGGAAAAGGCCAAGGGCGGCATCGCGCTTTCGATGTTCGGCGGCTCGTCCAACGTGGCCCCGGACAGCCCCAACGTGTTCCAGCAGCTCAACGTCGGCACCGACGCCTGCATCCCCTACTTCCAGCAGTTCTCCGAGCGCATGCATGCCCAGGGCGCGGCCCTGATGTGCCAGATCACCCACCTGGGCCGGCGCGGCGAATCCTATGCCGGCGACTGGCTGCCGACCATCGCGCCCTCGGCGATCCGCGAGACCCTGCACCGCAGCTTTCCCAAGGCGATGGACGAAGACGACATCGCCCGGGTCGTGAAGGCCTTCGGCGATGCCGCCTGGCGCTGCAAGGAGGGCGGCTTGGACGGCATCGAAACCCTGGCTGGCGGCCACCTGATCGGCCAGTTCTTCTCGCCGGTTACCAACCGGCGCACCGACGACTTCGGCGGCTCGCTGGAGAACCGCTGCCGCTTCGGCCTGCTGGTGCACGAGGAGATCCGCCGGCGCGTCGGCGACGACTTCATCGTCGGCATGCGCTTTCTGATCGACGAGACGATGGCGGGCGGGCTGACCTTCGAAGACTGCCTGGCGATTGCCGGGATCTTTGAATCCTCCGGGCTGATCGACTTCTTCAACGCCAACTACGGCCGGCTCGATACCGAGCTCGCGCTGGTGACCGACTGCATGCCCGGCATGGCCTCGCCGATCGCGCCGTGGCTGGAGCAAGCCGGCCGCTTCAAGCGCGCGGTCGGGCTGCCGGTGTTCCACGCCGCCCGCATCACGGACCTGGCGAGCGCCCGCTATGCGATCCGCGAAGGTTTGCTGGACATGGTCGCCATGACCCGGGCCCACATCACCGATCCCCATATCGTCAAGAAGATCGAGCGCGGCGAGGAAGCCCGGATCCGCCCTTGCGTCGGCGCCTCCTACTGCATGGGCACGACCCGGCCGACCTGCCTGCACAATGCGGCCAGCGGGCGTGAGCGCTTCTGGCCGCACAGCATCGCGCGCGCGGAGACGCCCGGCCGGCGGCATGTCGTGGTCGGCGGCGGGCCGGCGGGACTCGAGGCGGCGCGGATCTCGGCCGAGCGCGGCCACCGAGTGGTGCTGTTCGAGGCCGCCGATGATCTCGGCGGCCAGCTGCGCCTGGCGCGCGAGGCGAGCTGGCGCAAAGACATCACCGGCATCGTCGACTGGCGCCGGGCCGAGCTGGAACGGCTGGGTGTCGAGGTCCGCCTGAACCAGCTCGCCGAGGCGGACGATGTCCACGCCGAGGCGCCGGACGTGGTGATCATCGCGACCGGCGGCCTGCCCGACCTCGACTGGATCGACGGCGCGGAACACTGTACCTCGATCTGGGATATCCTGACCGGCGCGCGTCCGGTCGGCGAGCGGGTCGTGATTTACGACGGCACCGGGCGGCACCCGGCGCTGACCGCGGCCGACCGCTGCAACGCGGCAGGGGCCGAGCTCGAG
>JAJFGK010000057.1 GCA_021776195.1 Kiloniellaceae bacterium | reverse complement strand
GAGGCGAGTTACGAGGAACAGCGGCCAGCCGTTCAGGCCCGGCTCGAGGAAGCCCGTAAATCCGAGGGCGATAGACCCGCGAACCTGGACCTGGGCGCCGCCGAAAAGAACTTCGCCGGGATGGAGAAGGCGGCTTCGGGTGGCGACTACCAGCAGGCTCTGGCCGAGTTGGTGACCCTGGAGGCCGAACTGGCTGCCTTCGAAGGTGCGATGGAAGCATTCGCCGCCGCCAAGCAGGCTTACGAGGACAAGACGGAAGAATTGCGGCCGCGGGTCGAGGTGGCGTTGGTCGAGAGCCCGAACAAGCACCTGGCGCACGGTCGCGCCATGGTCGCGACCTGGAGCAACAGGGCCAAGGAGGCCGCCGAGGTGGCCGACTACGCCAAGGCCCTGTCCGAGTTGGTCAATCTGGAGAGCACGCTGGATGCCTACGACAAGCTGGTCGAGAAGGTCGAGGGCCAGATCAAGGAATACGAGGATCGCCGCGACACCATGGCGCCCAAGCTGGAGGAGATCCTGCCGGACTGCCCGGACCAGATGATCCAGGAATGGCAGCGCAATGCGGTCTCCGCGCGCGACGATGCCAAGGCCGCGGCCGCGGCGGAAGACTACGAGGCCGCGCTGGTCAGCCAAGAGACGGCGGAACTCCAAGTCACCATGTGCGCCAAGGGCTGGGAAGAGTTCCGCGCCCGCGAAAAGGCCTTCACCGACAAACGCGATGCCCTGGAGCCGCGCATCAAGCAAGCGCTGGAGCCCGTCGCCAACGAGTACCTGAAGAACGGTCAGGCCCAAATCGAATCCGAACGGAAGGCCGTGGACGACGCGGCCGCAAAGCCCGATCTCGATGCGGCCGAAAAGCTGCTACTCCCCTTGGAAGCCACGCTCGAAGCCACGGAGGCCTATCGGGAGGAAATCGAAGCCCAGCGCCGCGACTATGAGGAGGGACTGGCCCAGCTTCTGAAAGACGTCGAAGAGGCCAGCGCAGCGATCCCCCTCGAGGCCATAACCTCGAAGCAGGAGCACATGCTCGCGACCAAGGCGCAGATGGAGACCGACGCGGCGCGGGAGGCCTTTACGGAGGCGCTCGACTACAAGACATCGCTGAAAAGCCAGGTCGTCATGATCGTGGAATTGCTGGCCGACCACCGCGCCAGGCAACAAGCCTACGAGGACAAGCTGAAGTCGCTGGCCGGCCCGCTCAAGGCGGCCGCCGTGACGGTCAAGTACCCGGCTCTGGTCAATGGACAGACGAAAATCGCCGAGCAGAAGGCCGCGGCGGAGCAGCTTGCCACGGAGATCAAGTTCGACGAGGCCTTGTCCTGCCTGGAGAATCTGGAAGAACTCCTGGTCGGATTCCAGACCCTGCTGGAACAGCGCGACGCCAGGAAACAGGAATACGACACCCGCTACGCCGCCACCAAGGACCGCATCGAGGCAGCCTCGGAGACCGACTACGCGAGCCTCTTCGACTCCGAACTCCAGATCAAGAGGTACGACATCCAGTCCCAGGAGGCGGCCAAGGAGGAAGACTACGGACGCGCGCTGGACATGCTCGACACCCTCATGGTGATTGTCGAGGTCCACAGCCAGACAGTCGCCAAGTTCGAGGCCCTGGAAGCCGAGTACGACAAGCGCAACGACGCCTTGAAGCCGGGCCTGAAGACGGCCATGGCGCCATCGAAAAATATCGACCTTCCGCCCCTGCAGGAGAAAATCGAAGAACTGGTCGAGCTCAAGCGGCAGGCCACGGAGCAGGAGCACGATTTTGAGTACGCCCTCATGCTGCTCACCGAACTCGAGGCCCTGGTCAAGCAGGTCACATCGATCCAGGCCGACATCGCCGCCGAGAAAAAGGTCTTCGAGGACCGCTTCGCCAAGCTGGAAGGCAAGATCGACGCGGCCTGGGGGAGCGGCTACCCGCAGCTCGAAAGCCTGGAACAGGGCATCGTAAGGCAAAAGACCAACGTCACCGAGGCGGCGGATGCCGAGGACTACGATATCGCCAACGACCATCTGGACGCCTTGATGACCATCGTCGCGCGCCAGGAAGAAATGGTGACGCAATACAAGGCCGACGAGGCCGAGCTGAAGGACCTCATGAAGATCCTCGCCCCGGCTCTCAAGACTTCGGAAAGCGCGGTCCTCAATCCGCGCCTGACAAAGCTGAAGGCCGACATCAAGCCGTTGCGTCAGGAGATCGCCAAGCTGGTCAAGGAAAACCGCTGGGAAAAGGCCCTGGTGAAGGCGCACGAGTTGGAGCCCCTGACCACGGAGTTCATGGCCCTCTTCGAAGACATCGACGCGGAGCGCAAGCGCTACACCAACGAACTGCCCGCCATCGAAACCCGCCTCGACGCGGCGCAAGGCTCGGGCTACCCCCTGCTGGTGGAGGTCGAGCGATCCCTTGTCGAACGTCGCGGGATGATGGAGGAGGCCGCGGCAAGGGACGACTTCGACGCCGCGCTGGCCTCCATGGACCGCATCAAGGCCATGCTGGCGGGCCATGAGACCGCGATGACCAAGTACCGCGAGTTGGAGCAGCGCTACGATAAGCGCCGCGACGAGGTTGCCGACCGCCTGGCCGAAGTCTCAGACCCCCTGAAAGACGACAAGGCCGGCAAGCTGCAGAGCAACATCCAAGCCGCTTTCGCCCAAGCCGAGGACCTGGCCGCGGAGAAGAAGCACGAACAGGCGCTCTTCAAGCTGGACGATGTCGCCTCGGGCCTCGTCACGCTGGAAAGCTTCATCCGGGACCTGGAAGCCGAGCGGACCACCTACACCGAAAGATTAGCGGGACTGAAAGAGCGTCTGAACCGGGTCGATCGTTTCGACGGCGAAGCCCTGGAAGCCGAGCGCAACCGTATCGATAGCCTGCGCGGCGAGATGGAAGCCGCGGCGGCCAGGGACGACTTCGATCGGGCGCTGGGCCGCATGGACAAGCTGGTGGCGGAGCTGACCGTGTTCGAATCCCGCCTGGAAGAGGAAATGGCCACCGCCTAGGTCGTGGGGACGATTTTTGCTTGCCCTTTGACCCGCCGGCTGGACTCCTTGGCCCGGAAGGCCGCCGGCGGGCGGTGCGTAACTGGGGGCTGGGGCCGTGAGCGACGGGGGTATCATCACCGCCTTTTTGCGCGAGGCCGCCGGCAATCCGGACCGGCTCTTCGCCAAGGCCTACGATGACAGCCTGACCTTTGCCGCCTTGGAGGCGCGCTCGGCGGCCCTGGCCGCGGCGCTGCACGACCGCGGTCTGAGGCCGGGCGACCGGGCCGCGGTGATGATGGCCAACTCCACCGCCGCCATCGTCGTGATCTATGCCCTGGCCCGGGCCGGCATTGCCTGGGTCCCGGTCAACAGCGGGCTGCGCGGCGACGGGCTGCGCTACATCCTGGAACACTGCGAACCCCGCCTCGTGATCGCCGACCGGGATCGCATGGCGGCGATCCGGGACAGCCAGGCGGCGCTGCCGCCCCTCGTTCTGCAAAACAGCGGGATCGGCGGTGACCTCGGCCCGCTGATGAGCGAGATTCGCGGCTTCGAGGCCGCCCCCTGCCCGCCCGAGACGCTTTTTGGCATTCTCTACACCTCCGGCACGACAGGGCCGCCCAAGGGGGTGCTGGTGACCCATGCCATGATGCGTCATGCCGGCGAGGCGGTCGCCCTGATCACCCAGGCGCGCGATGGCGACGTCTGTTTCATGTGGGAGCCGCTGTTTCACATCGGCGGCGCACAGTTGCTGATCCTGCCGCTGATCCGGCCGGTGCGGCTGGTCCTCGCCGAACGCTTCAGCGCCGGCACTTTTTGGGACCAGGTCCGCGCCACCGGCGCGACCCATATCCATTTTCTCGGCGGCATTCTGCAGATCCTGCTCAAGCAACCGCCGGGCCCGCGCGACCGCGACCACGGGGTGCGTCTTGCCTGGGGCGGCGGCTGCCCGGCAGAAATCTGGCGCCCCTTCGAGGAGCGCTTCGGGCTGGCGATCCGCGAGTGCTACGGCATGTCCGAGGCCTCCAGCGTCACCACCTTTAACGACCAGGGCGTGGTCGGCTCCGTCGGCCGGGCCCTGGATTGGTTCGAGGTCGAACTGCGCGACAGCGCGGGCACCCCGGTCGGGCCGGGCGAAAAAGGCGAGATCGTGGTCCGCGCCAAGGACCCGACGGCGATCTTTGCCGGTTACTTCAAGAACCCCGAGGCGAGCGCGAAGGCCCTGCGCGACGGCCTGCTCTGGACCGGCGATATCGGCTCCTGGGATGCCGAGGGCAACCTTGCCTTTCACGGCCGCCTGACCGATTCCATGCGGGTGCGCGGCGAGAACGTCTCGGCCTGGGAGATCGAACGCGTCGCCGCCGGCCACCCGGCGGTCGAAGACTGCGCGGCCATCGGCGTGGCCTCCGAGATCGGCGAACAGGACATCAAGCTATTCCTCCAGCCCAAGACCGGCCATGACCTTGATCTGGACGCACTGAACGTCTGGCTCGCCGCGCGCCTGGCGCGCTACCAACTGCCGCGCTTCTACCAGCCGGTCGAGGCCTTCGAGCGGACCCCCAGCCAGCGCATCATGAAGCACCGCCTGGACCCCTCCCCGACCGGTGCCTGGGAGCGGCAGTTTCCCGATATGAAATGAGCGGATGGATTTCCTCTGCTATATTGGCCAACGTCTTTCCCGGGCTGGGAGGACTTGCATGGCCGATTGAGGTGCGACATGGACGAGTACTACGATCTCGGCGGACACTCCTATCCGGTGACGACCGGATCCAGCGAGGCCCAGACTTGGTTCGACAGGGGATTGGTCTGGACCTTCGGATACAACCACGAAGAGGCCGTCGCCTGCTTTCGAAAGGCGATCGAAGCCGATCCTGATTGCGCCATGGCGCACTGGGGCCTGGGTTACGCCGCCGGGCCGAACTACAACATGCCCTGGCATCTCTTCGACGAGGCCAACCGGGCCGAGGCGCTGGCGACGGGGTTCGCGGCCGCGAAGGCGGCCCGGGACCGGATCGAAGGGGTGTCGGATTGGGAGGCCGCGCTGATTCGGGCACTTCCGGTGCGCTATCCGCGGGCGAAGCCCATCGAGGATATGGCGCCCTGGAACGACGCCTACGCCGACGCAATGCGGGCGGCCTTCGAGACGCACAGTGAAAGCCTCGAGGTGCGGACCATCTTTGCCGAGGCGCTCTTGAACCGGACGCCCTGGCAGATGTGGGATCTAAAGGCCGGGCGGCCGGCTGACGGCGCCTCGACCGAAGAAGCGCAGGCCGTCCTCGAGGAAGCCTTGGAAAGCGATCCGGCGGCGATGCGCCATCCGGGGATCCTGCACCTCTATGTCCACCTGATGGAGATGTCGCCCTTCCCCGAGAAGGCGCTGAAGGCGGGCGATGCCCTGCGCACCCTGGTGCCGGATGCCGGACACCTCGTCCATATGCCAACCCACATCGATGTGCTCTGCGGCGGTTACCGCGACGTGGTGCACTGGAACGAGGAGGCGGTGCGGGCGGACCTGAAGTTCTGGCGCAAGGAGGGCCCCTTCAACATCTATTCCGGCTACCGCCTCCACAACTATCACTTCATTATCTACGGGGCGATGTTCCTTGGCCAGTTCGAGCCGGCCATGGCGGCGGTGCGCGGGGCTGCGGAGACCGTGCCGGCGGAGATGCTCCGGGTCGAAAGCCCGCCCATGGCGGATTACTTCGAGAGCTATCTTAGCTTCGAGCCGCACGTGCTGGTGCGGTTCGGGAAATGGCGCGAAGCAATCGCCCTGGAACTGCCGGACGATCCCGATCTCTACTGTACGCTCGCCGCCCATGTGCACTACGCCCGGGGCGTCGCCCATGCGGCCTTGGGCGATGTCGAGCAGGCCGAGGCGGAAGAAAAGGCGTTTCTGCTGGCGAAGGCACGGGTGCCGGAATCGCGAATACTGCATAACAATCCCGTCGTCGATCTCCTGGAGATCGCGGCAGAGATGCTGCGCGGCGAGATCCTCTACAGGAAGGGCGACCACGAGGGTGCCTTTGCCGCGCTGCGCCGTTCCGTCCAACTGGACGACGACCTGCCCTATGACGAGCCTTGGGGGTGGATGCAGCCCACAAGGCACGCGTTGGGCGCACTTCTGTTGGAGCAGGGGCGCCACGACGAGGCCGAGGCCGTTTTCCGCGAGGATCTGGGTCTCGGCGGCCAGTTGAGCCGCGCGACCGTGCATCCGGACAACGTCTGGAGCCTCAAGGGTCTCCACGATTGTCTCGAGGCCCGTGGCGAGAAGGTCGAGATCCTGCAGGTCCGCCAAAGGCTCGAACTTGCCGATGCGCGGGCGGACAGACGGGTGGCGGCTTCTTGCTTTTGCGCCCAGGCAGCGCTGCAGGCGGCGGAATAGGGCGCCACGCTCCTCCAGGAAATCCGGGATGGCAAAAGGCCCCATTTGTCTTGTCGCCCAGCCGCGGGAGCGGCACAGAGGACGGCTCATGAGACGAAGGTCTAACGGCCCGGATTTTGGCCATTCCAAGGCTTGCTTTCGAATCTCCGGCCTGGAAGGATAACGCCAAATCGGCTCACCGAATTCTGAAAGACAGGGGGAAATTATGGACGTTCGCGCCGCCGTGGCCTTCGAGGCCGGCAAGCCGCTTTCGATCGAGACCGTGCAGCTGGAAGGCCCCAAGGAGGGCGAGGTTCTGGTCGAGATCAAGGCCACCGGGATCTGTCACACCGACGAGTTCACCCTTTCGGGCGGCGATCCGGAGGGCCTCTTCCCGACCATCCTGGGGCACGAGGGGGCCGGCGTGGTGGTCGACACCGGGCCGGGCGTGACCTCGCTGAAGAAGGGCGACCACGTCATCCCGCTCTATACGCCGGAATGCCGTCAGTGCGACTACTGCCTGAACCCCAAGACCAACCTGTGTCAGGCGATCCGCGTGACCCAGGGCCAGGGCATGATGCCCGACGGCACCAGCCGCTTTTCCTTCGAAGGCAAGCCCATGCACCACTACATGGGCTGCTCGACCTTCGCCAATTTCTCGGTCCTTCCCGAGATCGCCCTGGCCAAGGTCCGCGAAGACGCACCCTTCGACAAGATCTGCTACATCGGCTGCGGCGTGACCACAGGGATCGGCGCGGTGATCAACACCGCCAAGGTCGAGCCGGGCTCGAACGTCGTGATCTTCGGCCTCGGCGGCATCGGCCTGAACGTGATCCAGGGCGCCCGCCTGGCCGGCGCCGACATGATCGTGGGCGTCGATCTGAACCCGGCCAAGGTGGAGATCGCCAAGAAGTTCGGCATGACCCACTTCGTCAATCCCAAGGACCTGGACGGCGACCTGGTGGCTCATCTGGTCGAACTGACCAAGGGCGGCGCCGACTATTCCTTCGAGTGCATCGGCAACGTCAACACCATGCGTCAGGCGCTGGAGTGCTGTCACAAGGGCTGGGGCGTTTCGACCATCATCGGGGTGGCGGCGGCCGGCACTGAAATCTCGACCCGTCCCTTCCAGCTGGTCACCGGCCGGGTCTGGAAGGGCACGGCCTTCGGCGGCGCGCGCGGGCGCACCGACGTGCCCAAGATCGTCGACTGGTATATGGAGGGCAAGATCAACATCGACGATTTGATCACCCACAAACTGTCCCTCGATGACATCAACAAGGGCTTCGACCTGATGCATGCGGGCGAATCGATCCGAAGCGTTGTAGTCTACTGATCGAAAAAGTCGGACCGCAGTCGCCCGGCCCCTGAATCTCGGGGGCCGGGATGCTCTGTTTTGCAACCGACAGGGAGGTCCTGACGCCAGTGAGAGGGGGGAGCCATCGCCATGGCCGATTTGGAAATCCGCAGCCAGCAGCGCAGTTTTGGAGGCACCCAGGGCTACTACAGCCACGCGTCGTCGGCCTGCGACGGCACCATGAACTTCTCCGTCTATCAACCGCCGCAGGCCCTGGAGGGCGGATCGCTGCCGGTGGTGACCTATCTGTCCGGCCTGACCTGCACCGAGGAGAACTTCACCAGCAAGGCCGGCTTTCAACGGGCCGCCGCCGAACTCGGCCTGATCGTCGTGGCGCCCGACACCTCGCCCCGCGGCAAGGGCTATCCCGGCGAGGACGATGCCTACGATTTCGGCTCGGCCGCCGGCTTTTACCTCGACGCGACCCAGGCGCCCTGGTCGGACAGCTACCGCATGTACAGCTACATCACCGAGGAACTGCCGGCCGTGATCGCCGCCCACTTCCCCGCCGACATGGCGCGCCAGGGGATCACCGGCCATTCCATGGGCGGCCACGGCGCCTTGACGATCCATCTGAAGAATCCTGAAGTCTACAAGAGCTGTTCGGCCTTCGCGCCAATCTCGGCACCGATGCGCTGTCCCTGGGGCGAGAAGGCCTTGTCCGGCTACCTGGGAGACGACCGCGCGGCCTGGCGTGCCTACGACGCCACCGAGCTGCTGAAAAACGGGGCCAGCGCCGCGACCCTACTGGTCGACCAGGGCGGCGCCGATCCCTTTCTCGCCGAACAGCTCAAACCCGAGCTGCTGAGCGAGGCCTGCGAGGCCGCGGGGCAAAAGCTCACCCTGCGGCTGCAGGAGGGGTACGACCACTCCTACTACTTCATCGCCAGTTTCATAGAGGATCACTTGCGCCACCACGCCGCCGCGCTACACGCCTAACACCAACGAAAACGGTCAGTCCTTCTGGTCGACGTCGCCGGCGACCACGCCACCGGCGGCGACCGCGAGCGTCGCATAGCGCAGGGTTCCACGCACCACGCCGGTCTCGGCGACCGTCAGGCGCCCGGAGACCGTCAGGCTGCCCTCGTAGTTGCCGGCGATATGGGCGGTCTCGACCTTGGCCTCGCCGGCAAAGGCGCCGCCGGCCTTGATGTCCAGGGTCTTGACCGCCAGGTCGGCCTCGACGCGTCCCTCGATCACCAGGATCTCGCAGGCCTGAATACCGCCCTTGATCTCGATGCCCCGGCCGACCAGCAGCGCGCCTTCCGGGGTCGGCTCCGGCGGTGGCCGGCTGTCAACGCCGTTGATGGGAAAGATACTCCGCTTGCTGGGCGCCGTGATGCCCAAACCAAATCCCGTCATCGTCCCGCCTCGTTCTGAGGTCATCGACATCGTCATTGTCTCCCTACCCGCGATCGTCTCGTCTCAAGCTCCGGTTAAGCACAAATATGTCCCTTTGCCAAACCGGCAGGCCTCTTCGGCCTGAATAGGGCGTGAATAGCGGCCTGCCGACCGATTGCGCTCCGGGCAGCGCACTCTGGAGTCGGCCACTTGCGCGCCCGATCCGGTCAGAACTGGTCGCCCCCCTGAGATCACCGTCTCAGATCACTGCCTTTTCGACGAACGGCCGGTTTTCCGCAATCCGGGCATAGTTGAACGGCGTCAGGTCCAGCGACCGGTATTCGCCGTAGGTGATGAACTCGGCGGTTCCCCGGCCCATGGCGGGCGACTGCTGAAAGCCATGGCCGGAAAAGCCATTGACGAAGATGAAGTTCCCGACCTCGCTGTGCGGCCCCAGAATAGCATTCTGGTCGAGCGTGTTGAAGGCGTAGTGCCCAGCCCAGGAATTGGTCAGTTTGATGGCCTCGAACTGCGGAATTCTTGCCGCGATCGCCGGCCAGGCCTTTTCCTGCCAGATACTGTGGTCCTGATCGAAGTCGTCATAGTCGACCGCCGGGTCGTCGTCGGGTGGGCAGCCGGCGAGATAGTTGGCGCCATCGCTGCGCATATGGACCCCTGACGGATCGATGGTCAGCGGCAGGTCGCGGTCGAGAGGCTGTTCAGCCGAAAAGATGAAGGTGTAGCGCTTGCGCGGCTCGACCGGGATCTCGATCCCCGCCATACGCGCCGTGAGAACCGCCCGCGGCCCGGAGGCGTTGACGACCGTCCCGCAGGCGATTTCCTCGCCGGACTTCAGGGCCACGCTCACGACCTGGCTGCCGGCCGCGTTTCGGGTCATCGCGACAACCTCGTTGGTGACGTACTCGACCCCCTTTTCGCGCGCCGAGCGGCGCCACCAGTCAAAGAGCGTGTTGCCGTCGAAATAGCCCTCGTCCACGAGGTTATGGCTGCCGGCGACGATGTCGTCGACATTGTAGAAGGGGTAGTCGCGCTTGATTTCCTCGGCCGACATGATCTTGGTGGCCGCGCCGCAGGCCGCCTGTACCTTCTGGCTCGCCTTCAGGACCTCGGCAAAGGCCTGATTGTCCGCCAGGTACATGTAGCCAAAGCTGTGGATCGCCAGCTCCGGCACGCGCGGGTCGTCGCCCATGAAGGCGCGGAAATTCTTCACGAACTCCGCCGCGAACTGCGACACGCGCACGTTTATCTCGTTCGAGAACTGTTGGCGCATGCAGCTGTTGGTGTGCGAGGTCGAGGTGAACTCGTAGGTCGGATCCCGCTCGACCACCAGGATGGACCCGTCGAAGTCCGGGTTGTCCGCGAGAAACCAGGCGACCGACGAGCCGTACATCGCCCCGCCGACGATGACAACGTCATAGCTGGTCGAGTTCGGCGCGTTGGAAATTGGCGCTGGCCTCATTGGACCGGTCTCCTTCGTTGGTTTGCCTCAAGGCCCGCGGGCTTGCGAGATTGTCGAGGTAACCGGTCCGGGTCAATCGCCCTAATTGCCGCCACCTGGTTCACTTTTTCCCGGTCACCAGTGAGGCCGCGACGGCCCCCGCTGCCTCGACATAGGCTGGATCGCGGTGGATCAGCATTGTCGAGGCGGCACCATCGAGAAGCACCACGACCTTGCGCGCCACGGCTTCCGCGTCCGCGATGCCCTCACCCGCTAAAACGCTGGTCAGCCAGGCCTCGAAGTTCTTCTTATGGGCCGCTCCGGCCTTGACCGCCGGGTGACCCGGCATGCTGGCAAGTTCGGCGCTGGTCCGCAGGAATCCACAGCCTTTCCATTTGGGATGTTGCGCCGCGCGGGCGAACTTCCGGAACATGCCCTCTACCTTCTTGTCGACCGGGCCGGCGGTCTCATGAAACCAACGCGCGTAGAGATCGAGCGTCGGTTGGTCGCGTGATTCGAGATAAGCCGCGACGAGATCGTCCTTGCTCTTGAAATGATAGTAGAGCGTGCGCTTCGTGACGCCGGCCTTCGCGGCCACGGCATCGATACTGGCACTTCGAATCCCCTCCCCATAGAACAGCCCTGTCGCGGCGGCGATCAGGCGGTCACGGGTCGATGCGGCTTCCTTTGGCATTCTTCATGTATACCGTACAGTGAGTGTACAACAAGGAATTTGCCTCGCAGCCTCTGCCGCAATCACGACGAAAGGATTGCTGCATGTCCGACACTGTGCTGTGCGAGCGACGCGCGAAGATTGCCTTACTGACCCTCAACCGGCCAGATAAGCTCAATGCCTTGAACTACGAACTGATCGATTGCCTCCTGGAGCGGCTCGACGAGATCGAGCGTGACAGCGAACTACGCGCGATCGTTCTGACCGGGGCAGGCGAGCGCGCCTTCAGCGCCGGTGCCGATATCGCCGGCTTCGCGCCCTCCGTGCGAGCTGGACAGGAAGTTGCCCTGAGGGAGTTCGTACGGCGCGGCCAGCGTCTGACGGCCCGCATCGAGAACTTTCCCAAGCCCATTGTCGTGGCCGTGAACGGTTTAGCCCATGGTGGCGGCTCGGAGATCACCGAAGCCGCTCCCCTCGCTATCGCAAGCGAGCGCGCGGAGTTCTGCAAGGCGGAGATTGCCCTCGGCTTTGCGCCGCCGTTCGGCGGCTCGCAACGGCTCCCACGGCTCATCGGACGCAAACGGGCGCTGCGGATGATCCTGACCGGCGAGCCGATCACGGCGTTGCAGGCGCGCGACTTCGGACTGATCAACGAAGTGGTGCCGCACGACAGTCTCCTGGACGAGGCGATCGCTCTTGCCTCGAAGATCGCCGAGTACTCCCCTCTCGCGGTCGCGGCTTGCCTCGGCAGCGTCACGCGCGGCATCAACGTGCCGATCGACGAGGGTCTGTCGATCGAAGCGAACTACTTCGCGCGAATGGTCCCGACGCAGGACATCGAGGAAGGAATTGCGGCGTTTCTTGAGAAACGAAACCCCATATTTGTGGGGCACTAGATCAACTCAGCCGAAAACCAGGAAAATCCCATGATCAAGGTAGTCTTTTGCCTGCGCCGAAGACCGGCCAGCAGCGTAGCCGAGTTTCAGAACCATTGGCTCAAGGTCCACGCGCCCCTGGTCCAGAAACATCGCAGAACACTCCGCATTCTGCGCTATGTGCAGGTCTACACCGACAACGGGACCTTGAGCGAACGTCTCCGCCAGTTCCGTGGCTCACCAGAGCCCTACGATGGGATCGCCGAGATCTGGTACGAAAACCGTGAAGCGCTCGAGGGTCTTGGCCGTGACCCACGGGCCCGGGCCGCGAGTCGAGAGTTGAGGGACGATGAAGAGCGTTTCATCGATCTGACCTGCTCGCCGATCTGGGTGGCGGAGGAAAGGGAGATTATTCCCGCCGAGACCGCTCCCGACTGAACCGGCGGCGCGTTTGCGGTCGCTATTCGGCGCTTCCCATGCCGCCCAGGCCTTGTGACCCGCCGGCTTCCTACTCATGGTTTAATGAGGTGGCCGAGGTGGCCGGGTTTCGTCGGCATAGGCCGAAGACTCGTAAAAGTCGGTGCGGTTCAGGGCATCCAGCCAATAGCCGGAACTTATGACCTCGAGCTTCGCGGTGACTTCGTCAATCGGCTCCGCGCGCACGATCCAGACGATCTCGTCGGCAGTGGGAAACGACTTCCCTCCGAGTTCGTCGCCGAATAGGCGGTGCAGCGCCGCATGACCGTCCATGCCATCGGCAAGCAGTCGCACCAGAAGGGACTCATGGGGCGCCGGGATCAGGAGCGCCGTCGCAGCGGTGCTGACGGTTTTGACCTGGAGCACGACGCGAACCGCGTCGGGCTCCGGAAAAGATTGCGGAAATGCCGCGTAGAGGAGGCTTCCGGTATTGAACAGGCGTTCGTGGAGCGAAGAGTTTGCGTACTCCTCCCAGAGCTTTTCATCCAGCATTTCGCTAGCTAGGTTGCGAATCTGTCCGTCTCGAAGAACGTCGCCCATGTCGTGCTTGAGCACCAGATAGGCGGCGTCCACGGGCTTGAGGCCCTGCAGCGACAGGAGACACATCTCACGTAGTTCGGCGCCGTTCAGTCCCGACTGGTCGCCGTACTCCATAGCCTCGAGCAGGACCGCGAAGTCTTTCTCTGTCCGCGCGCCATCAATCTCCAGAATGTTCGAGAAGCTGAGAACCTCAACACCAAACCTGCTGGTCATGGCACGTTGGATTTTCTTCTACGCGCACTTGATGCATTTTGTCGCGTAGGGTAGGGCCTCCAACCTTTTCGCGTCGATCTTCTTGTTGCAGCTGGCACAGATTCCATAGGTCCCGGCGTCGATCTTGGACAGTGCCGCTTTTATGCTCCGAATTTCCACCAGAGCCACGCTGCCAATGCTCTCCAACACCTCGTCGCTCTCCGATTCGACGGCATTCTCCGCCCAATCGTCATCCGGGGGCTCTCTCAGGTCATCATCGATATCCTCGGCCCGCGCGGTCAGCTCACGGAGCTTTTCTTCCAGTCCAGCCTTGATCTTCATAATGTCGCTCATTCATTCCTCCAGATCATTCTCGCGCGGATGGCATTGAGAACGGATGAAACGGGTCGGTCCCAGGACGATACCTGCCTGCCGACCCCTGCCCGCCTCGCGGCCACTGGCGACGCCTTTAGGGCAAGTCTTGCGTGGCGCACGGCCCGCGCGATAGCGAGTTTGTCTAGACCCCAGATGGAGCCGATGCAACGCGCATTTCAATGCACGGCACAAGCGGTCTCCCGACGCTCCGCGAAAACCCCCAAGCCCCGCTTCCGGTCAGCCCCGATTATCCGGCCTTCCACGGACGCCAAGATCGCATTAAACCGCCGCGACGTGCCCCGCGAAGGCGGGGTCGGCCATGAGACGCTGGCAGCGCGCGAAACGGCCGGTGGCGTAGGCCCAGAAGTCGTCGACCGGGTTGTCGTTGGCGTGCTGGATCAGGCCCCAGAGGGTCCAGAGCAGATCGCAGAGCGCCTTGTAGATAACCATGCGCCCAAAGAGCGCCGCCGGCGCGGCGCCGCCGCAGTAGGCGGCCATCATCTCGCGGTCCTGGTCGGGCCCGAAGCCGGCCTCCACTGAAAGGTCGCCGAGATCCCAGAAGGGATCGTTCATCCCGGAATACTCCCAATCGACGATCCACATGCGCTGGCCGTCGTCGAGGAAGTTCTCGCAAAGCGGATCGCAGTGGCAGGGCGCCAGCGCGACGGGATCGCGGTTCAAGGCGTCGCGCAGGCCCTCGGCCTGCTTCACAACCTCATGGTAGCCCGCGGGAAGCAGAACCCCCGACTTGCCATCCAGGACCTTCAGGTAGTCGTCGATCATGGCGAAGACCTCGAAACGGAACCGGAAGGTCTCGCCGCTGCCATGGAGGGTCTTGAAGGCCAGGGCCGCGCGGGTCGCCGCGCCCGGCTTGGTCGGGAAAGTCTCCGGCGTCATGGTCTCGAAGCCGTCGATGTAGGTGGTCAGCATCAGGCCGTCGGCGGGGTCGAAGAAGAGGACTTCGGGGCTGACCCCCGCCGTCGCCGCGAGCTGGGCGTTGTGCCCCTCGACCGCGCGGGCGAGGTATTCCTCGGTGCCGGCACCGGCGATGCGCAGGCAGTCGAGGCCGCGTGGCGACCGGACCCGGTAGACGAGATTGGTCAGCCCGCCCAGACGCTCGGCGGTGACGCCCGCCAGGTCCATGTCCTGGTAGAGGGGAATGCGCCGCAACGCGGCCGCGACCTGGTCTTCCAGCATGTCTCTTCCCTCCCTTACTAGGCCTTCAGGCGCTCATTATCCGGATCGTAGAGCGGGCCCTCGTGGCGGATGGCGGCGACCCGCCGGCCGAAGGCCTCGACCTCGAAGTCGTCTCGCGCTCCCAAACCCATTGGCAGATAGGCATAGACGATTGGCTTGGCCAGGGTGTGACCGTAGCCGCCCGAGGTAGTCACCGCGATCACCTCGCCGTCGCACAAGACCGGCTCGTTGCCGAAGACCTGGACTTCCTCTTCGAGGGTAAAGACCGACAGCCGCGTTTTCGCGCCCTCCTCGCGCCGGCGCAGCAGCGCGTCGCGGCCGATGAAATCCTCCTTGGACCAGGCGATCCGGGCGCCCAGCCCGGCCGATAGCGGATCGGTCTTGGGCGTGATGTCGCTGGACCAGTAGAGGTAGCCCTTTTCCAGGCGCAGAGACTCGACCGCGCGGTAGCCGACGTTGGCGATCTTGTGGGCCGCGCCCGCCGCCATCAGGGCCTGGTAGACGAAGGCTGTCATGTCCGGCGGGATATGGAGCTCCCAGCCGAGCTCGCCGACATAGCCCAGGCGGATCGCCAGCACCGGCGCCGGCCCGATGGCGATCTCGCGACAGGCGGCAAAAGGGAAGGCCTCGCTGTCCAACGCCGCGTCGGTGACCGCGCCGAGCACCGCCCGGGATTGCGGGCCGCAGATGTTGATGACGGCGCTGGCGGCGGTCACCTCCTCCAACCTGGCGCTGCCATCGTCTGGCAGGTGGCGCGCGATCCAGTCGCCGTCGTGGACGCCAAAACCCGACCCGGTGACGATCAGAAAGTCTTCCGGGCCGCGCCGGCAGATGGTCAGGTCGCATTCGATGCCACCGGCCGGATTGAGCATCTGGGTGTAGATCGCCGCGCCCACCGGCTTGTCGATCCGCGAGACCGCGAGGCGCTCCAGCGCCGCCAGCGCCCCCGGGCCGGTCAGGCGCAGCTTGGCGAAGGAACTCTGGTCGATCAGGCCGACGGCGCTGCGCACGGTCTGGGCCTCGGCCGCCACCGCGGCAAAGCAGTTCGGCCGCCCGAAGGTCGGCAGGTCCCGCCCCGCCTCGCCCGGCCGGGTGAACCAGTTGGGCCGCTCCCAGCCGAACTTGGTGCCATGGACGGCGCCCGCCGCGGCCAGGGTCCCGTGCAGCGGCGAGCGCCGCAGACCGCGGCCGACCTGGCTTTCGTCCAGGGGCCAGTGGATCTTGTAATAGCGGCCGTAGCTCTCCACCGCGCGCTCGTGCAGGTACCCGGGGCTGGCATGGTGCTTGCCAAAGCGGCGCAGATCGAAGGACCAGAGGTCAAAGGAGGGCGCGCCCTCGACCAGCCACTCAGCCATCGCCCGGCCTGCCCCGCCCGAGGCGGCGATCCCGGCGGTAAAGCCGCAGGCGACCCAGAAGTTGTCGCGTTCCGGGGCCAGGCCCATGACCGGCTCGCCATCGGGCGAAACCGGGATCGGCCCGTTGATGGTCTGGCGGATGCCCAGCTCGTTCAGAATCGGCAGACGCTCGGCGGTCGGCAGCAGGATCTGCTCGAAGCGCTCCAGGTTCTCGGGGAACAGCGTCCGGCCGAAATCGAAATCGATGCCCTCTATACCGAACGGCAGCGTATCGTCCTCCCAGCCGCCGATCGCGAAGGACCCGGCCTCGGGCTTCAGATAGAAGTTCTTGTCGGGGTCGCGCAGGGTCGGCAGACCGGCGGCGATATCTGCGTGCTTTTCGGTCACGATGTACTGATGTTCCACCGTTCCCGCCGGCACCGAGACACCGGCCAGGGCGCCGATCTGACGGGCCCACATGCCAGCCGCGTTGATCACCTGTTCGCAGACCACCCGGCCCTTGTCGGTCTCCAGCGCCACCACCCGCCGGTCACGGCTCTCGAAGCCGGTGACCAGCACCCCCTCCTCGATCCGCACCCCGCCCTGACGCGCGCCCTTGGCATAGGCCTGGGTCAGGCTGGTCGGATCGACATAGCCGTCGGAGGGAATGAAGGCGGCGCCGATCACCCCCTCGGTATCGATGAAGGGAAAGAGCTGGCGCGCCTCCGAGGCCGAGACCAGATGCAGTTCGAAACCGAAGGACCGCGCCGTGGTGGCGGTGCGCTGAATCTCCAGCCAGCGGTCCTCGGAGCTGGCGAGGCGCAGGCTGCCGACCGGATGCCAGTCGGTCGCCTGTCCGGTCTCGGCTTCCAGCCGGCCATAGAGGTCGGCGGAGTACTGCATCATGCGGGTCAGGCTCTGCTTGCCGCGCAGTTGGCCGACCAGACCGGCCGCGTGCCAGGTCGAGCCGTGGGTGAGTTGGGCCTTTTCCAGCAGCAGGACATCGCGCTTGCCCATCTGGGCCAGGTGATAGGCGATCGAGCAGCCGACGGCACCGCCGCCGATGATGACGATCTCGGCGAATGCGAAGTCGGACGCGGAATCGCTCATGTCATGCCCTCACCCGCAAATTCTTCGGATCGTAGAGCGTCTCGCGCTCAATACGGCAGGGCACCCGCTCGGTCGCGACCTCCAGCTCGTAGCTGCCGCCATAGAGATAGTCGTCGGCCACGCCCTCGGCCCGGCGCACGTAGCCATAGCCGATGTTCTTGGCCAAAGTGTAGCCCCAGCCGGCGCTGGCCAGCCAGCCGACCCGCTGGCCGTCGCGGTAAATCGTCTCGCGCCCCAACAGGGTGACCGCCGGGTCGTCGACGGTGAAACAGGCGAGGCGGCGCTGCAAGGGGGCGGCGGCCTGGGCGGTCAGGGCGCCGCGCCCCAGGAAGGCGGTGTTGGTTTTCAGTTTCACGGCCCAGGCCATGCCGGCCTCCAGCGGCGTGAAGTCGGGATTGATGTCGCTGCCCCAAGCCCGGTAGCCCTTCTCCAGGCGCAGGCTCTCGATGGCGCGGTAGCCGGCCAGGCGCAGGCCCAGCCCCTCGCCCGCCGCCCGCAGGCGCTGGAAGACCGCCAGGGCGTGCTCCGTGGGGATGTGCAGTTCCCACCCCAGTTCGCCCACATAGGTGATCCGCAGGGCCCGCGCCGGCGCGCCGCCGATGTCGATCGGTTGCCAGGTCCCGAAAGCAAAGGCCTCGTTCGATAGATCGGCCCGTGTGACCCGCGACAGCAGGTCGCGGGCCTTGGGGCCCATCACCGAGAGCGTGGCAAAGCCCGAGGTGACATCGCTGAGCAGCGCCTGGCAGCCATCCGGAACGGCACGCCGGATGTGCGCGAAGTCGTGGGTCGCAAAGCCGGTCCCGGTCACGATGTAGAAGTGGTCCTCGGCGATCCGCGCCACCGTCACATCGCATTCGATCCCGCCGCGGCTGTTCAGCATTTGCGTATAGGTCAGGCCGCCAACCGGCTTGTCGACCCGGTTGGCGCAGATCCAGTCGAGCGCACCCTGCGCGCCCGATCCGACCAGCGCGAACTTGGCAAAGGAGGACTGGTCGATCAGCACCACGGCCTCGCGCGCCGCCTGGTGCTCCTCGCCCAGGGCCTCGAACCAGTTGGGCCGGCCGAAGGAGTAGACATCCCGGGCCGCCTCGCCGGCACGGGCAAACCAGTTGGGCCGTTCCCAGCCGAGCTTCTCGCCGAAGACCGCGCCCTGATCCTTCAGCGGCCCGTAGAGCGGCGAGACCCGTTCCGGGCGGGCCGAGAGATGCTCCTCGCCCGGCCAGGCCATGGTGTAGTGCTTGGCGCAGAGTTCCAGGGTGCGCGCCCGGGTCCAGTCGTCGCTCAGGTGCGGCCGCCCGAAGCGGCGGATATCGACCGGCCAGAGGTCCATCGAGGGCTCGCCGCCGACCACCCACTCGGCCAGCGCCCGCCCGGCGCCGCCGGCGCTGGCGATACCGAAGGCGTTGAAACCGGCGCCAACGAAGAACCCGTCGAGTTCCGGCGCCTCGCCGAGGATAAAGTTGCCGTCCGGGGTGAAGGACTCCGGGCCGCAGATCATTTGCTTGATGCCGGCCTCGCCAAGCAGCGGGCAGCGCTCGAGGCCCTGTTCCATGTGTTGTTCGAAGTGCTCGGTGTCGAAGTCGAGCAGCGAAAAGGCAAAGTCCTGAGGCACGCCGGTCTCGGCCCAGGGCTTGGGGTTCGGCTCGTAACCGCCGAAGACCAGGCCGCCGACCTCTTCCTTGAAATAGATCCGGCGGTCGGGGTCGCGCAGGGTCGGCAGCTCGCGCGGCACCCCCGGGATGGCGTCGGTCACGACGTAGAAGTGCTGCATCGAGACCAGCGGCACGTTGACCCCGGCGAGCTGTCCGACCTGCCGGGCCCACTGCCCGGCGCAGTTGATCACCGCCTCGCAGGCGATTTCGCCCTGACTGGTCGAAAGCCCGGTCACCCGGCCGCCGGCCTGCCTGACCGCCTCGATGCGGCAGTCCTCGATGATCCTGACCCCGCCTTGCCGCGCGCCCTTGGCCAGGGCCTGGGTGATGTCCGAGGGATTGGCCTGGCCGTCGGTCGGCAGGAAGGCGGCGCCGACCAGATCCGAGACGTCCATCACCGGCCAGAGGTCCTGGGCCTCCTTGGGGCTCAACAGCTCCATTTCCAGGCCGAAGGAGCGCGCCATGGTGGCCTGGCGCTTGATCTCCACCATGCGGTCCGCGTTGCAGGCGAGACGCAGTCCGCCGTTCTGCTTCCAGCCGGTCGCCTGGCCGGTCTCGGCCCCTAGCTTGTCGTAGAGCTCGACCGAGTACTTCAGGAGCTGGGTGATGTTGGCGCTGCTGCGCAACTGGCCGACCAGCCCGGCGGCGTGCCAGGTCGAGCCGCTGGTCAGCTTGGCCTGCTCCAGCACCACCACATCGGACCAGCCGTTCCGGGCCAGGTGATAGGCGGTCGAACAGCCGATGATACCGCCGCCGATGACGACCGCGCGCGCCTGGGTGGGAAAGGCGGTCATAGGGAAATCTCCATCATGCCGGCGAAGGCCTCGTAGGCCCGCTCGAAACGCGCCAGGCTTTCGCTGGCGGGGGTGCTTTGGGGGTCCGATCCGCTTTCGAGATCGGCCGCCATGCCCTGAAGCGCATTCAGCAGCAGGGCGGCGCAGGCCATGGCGCGGTAGCGCCGCCACAGGGGGGCGTCGGGAATACGCTGAAAGTAATAGCCCAGCAGCCACTCCTCGTCCTCGCCGCCAAAGCCGTTCTTGACGGCAAGGTTGGCGAGATCGAAGAGCGGCGCGCCGAAGGCGGCGTGGTCCCAGTCGGTCAGCCAGAGCCGCTCGCCGTCGTCGACGAAGTGGCCGGTCAAGAGATCGTTGTGCGCGAAGACCGGATCGACCGGCCCCAGGGCGGCGGCGATGGCGTCGGACTTTGCCAGCAGGTCAGGCAGCCCTTCGCGATGGGCGCCCTCGCCCTCCATCACAACCCGGCCGAGACCGCGGATGACATGAGGCGGCCAAAAGATGAGCGCGGGGCCGCGAAGCTGCTTTTGTCCCTCGCGGTGACAGGTCGCGATCAACTCGACGATCTCGCGCCGATAGCCCGGCAGCTTCAGGTCGCCCGGCTCGAAGATCCGGCCCTCGACGGCGCGGGTCACCAGAACACCGGGTTCGTGATGGACCACCTCCGGACCGAGGCCGATCGCCGCCGCGGCTCGGGCCGCCGCCACCAGGTTATCGAACAGAATGCCCTGGCTCGGCAGATCGCCGCCCAGGCGCACCTGGAAGGCCGCGCCGCCGTCGGTCACCTGAAAGCGCCGGCCGGGGGACGTTCCCACCAGGGGCCGGGGGTCGACCGGTCCGCTCCAGCAAGACAGCCGGGCGACCTGTCCCGCGGCCAAATCGTCGCTCGTCATCATTCCTGTCCTCTATCCTGGAGACCCAGCGCGGCCTTGCGGCGGCGCACGGCGGCGGCAATCAGCCGGTCGGCGATGATGGCGATGAAGGCCACCGACAGGCCGGCGACGAAACCACGGCCGACGTCGGCCTTGGTCAGCGCGATGTAAACCTCTTGGCCCAGATCCCGGGTGCCCACCAGCGCGGTGATCACCAGCATGGATAGGGCAAACATGATGGTCTGGTTGAGGCCCAGCAGGATGGTCGGCAGGGCCAAGGGGAACTGGACCTTCACCAGGGTCTGCCAGCGGGTGCAGCCGGAGGTCTTGGCGGCCTCGATCACGGCGGGCGAGACCTGACGGATCCCGTGGTTGGCGTAGCGGATCGCCGGCGGCAGGGCATAGAGCACCACCGCGACCATGGCCGAGAAGTCGCCGACCCGAAAGAGCATCACCACCGGGAGCAGATAGACGAAACTGGGCAGGGTCTGCAGCGTGTCGATCGCCACGGTGATCACCCTGTTGGCGGTCTCGTTGCGCGCCGCCCAGATGCCGATGGGAAGCCCGATCATGGTGGCCAGGACCACCGCGGTGCCGCAGAGATAGACCGTGATCATGGCCTTGGACCACTGGCCGGTCAGCACCACGAAGCCGGCCAGCAGGACACAGAGCAGCGCGAGACGCCAGCCGCCGAGCTGCCAACCCGCGAGCCCCAGGCCGAGCAGGACGCAAGGCCAGGGCAAGGCCAGCAGGAACAGCTTCAGCGGTTTCATGATGCCCAGCAGGAAGAAGATCTTCACCGCCTCCAGCTGGTCGAAAAAGTTGATGTTGATCCACTTCACCAGATCGTTCCAAAAGGACCCGGTGGAGATCTCCAGCCCCGGCGGATAGGTCCGGAAAAGGTCCGACAGCCCGCCCAGCAGTGTAAAGAGAACCAGCAACGCCAAAGCGCCCGCCAGATGCCGGTTGCGCCGCAGCCAGGAGGCCGGGATCTCCTCGTGGCTCGGCGGCGAGCGCCGCGCATAGGCTTGGGACAGACGGTCCAGGGTGATGGCGATCAGGGTGATGGCCAGGCCGGCCTCCAGTCCCTCGCCGATCGCCTGACGGCGCAGCGAGGCCAGCACGTCGAAGCCGAGACCGCCGGCCCCGATCATCGAGGCGATGATCACCATGTTGAGCGACAGCATGATGACCTGATTGACCCCGACCATGAGCGAGGGCATGGCGGCCGGCACCAGGACGCGCCAGGTCAGTTGCCGCTGGGTGCAGCCGGCCATGCGGCCGTACTCGACGATCTCGTCGGGCACGGTCTTCAGCGACAGCATGGCGATCCGCACCATGGGCGGCATGGCGTAAATGATGGTCGCCACGATGGCCGACACCGGCCCGAAACCGAAGAGCAGGAGAACCGGCACCAGATAGGCGAAGATCGGCACCGTTTGCATGAGATCGAGCAGCGGGGTGATGGCCAGCTTGAAGCGCGGATGGCGGTGGCCGTAGATCCCCAGCAGCAGACCCAGAACCACACCGATCGGCACCGCCACGACGATCGACGAAAAGGTCACCAGGGCACTGTCCCACTGGCCGAAGGCGACCAGGTAGGCCAGACAGGAGAACACCAGTAGCGCCAGGCGCCAGTCCTTGATGCGATAGGCGAACCAGGTCGCGACCGCGACCAGCGCGAGCCAGGAAAGGGTCGGGGTCACCCAGACGACCGGGCCGGTGCCGCCCTCCGCCGCCCCCAGCGGCAGCTTGAAGCCGGTGGAAAGCAGGCCGCGCACCCCTTGATAGGGCACCTCGATCACCGCCGCGATGGTCCGGGTGAAATCCTTGAAGGAGAAGGGAAAGACCGTGGCCTCGTCGCTGATCAGCCACTTCATCGATATCGAGACGCAGCTGCGCACCGACTTGCAGCCGCCGAGCCCGTCCACGTCCCAGCGCAGCCCCCTGGGCGCCTTGACCGCCCAGGACCAGTGTTCGGCGCCAAACCAGACCAAGGCGGTGGCGACGACCAGCAGCCCCCAGGCAAGCAGCCAGGGGCTGACCGCGCCCGGCCGCCAGGGCCGCTCGGCCAGGGTCGCGCTCACGCCGCCGCGCCGGGCGAGGCGCCGGTCCCATTCCGGGGCTTGCTTGAACGTGTCACCGCTGCCGGACCCTTCGAAGGAAAAGGGCGCCGCGGACCATCAGCCGCGACGCCCTTTCCGCAGTGAGCCAGTCTTACTGGGTCCAGGCCTGCCAGACGCTCTGGTTGGCGTCCATCCAATCCTTCACCACGTCTTCGACGCTGCCACCCTCGAGGTCGACCTTCACGATCAGGGCGCTCATGGTGTCGTTGTCCATGGTGAAATTGCGGATCGCCTTGTAGGCGCCCGGCCACTTCTGCTCGCCCCCGGCCCAGCCGACCGCCTTGATCCAGCCGCGCGGCTTGCCGCAGTCATAGGCCATGTCCGGGTTGATGCCGACCGACGGGTCGGAGTAGCACTCGCTGCTGTACTTGGGGAACTCGACCCACTCGCCCTTGAACTTGGCGGTGGCCCAGTGCGGCGTGTAAACCCAGGCGAGGATCGGCGCTTTGCGCTGATAGGCGGACTCGATCTCGGCGAAGAGCGCCGCGTCGGTTCCGGCGTGCACCACCTCGTAGTCCAACTCCAGGGCCTCGGCGCGCTCGTCGTCGAAACCGGCCCAGGTCACGGGCCCGCCAAGATAACGGCCCTTGGGCGCGGTCTCCGGCGTCGAGAAGGCCTCGGCACAGTCGTTCAGGGCCTTCCAGTCAGGCAGACCGGGGCACTTTTCCTTCATGTAGAGCGGATACCACCACTCCTCGATGGCGTTCATGCCGGTCTCGCCCAGATCGACCGTCTTGCCGGTTGCCAGCGAGGCTTCGAGGGCCTCCTTGCCGGTGGTCTCCCACATCTCCATCGCCACATGGAGATCGCCGGTCTCCAGGCCGGCGAACTGGGCGATGTAGTCCGCCGGAACGTACTCCACGTTATAGCCCATGGATTTCAGCACCTCGCCCATGATGGTCGAGGTGATGAACTGGCCGGTCCAGTCGTGCCAGGTGATCT
The DNA here is from genome assembly GCA_021776195.1 of Kiloniellaceae bacterium. The sequence goes on along the minus strand of JAJFGK010000057.1, from coordinate 13,213 downwards.
TAATCGGATCGCTCGATTCCGGGGCCGCCGCCAGGGGTCCGGCAGTCCCCAGAGAGACCGCTAAAACCGCCGCCGCCGCGACCGACGCAAAATGCCTTTGCAATGCCATTGTGATCTTCCCTCCCTGATTTTCCTTGCGGTCCTGCACCGCTTTATGGGTAGGAGACTGCCGCCCGTCTTCCGGGCAAGTCAAGCCGTTTCCACAAATTTCCACAAGATTCCACATTGCGCCGTCCAGACTTCCTGCCTACCTTGGATGTCCCGCGCCACCTGCCAGGGACCGACATGCACGCCTCCGCCCGCCAAGCGGCTATTCTCAGCGCCCTGGAAGATCAGGGGGTTTGCCGTGTCGGCGACTTGGCGGAACGGCTTGCGGTTTCGGGCGAAACCATCCGCCGCGACGTCAAGTCCATGGAAACCAAGGGCCTGGTCAACCGGGTGCATGGTGCCGTCGCCCTGCACGACCTGCTGCGCGAACCGGGCTTTCAAAAGCGCTACAGTCAGAACGCCGAGGCCAAGAAGGCCATCGCCCAGCGCGCCGCCAATCTGGTCGAGAACGGCGATAGCCTGATGCTGGATACCGGCAGCACCACGGCCTATGTCGCCCGCGCCCTGGCCCGGCGCAGCGGCCTGACGGTGGTGACCAACTGTTCGGAGATCGCGCGAACCCTGACCGCCAGCGGCCGCAACCGGGTCTACATGGCCGGCGGCGAGTTCCGCTCCGACGACAGCGCCGTCTTCGGCGCCTCGACCATCGCCTTTGTCGAGCAGTTCCGGGTCCGCCTGGCCATCCTCTCGATCGGCGCCATCAATCTGGTCGACGGCCTGATGGATTATCACCTGAACGAGGCCGAGTTTTCCCGTGCGGTGATCCGGCAGTCGAACCAGGTCCTGGTGGTCGCCGATCACAGCAAGTTCGGCAGCCAGGCCTCGGTCAAGGTCTGCGAGCTCGCCGCCGTCGACCAGGTGATCACCGACAGCCCCCCGCCGAAGGCCTATCGCAAGGCCCTGCGCGACGCCGGGGTTTCCCTGGTCACCGCCTAAGTCAGTCTGATTCTTGTGAGACCAGGGGCAGCGGGCAGGTCCGCCCCTCGCGCAGGACCCAGTGGCCGACATCGCAGTCCGCCGCGCGGGCGTAGCCGTTGATGTAGAGCCGACGGTCGGCGCTGCTGCGGTTGGGACCGGAGCCATGCACCGTCAAGAGCGTCCAGACCACCAGATCGCCCGGCTCCAGCGAGAGCGTCACGGCCTTGGCCGGATCGAGCCCCACCGCCACGAGATCCCGGTCCAACAGAGGGCTTTCCAAAATCGTCCCACGTTCGGGAAAGTCGAGGGGCCCCTGCCGATGGCTGCCGGGATAGACGGTCAAACCGCCGTTCTCGGCGTTTTGCGGATCGATGGCGATCGCGGTCTGCAGGAAGGAACCCAGCGGGTTGCGGTAGGCCTCCGGCGGCCGGCGAAAAAAGATATCCTGATGATAACCGAAAGCCAGGGCCGCGCCGCCTGGCGGCTTCCAGTGGACCTGATTGATGATCTGTTTGACATCATGGCCGAGACGGGGACGCAGCAAATCCAAAAGACGCCGGTCGAGCCGGGCCCGGTCAAAGGCCGCCTCCAGATAGGACGGCCACTGCGCGAGACGCAGCACCGGGCCCAGTCGCGAGTCGGGTTCAATGCGAAAGTTGGCGCCATCCAGCTTGAAGCTGTCGCCGCGGCCCTCGGCCAACGACATCATCCGATCGCAGGCCTTGGCCAGTTCGCCCACCAAAGACGGATCGAAGACCCCTTTGACCACGGCATAGCCCTGCTCGGACAAGCCACCGAGGGGATCGCTGTCAAGATCACCCACTGTCGCGCGATGGCCGGCCATCATGGCGGTAACCTTTCATTAACCGAAACGGGCGGTTCCGGGTCCTTGATACCTGAATTCCGTAACAAACCTCTGAAGAGGGCTGCCCCTGCTCCCCGCTTTACTCTTGCCGAGGCCTTCCCGGCGCGGCAGGCTCGCGGCCGCCCCCGTCCCAGCCCAGCGAGCAGTTCCATGGACCTTTCCGCCTTCCCCCGCGTCTCCCTTGCCGTGTTGCCGACGCCCCTGCAGCGCCTGGACCGCCTGACCGCGGCCCTGGGCGGCCCGGAAATCTGGGTCAAGCGCGACGATATGACCGGGCTCGCCCTGGGCGGCAACAAGACCCGCAAGCTGGAATACCTCCTGGCGGCGGCCCAGGCCGAAGGCGCCGACTGCGTGCTGACGGCCGGCGGTGTCCAGTCGAACCACGTGCGCCAGACCGCGGCCGCGGCGGCACGCCTGGGCCTGGCTTGCGAGCTGGTCTTGAGCCGCAATGTCCCCGGGACCGAGGCCGTCTACGAGCGGACCGGCAACCTTCAACTCGACCGCCTGCTGGGCGCGACCGTCACGATCCATCCCGCGGCAACCGACCGCGACGCGGTCATGGCAGCGCGCGCCGAGGCCCTGCGGCTCGAGGGCCGGCGTCCCTATGTCATCCCGGTCGGCGGTTCGAACCCGGTCGGGTCGCTGGGCTATGTCGCCGCCGCCCGGGAAATCGCGGAGCAGGCCCAGGCGGCCGGCCTGACCATCGATCATCTGATCCACGCCTGTTCCAGCGGCGGCACCCACGCCGGTCTCGCCGCCGGTCTGAGCGCGCTGGAGCACCCGGCGCTGCTCAGCGGCATCGACGTCGAGGGCAATCCGGATCTGGAAGATCAGATGCTGAAACCCCTGGCGGTCGCCACCGCGGCCTTTGCCGGGATCGACGAGGCCGGCGCGGCGGCGCGGGTCACCCTGGTGCAAGGCTATGCCGGCGAGGGCTACGGCATCCCCACGACGGAGATGCGCGAGGCGGTGGAGATGGCGGCACGCCTGGAAGGTCTCGTTCTCGACCCGGTCTACAGCGGCAAGGCCATGGCCGGCCTGATCGGCTTGATCCGCGAGGGCACCATCGCGGAACATGAGACCGTCATTTACCTCCATACCGGTGGTATGCCGGCTCTCTTCGCCTACCCGGGCTTTTTCAGCGGGGAGACGTCTTCCTGATGCCGCCAGATTTCATTCGAAGGCGATCTTCACTTCCTTTTCGAATTCCATCTTGATCCCCGGCAGGGCCTCGGCGAAGGCTTTCATGTCGGCGATCGATTGCGGCTCCGTGGACATCATGAGCTTCATTGACTCCTCATCGCCGAGGATTTCGCCGAAATTGAAGTCCAGCAAGGTCACGCGCGATCCGTCCTGATGGGTTGCATTGGTCTCGGTGATCGCACCTTCGACCTCGACAATCATGGCCATGCGCATGTCCTTGAAGAACTGCTTCATCATCTCCACCTCGGCCTCCGCCGCTTCGGCAGCCTCGCCTTCCGGCGCGGCGCCGGAATCGTCCGCCGCGGCCGTCTCCGCGGATCCGCCTTCCTCGACCGGCCAGTGGACCGTCAGTTCAGAGGGATTGGAGCCCGTCATCGAGAAGGTAATGTGGACAGGCGGTTCGGTTGCCGGCTCCGCTGTCGCGCCCGGTGGCTCGGGGACCTTGCTGCCCGGATCCTGGTCGATGCGCAGGCTATTGACATCGCTGAAGGAATAGACGGCGATATAGCCCTTGCCGAAGTCCGTCTCCAGGCTTTCGGCGGACAGGAAACTGACACCCGGCCCATACTTGGCGGCATCCTCGCCCAACTGCGCCTCGTCGAGCAGATCGAAGGTTTCGCCCTCGGGCGCCATCTGGGCGAACATCTCGGCGACCTCCCCGCTCAAGAGAAAGCGCTCGGTGACGGTCCCGCTGCCATCGGTGCGGACCTGCACCGTTGTTTCGACCTGAAGACAGCTCGCGAGGAGAGGCAGCAGCAGAGATAGGGCCAGGTTTCGCAGAGACCCGCGCCACGACCACTCTGGCCTCCCTTGACGGTCAAGATTGCTGTTCATAGTCGTCTCCCTCCCACTCCCGGTCCTTGCCATAAGAGATCATAGCCACAAGAAGGACCGAAGGTGAAGACCGACGCGGCGTCTTGGCGGGAGGCGTGGCGTCAGTTGGAGGCGATCAGGGCAGCCTGCCCTTCAGGGTCATGGGCAGGCCCGCCGCCATGAAGACGACCAGATCGGCGCGGGCCGCGACCGCCTGGTTGAGCCGTCCTTGATGATCGCGAAAGGCCCGTGCCAGGGCATTGTCCGGGACGATGCCGAGACCGACCTCGTTGCTGACCAGGACCACCCGGCCCCGGGTGCGGTCCAGGGCGGCCAGGAGGCCGGCCTGGCGTGCCGCGATGTCCTCGTCGCGCTCCATCAGGTTGGCAAGCCAGAGCGTCAGGCAGTCGACCAGAGCCACGGCATCGTCCGCCAGGTCCTCGCTCAGGACAGGCGCGATATCAAGAGGCTCCTCGCGTGTCGACCAGTCCGATCCGCGACGGGCCCTGTGTTCGGCAATCCGGGCGCGCATTTCTTCGTCGCGAACTTCCGCCGTTGCCAGGTAGAGGGCCGGACAGCCGGCCGATTCCACCAGATTTTCGGCGAAACGCGATTTTCCCGACCGGGCACCGCCCAGCACCAGCGTCACAGAAGGAAGTTGCACCCGGGTCTCCCTTGCCCGCACCCTCTCCATGGCACGGGCGAGATGAGCGGTTCGGTTTGATTTCACGGTCCTTTTACGACACAAAGGGTCCGGAGATCACCACCTATAACAAGAGCAGCGACAAGGCTGCGGACAAGTGGAGGCGGACGTTGACGAAATGCAGGGGTCTCTTGGCCGGGGTGGCTGTTCTCGCGGTCTGGATCGGACTGCCCGTCACGGCACGGGCGCAGGAGGTGCCGCCCACCGCCGTGGTCCTCCACAGCGAGGAGAACTTTGCCGGCAACCAGCAAAGCTGGGCGCTGAGCGACGGCAGCCCTTATCTTTCCGTTCCCTATCTCGGCGACGCGCTGGCCGGCCGGGTCAAGTCGTTGCGCCTGGGCGCGGAAGTCGGCGTGCTCTTGTTCCAACAACCCTATTTCGCCTCCCGGGACAATGTTTGCGGCCTCAAGCTCGGCACCAGCGACGCGCCAAGGCTCTGGTGGAAGGGCCGCACGGCCCTGGCGGTTCCCGAGAGTGGCAACCCGTCGAACCAGGCGGTCTCGCAGCCCGCCCTGGCGTCGGGGGGCAGCGCATCTATGATCCTCTTTCGCCGCGAGGTCGGCCCGCCGCCCGGCGCGCTGTTGCTGGAACGCCGCTTGGTGATCGCATCGGGCTGCGAAGAGACCCTGGAGGCCAACCGGTACAATCGACTTTTCGTGCCCATCGCCGATCCTCCCGGCCGCCTGCACTGTCTGAATGTGTCCGCGCCCGCGAGCAGCCCCGGCGCCGGCAAGAAGACCCCGAGCTTCAAGCGCAGCGGCGAACTCTCGGTTCTGCAGCCCAAGCATTTCGCGCGCCGCCTGGAAGGCGTCAGACATCGCGTGCAGGTCCTGCTATTCGCCGGCCCCGATTGCAGCGGCGAGTCGGTCGCTTTTCCCCGCCGCAACGGCATCAGGGAGAGTTTCACGCTGAAGGACTATGAGTTTCAAGACACAACGCGATCGATCCAGGTCGCCTATCTGGCCGGGGAATTCGACCGTCATCTGACCGCGCCGGGCCCCGCGATAAGCGCTCTTTCCGCCGCCGTAGTCGAGCCCGATGCTACCGCGAGCACGGTGCTGCCAACATCCGACGCGGCGACGACACCCTCTCTCCTGAACCGCCTGTCAGCGTCCATCACCGAGACCGAGACGGCGATTGTCGAACCGATCGTGGCGGCGCCGGCCATTGCGCCCGCGGTGGAAAGCCAGGCACCGCCTGCGCCCACCGGACCCTCGCTGCAGCCCCCGCCGCCCGCCCCATTGCCGGAGGCCTTCAAGGCCAAGCCGCCGGCACCCGCCGCCGCCTCGACATCGGCTCAGTCGGACACGACCGGTGGCACCATCGCCGCGGTGCCCCAACTGCCGTCCCAGGTGGTGCAGCCGGGACAAAGCTCCAGCCAGGCGACGACCCTTCAGGGCGCGGTGTCTTCGGTCGACGACGAGCCGGCGGCATCCTCCGGGCAAGGCGGCGCCGTCGTCGTGGGAGACACCCAGGTCGCACTCGGCCAGCAACCGCAGCCCGATCCCGTGGCCCAGGGCGGTACACGTTTCGATTTTCCGGCCTATGACCTCTATCGCTTGAACTTTTGCTTTCGCGTGGATGGCGAATGCGGCCAGCCCGCGGCCCAGGCCTGGTGTGTCGCCCAGGGCTTCAGCCGCGCGGCGAGCTGGCAAAAGGAGCCCCACACCGGGGCCCTCTTCCCCACGATCATGATGGGCGACAACCGGATTTGCGACAAATACTTGTGCGACGGCTTCAAGGAGATCGTCTGCAGTAAGTAGACAAAAGAAAAGGCCGGGCTTTGGTGCCCGGCCTCTCCCCATCTCGCCTCAAGTTTGGACTTTAACGTCCACCGTGCAACGTGCGGCTCAGAGATAGGCTGGTCCAGGGCAGTTCGTTGCTCAAGGACGGCGGGCCGTCCCATTCGGCCTCTTCGGCCACGTCCCAGACACCGTCGTTGTGCGCCGCCATGGCGCCGTCCAGCAGGGACACGGGCCGTCCATTCTCGGGCCCGGTCGAAGCCGCGACCTGGACCGTGGTGTGGCTGACCTCACCGATCACTTCACGGTTGAACAGGGTCGCGGTGGGCTGTTCGGCGGTACGGTCGGCCGGTGCCCGGCGCGGCTCGTCCAAGGGAATTTCTGTCGGGGTCGGCACATGGCTCTGGCTTTCGCCCGGTGTCCGGGGCGCGGGCGCCAGGGATATCGGCGACTCCGATACCGGCTTTTCGGTCAAGGGAGCCTCCGTGACCGGGCCCGCGGTCGGCGCCGCGAGCGGCGCACCGTCGTCGCGCGAGTACCACGCCCATGGGTCGGACCCGCCCTCGTCATCGACCGCCGCGGTATCGTTGTCGCTCATGGCGGTGGGAGTCTGCGGCGGGGTCTCCACCTTGGCGATGCTGGCATAGGCCAGGGCCAAGTTGTGATGGCTGACCTGATCGGCGTCGGGATCGGTCACAACGCGGTTGAGCAGGGCAATGGCCTCGTCGCGGTCGCCGGTCAGCGCCAGGGACAGACCAAGATTATTGGCGACCGAATTGTTGGTCGGGTCGAGGGCCATGGCTTCACGATAGTGAAACTGCGCCATATGGTGATTGCCCTGCTTGTCGTGCAGCACGCCGATGACGTTGTGAAAACGCGGATCGTTCGGCGCGATTTCGAGGGCGGCAATCAAGGTGCTCATGGCGCGATCGGTATCGCCCATGTCCATGTAGTGCTTGCTCAGCAGGTAGTAGGTGTCGGCATTCTCCGGGTGAATCTCCAGGATCTTCTGATATGCCGTGGCCGCGTTTTCATTGTCGCCCGTGGCCTTGAAGTTGGCCGCCAGCATCGCGAGCGGCAAAGGATTCGTCGGGTCGAGCTCGTGGGCGCGGGTGCAGAGCCCCATGGCCAGGGAGTAATCGCCAGAGTCCGAGACCCGCTCGCAATAGCGCACCAGGCGATCGACCCGGGACCGCTGTCCCTCGGGCGTGTCGGCGCCATAGAGGTTCATTGTGTTCTGCGACGGCATCGAAACGCCAGAACAACCGGCCAGAACCGTCAAGGCGAGCACAGAAGCCGCTGTTTTCATTCGCGACTTGAGCGAAGGCACCAAAGCCATGGTTCGCATCCCATCTGCTGTTGTCCCGCGGCGATACCGAATTGTTCTGCATCAAGATCGGGACAGGTCATCCAAAAGTCCGGACGGGATCGCAAAACTCGACGAAACCGGCCGGTGAAAGGAGACTTTATGATGGGATCCGTTAACAGAGGGCTAAAATGAAATATGAACGACTAGTTACCTTTAACTACCATTAATCTCATTTAACTTATAATATAGAAATAAATAAAGTCCGCAATTCTTATTAAAAAAAAATAATGATAATAATTGCTACATTTTACACTCCGAATACACTACTACCGACCTTGATTGGGACTATCAATTCAGAGAATAACTTTTAATAGAAGATGTAAATCAACAAACGTCGGAACGGGCTATGGATAGCCAGGAAACGGGACCAGGGAACGCGGAATCGGAACCTTGTGGGTCTTCCAGGCTGGCCCGGCTGACCTCCGGCCCGTCAGTTCTCGATGATGGCCGACCGGGCAGATCGACCTAGATTTGAATTGTTCGAGACCACACATCCTTTGTGAAGGTTCTCGACAGGCTCTATGCCTCACCGTCGAAGAGCTCGCGTAGATGCACCCCGATTGTCTCTTCGATCCATAGACCCAGATCGACCTGGAAGAAGTACTCCAGCAGTCCCGCCGCCAAGACATAAACGACGACCCCGAACACGCCCAGAATCAGCGTCAGGACCAGTACGACGATGCTAACGTGATAGAGCGCCGAGAGAAACCGCATGCCATCCTCCAGTTCGCCGGCCTAGGTATCAGCCCTGTTCGTTCCTAACCCCGTTCGTCCCTGGGGGCGCGACAAGGGCGCAACCCTGATCCAGCAGTACACAGGCCCGTCTCGGCACTGCCGAGTCCGGCACAGACTATCGATCCAGGCGGGCGGGTAAAGGTCGCCCGTCGCGGCAAACCGGGCGCTACCTGGACGGGCCATGAAAATTGGGATATTCCGCTTGTGCGAGCGGCACCCTGCCCCGAAAAGTATGGAGAGAGCGCGGAGATGGGACGAGAACTTCGGTCGATAGTCTTGACGCCGGAAGAATTCGAGACCGCGGTCAAGTCGCATTTTGACCGGGCCGAGACGCCCGTGGTCCCGGCGCGCAACGTGGCCACGGTCGTTGTTGGCCAGGGCCCGGTGATCGAGGCCGAAATCATTCTGCTCGAGCCGCTGCTGGACGGCCGCGCCTCGGTCCAGCTCGAAAGCCGCGATATCATCGAGGTGATTGTCGGCTACGTTCGGGACCAGGGCCATCCCCTGCCCCGCCACGGCAAGAAGTCCCTGGCATGGATCGAGGGCGAGTTGGCCATGTTGATCGAGCTGGACTGGTTCTAGGCTCGCTTAACAAATGGCGGTCATCCGGGACGCGACTTTCCTCCAAATCTTCGATTTGGCACGGAAAGTCAGCGATCCGGGATCTTGGCGGAAATGAGATCAGGCGTCGGCCCGAGATTCCGGATACCTCGGTTCGCCGGCCAAATCGAAGTTTTGAGCCGAACCGGGTTCCAGAATGACGCCTCCTGTGCAGCAACTGTCAACAGAATCTAGACTGCTACGCAACTGCCGCCAGTAGGGCTCGGCAGGCCGCCGCCGGCTCATCCGCCGCCATCACCGCGCCCAGAACCGCGACCCCGGCGGCGCCGGCGCTTCGGCAGGATGCCGCGTTCTGCGCCGTGATACCGGCCAGCGCGATCACCGGGACAGCCGATTGGCGGGCCAGAGCGCCCAGGCCCTCGAGCCCGAGCGTGGGCCGCGAAACGCTCTTGCTGGTCGGCGCGAAGACTGGACTGGCCAAAACATAGTCGACCCCGCCGGCCTCGGCGCGGCGCAGCTCCGCCAGGTCATGCACCGATTGACCGATCAGGGCATCGGCCCCCAACAGCTTTCGGGCCCGGCCGGCATCGCCGTGGGAGGCAAGATGCAGGCTCCGCAGCCCCACCTCCCGCAGGGTCTCCGCCCTGCCATTGACCGAAAGCGCCATCGGCCGGTCGCCCAGGGCGTGGCGCACATCCCGGACCAGCGCGCACAGGTCGGCCACACCCAGATCCTTTTCGCGGATCATCAGCCAGGGGCAGCCGGCCGCCGCCAGATCGGCGGCGAGGCTGGGTAAGGGCGCGGCGGCCAGACGCCGGTCGCCGATCACCAGCAGCCGCCCCGGTATCCGCCCGTGTCGCCTGCCCCTTGGCCGTCCGGCCCGCGCGGTCAAGGTTCGACCATGCCCTGCCAGGTGGTGGAGGCTTTCGCGTAGAGCCGTTTGGGGATGCGCCCGGCCTCGTAGGCCAGTCGCCCGGCCTCCACCGCCAAACCCATGGCGCGGGCCATCTTGACCGGGTCCCTGGCGCCGGCCACGGCGGTGTTCATCAAGATACCGTCACAGCCGATCTCGAAGGCCAGCGCGGTATCGGACGCGGTCCCGACCCCCGCATCGACGATCATCGGCAGATCGACCTGCTCGCGAATGATGCGCAGGTTGTAGGGATTGCGCAGGCCCATTCCCGATCCTATCGGCGCGCCCAGGGGCATGATGGCGGCACAGCCGATATCGGCCAGCTTGCGGCAGGTGATGGGGTCGTCGTTGCAGTAGGGCAGCACCACGAAGCCGTCCTTGACCAGGGTTTCGGCCGCCTGCAGCAGTTCCTCCACATCGGGAAAGAGGGTCTCCTCGTCGCCGATCACCTCCAGCTTGACCCAGTCGGTCTCCAGCGCCTCGCGCGCCAGCTGCGCGGTCAGCACAGCATCGCGCGCGGTGAAGCAGCCCGCGGTGTTGGGCAGAAGGTGATAGCGCCCCTTGAGCAGGTCGTAGAGCGACTCCGGACCACCCGCCAGGGACACCCGGCGCACCGAGACCGTGACCATTTCGGTGCCGCCGGCCGCCAACGCGTCGAGCAGGACCTGCATGTTGGGATAGCGCGATGTCCCCATGATAAGCCGCGAGCCGAATTCACGCCCCGCGATCGTAAGCTTGGTGTCCGCTGTCATGCTGCCCGACCCTTTCTTGTCTGCCACCGTCCTCGATGATCCGCCGCCCTCTATCCGCCACCCGCTATCCACCCTTGTGCATGGTCACGATCTCGACCCGGTCGCCGGCCGCCAGGGTCGTTTCCGGCCAGACCCGGCGCGGCAGGACGGCGCCGTTGAGCGCGACCGCAAAGCCCCTGCCATCGGGGTCCAGGCCTTCCGCGCGTAGAAGATCGGCCAGTCCGGGTGCGGCGATGGATCTGGCCTCGCCATTGACGGTGATGGCGGCCTCGCTGCTGGTCATGCCGTCCGTGCCTTGTTGGGTGGTGTCGCGATCTTGGAGAGTCCCGTGGGCGGAGCAAAGCGCGCCAGGGTGAAGTTTTCCACTGTCGGCAATAGCTCGTCATGCAGGATGAAATGGCTGACCGCGTCCGCCGTCAAGGGGGTCAGGAGAACCCCGTTGCGATGGTGCCCGGTGGCCATGATAAGACCCTCGACCGCGGTCGGCCCCAGGATGGGCGCATCGTCGCGGCTCGCCGGGCGAAATCCGGTCCAGGTCTCGACCAGCGGCAGGTCGTAGATACCCGGCAGGGCCTCCCAGGCATTCCACAAGATGTCCATCACGCCGCCGGCGGTGACGGTGTCGTCGAAGCCCATCTCCTCGACCGTGCCGCCGATCAACAAGCGGCCGTCGTGGCGCGGCACCAGATAGCCGCTCGGAACCCAGAGAACGTGGCTCAGAATCGGTGCCGCGGGATCCATCTGAAGCGCCAGCATCTGGCCCTTGAGAGGGCGCACCGGCGGGCGCAGCTCCTCCGGCAGGCCGGCCAGCTCGCGCGACCAGGCGCCGGCGGCCAGCACCAGGGTGGCGCAGGCCATCGGTCCGTCGGCAAGGCGCACGCCACGGACCCGGCCGCCCTGGATCTCGATCGCCTCGACCGGACAGTCCTCGCGCAAGATCCCGCCACCGGCGAGAAAGGCCGCCTTCAGGGCCAGCACCAGTTTGCGGTTGTCGACCTGGTGATCCTGCGGACTGTAGAGCGCCGCCGTCACCTTGCGCGACAGGTGCGGCTCCAGGCGCAGCGCCTCACGGCCGGTGAGACGCTCGACCGCCAGGCCCATGTCGCGCTGATAACCATGCAGGAAGTCGAGACGTTCGGCCTCGTCGCGCTCGACCGCGACCACCAGGGTCCCCTCGCCCCGATAGTCGACGGCCAGACCCGCGGCGGCCTCCAGTTCGGCGGCGAAACCGTCCCAGCGCGCGCGGCCCTCGACCAGCAGCGGCAAGAGGGTCTCTTCGCCGGGCTCGGCCTCGACCTGTGGCGCCAGCATACCCGCCGCCGCCCAGCTCGCGCCGCGGCCGGCACGCCCCCGATCGAGGACGGTCACCGACCGGCCGGCCTGGACCAGCCGCCAGCCGATACCCAGCCCGGCCAGGCCACCCCCGACGATGACGATCATATCGGCGCTCCCGGCATATTGGCCCTCTCGGTCAAGTTCCCCTCACTCCCGTGCCAGTTCCACGGCATAGCTGTCCAGCGGCACCGTGGTCTTGATCATGCCCTGCTCCTTGAGGAAGCCGGCGAAGGCCTCGTAGCGCGCCCGGTCGAGGGCGCCCGGACGCAGTGCAAAGCGAGGCAAGGTATCGCGCCAGGCCCGCTTGTTGAGCTCGTCGTCGAGCAACGGATCGCTGGCGGCGAAGAGCGCCCAGCTCTCCTCGGGATGGTTGACGATGAACTGGACGGCCTGTTCCAGAGCGGCAAGAAAGCGGCCCAGGGCAGGGTTTTCCAGCGCCGCGCTGTTGGCCACCAGGATCAATTCGTCATAGGCCGGCACGCCCTCTTCCTCGACATAAAAGGCGCGTCCCGGCTTTCCGACGATGTCCATCTGGTTGAGCTCGAAGTTGCGGAAGGCGCCGATCACCGCATCGACCTGCCCCGAGATCAGCGCGGGCGAAAGCGAAAAGTTCACGTTGACCAGCGTGATATCGTCGAGACTCAGGTCATGGCGCGCCAGCATCGCGGTCAGCAGCGCGTCCTCGAAGCCGCCGACCGAAAACCCGACCGTCTTGCCCTTCAAATCGGCGATCGAGCGGATCGGACTGTCGGCCAGCACCACCAGACTGTTCAGGGGCGTCGCCACCAGGGTGCCGATTCGCGTCAGGGGCAGGCCTTCGGCGACTTGCAGGTGGAGCTGGGGCTGATAGGAAACCGCGACGTCGGCCTGGCCGGCGGCCACCAGCTTGGGCGGATCGTTGGGGTCGGCGGGCGCCACCAGCTCGACATCCAGGCCCTGGGCGGCGAAGAAGCCCTTGTCCCGGGCGATAATCAGGGGACCGTGGTCGGGATTGACGAACCAGTCCAGCATGACCGTCATCTTCTCCGCCGCCGACAGCGGCTGCAGTGGCAGGACCAGGGTCGCCGCAATGGTCAACAACCCAAAGGCCAGGGGACGCAGAAGGACGAAAAGCGATTTTTCGGGTCTCACGCGGGTGTTCTCCTATTATCCAGGTGGCCGTCGTCCAGGGCGTCCGCCTGCCACTGAACGGCTCG
>JAJFGK010000056.1 GCA_021776195.1 Kiloniellaceae bacterium | reverse complement strand
TCACCCTGCCCGGCATGACCATCGTCTGCGGCGATTCCCACACCGCGACCCACGGCGCCTTCGGGGCGCTGGCCTTCGGCATCGGCACCTCCGAGGTCGAGCACGTGCTGGCGACCCAGACCCTGATCCAGCAGCCGGCCAAGAACATGCGCATCCTGGTCGACGGCGATCTGCCGGTCGGCATAACCGGCAAGGACCTGGTGCTGGCGATGATCGGGCGCATCGGCACCGCCGGCGGCACCGGTCACGTCATCGAGTACGCCGGCGAGGCGATCCGCGCGCTCTCCATGGAGGGCCGCATGACGGTCTGCAACATGTCGATCGAGGGCGGTGCCCGGGCCGGCCTGATCGCGCCGGACGAGACCACCTACGCCTACATCCAGGGCCGCGCCATGGCGCCCAAGGCGGGCCTCTGGGAACAGGCTCTGGCCACCTGGAAAACGCTGCCGTCCGACGAGGGCGCGACCTACGACAAGGAGGTGACGCTCTCGACCGCGGCCATCGAGCCTCAGGTCACCTGGGGCACCAGCCCCGAGGACGTGGTGCCGGTCTCCGGCCGCGTGCCGCGCCTCGACGAGGCGCGCGACGACGCCAAGCGCCAGGCCATGGAGCGCTCGCTGGCCTATATGGGCCTGGAGCCCGGCACCCCGATGCAGGACGTGGCGGTGGACAAGGTCTTCATCGGCTCCTGCACCAACGGGCGGATCGAGGACCTGCGCGAGGCCGCGGCCGTCGCCAAGGGACACAAGGTGGCCGATAGCGTCTATGCCATGATCGTCCCGGGGTCGGGTCTGGTGAAGCATCAGGCCGAGGAAGAGGGCCTGGACCGGATCTTCGTCGAGGCCGGCTTCGACTGGCGCGAGCCGGGCTGTTCCATGTGCCTGGCGATGAACGCCGACCGGCTGGAGCCGGGCGAGCGCTGCGCCTCGACCTCGAACCGCAACTTCGAGGGCCGCCAGGGCCGTGGCGGGCGCACCCATCTGGTCAGCCCGGGCATGGCCGCCGCCGCCGCCATCAAGGGCCACATCGCCGACGTGCGTGAGTTCCACTGATCAACCGCAAGAAAGCCTGGGAAGAGACGATGGACAAGTTCACCAAGATCACCGCGCCGGCGGCCCCCCTGCCGCTGGTCAATGTCGACACCGACATGATCATCCCCAAGCAGTTCCTGAAGACGATCAAGCGCACCGGGCTCGCCAAGGGTCTGTTCTACGAGATGCGCTACGACGAGGCGGGCCAGCCCAAGGAGGGTTTCGTGCTCGACCAGCCGGCCTGGAAGGATGCGCAGATCCTGGTCTCCGGGCCGAACTTCGGCTGCGGCTCGAGCCGCGAGCACGCGCCCTGGGCCCTGCTCGACCGCGGCATCCGCTGCATCGTCGCGCCCTCCTTCGCCGATATCTTCTACAACAACTGCTTCAAGAACGGCATCCTGCCGATCGTCCTGCCGCAGGAGCAGGTCGACAAGCTGATGGACGACGCACAGCGCGGCGCCAACGCGGTGGTCACGGTCGATCTGGAGAGCCAGACCATCACCGGACCCGACGGCGGCAGCATCGCCTTCGAAATCGATCCTTTCCGCAAGCAATGCCTGATGGAAGGTCTGGACGACATCGGCCAGACCCTGCAGAAGGCCGCCAAGGTCGACGCCTTCGAGGCCGAGCGCGCCGCCAGCCAGCCCTGGCTTTAAGGCCTTCACGCGCCAGGCGGCTATCCTCGCTTGCGCTGCGGGCGCGCGGTCGTGCTCTGCCACCAGCCACGAGACGGTGCTTCCGGCCGCTGGTACCAAGGGTGGCCGCCAGAAAAGCACGCAGGATCAAACGTGCGCCGCGCCGGCCCGCTAAGATGGCGGTGAAAGGAGCGGATCCTTGGACCGTTTGCACCGTGCACTGGCCTTCATCGACGCCCATTTGAGCGACTCGCTCGACCTGGAGCAGGTCGCCGCCGCGGCGGCGATTTCGCCGCACCACTTCAGCCGGCTCTTTCGCCGGGTGATGGGCGACAGCGTCATGGGCCACCTGCGCCGCCGGCGGCTCTGCCTGGCGGCCCAGCGGATGCGCGCCAGCAAGGACCGGCTGCTCGACATCGCGCTGGACGCGGGCTTCGAATCCCAGGAGGCCTTTCACCGGGCCTTCAAGCGAAGCTGCGGCCTGACCCCCGGGGCCTACCGGCGCCTGGCGCCCGATGTTCGGGCGGCCATCGATCTGCTCCTCGTCACCCCCCTGCCCAAGGAGATCGCGGACATGACCGACCTGACACCCCGTTTCACCGACAAGCAAGCCTTCACCCTGATCGGCCTGAGCCAGCGCTTCGCCCAGGGCCGCACCGAGGACATTCCGGCTCTCTGGGAGGGCCTGATGGCGCGGGCCGGCGAGATCCCCGGTCAGATTCCCGGCCGTGCCTATGGCTTTTGCAGCGTCATCGAAGATGGCGATGGGGCGGACGGTGGCGACGGCGGCGAGGGCGCCTTCGACTATCTCGCCGCCCTCGAAGTCGCGCCCGGGACCGAGCCGCCCGAAGGCATGGTGCGCCGGGTCGTGCCGGCCCTGCACTACGCGGTCTTCACCCACAAGGCGGACGACCCGGATCTCTCGACCCACCTGCCGCGCACCATGAACCACATCTTCAGTGTCTGGCTGCCGGCCTCGGGCCGCGAACTCAGCGCCGGCATCGACTTCGAGCTCTACGACGAGCGCTTCGATCCGGCGACCTCTACCGGCGAGATCGACATCTATGTCCCGCTGCTTCGCCAGGACGGCGAAGCCTGACCGCCCACCCTGGTGTCCCGGCCCGCGACCCCGGACGGCACCCACCGCCAGGCGTGAGCCGCCGGTTCGGCTCATGCCTGGCGGTGGGGCGGCATTTCCGTGGCCACCAGCTCGACAAAGAAGGCCGCGCCGACCGACAGGATGTCGTCGTTGAAGTCGTAGTTCGGGTTGTGCAGGCCGCAGCCCCCTTGACCGTCGCCATTGCCGATCAGGGCATAGCAACCGGGGCGGCAGTCCAGCAGGCGCGCGCAGTCTTCGGAGGTCGTCGCCGGCTGAATGTCGGTGATGACATTCTCCGCGCCGAGGGCTTTGCGGGCGGCTTCGATCGCCGTGCTGGTCTCTCTTTCGGCATTGATCGTCGGAATGAAGTCGTGGGTGTAGGTGACGCTGTGCTGGGCGCCGTGGCTCTCGCAGGTGCCCTTGACGATTTGGCGCAGGCGCTCTTCGACCATATTTTGGATGCCCTGGTCGTAGGTCCGCACGTCGCCGCGGATCGTGACCGAATTCGGTAAAACGTTGCGGGTGCCGTCGGTGAAGATGTCGGTCACCGAGAGAACGGCGACTTCGGAAGGATCGGCGTTCCGCGAGACGATGGTCTGGAGCGCCAGCACGATTTGCGCCGAGATCACGATGGGATCGATGCCCTGGTGCGGCATGGAGGCGTGAACGCCCTTGCCGGTGATGACGATCTCGAAATTGTCTTCCGACGACATAATGGCCCCGGCCCTGACCGCGAACTTGCCCAGCGGGATGCCCGGCATGTTGTGAATCGCGTAGACCGAATCGACCGGGTAGCGCTCGAAGAGCCCATCGTCGATCATCGCCTGCGCCCCCGCGCCATGTTCTTCCGCGGGCTGGAAGAAGAAACAGACGGTCCCGTCGAACTCGTCGCTCTGCGCCAGATAGGCGGCGGCGCCAAGGAGCGTGGCGGTGTGCCCGTCGTGGCCGCAGGCATGCATCTTGCCGTCGCGGGTCGAGCGATGGGCGAAGGTGTTGGTTTCCTGGATGAGAAGGCAGTCCATGTCGGCGCGCAGGCCAATGGCGCGGTTGGACTGCCCGCGGGTCAGCTTGCCGACCACCCCGGTCCTGCCGACACCCATCTCGACCTCGATGCCCAAGGCCTCGAGCTCCCTGGCCACCAGCGCCGAGGTCCGGTCCTCCTCGAAGCCGAACTCCGGGTGGCGATGAATGTCGTGCCGCCAGGCCACCATCCGATCGATCAGCGCTTCAGGGAACTTTCGCAATGTCCGGGCCTCCAACCACCGATGTGACGAGTGCGGACCCTAATCACGCCACGCGCGCTTGTCGATTTTCTTGGCACCAGCGTGCCGGGGAACAGCGACTGTCTGCTGGTGGCCCGAATGTCTTGTGGGGATCGGGGGCGCAACCGGCCTTTCCAGTCTCTGGCGGGGGCGCTAAAAAGGGCGGCCCTCGCGGAAGCGGGAGCACAAGTATCAGTGCAGGACAGGGAGGCCGTCATGGCATCGAACAAATCGCTTCTCATGCTGCCGGGCGACGGCATCGGGCCCGAGGTCATGGGCCAGGTGCGCCGGGTGATCGATTGGATGGACAAGCGCCGGGCGGTCGGCTTCGACCTGGAGGAGGATCTGGTCGGCGGCTGCGCCTACGATGCCCACGGCGAGGCGATCAGCGACAAGACCATGGACAAGGCCATGACCGCCGATGCGGTGCTGCTGGGCGCGGTTGGCGGGCCCAAGTGGGATTCCCTGCCCTTCGCCAAGAAGCCCGAGCGCGGCCTGCTGCGACTGCGCAAGGACATGGAGCTCTTCGCCAACCTGCGCCCCGCGCTCTGCTTCGATGCCCTGGTCGAGGCCTCGACCCTGAAGCCGGAGGTGATCGCGGGGCTCGACATCATGATCGTGCGCGAGCTGACCGGCGGCATCTACTTCGGCGAGCCGCGCGGCATCGAGGACCTGGGCGACGGCCAGCGCCGCGGCGTCAACACGCAAGTCTACGACACCTATGAAATCCATCGGGTTGCCGCCGTCGCCTTCGAGCTGGCGCGCAAGCGCTCCAACCGGGTCGCCTCGTCGGAGAAGTGCAACGTCATGGAGTCCGGCGTGCTGTGGCGCGAGGAGGTCACCAAGCTGCATGCCGAGAGCTACAGCGACGTCGAGCTCAGCCACATCCTGGCCGACAACTGTGCCATGCAGCTGGTGCGCAATCCCAAGCAGTTCGACGTCATCGTCACCGACAATCTGTTTGGCGACATGCTGTCCGACGAGGCCGCCATGCTGACCGGCTCCCTGGGCATGCTGCCCTCGGCCTCCCTGGGCGCGGCCGACGAGACCGGCCGGCGCAAGGCGCTCTACGAGCCGGTCCACGGCTCGGCCCCCGACATTGCCGGCCAGGGCCAGGCCAACCCGCTGGCGACGCTTTTGTCCTTCGCCATGATGCTGCGCTACTCCTTCGACCTGGGCGACGACGCCGATCTGATCGAGCAGGCGGTGAAGACCACCCTGGCCTCGGGCAAGCGCACCGGCGACATCATGACCCCGGGCTGCGAGCAGGTCTCGACCGAGGCGATGGGCGACGCCCTGCTGGCGGAAATGGACAAGTTGGCGGCGTGAGGCGCCGGTCCCTTCGGCTCCGCGCTCTTTTTGGTCTGCATTCCACGGTCGTTGTGGGATTGCTCGCTGCCTGCAATGGCACGACCTATTTGACCGGGGCGGCTAACCGTCCTCTCTACGCATCGCTCCCGGCAGTCTCTGATTCGTCGGAGGTTCATCTCGCTCTTGCTTTTGACGCCCGCAGGATGTCAGAGGCTCAATGGCGGGCCGCATTCAAGAGTGTCGAGGCGGTTGCGGATCGCTTTGATACGACGGGCGGCAAGACCGCCGAGACGACCCGCTACTTTTCTTGGACCTTATCCGATCCCTTGCGGCTGTCTCGTCTCAGCGCTTTTTTCGAGCGAGAGGCGAAGGGGTGGCAGCCTTACGATGTGACGCTTCCAGTGATGGCTCTGCGGATTGAGATGGACCTGCCGTCCGGTGATTTATGGATATCGTCCTTTGGCCCTTCCTGCGGCGATCGGGGCCTATGGCTCCATGCCAGCGGAAACGATCTGGGTCACGGGAAGGCCCTTTCTCCCGAAAGCTGTCGCGAGCTCATGTCGATCCTGGGTCTCGCGGAGTAGCTTCGTCCGGTGCGCCGCTAGGGTGCGGTGGCCGGATGTTCCTCGATCACCACCCGCGTGGCGTAAAAGGCGACCCGGTCCTTGAGCGGGGCGGCGAAATCCAAAGTCTCCTGGTAGCTCCAGGCGATCTCCGGCACCTCGACCCGACCCTGGTCCGACAGCAGATCGAAATAGGTGGCGTGCCCCTTCAGGGGACAGAAGGTGCGTTTGTCCGTGGCCTTCAGGGTGCCACGGACCGCGCCGGCCGGCAGGTAGAAGACCGGGTCATAGATATCGCGGCCGGCTTCCTGCAGCCGCAGGGCCTGGGTCGATTCGGCCAGGACGCGGCCCTCACGGAGAATGCGCACCAGGCCCGGCACCGGCTTGATGCGCATGAAGTGCCGCGCGTCGTCGGGATTGTGGATGGTCTCCCGGGATAGCGTCACCTGCTCCCGGCTCACGGCTTCGGACATGGCTCACCCCTTCGCTCGCGGTTTTGCTTGTGGCTCCCGCGTCTTTCACCTGACAGAGAATACCGCCGGCATCGCGATATCAATGCAAATTCGAGGAGCTATGGCGGACGGCGCCGCGATCAGTCTTCGCGGTTTGGACAATTGACTTGCCGTCGCTCCCGGGCCGATACTGCGGGTCCGTTCTCATCGTCAGAGGAGAAGGTCATGCGTCAGGTTCTTTTCTCTACCGTGCTGGGGCTCGTCGTGATCGGCTTTGCCGGCAGCGCCTGGGCCGGCGGCAACTGTGCCGGCAGCTCGCACGAGACGGCGTCGGGGCCGCAGTCAACGGTCGTCGCCGACGGCAGCAGTCAGACCCAGCAGTCCACGCCGGCCACCGAGCAGAACTAGCCCGCCGCGCCGCAAGGCTGGAGACCGTCTCGTCTTGTCGGGCGCTCGTCCGACAAGCGCGTTCGTGTGTCCTAGCGGCGTCGCTCTCACCCCATAGGCCCAGCCGCCATGGCCACTGCCGTGAATCCGAACTGGGCCTTCTACGACCTGGATCGGCTCGCCCGGAATCTCGCTGTCCTGCGAACCAGGGTCGAACCGGACAAATCAATCTTCGCCGCCATCAAGGGCAATGCCTACGGCCATGGCGCCCTGCCGGTCGCGCGCCGGCTCGAGCGCGAGGGGGTCGCGGCCTTCATGACCGGCTCTTTCGACGAGGCCCGGCGCTTGCGCGCCGAGGGCCTGCGTCGACCCGTGATCCTCTTTGCCGGCGCCCTGCCGGCGGGGATCGGCGAGCTGGTGCGGGCCGACCTGATTCCCACCATCCTGGACCACGCCGGCGCCGCAGCGGCAGCCGCCGCCGCAACCGGGGAAGCGCCCGCGCCGGTCTATGTGAAGGTCGACATGGGGCTCGGCCGGCTCGGTGTGCCGGAAGACGAGGCCGAGCGATTCCTCGCGGCGCTGGCCGATCTTCCCGGGGTGACCGTCGCCGGCCTCTATACCCATCTGCCCTTCGGCGACCGCCCCGGTCATGACTGGGCCCGGGGCCGCTTCGCCGCTTTCGACGCCCTGCTCGCGCGGTTGGACCGGATCTGCCTGCTGCCGCCGACCACACAGGCCGGTGCCAGCAGCAGTGTCGCGGCGGGCCTGAGCGACCGGGCCAATGCGGTCTGTGTCGGCCACCTTCTCTTTGGCTTGTCGCCCTTCGAGACAGAATCGACTTGGGACCTATCCGCCTTCGAGACCGTCCTGCGCGAAGTGGGCAGCCGGCTGGTCCAGGTGACCGCCCATCGTCAGGGTCATGATCTGGCGATCGCCGGCGACCTGAACAGCCGAAAAGGCAAGCGCATCGGCGTGGCCCCGATCGGCGCCGCCAATGGGTTGCGGCGCCCATTGCCGGGTTCATGTCCCCAGGCCCTGGTCCGGGGCCGGCGGGTGCCGATCATCGCCGTCTCCCTGGAGCACTTGACCCTGGACCTCGACGACCTGGAAGACGCGGCGGTCGGCGACACGGTTCTGCTGGTCGGCGACGAAGGCCCGGCGGCGATTTCGCTGCTGGAACTCGCGGGCTGGTCGGGCCTGTCTTGCCTCGATACGGTGCTGGCGCTATCCGACCGGCTGCCGGCGCGCTACGGTGGCGGCGCGTAGTCTGGGGCACCGCTTAGTCTGCGGCGACGCCTAGCCTGGATTTGTCACTGGAGTTGGGGGGAGGGGCGGCATGGCCCAACCGCGGCGCGTTGTGGTCCTGGGCGGCGGCATCGTGGGTGTCACCTCGGCCTACCACCTGGCGCAAAACGGCTGCGCCGTGACCCTGGTCGAGCGGCGGTCCGGCGCCGGACTGGAAACCTCTTTCGCCAACGGCGGCCTGATCACGCCCTCCATGTCGGACCCTTGGGCGGCGCCCGGCATTCCACGCCTGTTGTTGTCGTGGCTCGGGCGCGAGGACTCGCCCTTTCTGGTGCGCCCCGGGGCGGTGCCCTCCCTGGCATCCTGGGGGCTGAAGTTCATCGGCCAGTGCAACGGCAAGGCCTGGCGGCGCAACACGGCGACGATCCTGTGCCTGTCCCGCTACAGCCATCGCTGCTTGAAGGATCTGGTTCGCGACAGCGGTCTCGCCTACGACGCCAACGCCAGCGGCACGCTCCACCTCTTTCGCGATCGCCTGTCCATGGACAAGACCAAGGAGACGGCTGCCTACCTGGGCACGCTGGGCGTGCCTTATTCCCTGTTGGATGCCCCGGCCTGTATCGAGCTGGAGC
Source organism: Kiloniellaceae bacterium (assembly GCA_021776195.1). The sequence continues at coordinate 18,955 of JAJFGK010000056.1, read as the reverse complement.
CGGCGCTGGCGTCCCAGGCGGCGCAGATCTCCGGTGGCATCCATTACCCGGAAGACGAGGCCGGCGACGCTCATCTCTTCACCCAGAGGCTCGCCGAGCTCTGTGCGGCCAAGGGCGTCGATTTTCGCTATGGCGAAACGGTTCAGAGGATCGAGCGGCACAAGGGGGCGGTGACCGCGGTCATCACCGACCGGGGACGGCTCGAAACCGAGGCCTGTCTCGTCGCCCTGGGCAATGAAAGTGCCGCCCTGGTGCGGCCCCTGGGCGTGAAGCTGCCGATCTATCCGGTCAAGGGCTACTCGGTCACCTTCCCCATCGAGGGATGGAACGGCGCACCGCGGGTGCCCTTCGTCGACGACGGCTGCAAGATCGGCGTGGTCCGCATCGGCGAGCGGGTCCGCGTCGCCGGCACGGCCGAGTTCGCCGGCTATGACAAGACGCTGAACCCGAAGCGCGTCGCCAATCTCAAGCGTTTCTTCCTCGACCTCTTTCCGGCCTATCCCGATCCCGACCGGGGCCAAGCCTGGACCGGGCTGCGCCCCATGACCCCGGACGGCATTCCCTATCTCGGATCGACGCCGGTCGCGGGTCTTTATCTGAACACCGGCCAGGGCCATCTCGGCTGGACCATGTCCTGCGGCTCGGCCAAGGCGGTCAGCGATGTCATCCTGGGCCAGGAGCCGGAAATCGATCTGACCGGCATGGCGCTGTCCGGCAGGTGACCGCAGGGCGGCTCATCCTCTATTTATCAGTCGATTGGCTCTTGCCAGCCCTGGCCCGCAGGGCGGGCAGCCCGACGCCGGTGCTTTCGAAGCCGCCGTCCACGGCGATCACCTGCCCCGTGATGTAGCTGGCCCGATCCGAGCAGAGGTAGGCGATGACATCGGCGATCTCGTCTTCCGATCCGTAGCGGTTGAGGGGGATCGCGTCGTGGTAGGCGTCGATGATCTCTCGACTGTGCACGGCCATGGCCAGCTTCGTGCGCACCGGACCGGGGGCCACGCAGTTCACCCGAATGCCGAACTCGCCGAGTTCGGCGGCTTGCTGCTGTGTCAGGTGGACGACGGCCGCCTTTGAGGTGCCGTAGGCGACCCTCAATGTGGAGGCCCGCAGACCAGAGATGCTCGCGATGTTGACGATCGTGCCTCGGGTGCGCTTCAGCGCCGCCGTGCAGGCCTGCGAGCAGAGAAAAACGCCGTCCAGATTGGTGGCCATGACGGCCCGCCAGCGTCCAAAGTCGGTTTCTTCGATCGGTCCGAAGTCGGCCACGCCGGCGTTGTTGATCAAGGCATCGATGCGGCCGAAGTGGGCTTTGCTGTCGACAACCATGGCCGCGACTTGATCGGGATCGGAGATGTCGTAGGCCAAGGGGAGCGCGCCGGTCAGGGCCGCGGCGGCGACGGCGAGCGCTTCGGCATCGCGGTCGACCATGGCCACGGCCATGCCCTGGCTCAGGAACAGTTTCGCCGTGGCAAGGCCGATGCCGCGCGCCGCTCCTGTCACGATGGCCACTTTCTCGGTCATAGATTGCTCCCCACAGGTGATTCTGAGTTCGGACCCTAGATCTGTCGGCGTCTCGTCCTGAACTGGATCGGTGTCTCGTCATAGGTCCGCTTGAACCAGCGCGCGAAGTGCGGGCCGTCGGCGAAGCCGCACTCCAAGGCAATCTGGGTGACGCTGCGCGAGGAGTTGACCAGCAACCAGTGGCCATGGGCCAGGCGCATATCCCGCCAGACGTCCGAGGGCGGTTTGCCGGCATACTTCCAGAAGATCCGGTTCAGCTCGCGCGAGGAGGTGTTGAGTTGCTGGGCCAGGGCGGCGATGCGGAAGGGGCTGGCAATTTGCTTGGCCATCACCTCGACGGCCTGCTCCACCTTGCGGTTGCCGCTGGCGGTCAGGTGGCCATAGGGATGGTGCGGTATCCGGCGCGCCGCCTGGACCGGGTCCAACTGCAGGGCCGTCAGACCCTTGACCGCCCGAGCCCGGCCGCAGCGCGCCTCGATCAGCGCGATCACGAGATCCAGGGCCGCCGTGCCGCCCTGGCAGGTGAAGATCCCATTGTCGTCGAGGTAGCTGCGGTCGGTGACCGGCACGACCTGGGGGTAGAGGCCGATCATCTGGTTGAGGTGCGCGGCATGGACCGCGCAGCGGCGGCCGTCGAGCAGGCCCGCCTTGGCCAGGACGAAGCTGCCGGTACAGAGGCCGACGATCGAGGCATGGGCCCGACGGGCGCGGCGCAGGTAGTCGAAGGTTTCTTCCGGGTGGTCGAGACAGGTCGGCAGCAGACCACCCACCACCACGAGGTAATCAAAATCTTCAAGCGCGGGAAAAGTCTCCTGCGGCATCACCTCGACACCGCAGCTCGCGGTGATCGGGGCCAGGTCGGGCGCGATGACTTTCCACTGGCAATAGATCTGCCGGCTGAAATCGGCCTCGTCCGCCGCATGGCGGAGTCCGTCGATAAAGCTCGCGAATGCCAGGAGTGTGAAGCGTGGCGACAGGATGAACCCGACCCGTATATCGGGCTTGATTTCGGGCATCCTGGGGGCTTCCGGGAACAATGATGATAGTGCGGTCATCGCTCTATCCCAGCCATGGATTGTCCCAAACGTTATGCAAAACAGCATTTCCGTTCAAGCTATGACTTGGCGGCGGTGCGTTACTGTTGGTCTGGCGGCCGCCCAACGCAGGGGCCGCAAAGCAGGGAGGAAATCATGGCGATCTTTAAAACTCTGGTTGGCGCGGCCTTCGGCGGCGCCCTCGCGCTCTGTGCGGCCACCGGCGCCTTTGCCGGCGATGTGACGCTGAAGCTTGCCGGTGTTCTGCCGGTCGAGCACTACGGCCACAAGATGCTCGAGCAGATCAAGGCCGATCTCGAGGCGGCGGGCGTTGGCATCACGGTCAAGTACTTCCCCGCGGGTCAGCTCGGCTCCGGCGAGGAACTGCTGGAAGACACCATTCGCGGCAACATCGATCTGGTCCACGCCTTCGTTTACGCGCACAAGGACCCTGTCCTGGAAATCAACTCCCTGCCCTTCCTGGTCACCTCGTGGGACGAGCTGCAACGGGTTTACGGCAGCAAGGATTCCGCCTACTCGCAGATCATGGGCGAGACCCTCGACAAGCTCGGCCTGAGGCTGCTCGGCAACGTGGCCGAAGGCTTCATCGGTGTCGTCTCCACCAAAAAGCCCGACAACTATGCCACGATCGAGGCCAAGAACCTGAATATCCGCGTTTGGAGCTCCCAGGTCGCCAAGTCGGCGACCGAGGCCATCGGCTTCAACACGACGACGATGAATTGGGCCGAGGTCTTCGCCGCGGTCCAGGCCGGAGCCGTGGACGGCGCGATCTGCTGTACGCCGCAAGCGACCTACACGGTCTTTGCGCAGAGCGACATCGGCAAGTACTTCGTGCCCTATAATGCCTTCGTGGAAGCTTCGACCTACTATGCGAGCAAGAAGACCTGGGCAAAGCTCGACGACAAGCAGCGCGGCGCGGTTCAGGATGCCGTCGACCGGGCCGCGGCGTCCTTCAACGACTGGGCGCGGGCCAACGACGAGGGCTACATCAACAAGCTCACGGAAGCCGGCTGGGAAGTCTTGGCGCTGAGCGATGCGCAGCGCGGTGCCCTCGCCGACCATATCAAGGCCGAGGTCTGGCCAGCCGTCGAGGAAACCGTCGGCAAGGACATCATCGACCGACTGCGCGCCGACAAGTAGACTGACGGCAAGGGATCGCGATGCGGTGGGCGCGCTGGTTGCGCCCATCGTGGCCGTCTTTGTGCCGCAACAGGGTTCCAACCCATCGTCGTGACAGATCTTGTAGACCACATTCCCAGGGCGCTGCGCCGGCCGGTCCGCTTCATGCTGACGGCAAAGACCGCGTTCGTCTGCTTTGCCAGCCTGCTCATGGCGGTCACCTTCCTCTTCGTGGTGGTGCTGCGCTACTGGTTTCAGACCGATCTCTTCGCCTACGAGGAGTGGCTGTTGACGAGTTGCTTTTGGCTTTACTTCATGGCCAGCGCGCTCGGCACCTACGAGAACAGTCACGTCAATGCCAACCTGCTGGACTACATGACGGCGAACCCGCGACTGACCTGGCTCCGCGCGGTCGTCGTCGGGGCCATCGAGTTGATCGTCTCCCTCGCGGTGGTCTATTGGGCGGTCTTGATGATGCAAGACGAGATCGCCTCCTACCCCAACTGGCAGTCGACCATCGCCTTGAAGATCCCCTTTATCGTGCCGCGCTTCAGCGTGCTGCTCGGTTTTTCCCTGATGAGTTTTTACAGCGGATTGCGCCTCTATGTTCTGCTGAAGCTGGGACCCGGGGCGCCGGAGATCCTGGCGGCCCCGGCGGCCCGGGCGACCCTGGATCAGCGTACCAGCGGTCCCGCGTCAGGCGCCGGGTGAGGCCATGCTGATCGTCGCCTGTATCCTGCTGCTTTGCGTTCTCCTGGTCATCGGGGTCTCGGTCCCGCTTTCCTTCGGGGCGGTCTTGATCCTGATCGCCCTGTCCGGCGGTCACGAGGTCTCCGGCTTCCTGCCGGCCGGCCACTGGAAGATGAACACCGTCGTGCTGCTGGCCATTCCGCTCTTCATCCTGGCCGGCGGCATCATGGAACGCGGCAAGATCGCGGCCCCGCTGGTCGCGTTGGCGGAGTTGATGGTCGGGCGCTTCAAGGGCGGCCTGAGCGCCGCCGCGGTCTTTGCCTGCGCGATCTTCGGGTCGATCTCGGGCAGCGCGGCGGCCACCCTGACCTGCATCGGCTCGATCATGATGCCGCAGCTGCGCAAGTCCAACTATCCCGAGGGCCAGGCCGGCGCGCTGATCGTCGCCGCCTGTCCGCTCGGACTGCTGATTCCGCCCAGCGCCTCGCAAATCCTTTACGCCTGGGTGACCCAGCAGTCGGTGCTGAAGTGCTTCCTCTCCACCGTGATTCCCGGGCTGATCCTCGTGCTGCTGCTCTGCCTGGTGAACTACGTCCAGCTGCGCAAGGTGAAGGACCTGAAACTCGATCCCAAGCCGGACAACTTCGTGCTCGAGTTCGGGACCCGCACCCGGCGGGCCTTTCCGGCCCTGCTCATGCCGGTGATTATTCTCGGCGGCATCTACGGCGGCATCATGACCCCGACCGAGGCCGCCGGCGTGGCGGTGGTCTACGCCATCCCGGTCGGGTTTTTCGTCTACAAGGGTCTGACCCGCGAAACCTTCTGGAAGGGCCTGAGGGAATCCTCCGTGACCATCGGCGTGGTCATGATGATGGTCTTCATGGTGGTGATCGTCAGCCGCTTTCTCATTTTCGAGGACATCCCCGGTCTTGCCAAGGCGCTGGTCTTTTCGATTTCCGAAAACCCCATCGTCATCCTCTTGATGGTGAACCTGGTGATGATCCTGATCGGCATGGTCATGGACGACATCAGCGGCCTCTTGCTGTCAGCGCCGCTTCTTCTGCCGGTCGTGACCTCGGTGGGCATGGATCCGATTCATTTCGCCGCCGTCCTCGGGGTCAACCTGGGCATGGCCAACATCACCCCGCCGACGGCGCCGCTGCTCTACCTGGGCGCCCGCGTCACCAACACACCGGTGAACAAGATGATCAAACCGACCCTGATTTTCATCATTTTCGCCTGGCTGCCGACGCTCCTGCTGACGACTTTCGTCCCCCAGACCGCGCTCTGGCTGCCCGATCTGGTGTTTGGCAAGTAGGACCGGCGAGCTCAGGCGAGCGAGTCGAGACTAATTTTTGCAACTCCACTAACCCTTTAGTGACCAATGTCACACTACCATCCCTTCCATGGCATTGACCGATGGCTGCTGGGAGCCTAAGGTTGTCATCGAGAAGCGCGACAAAGGCCCTTTGGTAATGACGATTTCGGCACAGACCCTCTTTTCGGCGACGGCGGCCTCCCTGGCCGTGGCCGGAGGCTGTGTGGGTGCGTACCAGCACGTCATGACCATGGCCCCGACCACCCGTATTGCCAATAAATGGCAGGTGGCGGCCTCGCGTTAATCCCCGGACAAAACAGTCCCTGCGTTTGACGAAAGAGGCCGCTCCAAAGAGCGGCCTTTTTCGTTTTTGAGACAAGGAAGAGAGCCATGACAGAGATCCGCATCCTGCGTTCCGGCGACGAACAGCCGCTCTTCGGCTTCCTGTGCAAGCGCACCGATTCCGTCAATCTCATGCTCTCCAACCTGGGCCGCGTCGGTCTGAAACGCGAAGACATGCCCTATGAGGGTTGCTACGCCGGGCTCTTCGAGAACGGTCAGCTGATCGCTCTGGCGGTGCACTACTGGAACGGCATGCTCTTCATCGAGGCGCCCCATGCCGCGGCACGGCTGGCGCGCCTGGCGGTCGAGCAATCCGGCTATCCGCTGCGCGGCTTCTATGGACCGGCCGACGAAGTGGCGGCGGCCCGGGAGGGGCTCGGTGTGAACGGTGCCCCCACCCGCCTGGCGGTCACGCCGCACCTGATGGTGCTCGACCTCGATGCGCTTAGGCTCCCCGAGCAGCTGCGGTCGCCGGAAACCCGGGTCCGCCGGGCGCGGGCCGGTGAATTGGAGCTGCTGGCCAACTGGCAGGTCCAGTTCGAACTCGAAGTCGCGGGTGCGGCGGAAGGCGAAGGCCTGCGTCGCCAGACCCTGGACAGCGTGGCGCGGATGCGCGACGAGCGGCGGATCTTCGTTCTGGAGACCGCCGGCCGGCTGGTCGCCTGTGCCGGCTTTTCCGGCTGCTATGGCGATCTCGCCCAGGTTGGCTCTGTCTGGACCCTGCCGACCCAGCGCAGCAAGGGCTATGGCCGTGCCGCGGTCGCGGGAATGCTGCGGATCGCCCGCAGCGAAGGTGTCGCCAGAGCCTCGTTGATCGCCGACGACCCCGCGGCGATGCGGGCCTATCAGGCGGTCGGGTTCGAGACGATCGGCCGGGTCGCCCTGGTCTATCTGCGGGAGGAAGTGCCATGGCGCCTGTCAGCCTGAACGGCCTGTGGCGCGATTTCATGGTGCGCCAGCTCGGCGGCGAGACGGCCGGTGAGCCAAAGCCCCAGCATGCGAAGGTCGCTGACCAGGGACCAGATCGGGTGGCGGAAGCTGGCCGGGCGGTTGCGCTCGACCAGCAGATGGCCGAGCCAGGCCGGCCCGTAGCCGGCGAGCGGCGCCAAAACCAGGAGACGCCAATCCCAGACAACCAGGGCGCCGACCAGCAGTACCAGCCCGCAGAGCGTGCCCGCGTAGTGCAGGCCGCGGGTGCCGGGCCGGCTGTGCTGGGCCAGATAAACCGGCCAGAAGTCCTTGTAGCTGACGATCGGCGACATGGGTCCGAAACCTACAAGCTGGAGTCTACTCCCTAGGGACACCGCTTGCATTGCGGCGGCGGCCAGCGTAAGCGATCAAACCATTTCGAGCAGGAAGGGCACAAGACATGGGTTACAGAGTTGCCGTAGTTGGCGCGTCGGGCGCGGTCGGGCGTGAAATGCTCACGACCTTGTCCGAGCGGGCGTTTCCGGTCGACGACGTGGTGGCCTTGGCCTCGGAACGCTCGAAGGGCCTGGAGGTCTCCTTTGGCGACAATCAGGTGCTGAAGATCCAGGACCTGGCCGCCTTCGACTTCAAGGGCACCGACATCGTGCTCTCCTCGCCGGGGGCCAGTGTCTCGGCGCAGCATTCGCCCCGTGCCGCCAAGGCCGGCGCGGTGGTGATCGACAACACCTCCCATTTCCGCATGGATCCGGAGGTTCCGCTGATCGTGCCCGAGGTCAACCCGGAGGCGCTGCGCGGCTTTTCCCGGCGCAACATCATCGCCAATCCGAACTGCTCGACGATCCAGATGGTGGCGGCCCTGAAGCCGCTGCACGATCTGGCGACGATCAAGCGGGTCGTGGTGGCGACCTACCAGTCGGTATCGGGCGGCGGCCGCGACGCCATGGACGAGCTTTTCAACCAGACCCGCGCTATTTTCGTGAACGACCCGGTCAAGAAGGACATCTTCAGCAAGCAGATCGCCTTCAATGTCATTCCTCACATCGACTCTTTCATGGACGACGGCTCGACCAAGGAAGAGTGGAAGATGGTGGTCGAGACCAAGAAGATCCTCGATCCGGCCATCAAGGTCTCGGCGACCTGCGTGCGGGTGCCGGTCTTCGTCGGCCATGCCGAGGCCGTGAACCTGGAGTTCGAGTACGAGATCTCGGCCGAGCAGGCGAGCGCCGCGCTGCGCGAGACGCCCGGTATCTCGGTTATCGACCACCGGCACGACGAGGGCTATGTCACTCCGGTGGAATGCGCCGGCGAGGATCTGGTCTATGTCAGCCGGATACGCGAGGACCCGACGGTCGACAGCGGCCTGTCGCTCTGGATCGTCTCCGACAATCTGCGCAAGGGCGCCGCGCTCAACGCGATCCAGATCGCCGAACTGCTGGCCAGCGACTATCTGGGGTGATGCCGTCGCCCTAGAATGACCTATCGGCGGAGGACTTCGAGCGCAACCTCCGAACCAGGGGGCTAGTGACATGGCAAGACCGGCGAAACGCGATAGCGGTCACGGGGCCTGGCTGGCGCCGCTCGGCCTTCTGACGTTGCTCGCGGCCCAACCCGGCCGGGCGGTCGCGGCGGAGGCGACGCCGCTCTATCCCGAGACCCGGCGCCAGGCCATCGTCGAAGAGCTTCATGGCCAGAGGGTGGCCGATCCCTTTCGCTGGCTCGAGGACGACCGGGCGCCCGAGGTGCGCGCCTGGACGGCGGCTCAAAACGGCCTGACGCGGACCTATCTCGACGCCATCCCGCGGCGCGCCACGCTCGAGGCCCGTCTCACCGAACTCTTCGACGTGCCCTGGATCGGATCGCCCTGGATCCAGAACGGCCGGCATTTCTATCATGCCCAGCCCAAGGGGGTGCAGAAGGACATCCTCTACTGGCGCGACGAAGCCGACGGGATCGAACGGGTTCTGATCGATCCGAACCAACTGGGCGCACCTGGCGAGAACATAGCGCTGGGGCGCTGGTCGGTGACCCGCGATGCCCGAACGATCGCCTATACCCTGCGGGCGAACAATGCCGACGAGAGCGTCATCGAAATCATGGATGTCGAAAGCGGGCGCAGATACATCGCCGACCGGCTGACCGGCATCAAGCACAGCCGGATGGAATGGACTCTTGCCGGCGACGGCTTCTACTACACGCACCTGCCCCTGGATTTGGCGGTCCCGGAATCCGAGCGGCCCGGTCGTGCCGAGATCCGCTTCCATCAGATGGGCCGGCCGCAGAGCGAGGACCGCCTGGTGTTTCCGCGGACCGACGATCCCAAGACCTTCCTGCGGCCGCGGGTGTCGTGGGACGGTCGCTGGCTCTTCGTTTACATTTGGCGCGGTTCGACTGGCGTTACGGTCTATCTTCGCGACCTGCTGAGTGACGATCCCACCTTCCAGGTCTTTTACGACTCGAACGATTCGCAGATCTGGGTTTTCGACCACGGCGGCTACTTCTACGTTCACGACAACCAGAACGCGCCCAATAAGACGCTGATGCGGGTCAAGGCCGGGGTCTTCGACCGATCGGCCTGGGAGGTCGTGATCCCCGAGGATCCGAAGGCCGTGCTGACCGGCGTCTATCGCTCGCGCTCACGCCTGCTGGCGGTCTATCTCGAAGACGTGCAGCACCGCCTGCAGATCCATGACCTGGATGGCGCCCTCCTGCGGCAGGTCGCTCTGCCCGCGCCGGGGAGCGTGCGTGGGCTGAAGAGCCATCCCGAGCGCGACGACGCCTACTTCACCTTCAGCTCCCACACCATCCCCTGGCAGACCTATCGGCTGTCCCTGCTCGACGGCACCACCGCGCTCCATTCCGAAACCGCCGTTCCGGTCGATCCGAAACGGTTTGGCGTCGATCAGGTCTGGGTCGAGTCGCGCGACGGAACGAAGGTGCCGATGTTCGTGATCCGCGATCAAACGAAACCGCTGGATGGATCCATGCCCTTCCTGCTGACCGGATACGGCGGGTTTTCCTCCTCGGTCTATCCGCGGTTCTGGCCGGCGCTCTATCCCTGGCTCGAGGCCGGTGGCGGCGTGGCCATCGCCAACCTGCGCGGCGGCGGCGAGTTCGGCGAAACCTGGCACCGCGCGGGCATGGGTCACAACAAACAGAATGTCTTCGACGACTTTATCGCGGCCGCCGAATTCCTCGTCGCCGAAGGCTATACCCGGAGCGAGCATCTTGCCATCCGGGGCCGCAGCAACGGCGGCCTGCTGGTCGGTGCGGCCATGACCCAGCGGCCCGATCTTTTCGGCGCCGTAATCTGTGGCGTTCCGCTCACCGACATGCTGCGCTTTACCGCTCTGGGGGTCGGCAAGACCTGGATCGAAGAGTATGGCGACCCCGCCGTGAAGGACGACTTCGAGGTTCTCTCGCGCTATTCGCCCTATCACCGGGTGGTCGAAGGCACAGACTATCCGACCACCCTGATCACCACGGCCGACAGCGACGACCGGGTGCATCCGGGTCACGCCCGAAAGTTCGCGGCGATGCTCCAGGCCGCCAACCCCAAGGGCAAACCGGCATTGCTTTCGATCCAGAATCAGGCCGGCCACGGCGGCAGCGGCAACACCGACGGCCAGGTGCGGGCCTGGGCCGACGAGCTGCTGTTTCTCATGGACAGCTTCGGGATGCGCTAGCACACCTTCCGAATCGACCCTTGGGGCGACGCCCGACCGTCCATCTGTGAAGCAGCTCACAGAGACCCTTCGGACAGCCAATTGCATTTCCGGCAAGCTCCGCCCAGGTGACATCGGATGCGGGAGATCACACCCGCGGCCGAACACACTTGGTGGGAGGAATCGAAGCAATGGCCGATGCACTTTCGAATATCTGGGGCCTCAAGGCGCCGAAAACGGGCAGCCAAAGCGATCAGGCCAAGGACTTCCGCAAAGATTGCTGCGACAAGGTTCGCGAAGTGGCCGCTTGCATCGATTCGGCCCGACGTTATGCGCAAACGTCTTACTGCGATGCCTTGTACCGCGAACTCGAGGTCACCCTCGATGCCTACCAACGGGTCGCAAAAAAGATCGACCCGGAGGACCCGGACAAAGCCCGCGGCGCAATCAAGAACCTTTTGGCCAACCTGGATCGCCAGGCTGAGGCCGCCCGCAAGCTCGATAAGACCAACGAGCAGGAGTTCAAGGAATGGAGCAAGTACGTCAAAATTCATGCACAGGAAATCGAGCGCATCGATGCCTTGGACGCCGGTGGTTACGACGAAGTGAAACCTCTGCTCGATACCCTGGCGGTCATTCAGGTCAGGCTCGACGATCATGAATGGCTGCGGGCCAAGGGCCAGGTCGAGGCCCTGAAGAAGGAGGTGGAGGCCGCCGAGACCGCGCATGCCCAGGTCGAGGCCGCCAAGGCCACCGTGGATGCGGCGATTGCCACAGCGGCGGCGCTTGGATTTGACCTTGGTGTCGCCGACAAGATCGGGTCCGAAGAGGATGACGACGAGATCATCATACTCGAGGAGGAGGCGGCTATCGAACTTTTGGACGCCGAGACCGAGGCCGAGTTCAAGCGAAAGTTCGAGCAGGAGTTTCCGAAGCTCGACAAACTCGCTGTCGCCATTATCGAGGTGCCGCACCTCGACATAAATATGAAGAACACCCTGGGCGAACGACAGGATGCGATCAAGTCGAGCCATGCGGAGATCATCAAGTACAGCGCGGCCGGGGCCTACTCCACCGCCTATGAACTGCTGGTGGATTTTCTCAAGATTCAGATCGAGGCGTTCAAGGTCATTTACAAGCCCTGGCGTGAAGCCATGCTTGCCTGCGAGGCCCTGGTCCCATCGGTCAAGGAGAAGTTGGCCAAGGTCGCCGATATCGACGCCTTCAATCGCGAACTGCAGACCGAGCTCGAACATGTGGCCGAGTTGAGGCACCTGGACGATCGGATGAAGCCCTACATCGACGATCTGGACTACATCAAGGCGCTCGAAATCGCGCAGGACATGGATGAAAGGCTCGACCATCTCCTGGCGCGCGACGCCGCGCTCGAGGAACAACGGCAAGTCGTGCGCGGCCTGCAGGCCATTGCGGATCGCATGCACGCGGTGCTGCAGCATCCAGGACTGCCCGTCCTGGCCGGCGAGCAGGGCGCGGTCAAGACGCGTCATGGCAAGCTGGAGACCGCTACTCTGGGCGAGGACTTCCCAAAGGCCCTCCAGGAACTCGACAAGATCGAAGACGAGATCCTCACCTTCGAGCTGGCCAAGGATCAGTTCGATGAAGAGGTCGCCGCGATCGAGGCCAAGCTGAAGGCGGCCGATCCGGCCGCGCTCGATGTGGTGGCCCGCGAGATTATCGGCTTGCTGGACAAGCCAAGCCTTTCCAGCCTGCCGGCGCCTTTGCGCGAGCGCCTGACCAAGGCCGTCGAAGCCGGGGCCGAGAACGAGGACAAGGCCGCCGCGACCGCCAGCCTGGAGGAAACGGAACCCGTGCCTGTGGCCGAGGACGACGACGGCATGGGCGGGCGCCTGGATCAGGCGGAAAAGCACTTCCAGGATTTCAAGAAGTATCCCAAGAAGAAGCAGGATCTGATCAAGCGCCAGAGCGGCGAGATCGGCAAGCTCCTGGCCCAGGCCCGCAAGGCGGTGGACGCCGGCGACAGCGCGGCCGCCGAGGCCCACCTGGCGCGGATCGAAGAGCTGTTCGAGGAGGCCCGTGCCGCGCTGGAGCTGCTCAACGGTTACCCCGATCCGGATGCCCTGCAGGCGGTGCTGGACAACAACGGCGGTGCCGCGGCCTTCGACAAGATCGTAAAATCCCTGCCCGATGGGCTGCCCCAGCGGGCTTTCGAGTCGGCCATCGAGGCGCGCTTCGGCATGGAGCTCGAGCTGATGGACGCAGAGGACGATCCCGAGCAGCTGTTCGACAAGAGCGACCGCGGTCTGAAGCAGATCTATGAAATGCTTGAGATGGTGCCCGAGCACCATGTGATCGACAACGCCATGCTAGAGAAGATCGTGCGGCATTCGGAGGACGATGACGGCGGGCTCTGGCATGACGATGGATTAGATGACGATGGAAACGGCACGGGCCATATCGAGATTCTATGCGGGCGGCCCGACCCGACGGTTCTGAAGGAAGACTTCATCGATCCGAGTGAGGAGGAAATCGACGCCGACTGCCAACGCGAGGAGGGCGCCAAGGCACCGACGGTATTCAGCTTCACGACCTTGCACGAGATCGGCCATGCGGTGGACGAAAAGCACAATGTGATGGCCTCGAGGATGACCAAGGTGAGCTTCGGCGGATGGGTCGACCATAAGGGCGATGTGGAGACAATCGCCGAGATCGCGGCCAAGCACTTCGGCTATGACAAGCGCCACATCCAGGCCATGCTGAAAGGCGGCGACTTGGCCTTTGACGATTATCCGGCCTCGCCCGACGATGACGACGAAACCGTGGTGGCGGACTGGCAGAAAAAGCTCGAAGCGGCGCGGGACTGGTGCCACGCCCTGCTTGTCTCCGGCGACAACGGGCTCTTCGACTCAGGATCGGAGTCCCGCAAGCGCGCCATTAACGGGCGGGTTTATCACCAGGCCTATGAAGACCAATGGGTCAGTTATGATCTTGCCGCGCGCCGTCAGGCCTTCAGCAGCTATCAGTTCCGTGCGCCCGGCGAGTGGTTCGCGGAACTCTACGCGGCCTACTACTCCGGCCAGTTGAAGGAAAGCCACCCCGCGGTCGCCTGGCTGAAGGAACTGGAAACACCCGAGGGCACCGCGGCGATGGCGGCCGAATAGGCAATCTGGTTTAAGGAGGACGCGCGATGTCGGTCATTCGAACGGAAACAGTCACCTGCCCCTCTTGCGGCCAGGGGCAGGACTTCGGTTTGTTGCACAGCGTCAACGCCGACCGTCGGCAGGACCTGCGCGACGCGGTACTGGACGGCAGCCTGCAAACGAAGACCTGCGAAGGCTGCCAGGTGGAGTTCCGCATCGACCCGCTCTTCACCTATTTTCATCAGAAGGGCGGCCAGTGGATCGCCGTCCGTCCGTCCGCCGAGCTGCCCGACTGGCGCGCGGTGGAGCGCGACAGTCAGGAAATTTATGCCGTCGGCTTCGGTGAAAAGGCACCGCCGGCGGTGCAGCAGCTTTGCGCCGGGTTGGTGCCACGGGTGGTCTTCGGCTGGGCCGCGCTGCGCGAAAAGCTGGTCGCCGCCGAGGCCGGTATCGACGATGTCCAGCTCGAGCTGACGAAGATCCTGGTGCTGCGCGCCGGCGGCCGCACGCCCCTGGGCGAACAGATCGAGCTGCGCCTCAAGGAGGCGAGCGGTGACACCCTGGTGCTGGACTGGATCGATGCCCCTTCGGGCAAGATCTTCGACCGCCTGGAAGTGCCGCGCGAACTCTGCGAGGGGATCGATCCCCATGCCGAGGAATGGCATCGGTTGAGCCAGGCACTGCGGGCCAGCCTTTTCGTCGACCTTCTGGCCCTGATGTTCGAGCCCGAGGCGGCGGCGGCCTGACAGATCAGACGCACGGGCCCCGGGCGAGAGCGATGTCGCTATCCCATCTTGCCAGAGTATTGAGCGCGGCAGCATAACTGTCGCCAAAATCGATCTCTGCGATCCCCATTCCCCTGGCAGCGCGGCTCCACCGAGAACGCCATCGGCCTGCTGCGGCGCGACATGCCGCGAAAGACCGAATTCGCCGACGATCTCCACGTAATATCCACGATATTGTCCCGGGTCCCCGAGTCACACCTATAGAATGTATTAATCCTGTGCTACCCTCTAAGGGATATGCCCATCAACACCTGCATCTCATTTGAAAAGAAAGAAAAATCTATAGTAGCAATCGTTTATCGTATTAAAAGCTTGTTAAAATTTTTGGCATTCATATCGGCCGCCCATAGAGGAGGAAAGAAATGTCAAAGTTCGGGTTCAAGTTCCCTGGCGGCAGGCCAAGTACCGGTGAGATGGAGTTTATGCTTGCTGCCCTCGACAAGTCCCAGGCCGTGATTCAGTTCAAGACCGACGGAACAATAATCATGGCCAACGAAAACTTTCTTGACGCGATGGGTTACACGCTCCAGGAGGTCCAGGGTCAGCATCACAGCATGTTTGTCGAGCCCGGGTACGAGAAGTCCGCCGATTACCAAGCATTCTGGGAGTCCCTCCGTCGAGGCGAGTATCAGGCCGCTGAGTACAAGCGCGTCGGCAAGGGCGGCCGGGAAATTTGGATTCAGGCTTCTTACAATCCGATTCTGAATAAAAACGGAAAAGTCTTAAAGATCGTCAAGTACGCCACCGATATCACCGCTCAGACACTGCAGGCGGCGGATTTCCGCGGTCAGATCGATGCGATCCACAAGTCGCAGGCGGTCATCTCGTTTGACCTAGACGGTACGATCATCGACGCCAATCAGAATTTCCTCGGGGCGATCGGCTATTCTCTGGAAGAAATCGTCGGCAAGCATCACCGGATGTTTGTCGAGCCCGCCTATGCCAAGAGCCGGGAATACCAAGCCTTCTGGGAGTCCTTTGGGCGCGGAGAGTATCAGGCCGCCGAGTACAAGCGCATCGCCAAGGGCGGCAGGGAGATTTGGATCCAAGCCTCCTACAACCCGATCTTCGATCCCAGCGGAAAGCCGATTAGGGTCGTCAAGTACGCCACGGACATTACCGCCCAGGTTCTGGCACGAGAAGAGGCCGCGCGTGTCGGCAAGCTGGTCGACGAGAATCTCGATAAGATTGTCGGTGCCGTCGGCGGTGCCAGCGAGCAGTCGACCGCCGCCTTGCATGCCTCGGCCGATACCCTGCAGACGGTCCAGACCGTCGCGGCCGCGGCGGAAGAGTTTCAATCGTCAGTTCAAGAAATCTCGCAATCCATGAACGTTTCGCGGACCGAGGTCAAAAAAGCCATGGAGGAAGCCCAAGCCGCCGACGAATCGACGCAACAGCTTTCCAGCGCGGCCCAGGAAATGAATAGCATTGTCGAGGTGATTCAAGCGATTGCCAGTCAAATCAACCTGCTCGCCCTCAATGCCACGATCGAGGCCGCGCGGGCGGGCGAAGCCGGCAAGGGCTTCGCCGTCGTCGCTTCCGAAGTCAAGAATCTGGCCACCCAGGTCGCCAAGGCGACCGAGAACATCTCCACGGAGATCAACGGTATGCAATCGATCTCCGGCGATGTCGTCGAACGTCTCAATCGTATCAAGTCGGCCATTGAAGAGGTCGAAGGCAGTGTCTCCGGTGTCGCCGGTGCCGTTGAAGAGCAAACCGCGACCACGCGCGAGATCTCGGTGGGCATGCAAACAGCCAGCGCCGCGGTCAGCGAGGTCAACACCACCTTGGACTCGATCTCGGAAGCGGTCCGGAACGCCACAATGCACGCGGAGGAAGGCACGAGCCTTTACCGTAGCTTGCAGAACGGGGCTGCCTAAGGACCGGCCATCCTTCGATGATCCTCGCGCGACGCCAACCCGTTGCCTCCTGTTCGCCCGGCGTTCATGACGCGTCGTCGCTGTCCCGGTTGACCACGTTGTAGAGCGCGGTGAAGTAGTTGTCGCCAAAGCCGGCCTCGATGGTCTCTTCCAGCAGCCGGCGGGTGTTCTCGCCGCCGGACAGCACCAGGCCGTTGTCTCGGGCCAGGGCCAGGGCGTAGCTGAGATCCTTCAGGGCATAGCGGGTCGGAAAGGCGTCCAGCGGGTGGTCGTCGGGCAGGAGCGATTTCATACCGTGGTTTCTCAGGACGAAGCTTTCGGCCGAGCCTTTCCCGAGGGTCTCGAACAGCAGGCGGTCGTCGACCCCGGCGCGGCGCGCCGTGCCCAGGGCCTCGGCCAGGGCGACGACGGTTTGGAAGGCGACCATATTGTTCATCTGCTTGACCACCTGGCCCGTGCCCTTGCCGCCGCAGTGGGTCACCACCTCGGAAAAGCAATCCAGGAAGGGACGCACCCGCTCCAGCAGATCTGCGTCGCCGCCGACCATGCAGGATAGCGTGCCGCTGACCGCCGCCGTGCGGGTCCGGGTCACCGGCGCGTCGAGATAGCGCATGCCCTGGGCCGCGAAGTCGTCGTGCAGCGCCTGACTGAGGGCGACCGGCGAGGTGCCGAGGTCGACCACGATAAGACCTGTGTGCCCGCAGGCGAGAAGACCCTCGGCGCCGCGGCAGACCGCCGCCAGCTCGACCCCGCTGGGCAGCGACAGGAACACCAGATCGGACGCGCGGGCCAAGGCCTGGAGCGAGCCGGCATTTTCGACGCCCTGATCCGCGAGCCGGGCCAGGGGTTCGTTGCGGATATCGTGGCCGAGCAGACGGGTCAATCCGGTCCGGCCCCGCTTGGCCACCAGATGACAGCTCATGGGCGCGCCCATGACACCCAGCCCGACGAAGCCGACGGTCTCGATCGGCTTGTCGGCGGCCGCGGTCCCCAGTTCGTCCACCGTCATTGCTTACCCCCAAGATCCGCGAGTGCCGACTCTACGGCCTGTTCAAGCCTACCACGGTGGTGCCCGAAGAAAAGTTCTCGACCCCTAACCCCGCGGTGGACATCGGGAAGGAATTCAAGTCGAGCCGCTTCCCGTCCGGCTTTGCTGGCCTGCGACCGGCGGCGGGTATTCGTGACGGCGTGAAGCCATGGATTTCACCCTTTCACTTAATCCAAAGTAAAGGGGTGCTGCCGCGACCTTGCGGGTGCAGGTAAATGTAAGGACTAACTAAAAAAAACCTAAACAAATAAACCAAGAGTCCAACAAGAGATATAAATTAGGCGTGTATCTGTGTGGTAATTACGATTTTTGTTTGAAAAAAAATATCTCGAATTAACTATTATTTAGGCTCAAGAACACAAACTTATCGCAATATTACACAGATAAAACAACTGGAGACAGTGATGAGTAATCCAATGGCGGACCAGGCGACAAGCACCAGCATCTTCAAATCACTAAGCACGCTCAAGATCAGCGCCAAGATTCCTCTCATCATTGTCGCGGCGGCGGCAACGCTGGCTGTTTCAATCGGAATGGCCGACTATTTCAACGCCTCCGAGGCAACCCGCGATCAAGTCCACCAGCGACTGGAGTCGGTGGTGGAGAGCCGCAAGTCCGCTCTCAATGACTAGTCCGCTGTTAAGAAGCAGGATTGAGCACTGATTTTGGGACTATGGCTGCCAAGATTGCGGCGATGATTTCGCACAAAAGTTTCCTCAGCCACTTGAGGATGAGGCGCATGTTGTAGCCGACGGCGCTCATGACGGCGTTGATTTGGTCGCCGAGGCGGCCCTTGAGGAAGTTGCGGGCGAGATGGCCGTCGGTCTTGCAGTGTCCGATGACGGCCTCGATGGCGGATCGCCGGCGCAGTTCCTTTTTGATCTGGCCGTGGACGCCGCGCTTCTGGCCGGACTTGAAGACCCTGAGCGGTTTAGGCGCGTTGTGGCCCTGGTATCCCTTGTCGACATAGGCCCGCTCGATCTCGCGCCCGGTGAGCGCCTGGGTCTGGGTGATCACGCTGTCCAGGGTGTGGCCGTCATAAGGATTGCCGGGCAGGGCCTTGGCGTGGAGGATGAACTGGCCGCCCTTGCAGCGTTTGTTGGTGGTGGCGAGGGAGACCTTGACGCCGAACTCGTAGGGCGCCCGGGCCTTTCCCTTGCCGATACACTCGGTCTCGGGGGCGTGCCATGAATAGAGCTTCCAGCCGCGCTGACGCGGCTTTTGCGAGCGGATCTGGCGGGCCTTGGTCAAGGGAGCGCTAAAGACCTCGCGCAAGGCCTCGTCGCCTTCGATCTTGCGCACGATATCGCGGATCAGCCGGCCCAGGCGGGTGCGCAGGAATTTGATCTGCTTGTTCATGCGCTTGAACTGCTTTGCGTGGGCGTAGCGCCCGGCCATCATCGCCGCCTTCTTGGCGACCCGCGCATAGGACTGACGCAACGTGACGCCGTGCCGGCCGGCCAGCTTGCCCAACTGGTGGATC
>JAJFGK010000055.1 GCA_021776195.1 Kiloniellaceae bacterium | reverse complement strand
GCCATGGCGAAGGCAAAATTTGAGCGTACGAAGCCGCACTGCAACATCGGCACGATCGGTCACGTTGACCACGGCAAGACGACGCTGACGGCGGCGATCACGAAGGTGTTGGCGGAGTCAGGCGGCGCGGAGTTCGCGGCTTACGACATGATCGACAAGGCGCCGGAGGAAAAGGCGCGCGGGATCACGATCTCGACGGCGCATGTTGAGTACGAGACGGGCGCGCGGCACTACGCGCATGTGGACTGTCCCGGTCACGCGGATTACGTGAAGAACATGATCACGGGCGCGGCGCAGATGGATGGGGCGATCCTGGTTGTTTCGGCGGCCGATGGGCCGATGCCGCAGACCCGCGAGCACATCTTGCTGGCGCGTCAGGTTGGCGTTCCGGCGCTGGTGATTTACCTGAACAAGGTGGATCAGGTGGACGACGAGGAGCTTTTGGAGCTGGTCGAGCTCGAGGTTCGCGAGCTTTTGTCGAGCTACGACTTCCCGGGCGACGACATTCCGATCGTGAAGGGCTCGGCCCTGGCGGCGCTTGAGGGTCGCGAGGACGATACGTCGGGCAAGAACTCGATCCTCGAGCTGATGACGGCGGTTGACGAGTACATTCCGCAGCCGGACCGTCCGGTGGACCTGCCGTTCCTGATGCCGATCGAGGACGTTTTCTCGATTTCGGGCCGTGGCACGGTTGTGACGGGGCGGGTCGAGCGAGGCATCGTGAAGGTGGGCGACGAGGTTGAGATCGTCGGTCTGAAGGACACGCGCAAGACGACCTGCACGGGCGTTGAGATGTTCCGCAAGCTGCTTGATTCGGGCGAGGCGGGGGACAACATCGGTGCGCTGCTGCGCGGCATCGGCCGCGAAGAGGTGGAGCGCGGTCAGGTTCTGGCGAAGCCGGGGTCGATCACGCCGCACACGAACTTCAAGGCCGAGGCCTATATCCTGACGAAGGAAGAGGGCGGTCGTCACACGCCGTTTTTCACGAACTACCGGCCGCAGTTTTACTTCCGCACGACGGATGTGACGGGCGTGGTGACGCTGCCCGAGGGCACGGAGATGGTGATGCCGGGCGACAACGTGTCGATGATCGTGGAGCTGATCGCGCCGATCGCGATGGACGAAGGGCTCCGCTTTGCGATCCGCGAAGGCGGCCGCACCGTCGGCGCCGGCGTCGTCGCCGGGATCGATAAGTAGACTTGAACGACCTGTAACCCCTGCCGTGATGGCGGGGGTTCTTACGATGAAGGGCGGCTGAATATGGACAGCCAGAATATACGCATCAGACTGAAGGCATACGATCATCGTGTGCTCGATCAGTCGACCGCGGAGATCGTGAATACGGCCAAGCGCACGGGCGCCGAAGTGCGCGGCCCCATACCGCTGCCCACGCGAATCGAGAAGTATACAGTCCTGCGTTCGCCGCACATCGACAAGAAGAGCCGCGAGCAGTTCGAAATGCGCACTCACAAGCGCCTTTTGGATATCGTCGACCCGACGCCGCAGACTGTCGATGCGTTGATGAAGCTCGACCTCGCCGCGGGTGTCGACGTCGAGATCAAGTTGAAGGGCTAGGGCCATGCGGACGGGAATGATTGCGCAAAAGGTGGGCATGACGAGGGTCTTCACGGCCCAGGGAAATCAGGTCCCCGTGACGGTGCTGAAGGTCGACGGCTGCCAGGTCGTGGCGGTGCGCGACGAGGCCAAGGACGGATATTGTGCGCTGCAGCTGGGTGTCGGCCAGTTGAAGGCCAAGCATGCCAACAAGGCGGCCCGCGGGCACTTCGCCAAAGCCAAGGTGCGACCGAAAAAGCGCCTCGTAGAGTTTCGCGTCTCGTCCGATGCGCTGGTCGACGTCGGTCAGGAGATTTCGGCCGAGCATTTTGTCGCCGGCCAGCATGTCGATGTTACCGGAACCTCGATCGGCAAGGGTTTCGCCGGTGTCATGAAGCGGCACAACTTTGCCGGCCTGCGCGCATCGCACGGCGTGTCCGTGTCGCACCGCTCGCATGGCTCGACCGGCCAGTGTCAGGATCCGGGCCGGGTGTTCAAGGGCAAGAAGATGGCGGGCCACATGGGCGCCAAACAGGTCACTATTCAGAACCTC
Organism: Kiloniellaceae bacterium; assembly: GCA_021776195.1. The sequence goes on along the minus strand of JAJFGK010000055.1, from coordinate 6,037 downwards.
GAAGTGGTGTCCTGCGATGGCGAGCGCGGCCTGATCCTGGTGCGCGGCGCGGTGCCGGGCGCCGAGGGCGGCTGGGTGACCCTGAAGGACGCGGTCAAGCGCCGTTTGCCCGAGGGTCTGCCGTTCCCCGCGGCCCTTCGCGAGTCGGAGCCGGTTGAGGAAGACGAGACGCCGGGTGCGGCCGCGGCCGCCCCAGCGCAAGAGGCGCAGGCCGATCAGGTCCAGGCCGGTGAGGCCGAGGCTGACGCGCCCGATGGGGATGCGGCCGAGGGCGAAGAAGGCAAAAAGGAATAATTGCCATGAAATGTCCCGTAACAACCCTCGAGAACAAATCGGCCGGCGAGATCGAGTTGAACGACGCGATCTTCGGCTTGCCGGCGCGCAAGGATATCCTGGCGCGCACCGTGAATTGGCAGCTGGCAAAGCGCCGGGCGGGGACCCACAAGGTCAAGACCCGTGGCGAGATTGCCGGCTCGACCCGCAAGGTTTACCGCCAGAAGGGCACGGGTAACGCGCGCATCGGCTCGGCTCGGACGACGCAGCGGCGCGGTGGTGCCACGGTTTTCGGTCCGGTGGTGCGCGATCACAGTCACGACCTGCCCAAGAAGGTCCGCAAGCTGGCCTTGAAGACCGCGCTCTCGGTCAAGGCCTCGGAAGGCAAGCTGATCGTTCTCGACGGCCTGGCCATGAAGTCGCCCAAGACCCGGGCGCTGGTCGAGAGCTTCGATGCCTTGGGGTGGGAATCGGTCTTGGTGATCGGCGGACAGACTCTCGACGAGGGTTTCCAGCGCGCGGCACAGAATATCCCGCAGGTCGACGTGTTGCCCCAGCAGGGCGCCAACGTCTACGACATCTTACGGCGCGAAACCCTGGTCCTGACCCGGGAAGCGGTCGAAGCCCTGGAGGCGCGCTTGTCATGAGCAGACTGGATTTCACGCGGAAGCCCGAAGCCCGGGTGTCGGCCGAACGGATGTATCAGCTGATCCGGCGCCCCCTGGTCACGGAAAAATCGACCATGGCCTCGGAGCACAATCAGGTGGCCTTCGTCGTGCCGCTCGATGCCTCGAAGCCTGAGATCAAGGCGGCGATAGAGGGTATTTTCAAGGTCAAGGTCAAGGCCGTGAACACCTTGCGCCAGAAGGGCAAGGTCAAGCGGTTCCGCGGGCGCCCGGGACGGCGTTCCGACATCAAGAAGGCTTATGTGACCCTCGAAGAAGGGCAAAATATCGACGTGAGCTCGGGGGTCTAATCCATGGCTTTGAGAACATTCAATCCGACGACGCCCAGCCGTCGCAATCTGGTCCTGGTGGACCGGAGCGAGCTTTGGAAGGGCAAGCCGGTCAAGAAGCTGACCGAGGGCATGACCAAGAGCGGCGGGCGCAACAACGCCGGCCGGATCACGGCACGGCGCCGCGGCGGCGGTCACAAGCGGCGCTATCGCCTGGTCGACTTCAAGCGCAACAAGCTGGACGTCCCGGCCAAGGTTCTGCGCCTGGAGTACGATCCCAACCGGACCGCCTTCATCGCGCTGATCGAGTACGAGGACGGCGAACTCAGTTACATCCTCGCGCCGCAGCGTCTGGCGGCCGGCGATACGGTGGTCGCGGGCAAGGGTGCCGACATCAAGCCGGGCAACGCCCTGCCGCTGGGCTCCATTCCGGTGGGCACGATCGTCCATAATGTCGAGATGAAGCCCGGCAAGGGTGGGCAGATTGCACGCTCGGCCGGGACTTACGTCCAACTGGTCGGCCGCGATGGCGACTATGCGCTGCTGCGCCTCAGTTCCGGCGAAGTGCGGATGGTCCGCGGCGAGTGCAAGGCGACGATCGGCGCCGTGTCCAATCAGGACCAGGCCAACATCAAGCTTGGCAAGGCCGGCCGCAACCGCTGGCTGGGCCGACGCCCGTCGGTTCGTGGCGTGGCGATGAACCCGGTCGATCACCCGCACGGCGGCGGCGAAGGCCGCACCTCGGGCGGTCGCCATCCCGTGACGCCCTGGGGCAAGCCGACCAAGGGCGCCCGCACCCGTCACAACAAGCAGACCGACGACCTCATCGTTCGTCGTCGTCACAAGAAGCGTTAGAGGAGCACGAGAGCCGTGTCCCGTTCAGTCTGGAAAGGTCCGTTCGTCGACAGCCATCTGCTTAAGAAGGCAGACAAGGTGCGCGCGTCGGGCCGCAGCGACATCATCAAGACCTGGTCGCGGCGTTCGACGGTCATGCCGCAGTTCGTCGGCCTGACCTTTGGCGTCTACAACGGTCGCAAGTTCCTGCCGGTGCTGGTGACCGAGAACATGGTGGGTCACAAGTTCGGCGAGTTCTCGCCGACCCGGACCTTTCTCGGCCACGCGGCCGACAAGAAGGCAAGGCGGAGCTGAAGTCGATGGGCAAGAAAGAAACACCCCGCCGTCTGGCCGAGAACGAAGCCCAGGCCATGGTCAGGAACCTGCGGATCAGCGCGCAGAAGCTGAACCTGGTGGCGCAGTCGATCCGTGGGCTTTCGGCCGAAGCGGCCCTGGCCCAGCTGACCTTTTCGAAGCGGCGCATCGCCGGCGATGTGAAGAAGGCTCTGCAGTCGGCGATCACCAATGCAGAGAACAATCATCAGCTTGACGTGGATCGGCTCTATGTCGCCGAGGCCACCGTGGGCCGGTCTTTTGTCATGAAGCGTTTCCGTGCACGGGCACGCGGCCGCATGGGGCGTATCATCAAGCCCTGGAGCCGGTTGACCGTAGTGGTGCGCGAGCGCGAGGAGGCGGCCTAATGGGTCATAAAGTCAATCCCATCGGATTTCGACTGGGCATCAATCGGACCTGGGACTCGCGCTGGTATGCCGACAACAAGGGCTATGGCGCGATGCTGCACGACGACCTGAAGATTCGCGACTATCTGCAGCAGACCCTGAAGCAGGCCGGTGTGTCGAGCGTGATCATCGAGCGGCCGGCCAAGAAGGCCCGCGTGACGATCCACACCGCCCGTCCGGGCGTGGTGATCGGCAAGAAGGGCGCCGATATCGAAAAGCTGCGTTCGCGCCTTCAAGAGATGACCGGCAACGAGGTGCATCTGAACATCGTCGAGATCCGCAAGCCGGAGATCGATGCCACGCTGGTGGCCGAGAACATCTCGCAGCAGCTCGAGCGTCGCGTGGCCTTTCGCCGTGCGATGAAGCGGGCCGTTCAGTCGGCGATGCGGCTCGGGGCCGGCGGTATCCGGATCAACTGCGCCGGCCGCTTGGGCGGCGCCGAGATCGCCCGCACGGAGTGGTATCGCGAGGGCCGCGTGCCGCTCCACACCCTGCGGGCCGACATCGACTACGGCGAGGCCACGTCGAACACCACCTACGGCACCTGCGGCGTCAAGGTGTGGGTCTACAAGGGCGATGTCATGGCCCACGATCCCATGGCCCGGGACAAGCGAATGGCGGAAGCCCTGGGCGCGCGCTGATAGCGTCGGCGACCTGACACGAGGAAAACAGAGCAATGTTGCAGCCAAAACGCACCAAGTTCCGAAAGGCGCACAAGGGCCGTATCCATGGCACAGCCAAGGGCGGCACCGCGCTAAACTTCGGAGCCTATGGTCTCAAGGCCCTGGATCCCGGCCGTATCTCGGCACGCCAGATCGAGGCTGCCCGGCGCTCTATCACCCGGCACATGAAGCGTGTCGGCAAGCTGTGGATCCGGGTCTTTCCGGATGTTCCGGTCTCGTCGAAGCCGGCCGAAGTCCGCCAAGGCAAGGGCAAGGGTACGCCCGAGTGGTGGGCCGCGCGGGTCAAGCCGGGGCGCATCATGTTCGAACTTGACGGCGTGCCGCTGGACGTCGCCCGGCAGGCCTTCACGCTTGCCGCCGCGAAGCTGCCGATCCGCACCAAGTTCGTGACCCGTATCGGTAGCGAGGAGGGTTGAGGCCATGAATGCCGCTGACCTCAAGACCAAATCGGTCGACGAATTGAATGAAACGCTGATCGGGCTGCGCAAGGAGCAGTTCAACATGCGTTTCCAGCAGGCCAACGGGCAGCTCGAGAACACCACGCGCATGCGTCAGGTGCGCCGGGATATCGCCCGTATCAAGACCGTTCTCGGTCAGTCGCAACCGGCTCAGGGCTAGGAGATCAACAGTCATGCCGCGTCGTGTGTTGCAAGGTTTGGTGGTCAGCGACAAGGCCGACAAGACGATTACCGTCTTGGTCGAGCGTCGCGTGATGCACCCGCTCTACAAGAAGTTCATCAAACGCTCGAAGAAGTATCACGCCCATGACGAGGGCAACGCCTGCAAAGAGGGCGATGTGGTGCGGATCGAGGAATGCCGGCCGGTTTCCAAGACCAAGACTTGGCGGGTGATCGGCGACAACGAAGCGGCCGCCAGCGCCCCTTGAAGACGGAGCAGTTGCTATGATCCAGATGGAATCACAGCTTGACGTGGCCGACAATTCCGGCGCTCGCCGGGTCCAGTGCATCAAGGTGCTGGGTGGGTCCAAGCGTAAGACCGCAGGAGTCGGCGATGTCATCGTCGTCTCGGTCAAGGAGGCGATTCCGCGGGGCCGCGTCAAGAAGGGCGATGTCCACCATGCGGTGATCGTGCGCACGGCCAAGGAAATTCACCGCATCGACGGCACCACCATCCGGTTCGACACCAATGCAGCTGTGTTGATCAACAAGCAGCGCGAGCCGATCGGTACGCGCATCTTCGGCCCGGTGACCCGCGAACTGCGCTCCAAGCAGTTCATGAAGATCATTTCACTCGCGCCCGAGGTTCTGTGATGGCCAAGAAGTTCAAAATCAAGAAGGGCGACAAGGTCCAAGTGACGACCGGTCGCGACAAGGGCAAGTCGGGCGAGGTTCTGCGCGTGCTGCGCGAAGACGACCGCGTGCTGGTTCAGGGCGTGAATATCGTCAAGCGTCATACCCGAGCGTCGCAGACCAATCCTGGTGGCATTGTCGAGAAGGAAGCACCGTTGCATGTCTCCAATGTGGCCCACATCGACCCCAAGAGCAGCAGCCCGACCCGGATTGGCTACCGCACCGATGAAGCCGGCCGCAAGGTGCGTTTCGCCAAGCGCTCCGGCGAAGCCATCGACCTTTAACTCGTGAGATAGACAGATGAACACGCGTCTCAAAGAGCTGTATCAGAACGAAATCAAGCCGGCCCTGATCAAGGAGTTCGAGTACGACAATCCAATGCGCGCACCGCGCCTGGACAAGATCGTGATCAACATGGGCGTCGGCGAGGCGGTCCAGGACTCCAAGAAGGTCAAGTCGGCGGCCGAGGAGATGGCGCTGATTGCCGGGCAGCGGCCGGTTATCACCAAGGCCAAGAACTCCATCGCCGGCTTCAAGCTGCGCGAAGAGATGCCGATCGGCTGCAAGGTGACGCTGCGCCGCGAACGGATGTACGAGTTTCTCGATCGCCTGGTCACGATCGCGCTGCCGCGCGTTCGAGACTTCCGCGGCATTCCGGGCACCTCGTTCGACGGCCGTGGCAACTTCGCCATGGGCCTGAAGGAACAGATTGTCTTTCCGGAGATCGACTACGACACGGTCGATCAGATCCGGGGCATGGATATCGTGATTTGCACCACCGCGAAGACCGATGCCGAGGCCAAGGCCCTGCTCAAGGGCTTCAACGTGCCGTTCAGAATTTGACCGGCGAAAGGATTTAGGACCATGGCAAAGAAAAGCGCCGTCGAGAAAAACAAACACCGCGAACGCTTGGTCAAGAAGTTCGCCGACAAGCGCGCGGAGCTGAAGTCGATCGCGACGGATCGGTCGCTGCCGCCGGAAGAGCGGTTTCAGGCTTATCTTCAGTTGGCCAAGCTGCCGCGCAACTCCGCGCCCTGCCGGGTGCGCAATCGCTGCTGGTTGAGCGGGCGGCCGCGCGGTGTTTACCGCAAGTTCAAGCTTTCGCGGATCGCGCTCCGGGATCTTGCCTCGCATGGCCAGATTCCCGGCGTCGTGAAGTCGAGCTGGTAGAAGGAAACGAATGCGATGGCGATGAGCGATCCTTTGGGGGATATGCTGACCCGCATCAGAAACGGCCAGCGC
>JAJFGK010000054.1 GCA_021776195.1 Kiloniellaceae bacterium | reverse complement strand
GGCCCTGCGCTGCTTATACAGCGACCCCGAAAATCCCTGACAGAAATATGGAGTTCCTAGGGTGAAGCGCACCTATCAACCCAGCGTGCTGGTCCGCAAACGCCGTCATGGCTTCCGCGCGCGAAAGGCGACCGTCGGCGGTCGCCGCGTGCTCTCGAACCGCAGGGCCAAAGGCCGCAAGCGCCTATCCGCCTGAGCCCCAGCCGGGCCAGTACGAGGAGTGGGGCCCCGCGATGAATGGCACCGAGCGATGACCGGCCTGCGGCGACTGAAAAGCCGCAATCAATTCCTTCAAGTGGCCGCGACCCGACGCAAGTGGGTCGCGCCAGGATTGATTCTGCAAGCCCGCCAACGCCCCCCGGAAGAGGATCGAGCGACCCAGAACCGCCCCGAGAAAGGGGCGGAATGTCGGGACTTGCGCGATATCGGGGTCGGTTTCACGGTCTCGCGCAAAGTCGGCAACGCGGTCGCCCGCAACCGGGCGCGGCGCCGCCTTCGGGCCGCCGCGCAGGCTCTCCTGCCCGAGGCCGGCCTGCCCGGACAGGACTACGTGCTGATCGGCCGCAAGACCACCCTGACCCGATCCTATGGCGATCTGCTGGCCGACCTGGGCGGCGCGCTGGCAGGCATCGGGCGCAAGGGACGGAACACCGCCAAACGGACCGGCCGGCCATGACCGCCCCGGCTCTCGTCCTCAAACGGCTGCCGGCGGCGGCCGCCAAGCTTCCCGTGCGGTTCTATCAGTGGGTGATTGCACCCCTCGTGCCGCCCTGTTGCCGTTACGCTCCCAGTTGCTCGCACTATTCCCTGGAAGCGCTGGAGCGTCACGGCGCGCTGCGCGGCGCCCTTTTGACCCTCTGGCGTCTGGCCCGCTGCCAGCCCTGGGGCGGATCGGGCTACGACCCGGTCCCCGAACGCTTTTCCTTTGCCCTCCTGCGGCCTCGATTTGCGCGTGGCCGCGGTCGGGGCGATAACCATCAAGTCGCCGGCTGACGACCTCGAACAAACGTCGCCGACAGCATCAACGAAGACCGAAGACCGGAGCCCGCCCAACAGATGGACCAGCGTAATCTCATCCTTGCGATCGTGTTGTCGGTCGTGGTGCTGCTCGGCTCGCAGCTCCTTTTGCAGGTCTTCTTTCCGCCACCCGAGGTGCAGCCGCCGGCCCAGACCGCCGATGGGTTAACCCTGCCGCAGCCCGAGGGCGCGACCCTGCCCAGCCTGCCCGGGACGGCGCAGGGCGCCGCCCCCGCCATCGCCTCGCGCGACGAGGTCCTGACGCAAGGCCAGCGGGTCACCATCGAGGCGCCGCTGCTCAAGGGCTCGATCGCTCTCAAGGGCGGCAAGCTCGACGATCTGGTGCTGACCGACTACCGCGAGACCCTGGACCCCGAGAGCCCGCAGATTGTCCTGCTGTCGCCGCGCGGCGTGGAGAACCCCTACTACGCGGACTATGGCTGGACGGCCACGGACAAGGCAATCGAGCTGCCCGATGGAGAGACCCTCTGGCAGGCCAGCGGCCCGGTCCTGTCGCCCGACAAGCCCGTGACCCTGACCTGGACCAATCCCCAGGGCCTGACCTTTGAGCGGGACATGGCGCTCGACGAAAACTACATGTTCACCGTGACCCAACGGGTGACCAATAACAGCGGGGCCACGGTGACACTGTCGCCCTATGGCCTCATCTCGCGGACCGGAACGCCCGAAATTCTCGGATTCTATATTCTTCACGAGGGGCTGATCGGGGTCCTGAACGAAACGCTCCTGGAAGTCGACTACAGCGATCTGCAAGACAGCCGGGTCGAAAAACAGAGCACGACCGGCGGCTGGATCGGCATCACCGACAAATACTGGCTGATGGCCCTGATCCCCGACCAGTCACAGGAGGTCGCGACCCGCTTCGTCTACGACGGATCGGGCGGCACCGACAAATATCAGACCGACGTTCTCTACGACCCCATCGTGGCCGCACCGGGCGCCACGATCGAGGCGACGGACCATCTCTTTGCCGGCGCAAAGACGGTGCTGCTGCTCGATGAGTACGAGGAAAACCTCAAAATCGAACGCTTCGATCTGGCGGTCGATTTCGGCTGGTTCTACTTTCTGACCAAGCCGCTTTTCTACGCCTTGGACTGGCTGTTCAAGCTGACCGGCAACTTCGGCGTCGCCATCCTGCTGGTCACGGTCGGCGTGAAGATCTGTTTCTTCCCGCTGGCCAACAAGTCCTATGCCTCCATGGCGAAGATGCGCAAGCTGCAGCCCCAGATGCTTGAACTGCGCGAACGCTTCAGCGACGACAAGCAGCGCCTGAACCAGGAGATGATGGGGCTCTACAAGAAGGAAGGCGCCAACCCGCTTTCCGGCTGCCTGCCGATCCTGGTGCAGATCCCGGTCTTCTTCGCGCTCTACAAGGTCATGTTCGTCACCATCGAGATGCGCCAGGCGCCCTTCTTCGGCTGGATCCAGGACCTCTCGGCGCCGGATCCGACCTCCTTCATCAACGGCTTCGGGCTGCTGCCCTGGGGCGTCCCGGCCCTGGGCCTCCTGGATCTGATCAACATCGGCGTCTGGCCGCTCCTCATGGGCATCACCATGTTCGCCCAGCAACGGCTCAACCCGCAACCGCCCGACCCGGTCCAAGCCAAGATCTTCATGCTGATGCCGATCTTCTTCACCTTCCTGCTGGCCAAGTTCCCGGCCGGCCTGGTGATCTACTGGACCTGGAACAACCTGCTGTCGATCATCCAGCAAGCGGTCATCATGACCCGCGCCGGCGTGCCGCTGGGCAACAAAGCGGCCGCGACTCCCGCGCCGGCTCCCAAGCCGCAGCAGGCAGCCCCCGAGGAACCGGCATCGAAACCGCGTCCGAAAAAGAAACGCCGCAAGGGCGGCAAGGACAAGGGCGAACCGACCTCCGCGGATCAGGATCCGGGCTCCTCGCCCGGGTGAGTGGTAGAAGTGGCGGCCAGCCGATGTGGCGATGAACGAGCCTAGCGAGACAGATGACCTGGAGACCGGCCGCCGCCTCTTCGCGGCCCCCTGCCAGTTCCTGATCTCGGCGCTCGAGCCCGAGCAACTGCCCGATCTGCACCTGCCGGAGATCGCCTTCGCGGGCCGCTCCAATGTGGGAAAATCCAGCCTGGTCAATACCTTGACCGGCCACAAGGCACTCGCCCGGACCTCGAACACGCCGGGCCGCACCCAACTGCTCAACTTCTTCGACCTGGCCGGCCGTCTGGTTCTGGTCGATCTGCCCGGCTATGGCTACGCCAAGGTCTCGCGCAGCAAGGTCGAGCACTGGACCGGCCTGACGCTCGCCTATCTCAAGGGCCGCACGGAACTTCGCCGGGTCTGTCTGCTGATCGACACGCGCCACGGCCTGAAGGACAGCGACCGCGAGATCATGGCGACCCTCGACGCCGCCGCGGTCTCCTATCAGATCGTGCTGACGAAGGCGGACAAGCTGCGCCCCGCCGCCTTGCAGAAAGTCCAGGATGCGACCGCCGAGGAGGCGCGCCGCCATCCGGCTGCCCACCCCGAGGTCTTCACCACCTCGGCGGTCAAGGGCAGCGGGATCGCCGAACTGCGCGCCGCGCTCGCCGCCCTGGCCGCACCGGCTCAGTCCAACTAAGATTGCGGCCGAGAGGGGGAATCACCATGGCACAGCGGTCTTACAGCGAAGCCAAGAAATGGCTGCAGGCGGCGCATACCATTTCCGAGGCACTGCCCTACATGCGGCGCTATTCCGGCGCCACCTTCGTCATCAAGTACGGCGGCCACGCCATGGGCGACGCCTCGCTGGCCCGCCTGTTCGCCCAGGATATCGTTTTGCTGAAGCAGGTCGGCATCAACCCGGTCGTGGTCCATGGCGGGGGACCGCAGATCGGCCGCATGCTGGAGCGACTGAAGGTCCAGAGCGAGTTCATCGACGGCCTCAGGGTGACCGACGCGGCCACCGTCGAGATCGTCGAGATGGTCCTGTCCGGCAGCATCAACAAACAGATCGTCAGCGCCATCAACGGCGCGGGCGGCACCGCGATCGGTCTGTCGGGCAAGGACGGTAACCTGATCCAGGCGCGCAGGCTGAGGCGCACGAAGCGCGACGAGAATTCCAACATCGAGAAGGTTCTCGACCTCGGTTTCGTCGGCGAGCCGGAAAAGGTCAATCCGAAGGTGATCAGCTCCCTCGAAAAAGAGGGCATGATCCCGGTGATCGCGCCGATTGGGGTCGGCGCCGACGGCGAGACCTACAACATCAATGCCGACACCGCCGCCGGCGCCATCGCGGCGGCACTGAAGGCGGCCCGGCTGCTCATGCTGACCGATGTCGAGGGCGTGCTCGATCCCGACGGGACCCTGATCCCGGAGCTGAGCCTGGCCGACGTGGCCCGTCTGCGAAGCGAAGGGGTCATTTCCGGCGGCATGATCCCCAAGTTGGAGACCTGCGTGACCGCGGTCGAGGGCGGCGTGGAGAGCGCCACCATCATCGATGGCCGGGTCGACCATTCCATTCTGCTGGAGATCTTCACCGGTTACGGCTGTGGCACTCTTATAGGCAACAACGCCGCACCGGCCAGGGCCTGATCAGTCTTCCGACTCCGAGAAGAACTGGAGCTGCCAGTCCATTTCCGCCTCGGTCAGGGGAAAGTCGACGCCGCCGTGCGCATAGAGCACGGCGCCCGGCGGAATGCGGGCGATCTTGATCTGAATCTGTATGGCGAGGCGCATGGGACAGCCGGCCGCCCAGACCAGGGCGGCAATGGCCTTGGGCGACCGCGCGGCCAGCAGCTTGTCGACAAACTCCCGCGGCCGCTCGGACAGCAGGGTCAAGGCGAGGCGGACAAGGTCGTGGTCGCCAGCATCGAGCGCCTCGAACAGCAGTTCGGCGTCCAGGGCACCCTCGGCGAAAAGGCGACGCGCCTTTTCCTCGCCGGTCTCCTCCGGCTCCGACTCGGTCTGCGCCTCTTCCAAACGACGGCGCGCGATCTCGGCCACCCCATGGGCGGTCTCTTCGTCGATGTCGGGCCGCGCCAGCAGGTGCTGCAGGAACGTATCGGCGGCAATCTCGGCCAGGCGCAGAATGCCAAGTTTGCCGAGCAGCGGCCGGCAGACCAGGGGCCGGTGCCAATCGGGTTGATCCACGGCGGCGTCAATCAGCCGGTCGAGCGCGTCTTCGCGAATCTGCGCCGAAGTGTTGCTGAGCAGACTGGTGACCGCCGCATGATCGTCTCTGGCGATGATCGCATCGGATATGGCCTCGCCCAGTCCCGGCCGCCGGGAGATGGCCTTGAGGCGCCCGGTGTTGCAACCATAGTCGATGATATCGAGGAGATCCTCGTCGCCGATGACCGGAGACGCTTCGAGCACCCGGCAGGCGATATCGTCTTCGATATCCCGGGCCAGGGTCATGATGACGCCGTGCGGCGCATTGGGCAGGGTCTTCAATCCCTCGGCCAGGGCGGAGCGTACCTGGACGGCCTGATCCCGGGCCAGCGTTTCAAGGGTTTCGACGATGAAGCGGGTCGCCCGGGCGCTGGCATCGGGATCGAATTCGGGCCGCAGCCGCGCCACCTTGGCGGCCAGGGTCGAGCGCACGTCCACGGCTTGGTCCTGGGCCAGGAGCAGGTCGGCCTGCGGCGGACAGTCGGGATTGGCCGCCGTCAGACAGCGCACCTCCAGCGAGGAATCCTCGGCCAGATAGTAGAGTACCTCGGGGCGCAGGCCGCGCTGCCGGGCCAGCTCCAACCGAACGGCCGGATCGCTGTCGCTCACCATCCGTTTGGATTCTTCGTAGGACACTTCGGCCGAGGGCGAAGCCTTATCTGTCTCGTTTGCGCTCACGTTACGTCACTCGCATTACCTGGTCTCGCGTTACCTGACCCGGGACGCTTGGCCGGATCGGACAGCTTGTGCCGTCCCTTTCCGCCGCGCTTGGCTTCATACATCGCCCCGTCGGCGCGCTCGATCAGCGACTCGATGGATTCCTTGCTGTCCGCCCGATGGAGGGCCACGCCGATGGAGAATCCCAGAGGTTTATTGGGGTCCGCGAATTCTTCGCTCAAGCGCTGCGCCGACTTGATCAAGAGCAACGCCTTCTGCTCGGCGACGACGGGCGAGATCCTGCCCAGGTAGACAGCGAACTCGTCGCCGCCCAGCCGGCCGGCCAGGTCGTCGTTGCGAATATGCTCTCTCAGGCAGTTCGCGACCCGCGCCAACAGCGCGTCGCCCGCCTGATGACCCTTGGTGTCGTTCACGGCCTTGAAGTTGTCGAGATCGATGTAAAAGAGCGCGCCGCCGGGCTCTGTCGTCGCCACCTGGGAGATCTGTTCTTCGAGGTTTTGCAAGAAGCCGCGCCGGTTCAGCAGTCCGGTCAGGGGATCGGTCGCGGAAAGCTGTTCCAGAGCGCTCTCCCGCACGAGCCGTTCGATCACCTGACCCACTTCCTCGATCACCGCGGCTAGGAATTCGCGCTCGGTCGCATCGCAGGCCTGACGCCCGGGCGCCCGCCAGACCGCGAGCACCGCACTGGCCGGCCCCTTCTCGCGCGACAGAGCAAAGGCACGGCCGGCCCTGTCCTCCAGGCTCGCTTCCGAGGCGGAAGAATCCCGCGCCGCCTTCAACACGCCTTCCAACAGCGGCTTGGGCAAGGGCGTGCCGGCCAGCACCTGGATGGCCAGTTCTTCGTCCTCGCCTTTGCGCAGCAGCACGGCACCATCCACGGAGATGGCCGGCACCAGGGCCTCGACAGCCGCGGTCAGCATGCGCAACGGTTCGACCTCGGCCCGCATGAGCTGCAGAACATAGCCGAGCAACCGGTTGCGCAGTCGCAACTGGGCCTGGCGCTGTTCGCTCTCTTCGTCCTGGCTGACATCGCGGCTGAGACCCCGGGTGCCGACCCAGACGCCCTGCTCGTCGTAAAGCGGCCTGGCCGACAGGGACAGGCAGACCTCTTGGCCTTCCGCCGAGCGCAGCCAGACCTGGCGATCGTGATAAGGCTCCTTGGCGGTAAAGAGCGAAACGCCGTCGGCCGGCCGCTCAACCAGGAAACCATCGGCCTCCTGGCCGAGAAAATCGGTGGCCGGCGAGCCCAGCAGGCTGTCGTCGGAGAGGTAGACGAAGCGTCCCGTCCGATCGGTCTCCCAAGAAAAATCCGCAGCCAGGTCCGCCAGGTCCTTGAACCTCTGGCGCGAATCGATCAAGGCGCCGCGAAGGCTGCGCTCCAACGTCGTGTCGCGGGCAATCATCAGCGCCGCGGTGCCCTGGGCCCAGGGCAGAACCGTCAAGTCGAAGCTCTGCTGGGCCGTGCCGAGGCTTTCGTCCGCCTCCAGGATCAGGGGATTGATCTGGGCCGCGTGCCCTTCGATGGCGACTTGAACCGCGTCGCGAAGCTGCGCCGCATGGTCGCCCTGGAGGAGGCGGCTCAAGGCCTCGCCGGCATCGTTGTGGGACAGCACGATGCCATTGTGGCCGACCAACAGCACGGGGCCTGGATAACAGGCAAAGGTCCCCCCCGGCGCAAAGAGCTGCAGCCCGGCCGACCGGTCTGCCGGAGCGTCAGCTTGCACCGCAACCGAACGACTTGCGGTCTTTTCGGCCATGCCGATCAATTTTCCACGAAATTTGTCATGCTTTTCCTAGGGATAATCTGCCTGAGAGGACTTAACGGCAGCTTAAGCGGGTGCACCGGCCGTCCCCTCCCCGGACGCAGGCTTTTTCGCCCAAGAGGGCTTTGCCCGCCGCCGGAATGCCTGCTATGGCTCGCGGCCATGAACAGGACCGAACCGACCCGAACCCATCCTTTCGAGAGCATGAACCAGGTCGATATCTGGGTTTTCGACCTCGACAACACGCTCTACCCACCGGAAAGCGACCTTTTCGGCCAAGTTAATCAGCGCATTCACAGCTATATTCGTGACTTCTTGGGCGTCGACCAGGCGGAAGCCGACCGGCTGAAAAGCACCTACTACGAAGCCTACGGCTCTTCGATGCGGGGCTTGATGCTGCATCACGGGCTCGAGCCCGATGAGTTTCTGGCCTATGTCCACGACATCGAGCTGTCGCCGCTGCGGCCCAACCCCCGGATGCGCGAGGCTATTTTGCGGCTTGGCGGGCGCCGCCTGATTTTCACCACCGCCTCGCAACCCTATATCGGACGGGTCCTGGAGCGCCTCGGGCTTGAGGGCCTCTTCGAGGAGATCTTCGACATTCGCAGCGCCGACTACCGGCCCAAGCCCCACCAGGCGACCTATGAGGCCTTTCTGAAGTCTCACGACGTGACGCCCGAGCGCTCGGTCTTCTTCGAGGACAGTGCCCGGAACCTGCCGCCGGCCGCCGCGCTGGGCATGCGGACCTGCTGGATCAAGGGAGCCGACGAAAGCCATGAAGCGGCCCGGCACCACGGCCCCTTCGATGCGGTCACGGAGGACCTGACGGGCTGGCTCGAAGCGCTTCACGATCATCGAACCGGACAGGCCGCCCAAGGCTGACGAAACACGGGCGGACCCTTGACGGATCTGGGCCGCCACGCGCAAAGTCGCGCCGGCCCGCTTACGGGGCCCAAAAGATCACAAGGGGCAGAGAACGGCGATGCAAGACACGATCGAGGCAGCCTGGGACGCGCGCGATACTATCGACACCGGCACCCAGGGCGAGGTCCGCGAAGCGGTCGAGGCGACCTTGAACGGCCTCGATTCCGGCGAGCTGCGGGTCGCGGAAAAGACCGCTTCGGGCTGGCAGGTCCATCAGTGGCTGAAGAAGGCGGTGCTGCTTTCCTTCCGCCTGAACGATATGTCGACGATCCCCGGCGGCCCGGGCGAGAACACGACCTGGTGGGACAAGGTCCCCTCCAAGTTCGCCGGCTGGGGCGAGAACCGCTTTCGCGACGCCGGCTTTCGGGCCGTGCCGGGCTCGATCGTGCGGCATTCCGCCTATATCGCCCCGGGCGTGGTCCTGATGCCGAGCTTCGTCAATATCGGCGCCAATGTGGGCAGCGGCACCATGGTCGACACCTGGGCCACGGTCGGCTCCTGCGCCCAGATTGGCAAGAACGTGCACCTCTCGGGCGGCGTCGGCATCGGCGGGGTGCTGGAGCCCTTGCAGGCCGGCCCGGTGATCATCGAGGACAACTGCTTCATCGGCGCGCGCTCCGAGGTGGTCGAGGGCGTGGTGGTCGAGGAGGGCGCGGTGCTTTCCATGGGCGTCTACATCGGCGCCTCGACCAAGATCGTCGACCGCGCCACCGGCGAGATCCACATCGGCCGGGTGCCGGCCTACAGCGTCGTGGTCTCCGGCAATCTGCCGGGCAAGCCCCTGCCCGACGGCAGCCCCGGCCCCAGCCTCTACTGCGCCGTGATCGTCAAGCGGGTCGACGAGCAGACCCGCTCGAAGACCTCGATCAACGATCTGCTGCGCGACTGAGCCGGCCGGCGATCATGACCCAGCCGCCCGACGCCATCGGCCTGACCCAAGACCTCATTCGCTGCCCCAGCGTGACCCCGATCGAAGGCGGGGCGCTCGACCTGCTGGAGACGATCCTGGCCGGCCTCGGCTTCACCTGTCACCGCCTGCCCTTCCAGCACCAGGGCACCGAACGGGTCGACAACCTCTATGCCCGGCTCGGCCACCAGCAGCCCAACTTCTGCTATGCCGGCCACACCGACGTGGTGCCGGTCGGCGACGCGGCGGCCTGGTCGGTGGATCCCTTCGCCGCCGAGGTCCGCGACGGCGTGCTGATCGGCCGCGGCGCGGTCGACATGAAGGGCTCGATCGCCTGCTTCGTCGCCGCCCTGGCCCGCTTCATGGCGGCGCGCGGCAAGCCGGGAGAGGGCATTCCCGGTTCGATCTCGCTGCTGATCACCGGCGACGAGGAAGCCGATGCGGTGAACGGCACGGTGAAGGTCCTGGAGTGGCTCGAGAACGAGGGCCAGCGCCTCGACCACTGTCTGGTCGGCGAGCCGACCTCGGCCCAGGATCTCGGCGACATGGTCAAGATCGGCCGCCGCGGCAGCCTGAACGGGACCCTGACGGTCTTTGGCGTGCAGGGCCATTCGGCCTATCCGGACCTGGCCGACAATCCGCTCCACCACCTGGTTCGCATGCTGGCGCCCCTGGTCGACGAGACCCTGGACGAGGGCAACGCCCACTTTCCGGCGAGCTCGCTGCAGATCACCTCGATCGATGTCGGCAACGCCGCGACCAACGTGATCCCGGCGCTCGGCAAGGTGCGCTTCAATGTGCGCTTCAACGATCTGCAGACCGCGGCCAGCGTCGAGGCCTGGGTGCGCGAGCGCCTGGACCGCGAGGGCGCGCGCTACGAGCTGGCGATCTCGGCGCCCAGCGCGTCCTTCCTTTGCCCGCCCAGCCCCTTCAGCGACCTCATCTCCCAGGCCATCGCCGAGGGGACCGGCAGGCCGCCGGCCCTGGGCACCACCGGCGGCACCTCCGATGCCCGCTTCATCAAGGACCACTGCCCGGTGGCCGAGTTCGGCCTCCTGAACGGCTATGCCCACAAGGTCGACGAGCAGGTCCCGCTCGCCCACCTGGAGGCACTGACCGGCATCTACGAAAAGATCCTGGAGAGCTATTTCTTCCCGACGGGCTGATCGTTGGCCGTCGGTCCGCTCAAGACCCCGCCGATCACAGTGAAGAGTAGATAAATGGGCATCGAAGATCGACTGCGGGAGCTTGGCTTGACCCTGCCCGCGCAGGAAGGGGCAAGCTACTACGGGGCCAACTACGGGACGATGAAGCCTTTCCACATCGTCGGCTCCGTCCTTCACCTCTCCGGGCACGTGCCCGATCTCAACGGACGGCCGCTCCATCCCGGGCGCCTGGGGGAAGGGGTCACAACGGAACAGGGCCGCGAGGCCGCGCGCGTGACCGCCCTGAACGCCATCGCCGGGATGAAACAGGCCCTGGGCGATCTCGACCGCGTGGTGGCGATCATCAAGTCCTTGAACTTCGTTGCCTGTGCCCCCGATTTCACCGACGTACACCTGGTGTCGACGGCCATGGCCGACTGTCTGGTGGAGGTCTTCGGCCCGGAGATCGGAATCGGCGGCCGCGCCACCATCGGGGTCCAGAGCCTGGCCGGCAACAACTGCTTCGAGACCTGGATGGAGGTCGAGTTCCGCTAACCCGGCCTCGACCGCTCAGCCCTCAAAGCCCCTTGGCCCCGGATCCTATTCGTAGTCCACCGCCACCAGGTAGAGCCCGCAGGCCGGCGCCGAGGGGCCGGCCTGGCGGCGGTCGCGCGAGGCCAGAACCTCGGCGATCCAGTCCGGCGACCGACGGCCGCGGCCGACCTCGGCCAGGGACCCCACCATGTTGCGCACCTGGTGATGCAGGAAGGAGCGCGAGTCGGTCTCGACCGTGACCGCCTCGCCTTCACGGTCGACCGCCAGCCGGTCCAGGGTCTTGAGCGGGCTCTTGGCCTGACAGCCGGCGGCGCGAAAGGCGCTGAAGTCA
>JAJFGK010000053.1 GCA_021776195.1 Kiloniellaceae bacterium | reverse complement strand
CGAACTCGAGCGCGAGGTCGCCGCGCGGGTCATCCAGTCCGCGCCGCTGGCCGGCGACCGAGAAGGACTGGCAAGGGGTGCCGCCGACGAGCAGTTGGATCGGGTCATAGTCGCCCCTTTCGATCTTGGTGAAGTCGCCGGACAGCGGCACCCCGGGAAACCGCGCCGCCAGCACCGCGCGCGGAAAAGCCTCGATCTCGGAAAAGAAGGCCGGCCGCCAGGCCGCCGACCCCCGGCCCAACGCCCCCCAGGCCACCGAGGCCGCCTCGATCCCGGAACAGACCGAACCGTAAATCATGACCCGATCCCGGAAAGATCCGCGCCGTAAATCATGACCCGATCCCGGAAAGATCCGCGCCGTTCGAACGCAAGCCGTTCAATGCCCGGTGCGGCCACACGGCACCCTTGGCCGCTACCACAGGGCACAAACCGGGCTTATCGCTCTCTGCGCGCCTCACGGCCTGCCCCCAAAATCGTCGCCCGCTTGCAGCAGATCGTTAAAATCCATGTCCGGCGGCGGCAGGCGGGTCTCCGCACGCAGCCCCCGTTGCCGGTGGACCTGCGCCGCCGCCTCCAGTTTGGCCTTGCCGGCCGCCCGGTCCTTGGCGTCGTTGTCGCCCCACAGGGTGACCTCGCGCACAAGGGGCGGCAGCACCACCTTGGCGAAGTTGTCGACCGACAGCACCGCCCAGAGCGAGGCCGAAGGGTCTTTCCTCCGCAGCGCCTGCAGGACCGACAGCGACGACTCGTTGCCCTCGCCCAGGTGCTGGTGCCGGCCCGGCGGGCCGAAGCGCACGGCCGACCCGCCGGCATCGCCGGCCATGATGCGTTGCCGCTTCACCCCGGCCTTGTCGCGCCCGTCCGCGCGCAGCCAGGTCCGGTGAATGCCGGCAAAGCGCCCCGCGCCGTCCTGCATGCAGGCCACCATGCAGGGCAACTCCAGTCCGGTGTCCGGGTGCTTGTGTCCGGCCAGAAAGCGCAGGGAAGGCGGCGGCGGTAGGGTGATACCGCGCGCGCGCAGATAGACCTCGACCAGGCTCCCCGCCGCCGGCAGCGCCGACCGCCAGACCCCCTGCGCCCACTCGATCCGCGATTCCCGCTTGGCCCGCCGTTCCTCGTCGCGCTGGCGTTGGGCCTCGCTGTAGGGCGCGGGAGCCAGATCCAATCCCGGCGACGGCCCGGGCGGGGCGTCGTCGCCCTCGGCCAGCCCCAGCCACCGCGCCGCCTCGGCCACCGCGCCCAGGAAATCCAGGCCTTGGGTCTGGCCCAGGAAGTCCAGCACGTCGCCGTGCGCGCCGCAGCCAAAGCAATGATAAAAACCCTTGTCGTCGTTCACCGTGAAGGAGGCCGTGCGCTCCTGGTGGAAGGGACAGAGCCCGGCCATCTCGCCGCCCTGACGGTGCAGCTTGACCCGGGTCCCGACCACCTCGGAGACCGACAGCCGCCCCCGGATCTCCGCCAAGCGTTCCGCTGATACGCCCATGCCCTGGCCCCGGCCCTTTCCAAGCCCGGCCCGTCAGGCCGCCAACTCGAAGGCCTCGGCCGGCGGCTCCGAGCGGATCGGCATCACAACGCCGCGATAGGTCGGGTCGCTGGCGTCGGCGACCGTGATCGGATCGGCCTTGCCTTTGACCGCAATCCGCGTCCGGGTCTCGCTCTGACCGCTCAGGAGGGCGCCCAGCTTGCGGCTGTTGACCGCGATCTCGACCGGGTCTCCCTGTCCGCCGTCCTCGACCTCGCAAGCCAGGCGTTCGGCGCCCGCGCCGCCGTCCAGGGGCGCGGCCCCGGCGACGATCAGGAGATCGCCCTCGGCCCGCAAGAAGACGTAGTGGCCGCTCTGCCCCCTGATATCCGAGGCCTGGCACACCAGGGCGACCCGGTTCAAGGCGCGCAACAGGTCCTGGCGGTCGCAAGTCAAAAAGCGCCCCGGGTCCTGGGGCACCACCCGGCGCCAGTCGGGGAAGGTCCCCGCGATCAGCTTGCTGACCAGCCGCCGCCCGCCGCCTTCGAAGGCGGCCGCCGTCTCGTCCAGACGACAGGTCAGTTGAGGCACGCCTTCGAAGGCCTGCCCCAAGGTCTTCACGGTCGGTGAAGGCAGAATGATCTCGGCCGCCTGGTCCGGCCAGCCCTCGAGGTTGTCGGCGGCCAGATCCAGCGCCACGCTCTGCAGGCTGTGGCCGTCCGTCGAGGTCAAGCGCAGCAGCGGCTGGTTGGTCTCGCGACCGATGGCCACGCCATTCAGGTAAAAGCGCGTCTCCTCGCTCGAAATCGAACTGGAAACCCTCTTCAATCCGGCCAGAAAGCCCGGCGGCACCGTCAGGTCCGGGCCTTCCGGGGCCTCGCGCGGCGCCTGGTCGTCGGGCCAAAGCGGCAGGCGGTAGCGCCCGCACCCGTCGCTGACGCTCAGATAGGCCTCGCCCACCGACAGCGAGATCTGCGCGCCCTCGGGCGCTCCGGCGACCAGTTTGGCCAGACGCTCGGCCGGGGCCATGCCGATGCCCGTCTTGGCGATCTCGCACGGCAGGGTCTCGCGGTAGGCCAGCACCATCCCCTGGGCCGTCACGGTCAACTCGCCGCCTCCCTCCGCCGCCGCCGAACTGTCCTCTCCTACCGCTTGCGCGGAAAGCCGGCAGTGCTTCAAGACCTCGATCTCGCCCTTGGTCTCGGCGAAGGCCGCCGCCCGCGCCAGCGCCGCGGACAGCGCCGCCTTCTCCACCACGATCTGCATGGTTGTGTCTCCTGTCTGGCGTTTATGTTTCAGGCTGCGGTGAGGTCCGGCCACCAGTCCCTTGCCATGCCGCGCAAGACTTCGGCTTGGTCTTCAACGGTCGACCGCAGCCCTTCACGGCGATTGAAAGCGTGTTCCGCCAAATCCCAGCGGTACCCGTCGGTCAGATCCAGTTCGGCGCATACAAGGTCCAGCGCCTCGTGCAGCACCGGCCTGCGGTGCGATAGCCCCCAGAGCGGATCTTTTGCAGCGACGTTATCGGCCAACCCTCCAAAGGGCATATCCGCCGCGAGCTTCAAATCGTAACCGCCCCATGAGTTAGGCAGGTGCTGCCAGACCGTCATCGATTGTCGCCCCCCGCCCCTTGGATACGCGTGCCTCGGCGGGTGTGGCCGATCAGCCCGCCCCCCAGCGCGAAGTTGCCAACCGGCGAGCGCCAGGATTCCCCGCGCTTACAGGGCTCGCAGATCCGGTTGCCCTTGTGTTCCGACCAGAAGTCGTCGCGGCATTTCAAACACGTCCGCATGGCGCTGGTATCCGGCGCATCCGACGTCGGTTTCGTCGCGTGGCGTCCGCTCATGCGTAACTCTTCCGTTTCGGCGATGGTGGGCGGGCGATCCAATAGCCGCCGCAGCAAGCCTCGATCTCCAGCCCCAGGACCGGCAGCAAGCGCCGCAGGCCCGAGACCGCTTGATTGAACGCGGGACCGGACAGGCCGGACTCGCGCCGGCTCAAGGGCGCGTTGCCGGCCCGGCCGAGTGCCCCCAGCAAGGCCCCCTCGGCGGCCGAGACCCGTTCGATGCGCTGGCCGGCCAACACCACCTGGGCATGGCTGTCATAGATCAGTCTGACCCGCGCCAGACACGGCCGGTCGGTCTGGCCCCTGGGCAGGATCTCGATCCGGGTCATGGCTTGGGATTGTCCAGGGCACGGTCGGCCCAGGCGGCGTTATGGGCCTCGCGCGCCGCGTCGGACGTGCTCACCCCTTGGTTCAAGGCCTTGGCGATCTTGACCGAGGCCAGCGGGCGCCCCGCCGCGATATCCACGGCCCGCGAGGCCTGCAGGATCTCGATGGCCAGACAGCGCGCCTGTGGGCCGGTCAACTCGATCGTCGGCATGTAGTCGCTGGCTGGCCGTCCGGTCTCGATCCTGACCGTCACCCGGTCGATCGCCGGCACCGCCTGGACCGCCAGCCGTGCCGCCAGTCGCTCGTGAAAGTCCAGCACCGCGCCGTCTTCGGCCCCATGGTCGGCCTCGCTATCCTGCATCTGGCCTCTGACCGGCGCCTGCCCCGGACGGCGATCCGGGGTCATCTGGAAACCGACCCTTCCAGCACCATGAGCAGTCCCTGCTCGATGCTGGCCACCACCCGCTGCACGTCGCGCAGCTCGGCTATCGCGGCGGGCGCCTCCTGGGCGCTCACCTGGCCGTCGTCCAGCACCTGGGCCAGCCGCGCCAGGGCCTCGCCGCTCTCCTTGCCGAAGGCCGCCAGGTCGTGGAAGTCGACCGGCTTGGCCGAAGCCGCGGGCTTCTTCACCAGGATATAGCCGGCCAGGTCGGCCAGTGCCCGGGTCACCAGGGGCTCGCCCGTGTCGGCCTCCGCGTCCGCGACCACATCGACGGGCGCATAGGCCTCGGTCGTGGCCGATCCCGGCGGGCGGCCATAGAGCGAGATCTGCGCTTGCGAGACCCGGGTGATAGAGGCAAGGGACTCCTGCCCGCCGGCCTGGCTCGCCAACCGGCGAAAGGCCGCCTTCAAGCCGCAATAGGAGGCGGCCGGCAGCAGACGGCCTTTACGTTGAATTTCGGGCATCGGCTAAACCTCCTCGCGTTACAAGATGCGCCGGGGCGCGGCCGTGGATAGCCTGCGGTCATGATCACTAGGAAACCGAACCGTTCCGAAGGCCCGCCCCCTGACCTGTCCCACGGCCGCGCCCGAGCCGCTGGAAACAACGGGCAAGCGAGGCCCGGGGAAAGGACCGACAGCGAAAGGCTCGGCCGCGCGCGTCTGCGCCGTCGCCTTCAAGGCCTGCCACAGGAAGAAGGCGCCGAGCGCCAAGAAGGCGGTCGCGTTGCTGTCGCGCGCGCTTCTGTCCGTCCCGACCTGGACGGTCGCTGTCTCCTGGTCGAGGGGCTGCGCGCCGCCCGCGCCTTCGGTCTGGCCGTCAAGCGCGCTCATGCTAGGGTTGCTTCTTCGAACGTGGAGAAAGATACTCCGCCCACCGAGCGACGCCGCCGATGACCATGAAACTGTCCGCCAGCGCGAAAGGTTCGGCGAGGTTCGGTGCCGACTCGCTGACACAGCGCAATCGCGCGAGATCGATCCGGGGCCGGTTATGGGCCTTGGGCTGCGGGGCCGCTCTCTTGCCGCGCGGCGTGCGGACGATTTCGCCGGAACGATGGCAAATCGCCAGCACGCGGTGGCCAGGCAGGGCGTTGAGGTCGGGCGCGCTCATGCTAGGGTCCTTGGTCGCAAAGACCTGAAGGAGCCCGCCATGCCCGCGCCCATCATTTCCGACAAGCTCTTCGCCGCCTGGGGCGATCTGCTGACCGAGTCCCGACCGGAGGACTTGACGGAGGCCGACTTCATGTCCGGTTTGCCGGAGGTCGCGAGCTTCGCGCCCGCCGTAACGACGGCGAGTTTCGCGGCACGCTTTGCTCTCAAGAAAGGTGGCACCGTGGTGCTCGAACTCAATCCGGTCGCCGCTCGCCATTTAGCTTGCTGCATTATGCAGATGGGCGCCCAGGCCGGCTGGCTCGACGAGACACTCGATCTCACGTCACAAATCCTTCCACCAATGAACTAGGGCCAACCAATGGTTTCGCAAACGAGCACACGGCGCGACTGCCAGGGCCGCGCCCCTGAGCGACTCCGATACCGAAAGCAAGCGGTAGCCCGGCAGGGTGTTCAGGTCGGGCGGGCTCATGCCGCGACCTCGCGCGCGACAACGAGATCGGCTGGTTGCAGATCTAGTTCACGGAGGCGGGCGGCTTCGAGGAGGCATTGATGGTGTTTGCTAGGGATGATTCCGCCGCAACCACCTTTATCGCGGGCATAGCGCCAGCGATAGACTTGGCTGGGGTTGATGCCACAGATCTCCGCGACTTTTTCGATACCTTCGAAGGTCGCAATCACGTTATCCACGATCTTTGTCATAATTTTTATTAGCGAAAAACGCAAACATTAGCAAATGAAAAATCGTGATCTTCCAGAAAGACAGTGCCAGCGGCAATCACCAAGATCGCGCATGGTCGCACGACACAAATCTAGTTGGATCAAGGAACGGCTATCCCGAATTGGAAAAAACCAATCCGACTTGGCCGATGCCCTTGGCGTTTCCCAGGATAGGATTTCCGCCATCCTTCTGGAAAAACGCCGATTTGATGTGAGCGAGCTGCCCGCCCTATCGGAATTCATCGATTTGCCGGTCGACGATATATTGGAGAAAATCGTGGGGCGGCGCGGAGTGCGTGCAGCCTCCGGCGGCAACGACGACCCGTTATACCAGACCACGCTCTCTCTTTTCGAGGTCTTGATCGCGGCCAAACTTACCACCATCACCCGTGACGAAGCGGCGATGTATGCCCACGTTCTGGCCGAAGCCCAACAACGCTCAATCGCGGCGAACCGGCCGCCTGCCGACCAAACCGACGTGCGCGATTACATCGAAAATCAGGTCGCGGCATTAAAAAAATTCGTGGATCGGTCAGCCGAATAACCACCCTCCTAAATTTAGTAGGGTAATCTCAGCTTGCGTAGTCCCTACACTTTTCACTAGCCTATTGGACTGTGATGCAGCCATAAGGTTGCTGTTTGTCAGACCAAGGGATGGTTCTCGATGGACGGCCCACCCGTCGACACTGCCGCCTTAATCGGAATTTCGATCAAGGCCGAGCGCTCGCGCCAAGGACTGGACCTTGATGTTCTGGCCCTGCGCGCCGACCTCGACCCCTACGATTTGATGGATATCGAGGCGGGCATGGCCGAGGTCGATATTCCGACACTCTTCCGGCTCGCCTTAGCCTTGAACGTCACACCAAAGGATCTTTACCGCGATGCCGGCAACGATCCTAGGGTCGGGCGGCTTCGCGATCATTCCGATATTATCAGCGGTCTCGGGCGCGCCCTGGGACTGGGCGAGTTCTAGTCATGTTCACAGCAAGCAATCTCGTTGGAGATGACTTTTGTTGGATCGATCGCGGGCGCCTCTTCCCGCTCGATCCGATCGAGGCGCGCGACAACGCCAATCATCCTTTCCATCCTCACGCACTGACCTTCACCTATCGTGATATGCGGTTGGTGCGGGTGGAGACCCGACCCGGCAATTTGACGTTACGCTGGTCTGTCGATTACGCCGATCCCTCATCCCTGGCCTCGGCTCTCGATATTGTGGCGCGGCATCCGGTCACGGTTCACCTTCACTATGAAAAGGACGCATGGGCCAAAGAAACGATTTGCACCGGGCGCGCTGCGGCCGACCGGGTCTGCCAAATCCAGACTTTTCGCGGTCAGCCTGGGCCACCAGGCATGAGCATGACGCGGCTAGACTCGGGCGCTGCAACCAACTGCGGCCTGCTGATTCAAATGGCCTTGAGCGCCACTCGCCCCCGATGGGATCTATCGGATCTGGCCAATAACCAGGCGCTGGCCCGGCGTGGCCTGGTCTTTCGCGGCGACCGCGAGGCGCTCTATTTTCAGTCGGTCGGCCCCGCCTCCGCACTCGCCGGTCTGGTCGGCGACAAGGCCGCTCTCGATCTCGTCGGAAACCCCTGCGATCTCGCTTTTTCGGATCAGTCCTTCGACACGGCAGTAACCCGCTCCTACTACGAAACAATGGAAGAGGGTGTACCCCGGCTTGAACACGCGATCGGCTACGTCGATACCGGACCCTATGCCATTTGGTTGCCGTTCCAGCGTTATCTGATGCCCCTGCCCACCGGCCTAGCCAGTTTCGTCGAGATCACCCGCGCCGTGACCGTCGATTTTCTCGGACAACCGCTCTGCGCGAGCCGCTAGCGCCGGCATATCCGCCGCCAGAGACCAGACCAATCCCTCGGTCTTCAACGGTTGCCGGTCGCGGTCCTGCCACTCGAAAACTCCGGCTTCAAAACCGGCGTATCCCATCTTGATAGCGAACGCCTCGTTCGATGTATGCGGCATCGTAATGCCAAACAGCAGCCCGAAGTCGAAGCGCAGAAAGCTTTCAAGAATGAGAAGATGGATCAGCGCGGCGCCGCGGTCCCGCCCACGAAGGTCCGGCCGCAGCCACATTTCACCGTGATAGCAAATCGGGCCACGCAGATCTTTCGATACCTGGCTCTTGGCCTGGTCCCGCGCCCGCCCGACCAGATCCGGCGGGGCATAGAGCCCGAGCCGGTCCGCCAAGTGCGCCGCCAGGGAGATCGGCCGGGGATCGACCGGGCGGGCCGCCTGCAGGTGGCAGAACTGCCCCGCGCTGTCGAGTCCTTCGAACCACAAACCGCCGCGCCGCCACTGGCCGGTGCCCATCATGGGGCAGACCTCGCCGCGATCGGCCTTACGGTTCGCAGCCAGAAATCCCGCCGGACCCTCGTGGATTCGCACGGTCACCCCGCCGGCCGCTAGCCGGTCCAGTAGATGGAATTTGGCCTCCCGGATGGCCATCAAAGCGCTGATTGGGGGCATTCGCTAAAGATTAACGACCGCCTCCGAGTCCCCACTAAGGCCTAGATCGGGATTGGTTTTGATGTTGTATTTGCGTTTTTCGCGAATTCATCTTGACTTTGAATCGTGAAAAACAATATTGTCCGTTCGAACGAGGCGCGATTACGGGACCCAACCCCGCCACGCCGCACGAACAGGGACCAACCAAATGCCACCAACCGACCGGCAAACCATGGCAGCGGCATCCGCCGTCCCGCACGACTGGTCCGGCTATCACCGGACCAAGGAGCGCTGTCCCTCCTGCAATTCGCCCAACATCGTGCCCAGCCAGAACGGCCGCATGTGCGGCAACTGCCGGGCCAAGATCGGGAGGGCAGCGTGATGGATATCGAAACCATGTCCATCCCACCAAGTGTCCGAGACCTCTTGAACGCGGGCGCACTCTTCGTCGCGAACCACTCCGGCGGCAAAGACAGCCAGGCGATGCTCGCATTTCTGCGCCTTTTGATCCCCGCCCGACAATTGCTTGTCGTTCACGCCACACTGGGCGAGATCGAGTGGCCCGGCACAATCGACCACATCAAGACGAACTCGGGCGGCCTGCCGTTGGTTGTCGCGCAAGCCCTCAAGAAGGACGGCAGCAAGCGGACCTTCCTAAACATGGTCGACGACAAGTTTGCGCGCGTCCCTGACGTTTCCCCCTGGCCGTCGCCGAAGCAGCGCCAATGCACCAGCGATCTTAAGCGCGGCCCCATCGAACGTGAAATCAGGCGCTACCTGGAATCCCATCCAGAGTTCGGCGGGGTGGTCGTGAACTGCACCGGCCTGCGCGCAGGCGAATCCTCGGCGCGCGCGAAGGCAACACCGTTTAAGCGCTGTGCCCGGAACTCCAAGGCGGGACGCGAGTGGTACGAATGGCTCCCGATTTTCGGGCTACACACCCTTGAGGTATTCGCTGCTATCGCCCAGAGCGGCCAACAGCCGCACTGGTGCTACCAGGAAGGCATGTCCCGCATGTCCTGCTGCCTTTGCATCATGTCCAGCGAGGATGATCTGGCTCTCGGTGCCAAGCTGCGCCCCGTCCTCTTGGTCGCCTACGTCGTGCGCGAGAAATCCAGCGGCTACACCTTCCGAATGGACCGTCGGCCGCTGGATCGGTTCGCCGCCAATGGCAACAATCTTACCCCGGCACTGCCGGCGCTGGCGGGAATAACTCCAGAGTGGAGTCTTGCCGCATGACCGTTCACCTCGGCGACGAACACCTTCCCACTCGGCGCCTCCCCCCACCAACTGTCCGCCGCGCCGGGCCGCACTCCGCCAAGGAACTGATCGCCGCCAGCTACTGGCTCGCCGCCACCAAGGCCAGCAACGCGGTGCGGCGCGACGACCACAATGCGCTTTCCGAGGCCGTCTCGCACCTCTCGACCCTCCTGGTCACCGTGCCCGATTGGGACGCCCTCCAGACCTCCCTCAACAGCACCGCCGCCTGCCTCGCAGCCCGGCGGCGCTGCCGTAACCTCTGACCGCCAGGAGCAACCATGCCCGACACGATCACGCCCCACTACGCAAACATGGACCATGCCGGTTGGGTGCAGCGGCAGATCAAGAGTGAAATGTCGCCGCTGGCCCGCAAGGTCGCCGACGTGATCGGCTACACCTTCAACGGCATCTACAATGCGCCGATCAATACCCGCAAGACCGACTGGACCGACACTCGCTGCATCAGCGTGATCCAGCAACACGGCACCATTTCGAATTGGGATTTCTGCGAGCTATCCAAGCTATGGGTCCGGTGCCATCGGGAATGCCTGCGCGTCACGATCTCCGCCGCCGCACCTCACCGCCTGCGCCTCCTCTTCCACCAGCGCGACACCCGCGAGGGCAGCGTCTCCCGCCGGATGCCCGACTGCGAGGAGATCATAGCCATGGTCGACGCGGACTTCGCCGGCCGCACCGACCCCCTGCCCTCGATCTAACCCGGAGTTCACGACATGCCCGACGAGACCAGTACCGCCCCCGCCGCTGGCGGCGTCGCCGCCGACCGCCTGCGCAGCCTGATCGAGCGCATCGAGCGCCTTGAAGAGGAAAAGGCGGCCCTGACCGCCGATGTTCGCGAGGTCTATTCCGAGGCCAAGGCCGACGGCTTCGACACCAAGGTCATGCGCCAGATCGTCCGCCTGCGCAAACTCGACAGCGGCGACCGCCAGGAGCAGGAGGCGATCCTCGACCTCTACAAGTCGGCACTGGGGCTGTCATGAACAAGGATGCACTCCTCTCCCGCGACGGCCGCTATCGTTACTGGCTCACCCGCGGGCCGGCCGGCATTTCCACGGGAGCCGAACCGCACCTGCTCTTCATCATGCTCAACCCCTCGACCGCCGATGCCGACCGGGACGACCCGACGATCCGGCGCTGCCTCGGCTACATGGAGCGCGAGGGTTATACGCACCTGAAGGTCGTCAACCTCTTCGCCCTGCGCGCCACCAAGCCGCGCGCACTCAACGAGCCAGACGACCCGATGGACGCCATCGGCGCCGACAATGAGTTTCATGTCCTGACCAGCGCGACGCGCTGCCACGACAGCGGCGGCAAGATCATCTGCGCCTGGGGCATTCACGGCTGTCTCTACGGGATGGACAAGAAAGTCATCAAGGCCCTGCAGAACATCCCAGTGCCGCTCTACAGTCTCGGCGAGACCGCCTTTGGCCAGCCCTGCCACCCGCTCTATCTGAGGCGAGACCAACCGCTGCAGCCCTTCCCCTCGGTGGCCCCGGCCGCCTGACAATAGACCAGAGGAGTCCGCCCCGTGAGATCATCGAAAGTCTGGATCCAAACCGCCAGCGGCCGCGCGGTCGACCTCTTGAACCCCGACCCGCAAGCCTTCCTCTGGTCCGACGTGGCGGACTCCCTGGCCAAGATCTGCCGTTTCAACGGCCATTCCTGCGCCTTCTATTCCGTGGCCCAGCATTCCTGCTTTGTCCACGACCTGCTGCCGCCCGAGGAGCCGCGCCTGCGCCTGCAAGGGCTGCTGCACGATGCCCACGAGGCCTTCATCGGTGACCTTACCTCGCCCATGAAAGCGGCCCTGACCCAGGTCTATGGCGAGTCCGAACGCTTCGAGGTCTTCGAGCGCGGCCACATGCGCGCGGTCGCGCTCAAGGCCGGCCTACCCTGGCCCTGGCCCCCGGAGTGGGAGATCCAGATCAAGCGCGCCGATCTGAAAATGCTGGCCACGGAGAAGCGCGACCTGCACGAACCCGAGCCGCGGCCCTGGCACGGCGGCCTGCCCGATCCCGCACCCTTCAAGATCAAACCCCAGGCCTGGCCCGATGCCGCCGAGGCCTTCCTCGACCGCCTCGCCATCGGCCTCGGTGTCGACCTGCGCCAGCCCCGCGCGCCCGGCCAGATCCTGGCCCAGGAGCCGGCGGCATGAGCGGCTGCATCAACGAGGTCGTGATCTGCGGCCACCTGGGCCGCGATCCCGAGGTCCGCCAGACCCAGGAGGGCAAGCGCATCGCCAACCTGTCGGTCGCCACCTCGGAGACCTGGAAAGACCGCAACAGCGGCGAGCGCAAAGAGCGCACCGAATGGCACCGGG
>JAJFGK010000052.1 GCA_021776195.1 Kiloniellaceae bacterium | reverse complement strand
TGGCCTGTGCCGCCTGCTCCGCCTGACCCAGGAGGCTGTCGACCTTCTGGTACTCGGGCTCGAGGTGGGCCGGCAGATCGGCCGAGGCGTCTGTCGCCCGCGGCAGGACCGCGTCGAGTTTGTCCTGGTAGGCTTGGTGCTGCGCCACCAGCTCGACTAGCTTCTGGTGCTCCTCCTTCATCTTTCCAAAAAGACTCAAGGCCTCGCCGAATTTCCCGGCCTGCTGGGCGTCCATAATCTGCTGCAGCACCGCGTTGAAGGGTTCCATGGCCGCGTCGCATCCCGGCGGCACCGCGCTCGTCGTCGGTGTCATCTCGTTCAGCAGCGGCCCCCACTCGGCTTCGAAGGTCGCCTTGTCCTGGCGGTGCTGCTCCATCTTGATTTCGAAGGTGGCAAGCCTGGACTCCAGGTTGCCGAGCAGGGTCATGGCTTCGTCGTAGTTTTCGCCGTCAGCCGCCCCGTCCGCCTGGGGGAAGAGCTCATCGATCTCCTGGTAGTCCGGCTGCAAACGCTCCGGCACCTCTTGCGAAGCCTCGGTGGCGCGGCTCAGGAGCTCGTCCTTCTTGACTTCGTAGGCGCGTTTTTTCTCCTCGAGCTCCGCGAAATAGGCCCTGGCCTCGTCATTCATCGGCTGCAATTGGTCGAGCAGTGCCAGCGCCCCGACATAGTCCTTGCTGTCGGCCTTGGCCGTCATGTCGGTTTCGAGATTGACCATGTCGTTCTGATACTGCCAGCCTCGCGTACCCTGTTTGGACTCCGGCGCCTCGTAGTCGCGCGGCAGCACGCCCGGCAGGCGCATGGTGTATTCGACCATGGCCGCCTGCTGGTCGGCGACCATATCCTGGAGCTCCGAGAGAAGGTCTCGGAGTTGCTGCAGCAGCCCCTTGCAGGCGACGAAGTCTTTCTCCGCCGCCTTGCCATCGATCTCGCCGAGTGACTCGCGAATGCCCCGCGACCGATCCTGAATTTCCTCGTTGGCCTCGGGATAGTTTTCGACCTCGGCGAACTCGCCATCGAAGCGTTCGCGTTCGGGTTCGTACTCTTCCTTGGCCGCCTTCTGGCGCTGGTACTCGTCGTAGAGCGGCCCCAATTTTTGAACCAGCGTGGCCAGCCGTTCGGTCGCTTCCTTCCAGCGCTTTGCCAGGGCCTCGCCATCGATTTCGCCGCGCCCGGCCAGCAGGTCGGCGATCTCGTCGATGCCCCACTGGTCGAGCTCGTCGATCTGCCCGTTGGCCTTCTCCAGGTCTGCGGCCTTGTTGTTCCAGTTGTTGAGGTCGGTCTCGACCTGTTTTTTGACCTCCGCGGCCGTGGCGACAAAGGCCCGGACCGCCGCCAGCAGGCTGTCGATGGCGCCGGCCGCCTTGGACTCGTCCGCCGGATCGATCTGGCCCAGGACCTGCTGGTACTGGCCGTAAAAGCCTTCCTGGTCGCCGACCAGCGGCTCGTGCTTGGCGGTCTCCGCATTGGTGGCGGTATAGCCCAGACTGCCGTCCGCCGCGCCCATGGCGCTGCTGTAACTCGCCGCGAAGGCCGCTTTCTGTTGGCTCGATTCGCCACCGGTGCTGGGGCTGTCCACGCCCCACTGCGCCGCCAATCCCTTGCCATCAGCCATGGTCAGCCTCCCCAGCCGCTCCACCGCGCTCGCTTTGTTTTTTTCGGTGTGGTCCGAAAGCGCGGATCAACTGCGGAAAACACCAATAGGCGCCACACCGATCCCCATTTCGTCCTGAGAGGTCAGGCGCTTTCCATTAAGCGAAGATTTTGAACCATGCCGTGGCGGATGAATAGGGTATTATAGTCAGAATTTCGTATATTTGTGATCTGTATCACTACCTTGGTGCGCTCGATGCGCCGGATGGGCGCGACTCGGTGAGCCCAACAATGTGAACGCGAAGCGCCATTATCCCTCCGCGCCTGCCGCCTCTTCCTCCTGCTGCAGAGCGAAGATCGAGCTGTAGCCGCCGGACCAGTCCGGCGGGATCAGCACCGGCCGCGGATCCAGATGGGCCCAGCGCGCCGGCTGGCCGCGCACGATCTGATTGGAATAGCGGCTCTGGCTCGGGTTCGGCGTGAGGGTCAGCGCGTCGGCCGCGGCGTAGGCGTTCAGCAGCAAGGGCCGCATCGAGCTCGAGTTGTTCGGCAGGGAGCCATGGACCGAACGGCAGTTGTGAACCGTCACCGACCCGGCCGCCCCCTTGAGCCAGGCGACCTTGTCGAGGGCGACTCGCGGCAGGTCCTGCTCGGCGATGGCGCCGGCCCACTGGCCGCGATCGTTGTAGAGGTCGAAGAGCTCGCCGTCGTGGCTGCCGGAGACCACCCCCATGGGCCCCATCTCGTCGGTGACATCGTTCATGTAGAGCCCGATGGTCAGGGGCGAGTAGTTGGTGTGGGGCCAGAATTGAATGTCCTGGTGCCACTTGACCTCCTCCCCGCCGCCGGCCCATTTGAAATTCAGCTTGGAGTGATGAAACTTGATGTCCGGGCCCAGCAGATCCTGGGCCAGATCGACGATCGGGCCCTGGCTGGCGAACTCCCAGTAGAGCGGATGGCGGTCCGCCGGGCTGACCAAACGGCGCAGGCGCGGGTTGTCGGCACTGTGGTCGGGCTCCAGGTCGAAGATCTTGTCCGACGCGCTGAGGCTCCGGCTTTCCTCGATAAAGTCCCGGGTCACCGCCCAGAGCCGCTCCAGCCAATCCTCGT
This sequence comes from Kiloniellaceae bacterium, assembly GCA_021776195.1. Next base: position 40,189 of record JAJFGK010000052.1, on the reverse strand, counting down.
CGATGAACCTGTCCAGCAGAAGATAGCCGGTCTCGAAATAGGATGTCCGCTGTTCCTGGGTCAGCACGACCGGCTCGTGCGACAGAACCTCGTCCGGTGTCATGAGCTGCTCCTCTCGACGATTGAGCCAGGATCCATTTACGACAGTGCTGGCTGCTCGCCGGTCCAGTCCGCATCGTTGTAGAAGGGCTCGGGGTGCTCGTGAAGGTCCTCGAAGCGGCAGATCTGCGGCTCCGGCCCCAAGGGTGTCGATACGCCGTCGCGGAAGGCCCACTCGCCACGCTCCGGCGAGTTGTCGGCGCGCACGTAGCTGTTGAGGATCAGCGGCCGGTCCCGGTCGGAGCGGTTACTGCCGGAACCATGCACCGTCAGAAGCGTCCAGATGACCAGGTCGCCCGGCTCGAGCTCGCAGACCACCGCGTCGTCCGGGTCGAGCCCGGCGGCGCGGAGTTCCGCTTCCGCCCTGTTGGCCGAGCCCGCGTCCTGGCCATTCAGGACCCACTCGTGGTCGTCGCCGAGCCCCAGGTAGCCCCGCTTGTGACTGCCGGGAAACACACAGAGCGCGCCATTTTCCGCGTCCACGCGATTGATCGCCAAGGCGGTCGTGAAGTAGGAGGTGGTCAGCTCGGTAAAGACATCGGGCCTTTCGCGAAACCGCAGGTCTTGATGGAAGCGGTAGCTGGAGTACTTCGCGCCCGGCGGCTTCCAGTGAATCTGATTGGCGATCTGCTTGATCGAGGGGCCCAGAAGGGGCTCGAGAATTTCAAGGTAGCGGGGATGACGCCGCTGGGCCTCCATGACCGGGTTGATCCAGGCAAACCAGTAGGCCTGGACCATCACACGCTTCATCGCCTCGGGATCGTTCAGGATTTCGAAGCAGAGGTTCTTGTCGCGATAGGTCGCATGGTGCTTCACGCCCTCTTCATAGACCGCGTCGACCGCCGTACGAACGGCGGCGACTTGGTCCTGATCGAGGAAACCCCGAACAATCGCAAAACCCTGGTCGCGCAGATCTTCAACGTGCTGTGCCGACATGTTTCAAACGTCCAAGATTGTGACGGCCCGTCCCGGCCTAGTCATCCTCGTGATGCCCGTCGATCTTCATCGACGCCATGGCGGCGCGAAAGGCCATCGCCGCGCGCCCGGTCATGGCCGCCCGACCTGACATCGCCGCCCGCGAGGCCATCGCCGCCCGTGACGCCATCGCGGCGCGCGAGGCCATGGCAGCCCTCGACGCCATCGCGGCACGCGAGGCCATGGCGGCACGCGAGGCCATGGCGGCCCGTGACGCCATCGCCGCCCGCGAGGCCATGGCGGCCCTCGAAGCCATCGCGGCCCGGCTTGCCATCGCGGCCCGGCTTGCCATCGCCGCCCGGCCCGCCATCGCCGCCCGGAACGCGAGATCCTCGTCGCAAACGACCTCGGTCACGCTCAGGTCGGGATGATCGACACCCTGGCTGAGAAGCAGCTCGGACTTGGTGTCTTCGTCGATGACTTCGTAGCTGTCGAGGCTGCCCGGCATGAAATAGAGCCGCCCGTCGGACCCGCGCAGGGTCACACCACCGTCCGGTCCCTCCGAAACCAATCCGTCGAGACCGTCATCCAAACCACTGTCGAATCCATCGTCGAGCTGGCCATCGAATTCGGCCTCTTCGAGCAGATCGCCCAGTGGTCCGTCGGCCACGTCGAATCGGGTCGATTCCTGATCGATGTCGAGCGACCACATTTTGTACTCGGCGGCGGGAAAGGTCTCGTCCCAGCCCCCGGCATCCATGCCCCCGCCGATCAAGACCAGCAACGCGGGCTCGGGAAGCAGAATCTTGCTGTCATCGATCGCGTAGCCATAGACTTTCGCCAGGGTCGGCGCCTTGGCCGGGTCCGGCTTGCCATCGGCCTTCTGGCACAGTCTGCGCAGGCGGCTGTTGAGAGCCGCTACGCCGATGAGTATGTCGGTGACAGGTTTGCCATAAACCGTCATGGCGTAAGGGTCGCTCAAGGTGGCGCTCGCGGTCATCAATGATCCTCCCCAGGTTGCGCGGATGCTAGCAGACCACGCGGTGGAAATCCAAAGCCGATTTGGCGCCAGTGGAAACAGTCGACGATATCTGCCTGATAGGCAAAACCGCTAAGGCCGCGGTCGACGGTAAGGAAGGCTTTGGCCACCTTGGCGAAGCTCAGGCGGTCGGGTGATAGGTTCCTCCAGGTCCGGGCGAGTCGCAGCCCCACGATGTCGCGCGCCTCGGCCAAGGCATCGCGAAAGGCCCCCGGCGCGGCGGCGTAGGCTTCCTTGAAACGTTCCTGCAGGGCACCGCTGCCGAGCTGCCGGTCGGCGGCGCGCGAGGATTCGTCGGCGAGCTCCTGGCCGATGGCGCCCAGTTCGACCAGCTTGCGTTGATAGATCATCACCAAAATATCGAAGAAGGCGCCGGTCAGGGGCTGGCCCAGGGTGTGAAGCTCCTTGCCGGTTAGATCGCTGTGACGCCGCCGAGTGTCCGGCACATCGGCCATCTTGAGGGCATTGGAGGCAACCCTGATCTGGCGCGTGTTCGACAGTTCGCCGATACGGTTCAGCTCGTTTTCCAGGTAGAGATTGCCGGCGGTCTGGCGCAACAGGTGGTCAATGAAATTCTCGAAATGCAGCACCGAGATCAATGCCACCAGGTCGCTGGCTGACTCGTGAAACCCGCGGTACTCGGCGGTTAATCCCGACATCCGTGCCGGGAACCCGACGATGGAAAAGATCAGACCGTGGCCGGTCTCATGCGCCAGTACATCGAAGTTCAAGCAGAAGGGCTGCTTGTCCCCGGCGTCGTCCTTGCCATGCCCGGCCTCCATGAAGCCCCAACCGAAATGGGCGTTGTCCCAGTCCAGGGTCGGAACGATTTCCAGCCGGCGCATCTGGGCACTGAAATGCCAGGGCACCGTCGTGCCAACATAGTCCTCCCAGATATCGAGCACGCGCCGCACCGCGCCATAGATGTGGGCCGATCGGAAGGCGCGGTCGGTCGGATCGAGGTGGTCGAAATGGCCTTGCGGGTCGGGCTTCGCCGGCGGGTGCTTGGGTCCTCGATAGGGAAGACGGCTGCCGTCCTCGTAGTGGGTCTTGCCGATCGCATCGACGACGTAGATGCGCCGGTCCGACGGGCCGGCCGCCACGCTGCCCGCGGCCGGCGATATCCAGACCGTCTCCGGTGTCGCGAAGGCCGCCATGACCGGGGACTGCGGGTACAGCTTCACCTTGGTGCCCCGCCCGAGCAGGCGCTTGTCCAGTTCCAATGACATGGAGTATCCCTTCCCGGCTTTCGCCCCGTCTTTTGCTTTCAGTTCCCGCCGCCCGTCTCGGCCTCGACAGATCTGAGCGCCGCTTCCCAAGCAACCGTATGGGCCAGCTTGAAGTCCGGCACGGCGGTCACCAAACCACCTTGGGCCAGCAAACCAAGGAGCGCGCGGGCGTCGCGCCGCTTTTGATCGATCTTACCCGTCGGGAGCCAAGCGGCAAAGCGATCAAGCGCTTCACTCTCAAACCCGGCATCGGCTGCCGCCTGCAGCAAGGCCTGATAGCTGCGATCCTTGTAGAACAAGCCCTTGGCCAGGCTTGCCAGGCGGTCGCGCAGGTCGAGGGTAATAGTACCCCCCTCCGACGCCGCCGTCAGGGTGGCGCGAATATCGACCATGGCATCGGACCCGACGAAACCAAGCTCGGCAGGGCCGTGGCTCACGGCGACCTCGTCGTCGTCTTCGAAGCGCTCGGCGCTGTAGGACGGAAAGACACCGTCGCGATAGGCCTCGAAGATCTGGCCGACGCCAACCATGCCGAATTGGCAGAGTTCGGCGGCACGCAGCGCGCCCATGGAGGCGGCCCCGTAGACCCGCACGCCTTGCGCCAGGGCCCAGAGCAGCTCCTTGTGCCAAACCGCCGGCACCTGCTCGAAATAGCCGTCGATCAACGCGATGGCCGCCGGCGCGTGGTCGCGCAGGGCCCGGCAAACATCGCCCTGGCGGGCCGGCGGCAGATAGACCGCATCGAGCAGGCGACGGGCTTCGGCCAGAGGCAGGCTCGGCCCCAAAAATACGCAAGTTTTCATGATCCGGCCTCCAGAACCCGCAGTGCGCGGTCCCCCGGAACGTAATCGGCATCGGCGCCTTCGAAGGCGCCCTCCAGACCCGGCACCACGACCCGCACGACGGGAATGCGCAGGTCCGGCTTGGTGAGGTCGATCGCCAGGACCCGGTCCAGTCCCACCGCCCGCAGCGCCGCCAGAAGGGTTGCCAGATCGTCGTCGAAGCTGTCACTATCCCGAGTCGGGGAATCCTCGAAGCGATGCCTGGCATCTGTCTCCGCGACAAGGGCGCGGGCCTGGCCATGGCGGTTCTTGCGAGTGGTCTCCGCGTAGTGTTCGGCGGTAATGTCGTCGCGCGATCCGGCGATGTAGGTGGTGCGGGCCTGGGCGGCTTCGGTCAGGGCCCGCGACAGCGCCACGCCACGCTCCAAGTGACAACCGGCGCCGAACTCCGGCGCCCCGGTCACCTCGTTGCGCCCGGCCAGCAGGCAGAGGTAAGCGGCCACCCCGACATCGGAGGTCACGTCCCAGACCACGACGTCGATCCCGGCGGCCTCGAACAGGGCGAGATGGGCACGGCAATGTGGATCGTCGATACTTGCCAGATCGACGGACCGCGCGCCCTGCGCCGCATCGCTCGACAGCTTCCAAAGGGTCACCGCGTCCCGCTCGATCACCTCGTAGAGAGCGTGACAGAGGGCTTCCAGCCGGTGGTTACCCGAGGCCAGGCCATTGGTCGTCGCGGCGAAGGCGCCGCTACCGGTCAGCAGCGGCAAGGTGTAGTTGGCATGAACCAGCTCGAAGGGCAGCCAACTGGCCCCGCCGCCGGACAGGTCCTCGCCCTCGATCCACAAGATCGGATCCAGAGGGTCGAACAGGCCGTCACTGGAGAAGGGCAATCGCGAAACCTCCACGAGATCGTGGTTGTAGCGCAGTTCCTCGTAGCTCCCCAGCTTCAGCGGCAGATCGATCGTCTCGGCGTGGAAAGTCTCGACCGCTTCCATCAGCGCCGAGACCTTGGCCGAGGCGGTGTCGAGGCCTTTGCCCTGAAAGACCGAGAGCGAGCGGGAGTTCGGCCGACAGGCCATGTAGACGGGGATACCGATCCGATCCAACCCGGTGATGTTGGCCAGTCGGGTGATGCCCAAAACCGGCAGCAGGGGCTCCAGACGGGCCAGGGTCTCCTCGGGCGAAACCGCCCTGTGCGTGCCCTGGCGATAGAGTTTGGCCAGCGGGCTTTGCGCCGGAACCTGGTTGAGGACGCTAGGCATGGACGTGACTGGCCGGCCCGACCTCCGCTTTCAAGGCCTCGATGGCCGCCCCGGCCTCGACCAGATCCCGGGTATCCCGTCCCTGGGTAAACCGGCCGACCGTCTCTTCCAGAAGCGCCAGGGCCTTGGCCGTCTCGCCGCCGGCCTTCAGCCACCTCGCCATGGAATGGGCCGCCCGCAGCTCCAAGGACAGCGCCCCTTGCGACCTGGCGACCTTCAGTGCCAGGGACAGGTGCGCATTGACCCGGGCCGGATCGGGGGAAGCCCTGCTCATACAGGCCTCGGCACTGAGACGATGAATCTCGGCAGCCCAGTAAGCCACCCCCTCTTCGGCGATGACCGCAAGGCCCTCGTCGAGCAACTCGATCGCGGCGTCGGGATGGCCCAGGCGGGTGCGGCAATCCGCAAGGGCCGCGAAGTAGACCGGAAAATCCTCGCGGGTCCCCACGTCCCGCATCACCCGCAAGCCCTCGTCCAGGAGCGCGGCGCCGCCTTCCAAATCGTCGCCATCGGCGCGGCACCAGCCTTCGAAGATCATGCTCTTGGCGCGGTAGTCGTCGAGTTCGTTGCTTTCGCCAATCGCCTTCATCTCCTGCGCCAGGGGCAGGACCGCTGCCGGGTCGCGCCGATAGTGGTGCAGCATGACGGCGATATCGAGAGCATGGAGGCGGCTGCCCAGATGGCCGAGTTCCTTGGCCCAGGCGGTCGCACGGCCGATGGCCTCGAGCGAATCGTTGGCCTGGCCGATCAACCATTTGGAAAGGGCGGTCTCGCCGAGGCTGCAAACCTTCGGGTCGTGCCCACCATAAAGCGAGCCCAACTGACTGAACTGACCCTTCTCGTAGATCGTCAGGCCTCTCTCGGCGTGGCTCAGACAGGTTTCATGATCGCCGACCATGAAGGCGTTGACCCAATTGCAATGGTGCGCCTGGAGTCCGAATTCCGGTTCCTTCATCGTCTCGGCGACGGCCACCAGGCGCTCGGCGCGGCGCAGCATCTCGGTGAAGTTGTCGGCGGTGCGCCACCAGCCCCAGTAGGCCGGGAAGTGCCAAGGCGTTTCGCTTTGCCCTTCGCAAAGCGCCAGTGCCCGACGGTATGCCTCCTGGGTCTCTACGGCCCCCGGTCCCTTGGCCTGGATCAACGCGCCGCCCAACAGCGCTTGAGCCTGCAGGGCCAGGGTTTGGTTCTCTGCGCTGTCCGGCAACTCGCCCAACACCCGCCCGGCGCTCTCCAGATAGCGAACCGCCTCTTGCGCCGCGGAAGCGCTCGTGGCGACCTCGCCGGCAGCGATCCAGTGGCGCGCGGCTTGATCCAGCAGTCCGGCCCGCTCGCTGTGGAAGGCCAACTGCCCCGAGGGCACCGACAACTTGGAAACCGGGTCGCGTTCCAACCACTCCAGATAGCGGCTGTGCAGCTCCTGCCGCCGGCGGCGCAACAGGCTGTCGTAGGCGGCCTTCTGGTAGAGCGCGTGGCGAAACCGGTAGGTGACCTCCCCTTCCTCCTCCGAACTGGCGATCAGAAAGTCCAGACGGACCAGGTTCTCCAGATCCGGGCCAACTTCCTCCGGACCTCGTTGCGAAACAAAGGCCAGGGCCTCGCGGTCAAAGGTCACACCGATGACGGCGGCGACCTGAACCAGATCCTTGGCAGAGCCGAGCTTGTCGAGACGAACGGTCAAGAGATCCTGGATCGTGGCCGGGGTCTCCAGGTCGCCGACCTGCCCGGGCAACTCCAGGCGACCCTGTCGTTGCACGACCTGCCCTCCTTCAAGCAATGACTTGGTCATCTCCTCGATGAACAGCGGCACGCCATCGGTATTGGTCATGATCCAGTCAAGTAACCGGCGCTCGAGCGGCAGGCCGCCCGTCAGGCGGCGGATCAGTGCCTCGCATGCGGCCGCCGATAGCCCGCGCAGTCTGATGCGTCGTTGCGACAATTCATTCCAGGGGAAGGCCGCAAACGGCCGGGTTACGACCAGGACCATGACCGAATGCCCCTCGGACTGACGAAGGATCCGGTCGACCAGCTCGACCGTCGAGGGATCGGCCCAATGGGCGTCCTCCAGGATCAGCAGGATGGGCCCACCGCTGCGCGACAGATAGCGCTGCAGGGCGCGGAACAGGCCACGCCGCGCCGCGCTGCTGTCGCCGCCGGCCGCACCGGTCTGACTCGGCCTCACCAAAAACAAACCGGCGAGGGCCTCGCGCACGTCGCCCCCGTCCAGACCGGGTTCCTGTTTGCCAAACTCACGCCGGACATCGTCCGGCGTCGCCTCGGGCCCAAGTCCGAGGTCGGTGGCAATCATGCGCTTGACCGGACCAAAGGAACTGTCACGGTCGAACGCCGAACAGGTCAGCACGGCAACTTGAGATTCGGCGACAGCGGCGACTTGTAGAAAGAGTCCGATCAGGCCTGTCTTGCCGATTCCGGGCTCGCCCACGATCGACACCAGACGAGTATCGCCGCGCTCGGACAGCTCGCGCCACACCGCGGCGAGCTCGTCGACCTCGGCCTCCCGGCCGCTCAAGGGGAGTCCGGCCAGGTCGATAGCCGGGCGCGCCACCGCGGGCTCGGCCAGGGGCCCCACGAGCCGAAAGACCTCCATCGGTTCGCTGATGCCTCTCAGCTCGTGCTCGCCCAAGGATTCGAACTGGAAATGCGTGGCGATCAGGCGCTTCATGTCGGCACTGACCACCACCGAATCGTGCGGCGCCATGCTTTCCAGGCGCGCCGCGATGTTCGGGACGACACCGACGATGGCAAGCTCCTCGCGGATCGCACCGGCCCCCATCTCGCCGGCCACGACCCGGCCGCTGTGAATCCCGATTCGGATCTTGATGGCGATGCCCATGGAGACCAGCGTGTCGCGGTTCAGGCTGGCGACCTGTTTCAGAACATCCAGGCCAGCCAGGGCCGCGCGCAGCGGTGCGTCTTCCTGCGCCACCGGGTAGCCGAACAGCACCATCATGCCGTCGCCCATGTAGGACGAGACGTGGCCGCCGAAACGCTCGATAGCCGCAACGCTTGCCTGCTGAAAGGACAGCAGGACCTGGCGCCAGTCTTCGGCATCGAACTGTTGTGAGAACTTCGTCGAATCGACCAGATCGAGGAACATCACCGTCACCTGGCGGTTCTCGCCGGAACGCCGCGGCGTCGCGGCCGGCGCCGCGGACTGCTGGCTGCCGCAGTCGGGACAGAAATTCACGGCAAGGCCGACGAGCGCTCCACAGGCGGAGCAGGCCTCGCGGACCTTGTGGCCGCAGTCGCCACAAAACTTAGCGTTCTCGGCGATAGCTCCGCCGCACCCCGGACAATCCATTCGCAACCCCAAACCCTGCACCTGTTATTGCCGGCAATCATAACATCTCATGGGGCCGGCAGGTCACCCCCGGATTGCGCGAGGAGGCACGATTGACCCGAAACAGCCGCGCTCGCGTCTCTTACAGGACCTGTCTATCTGAACCACGGTACGCAGCAAGGCAAAGAGCTCAAGCAAAAGGCGATTGCGCCGGTCCGAAAGCCTTGACCCACATCAATGCAGGACCGCCTGCCTTGGCCTCCACTTGATACTCAACGGGGCAAAAGGCGGCGCGTCATGTTGACGATCGAAGACTGCATCGGCCTCAGCGAGCTCACCCCGGAGGAAATCGAGGCCATTGCCCTGCACGAACATATCCCAGACATGGCCGCAATCGAGCTTGGTTTCTATCTCAAGCATAAACCGGGTGGGGCGCTGGAGATCTGCCGAATGATCCTCGAGGACATCGATCAGGCCTACAGCCTCCGGAATATCGACAGAGTCGCGCGCTTGAAGGTGGCGCTGAGACATATCATCGAGACCCGCGGTCATTAGACTTGAGGACATCATTATCCGAGGTGCGTCCATGAAGCGCGCCGGCTCCCCCGTGGAAGGAGGAACAGAACCTCCGCCTTGGCATGTCGAGGCGCTGCCGAGGATCTTTGCGCGATTGGAGGGCAATAAAGAAGGCTTGAGCGATCACGCAGCCGACCGACGCCTCGCGCGCCATGGGCCAAACGAACTGCCGCGCCCGGCTTCGCCCGGGGTTCTTCTCATCTTCTGCCGGCAGTTCAAGAATCCGCTGGTTTACCTCCTGGTGGCCGCCGCGGCTGTCTCGCTTTTGGTCGGCGAGCTGTTCGACGCTCTGTTCATCTTCATCGTTCTGCTGTTCAACGCGGCCATTGGCGCGCTGCAGGAATGGCAGGCCGGCAGGAAGGCCGACGAGTTGGACAAACTGGTGCCGCACCGGGTCATGGTCCGTCGCGATGGCAGGTGGAAAGAGATCCCGACCGCCGGGCTGGTGCCCGGCGATATCGTCCGCCTGGAAACCGGCTGCCAGGTCAGTGCCGACCTCCGCCTGGTCGAAAGCCAGGACCTTCAGGTCGACGAGTCCCTGCTGACCGGCGAATCGGTCGCGGTCCTGAAATGCCGGCGTGACGACCTCCCGGCCAAGACGCCGCTGGCGGAACGCAGCAACATGCTCTTTGCCGGCACGACCCTGCTCGCGGGGCGGGCGGAGGCCCTTGTGGTGCTGACCGGTCGCGAGACCCAGGTCGGACAGATTGCCCAGTCCCTGGCGGCCGGTCGGGGTCAGCCACCGCCACTGGTCCGGCAGTTGGATCGACTGAGCCGTCTCATCGGCCTGGCCACGATCCTCTTGATTGGCCTGGTCGCCTGGGCCGAGATCCTGCAGGGCATGCCCCTGGTCTCGGTCTTCATGGTCGCCGTCGCCCTGGCCGTGGCGGCGATCCCCGAAGGCCTGCCGATCGCCATCACCGTGGCGCTCGCCATCGCCACCAACCGGATGCATCGGCGCAACGTCATCGTTCGCTCTCTGCCGGCCGTCGAGGGCCTGGGCTCTTGTACGCTGATCGCCAGCGACAAGACCGGCACCCTGACCTGCAACGAGCTGACAATCGAAAAAGCCGTCATCTTCGACCCGACCGGACTGCCGCTCTCGCTGGAAGTCGCCGGCGAAGGCGCCGAGGCCAGCGCCGCCGTGACAGTCGCCGGCCGGCCGGCCGAGGGAATTGCGCGGGCCCGCATGGAAGATCTCGCGCGCAGTGCGGCGATCTGTAACGAGGCCTTGATCGAAGAAACCGAAGAGGGCACGAAAAAGCTGGGGGACACCGTGGACCTCGCCTTTTTGGTCCTCGCCGCCAAAATGGGCCTCGATTGGCCTGGTCTTCGCCAAGGGACCGCCGCCGCCCAGAAGATCCCCTATGAACCGGAGCGGCGCTTTGGCGCCGTCCTCATGGCCGACGGCGACCGCCGCGAAGCTCATGTAAAGGGCGCTGCGGAAGTCTTGCTGGGAATGTGCCGCGGGATCGACCGCCAGCGGGTCGAAACCGAAGTCGAGAACCTGGCCCGCGATGGATATCGCGTTCTTGCCGTCGCGCGGGGCGAAATTGCGGCGGCGGGTTGCCATGCCGACGATCGCGCCGCCCTTAAGGACCTTACATTTCTGGGGCTGGTCGGCTTGATCGATCCCATTCGGCCCGAGGTTCCAGCCGCCATCGCGCGGTGCCGCGACGCGGGAATCTCGGTCCGCATGGTGACTGGCGATCATCCCGCCACGGCACTTTCAGTCGCGCGGCAGCTCGGGATCGCGGACAATCGGTGTGCGGTCGCCAGCGGCGACGACATTGCACGGCTTGCCGCCATGCCGGACGCCCTGTCGCGGTTCGTTGCGCAAAAAACCGTCTTCGCCCGGGTCGAGCCGGCGCAGAAGCTGACCATCGTCGAGGCCTATCAGCGCTGCGGCGAGGTCGTCGCCGTGACCGGCGACGGCGTCAACGATGGGCCGGCCCTGGACGCCGCCGATATCGGTGTCGCCATGGGCCGGTCGGGGACCGACGTGGCCCGCGGCGCCGCCGACCTGGTGCTCGCGGACGACAACTTCGTCTCCATCGTGGCGGGGGTCGAGGAAGGCCGCGTCGCCTACGACAACGTGCGCAAGCTGGTCTATCTGCTGATTTCCACCGGGCTCGGCGAGATCGTTCTCTTTGTCATGGCGATCCTGCTCGGGCTGCCGGCGCCGTTTCTGGCGGTCCAACTGCTTTGGCTGAACCTTGTGACCAATGGCATCCAGGATGTGGCGCTGGCCTTCGAAAAGGGTGAACCGGGGGTGCTGGCGCGCCGGCCCCGCCCCCCCGGGGAGCGCCTGTTCGAAAAACGCATGATCGCCCAGGTCACGGTCGCCGGGCTCTACATGGGCATTGCCACCTGCGTGGCCTACAAGTGGTTTCTCGACCGCGGCCTGCCGGTGGAAGAGGCACGCAACCTGATTTTGCTTCTGATGGTGCTGTTCGAAAACGCCCATGCCTTCAACGCCCGCTCGGAGCGGCTTTCGGTCTTCCGCCTGCCGCTCTCGGCCAACTGGTTTCTCATGGCCGCCATTATCGGCGCTCAGGCCCTGCACCTCGGCGCTCTCTTCATGCCCGGTCTGGCCGGCGTGCTCAGGGTCCAGCCGATCAGCCTGTTCGACTGGCTTTTCATTGCCCTGATCGCCTTGTCCCTGCTGGCGGTCATGGAGGTTTTCAAGCGGTTTTGGGATCCCGGCGACAAGATGGCCTGAAATTTCACTCATGGGTCCGCAGCGGTGACCGTTGGACCAGCCAAACGGTCAACAGCGGCAGGGCCACCGTCAGCAGCGCCACGGTGATCAGCAGCCATCCGACGTCGCTGTAGTCGGCCGGCACCACTACCTCGCCAGAGGTTTCGTCCGCGACTTCCCGGGTGATGTCATAGAACTGGTTCAGGTACCTGGTGCCGAGCGCGCTGGCCGAAAGGGCCAGGTTGGTGAAGGAGGCCATGACCGCAAAGAAGGTCGCCTTCAGATGGGCGGGCGCGTTCTTGGCGATCCAGGCCAGCATCGGGATCATCGCGATCTGCGCCAAGGGCGATTCCAGGGCGGTATCGAACAGGGCGATGAAGCGGGCGTCGACCAGGCCCCCGGTGCGCGCCGCGGTCCAGTGCTGCAGGCCATAGTAGAGGCCGATATTGGGCAGCGACAGCAGACCCGCGGCGAGGGACAGCAAGACCACGACATCGGCAATTGATTTGCGGGCGATCAGGGGACGCAGGAGCAGCATCCCGACCAGGGCCAGGGCCGAGGTGATGAGGGTCAGGATCGAGAGAAACTGCTGGTCGAAGCCCAGGATATCGATTTCCCACCAGGTCACGCCCGGTCCCGGCAGCGGGACCGCGCGGAACACGAAGATGATCACCGCCGTGCCGATCAGCGCATGGCGCGCGGCCGGGTCGAGTTCGAGGATCAGGCTGCGGATGAGAAATGCCAGGATGGCGAGCGACCCGAGCAGGATCAGCTCCTGGCCCCAAGGCACCTGCCCCAGCCCCATGCCGAGGGTGAAGGCCACGAAGACCGCGGCGCCGCCGAAAATCCACCAGTTCGGCACCGTCCGCTCCGACTGCTGAAACAGCAGTCTCGCCACCTCGGTCTCGGCCAGGCCTCGGCGCCGCAGCAGCGCCGCCCGTCGATTGAGTTGGAACCAGCCCAACAGTACACCGGCCACCGAGATGATGGGTATGGCCAGGGCAAGCAGATAGATCTGGCCATAGAGGAATACCTTCTCCATCTCGCTCAGCTTTTCGACCCCCTCGAAGAAACCGATATTGATGGCGGCGACCAGGGCGAAGCCTGAGATGAAGGCGACACGGCCCCAGGTTTGCATGGCCGTGTGCATCTGTTTCAGCTCGGCTTCACTGTGCGGCCGCCCGCTTGCATCGGCGAGGGGCACCGCCTCCACCGTCATGGCGTCGGCGACAACGTCCTGCAGGACGTATCCCACCGGCGCCAGGAGCGCGCTGACCACAAACCAGGTCTCGGCCTCCATAAGGCCGCGCATCGCCCCGGTGTGGCGAATCAGGCCGTACATGATGGCAATCGAGAGGGCGATCAACAGGGCCCCGGCGCAGACCATCAGCGCCTTCCAGCGCCAGATCAGATCGACCAGGTGGCCGAGCGGCATCTTGAGGGCCCAGGGGATGCCGGCCCAAAAGCCGAGCCCCGCCAGAAAGGCCGCGGAAAGGCCCAGGTACTCCTTGATAAAGAAGACACCGACGATGGCGGTGAGGCCGGACACCCCCGCGGCGAGATAGACCATCAATGGCGGAAGGTAGCTCCAGCGAAAAGCGAGCCCGGCCATTGCGTCCCCCCGTCCTCGATGACCAGTGCTAAGGCGGTGCCAGCAGGGCGACCTTGATCTCAATCAAGCTGAGCCGTCGCCGACTTCACTAGTCTGGCCTTTCAGCCCGGGCGCAGAGCCTTGGCAGCAGTTCTGTGCGAGGAGCGTCCCGATGATTGCGAATCACAATCACGCCACTCTGGGACCGGTCAGCCTCGGCGTCGCGCTCGGTATCGCATGGGGAGCCGCGGTTCTTTTTCTCGGTGTCGCCGCCGCCTTCTTCGGTTGGGGCGTGCCGCTCGCCGCCATGCTCTCCAGTCTCTACATCGGGTTTGGGCCAACCGTCGCAGGCTCCATCGCCGGCGCCGTCTGGGGTTTCGCCGAGGGTTTCGTCTTCGGCTTCGTCGTGGCCTGGCTCTACAATCGTCTGCTCCGCCGCCGCCGGCCGCGCCCCACCCCTGACGACCGGACGCCGGGCTAGTCCGGGCTTGCAGATCTTTGTCGAAATCCTCCTGGTCCTGGCCGCGGCCCGCGGGCTGGGAGAGCTGGCCAGGCGCCAGGGACTTCCCAGTTCGGCAGGCGAGATCCTGGCCGGGATGGGTCTGGCGGCGCTGATCGTACCTCTCTCGGGATCTATACCGTTTCTCGCCTCCTTGGCCGCCAGTCCTGCCCTGGAAGCGGTCGCCAACGTGGGCATCTTCTTTCTCGTGCTGATGGCCGGAATCGAGATGGAGCCCAGCGAAATCGCCAAGACCTCCGGCACCGCCTCGGCGGTCGCCCTTGGCGGCGTCCTGGTGCCGCTGGCCGGCGGCGGTCTGCTGGTCTGGTTCGCCCTACCCGAAGGCGAGGACCGTGCGGTCCTGGCCCTCCTCGCCGGGGTGGCCATGGCGATTTCAGCCATCCCGGCATCGGTGCGCGTCCTGACGGATCTCAAGTTGCTGCACACGCGGCTCGGAGAGACCATCGTCGCGGCCGCCCTCTTCGACGATGTGATCGGCCTGTTTCTCCTCGCCCTACTGCTGGCCATTATCGAAACCGGCGGGCCTCCCGGTCTCCTGCCCCTCGCGCTGCTACTGCTCAAGGTGGCGGGATTCTTCGGCGCCACGGTGCTGATCGGTTGGCATATCTATCCCAAGGTCAGCCGCGGCATGAAGGCTCTCCAGGCCACGGCCATGGAGTTCACCGCCCTCACCTTCGTCGCCCTCGCCTATGGCCTGCTGGCCGAGTTGCTGGACATGCATTGGATCCTCGGGGCCTTTGTCGCCGGGCTCTATTTCGAGCGCTCGCGCGTCGGCGCGCCGGCCTACCGCGAAATCAAACTCGTCTGCTCGACCGTCACCAACGGCTTTCTCGCCCCCCTCTTCTTCGCCTACATCGGACTCCAGGTGGATCTGAGGGCGGTAACGGAAATCCCGCTGTTCCTTCTCGCGTTGATCGCGGTCGCCCTCGCCGGCAAACTGATCGGCGCCGGGCTGCCGGCCTATTGGGCCGGCCTCGGTGCGCGTGACGCGGCGGCCGTCGGGGTCGGCATGAGCGCGCGCGGCGCGGTCGAGTTGATCGTGCTCAGCATTGCCTATGAAAGCGGCGTTTTCGGGGCCGGTCCGAACGACGACGGCCTTGCCGGCTATCTGTTCTCGGCCCTCGTTCTCATGGGCATCGTCACGACTATGATCGTCCCCCTCGCCCTGCAATGGCTGCTGCGAGACCAATCGAGCGGTCCTGTGCGGCCCGACGAAGGGCCGCCGCCTTGAAGGCAGCGGCCCGTTGAATTAATGCGCCATCAGGACCGGCCGGCTCATGGAGGTCAGAATGGTCCGGGTGGCGCCGCCGAGGACGAATTCGCGAAGCCGGCTGTGACCGTAGGCGCCCATGACCAGAAGGTCGGCACCCAGATCCGTCAAACTGTTGAGAATCTCATCGCCGACACCGACCTTCGTCTTGGCGACGACCTGGACCCTGACCTGGCAACCGTGCTGGGCCAGATAACGGGCGATGTCGGCGCCCGGCTCCGCGCCGTGGGCGCTGTCCGATTTCTTGGGCTCGATCACCAGAACGATGACCTCCCGGGCCCGCTCCAGGATCGGCAGGGCATCGCTGACCGCTCTGGTCGCCTCACGGCTGGCGTCCCAGGCCACCACGACTTTCTCGCCGCAGTCCGGCGCCGTGCCGCTGTAGGGGGCAATCAGAATCGGCCGACCGACGTCGAGGACGACATCCTGGACCAGGCTGTCGCCATCGAAGCCCTGATGATCGGGGTCGCTCTGGGGCATGACCAGGAGATCGCTGTAGCGCGCGTGCAGCTTCAAGCGGTCCGGGCATTCCTGGATCGAGCAGGTCTCGACACGGACCTCGCCGGGGATGCCCTCTCGGCTCAGCGTTGCGCGAAACTCTTCGGCCAGCGCCTGGGTCCGCGCCAGTTCCTCATTTTCCTGTACAGCAATGGCGTCGATCACCAGGGGATAGTCAGCCGCGGTCATGAGCTGTGGTTTGACCGCCATGGCCAAGCCGATGAGCTGCGCCTCATGTCTGCGCGCCATTGAGAGGGCCAGGTTCATTGCACCTTGGGTGCCGTCCTCGCGTTTCAGGTACAAAAGGATCGACTTTATCGACATGGAACCGTTACTCCTCCTCCAGCGACCGAACCACCCACGGTCGGGGCCTCACGCTAGGGGGCACCGACGGGTGCTACATTGATGCAGGTCAAGGGCAGCCGGTCCGAGGCAGGCTTGTGGTGCCCGCGCGCCCTCGCTACACAGGCACCAGGCTGAAGAGTGCTGAAAGGTGCCTCGTGGATTTGGTGGCCAACCTACTGTTAGGCGTCGGCCTTATGGCAGCCCTCGCCGTGCTGGTTTTCGTCTTGAACCGTCGCGGCCCACAGCAGGACCCGGCCCGGCAGGCGGCCGAGAACCGTGCGTCGCGGCTCCAGGCGATCATCTCGACCGCCGTGGATGCGATCGTGATGTCGGACGACAGAGGGATCATAGAAGAGGTCAATCCGGCAGCCGAGGCGATGTTCGGTTACCGCGCCGAGGAAATGATCGGTAAAAATGTCTCGCTGCTGATGCCCGAGCCCTACCACGACGCCCATGATGGCTACCTGCAGGCCTACCTTACGAGCGGGCAGGCCAAGATCATCGGCATCGGGCGCGAGGTGGTCGCATTGCGCAAGTCCGGCAGCACCTTTCCGGCCCACCTCTCGGTGAGCGAGGTCACGGTGGCCGGCCGGCGCTACTTTACCGGCATTCTTCATGACCGCACGGAGCGCACGAAGGCCGAAGCGGTGAAGACACGTCTTGGCAGGATCATCGAGGACTCGGTCAACGAGGTCTTTGTCTTCGATGCCGATTCCCTGCGGTTTTTGATGGTCAATCGCGGCGCGCGCGAGAACCTCGGATTCAGTGCCGAAGACCTCGGCGCCATGACACCGGTCGACATCAAGCCGGACCACGACGCGGCCTCCTTCGAGGCTCTGCTTGCCCCCTTGCGGGCCGGCGAGCGCGACCTGGTCGAGTTCGAGACCCGACACAAGCGCAAAGACGGGTCCCACTACGAGGTCGCCGTTCGCCTCCAGTTGATGCCGGCGGAAACGCCGCCGGTCTTCGTCGCCATCATCGAAGACGTGACCGAACGCAAGCATCACGAAGCCCAGCTGCGTCACGCCCAGCGCATGGACGTGGTGGGTCAGTTGACCGGCGGCGTGGCCCACGACTTCAACAATCTGCTGACGGTCATCACCGGCAACCTGGAAATGCTCGAACCCAGGCTGACCGACGACAAACAGCGCGAGTTCGTCGAACAGGCCCAAGAAGCCGCCGAACTGGGCGCCACCCTGACAGCCAGGCTCCTCGCCTTCGCCCGACGCCAGACCCTCGAACCCCGGACCATCGACCTGAACGATCTGGTCCTGGGGATGGCCGAACTGCTGCGCCGAACTCTCGGCGAAGCCATCCAGATCAACACGGTCCTGGGCAATCGGCTGTGGCAAACCCGCGCCGATCCCGGACAGGTCGAAAATGCCCTGCTGAACCTCTGCCTGAACGCCCGCGACGCCATGCCGCAAGGCGGATCCCTGACCATCGAGACGAGCAATGAAGTTCTCGACGCGGACACCCTCGAGCAAGGCCTCGAGGTCGCGGCGGGGCCATTCGCCCTGCTGTCGGTGTCGGACAACGGGACCGGCATGCCGCCCGAAATCAGAGACCGTGTATTCGAGCCCTTCTTCACCACCAAGGAGACTGGGACCGGTACAGGTCTGGGCCTTTCCATGGTCTATGGCTTCGCCAAACAATCGGGCGGCCACACCGCAATCTACAGTGAGTTCGGACAGGGCACGACGGTGAACCTTTATCTGCCGGCACTGGAGGAACCCGAAGCGGCGGAGGACACCGGGTCGGCCCAGACAGAACCGGCGGGCGGCGAGGAATTGATTCTGGTTGTGGAAGACGACGAGCGGGTGCGCCGGATTTCAGTCGCGCGCCTGACCGACCTGGGATATCGCGTGCTGGAAGCGGACAGCGGCCAGGCAGGGCTGGCCTTGCTCGCGCGGCACCCGGAGATCGGCCTGCTGTTCACCGATGTGGTGATGCCCGGCGGCATGAACGGGCCCGACCTGGCCCGCGAGGCGCGCCGTAGCCGCCCCGACCTGCCCGTTCTCTTCACCACCGGCTATGCCGAAGCCGGCGCTCAAGAGGCCGGCCTGCTGGATGACGGCGCGCTAATGCTGCGCAAACCTTACAGAACCGCCGATCTGGCCGGCAAGTTGCGCGAGGCACTCAGACGCGGCACCCCCCGGTCCTAAAGGCTTTCCACCTTGGGCGTGAAGAGGTAGCCGAGACCGCGCACCGTTTTGATCAATTGCGGATTGTTGGGGTCGGTCTCGATCTTCTTGCGCAAGCGCGCCACCTGGGTGTCGATGCTGCGATCGAAGGGAGTCCAATCCCGCCCGCGGGTTCGATCCATCAAGGTGTCGCGGCTCAGTGGCCGGTTGGCGTTGCCCGCGAAGGCCAACAGCAGGTCGAATTCTGCGGTCGTCAAGACCACCGGCTCGCCGTCCGGTGCGCGAAGGTCGCGGGCGGTCAAGTCCAGGCGCCACCCCGCGAAAGTTATGGTTTCCGTGGTCTCATCTGCGACCTGCATTGGGGTGACTGCAGCCTGGTCCAGGGTCGCGGGCGGACTGCGTCGCAACACAGAACGCACCCGGGCCAGGACTTCGCGCAGATGGAACGGCTTGGTGATGTAGTCGTCCGCACCCAGCTCCAGGCCCACGACACGGTCCACCACATCGCCCTTGCCCGTGATGATGATAATCGGCACAGCGGACTTACCGCGGACCTCGCGAGCCAGGGTGAGTCCATCTTCGCCCGGCAGGCCGATATCGAGCATGATCAGGTCGATGTCGCCCTGCTTCAGACAGGCCCGCAGGGTCGGGCCGTCTTCGGCCTGCATGGTTCCGAATCCCTGCTCTTCGAAGTAGTTGACCAAGAGCTTCCGCACCCTTGGGTCATCATCGACGATCAGTATTTTCCCGCTGTCGGTCATGGCCTCGCTGCTGGGCGGCACTCTCGATCCTCGGGACAACAAAACATGTGCCGAGGTATCGCTCAAGCTCCGGCAGGCCGGCGATCTGTTACAAAACGTCACAGTGCGTTTCTCATTGGCACACAAAAGGCCCCGCGCCGTCGTGAAAGAGCGACGCTGGGCTGGTGAACTCTCCTTAGAGGCCAAGAACCACCAAGCAAGGAGAGAGCCATGTCCGCCGCCACAGTACTGCGATTCGATTCCATAGGCGCTAGATCCACGTCTTGCACAGATGTCAGGACAGCGGCGCTGGTCACGCCGCTGCGCGAGGCGGAAACAAACGCCGATATCGGCTCGATCGTCAGCTACCGCGCCAAGGAAGCGATTTACTTCGAGGGCGATCCGGCTGGACGGGTGTTCGAGATCACCGCGGGGATCGTCAAACTCTTCAAGCTGACGGCTGACGGCCGTTGCCAGGTCACCGGATTTCTCTATCCCGGACAGTACTTCGGCTTCGAGCGGAACGACGAGCATTCGCAAACCGCCGAAGCTTTGACCTCGACCACCTTGCGGTCATTCACCCTGGCGAAACTGGAGCGCCTGGCTGGCCGGGACCCGGCGGTTCAACAACAGTTGCTCGAAGCGGTTCGCAGTCAGTTGCTGTCCACACAGGACCACCTGCTCCTGCTCGGTCGCAAGACCGCCCAGGAGAAGCTTTCCAGCTTCCTGCTGCGCATTTCCGAGGTCGTGGCGGGCAGCGGCGGTGACGGAAGCAGGTTCGAGATCCCCATGAGCCGGACCGAGATTGCCGACTATCTGGGCCTCACGACCGAGACTGTCAGCCGCTGCTTCAGCCGCCTGAAGGATAGGGGCCTGCTGAGTTTCACCGATGCCCGTCACATCACCATCCGCGACATCGACCGCCTGCTGGCGCTGTCGGAAGAGGACGAGGGCACGTTTGCTCATTGACACACATCAATGCGGGCCAGCCGGCGACCCGAAAAGCTCGGATCTCGATTGCGGCCCTGGGAATCCGGCCTGCCAGGGAAGGGCCCATCACACCAACGAGGCGACGAGGTCACGTGTCGGGGATCGAACATAGAGCCACCAATCTTCGCGATAGACAGGCCGTGGCCATCTTCGAGGATCTGGACCGGGTCATCACCGCGCTAACAGCCTTGGGCGACGCGGATCCCGACCGCCCCGAGGTCGTACTCATGGCCAGCCGAGTCAGCCTGCAGAGCTCTCCCCGCTTTCGCACGGGGCCGCCGCCTCAACCCGGCGCGTCCCGGGGACGTCACGAATTCGTCGCGTTGAGCGCGGGTCGGGACCGCAAGGGCGACGCGGACCTGCCCATCGAATTGGTCGAGATCGGCCACGTCGATGGCAGCGGCGCGGTCCTCGCGTCGAAGGGAGACCTCTCGGACCAGTTCCTCGGCGGGCACGGCGACGTGGCAGGCCTCGCCGTCGACTTTGCCATGGAAAAGTGGATCCCCAAGCAACAGGCCGCTTTTCTTGCGCGGGAGATCGAGGCAGGGCGAATTCTCATCTGGGTCCGGATTCGCGATCCACGGCAAGAAGCCCTGGTTTGCAAAGCTCTGCTGAGGAACAGCGCGCATCGCGTCCAGGTCCACGACATCCGCCATACGTGACAGTGTCATTTGCGCCGCTGGCCTACAGGTCACCGCAATCAGAGGCTGAATGTGAGCAAAGAGAGCTCCAGCGAACTGCCCCTCACCGGAGGATTACCTAAGAATACCCGACAAGCCATTGATTTACCCCGGTTTCGTCGGGATGGCTGAATTGGCAGCTGCCGCTCTTGCCTTGATTGGCCTCTAGCATTGCTTAACCGCGATCAATCGAGCCGTTTAATCGATTCTTGAGACAAGCTTAATACGCATTTGAGATCTTGGACGCCGCAAAATCTGGACCGCAGGTGTCGCGGGTTCAACCGACGTGGCAACGAGAGACCTTCTCAATATGTCAGCGACAAAGACGGCAGACGCACCGGAATTGCCGACCGCCCTCGATTGCGACACCTTCGAGGACGGCGCCCCTCGCGTTTTGGTCGTCGACGACCGCAAGGAGAATCGCTTCGCCACCCGCCAGATCCTCGAGCGGATCGGTGTTGTCGTCGATGAGGCGGCATCGGGCGAAGAGTCCCTTCTATCGGTGCTGCGAGCCAACTATGCCGTGGTCCTGATGGACGTTCAGATGCCCGGTCTGGACGGCTACCAAACCGTCGAGCTACTGCGCCAACATCCGCAGACACGTGACGTTCCAGTCATTTTCCTGACCGCGATCCACACGGACGACAAGTATATCGACCGAGGATATGCGGTCGGCGCCGTCGATTACCTCAGCAAGCCGATCAAGCCAGAGACCCTCGTTGGCAAGGTCAGGGTCTTCCTCGAGCTGGCAGCCCGGCGTCACCAGCTTCAAGTGTCGCTGGCTCAACTGGAGCAATTGAGTCGTCACAACAAATTGATCCTGGACTACGCATCGGAAGGCATCCTCGGGGTGAATGCCGAAGGCGAGATCATATCCGCGAACCCGGCCGCCGAGCGGATGCTGAAGTTTTCCTCCGGCGCGCTGACACAGACATCTCTCAACACCCTTGTGGGCTGTGGCGAGGAGGCCGCGCAAGGCACGGCCGCCGAGACGGTCGAGGCACTCTTCGAGGCGATCAATAGCAAGAAAGCCTTCCGCTCGACCGAGGCCGCCTACTTTCGCGGCAACGGAACCCTGCTGGCCACCGAGTACTCTTACGCGCCCTTCATTTCCCTGCGCGAGGACAGCGGCGGCAAGGCCGTGTCCAACGAAGGCGGCGTGCTGATCTTTCAAGACATCGGCGAGAAACTGGAGGCGCGAAGACAGCTCCTACGGCTGGCCACGGAAGATCCCTTGACCGGCATCCCGAACCGAACCTTCCTGACCGAAAGCCTGCAGGCGACAATCAAACGCCACGAACGTGGCGCCGCACACCCGGCCTTCATGTTGCTGGACCTGGATCGGTTCAAGCACATCAACGACAATTACGGCCACGACATTGGCGACAAGGTCCTGATCGAGGCGTCGCAACGGCTGGCCGCTTGCCTGCGCGGCAACGACGTCGTGGCGCGGCTCGGCGGCGACGAATTCGGCATCACATTGGATGGCATCGGTCAGCCGGTCCACGCCGCCAGGATCGCGGAGAAAATCATCGACTCCCTGGCGCGGCCCTTCCTCATCGAGGGCCAGACCTTGTCGGTCGGCGCGAGCATCGGCATCGCCGTCTATCCAAACAATGGGCGCGACGCCCTCGGCCTGCTGAAGGCCGCCGACATCGCGATGTACGAGGCGAAACGCAACGGCCGAAACGCCTATCACTTCTTCACCGCGGAAATGCAGGAGCGCGCGATCTACCGCTCCCAGTTCGAACGCGACATGACCAAGGGCCTGCCCCACGAGTTCAGCTGCTTCTACCAACCCATGGTCGACGCGTGCAGCGGCGAATTGACGTCCTTCGAAGCCCTCGCCCGATGGAAGCACCTGCAGCGCGGCTTCGTCCCACCCGATGAGTTCATCACGATAGCCGAAGAAACCAACTTCATCATTCCACTCGGCAAGCACCTGATGCACACGGCTTTCGCGCAGGCGAAAACGTGGCTGGATGCCGGCCTCCTGCAACCGCACCAACGTGTGGCGATCAACATTTCCGTGCAGCAGTTGGTCCGCGGCAACCTCGTCGAAACCTTGGACCAGACCCTCGCGGAAACCGGACTGCCGGTTACGAATGTACAGATCGAGGTGACCGAAACATCGCTGCTGGCCGATCCCGACCAGGCGGTCTCCATCCTCGACACCCTGCGCGACAAAGGCATCACGATCGAGCTCGACGACTTCGGGACTGGCTACAGCTCCCTCAGCCGTCTGAGCCGTCTGCCGATCAACGGTCTGAAGATCGACCGGTCCTTCGTCAGCAACCTGATGGAAAGTCAGAGCGACCAGGCAATCGTGCTGGCGACCATCAATATGGCCCACGCCATGCAGCTCGACGTTACCGCCGAAGGCGTCGAGACCCTCGAGCAACTGGAGTTCCTGCGCACCCATGGCGTAGACCGCCTCCAGGGCTACTACTTCTCCAAACCGGTCCCGGGCAATGCGGCCGGCCCGCTGTTCACCACCTTCGACCACCCCAAGCCAGCAGCCGAGGCGCTGGCGGAGCGGAATGCCGAAATCGCCGTCCTCGAGGCGGAAAGAACGACCTAATGCAACCAACGGATTCCAATAGAAAACCGTCGGCAGGAACCGCCGCCTTCACCGGCCTCAGCAGTTTTTCGGTGCGGGCGCGGGTCCTCGGATCCGTCATGATCGGGCTTGTCCTCATGACCTTCGTGGGACTGCTTGCCATTTCGCGCCTTGGCGCGATCGACACCACGGTGAACAACCTGGCGGATAACTTCGCCAAGGATCAGCACCTCGCGGATGGCATGGTCTCGAAGATCCTGCTCACCCGCTTTTACGCCAATCGTTACCTGTGGCGCCCCTCGCCCGCGACGCTCGAGAGGTACCGAAAAGAGTACAGCGAGTTCGAGGATCTGCTCAGTGTCGCCACACAGAAGATCACCAGTCCCAACCGGGTCCAGATGCTGGCACAGATCAAATCCGGCTTGCTGGAGTACGGTCGACAGTTCGACCAGATCGTTTCCATCATTCTCGAGCGGCAAGAAGAGGTCGAGAACTCCTTGAACGTTCTCGGTCCGAGGGCCGAGCAGGGCCTCTCCGATTTGAAGGAGATCATGGCGCGGAGGGGAGACCTGCCCGCAACCGATGTCGTCGCCGAGGCGCGACGTTCGGTCTTGTCGGCACGCCTGAACGTTTTCAAGTTCCTCGAAGTCGGCAATCCGCACTGGGCCAAGGCCGCGGAGCGCGACTATGCGGCGGCGCTGACCGGACTGCGGACGCTCATGGAGCTGCCTGGAAACGCCGGCCTGCGTGCCCAAGTCACGGGTATCGAGGTGCTGATCACCGAGCACCGGGACACCTTCGGCGACCTGCGGGTCGGCTATAAAACCCAGAACGCTATTTTCGCCGAGTATCTGAACGTTATCGGTCCGACCATTCGTATCACGGCGTCGAAAATGTCCGACAGCGTGGGGAAGGACTTCGAGGAGGCCAATAGGGCGACAGATCTCTTGACCAGCGACACCAACCGGCTGCTGTTGCTCACCATCGTCTTCGGCGCCGCCATTGGTCTGGTGCTTGGCTTTCTGGTGTCGCGCAGTATCACCCGGCCGCTCGGTTTGTTGACCAAGGTCGCCGATCACCTCGCCGCCGGCCGCATGGCGGAGCTGGACGACCGGCAGATCCACGCCGAACTGGCCAGTATCGCCCAGGGCCGAGACGAGCTGGCCAAGATTGGCGAAGCCTATTCGTCGTTGATCGTCTATTTCCGCGCCCTGGTCGGCGACATCGTCCACGTGGCCGGAGGCCTGGCCCAGGGCAACCTGTCGGTGGAGCCGACGGCAGACTACCGTGGCGGTTTTCAGAACATCAAGACATCTCTGTCGACGGCGCTACGCGACCTGCGAGAGGTCATCGCCGATATTGTGCGTGTCGCCAACGACATCGCCGAGGGTAAGATGGAAGTCGCCACCCAGGCAAGCTATCGCGGCGATTTCGAGAAGGTCAACAGCGCCTTGGTCTCGGCCTCGGCCAATCTGTCCGCGGCGACGCAATCGAACCGCCGCCAGGACTGGCTCAAGACCGGTCTGGCGATCCTGAACGAGAAAATGCGGGGCGAACAGGATCTCAATTCGCTGGCCAAGAACGCGATCGATACGATCTGCAACCACATCAAGGCAAAGGCAGGCCTGATCTACCTGACCGAGACCGACGAAGAGGGTGCGAGTCATCTAAAGGTCGCCGCCGACTTCGGTGTCGCGCCCGGCAGCGGGACCGAGGACGCGCTGTCACAGTCAAGAATCGCCTTCGGGACCGGTTTGGTCGGCCAGGCCGCGCTCGAACGAAAAGTCATTTCGAGGCTCCTCGAGGCCGACGAATGGCACATGATCAAGCAGTCAGGCTTTGCTCAGACTGTCATCAAGGGCGTGGCGATCGCCCCTTTCATTTACGAAAACGATGTGCGGGGGGCCGTCGAGTTCACCTCGACGGAGGCGTTCGACGGTCTGCAGATCGAGTTTCTCGAGGCGGCCATGCCGATTTTGGCCGTGGCGGTCAACACCGCCGAATCGCGCGCGCGGATGCAGGAAGTTCTGGGCCGGAGCGAGCTGCAGGCCAAGGAGCTGCAGGGCAATCAGTTGGAACTGCACCGGTCCAACCATGAGCTTCAGGCCCAGACCGACCTCTTGACCCAACGACAGCAGGAGGTGCGCCAACAGAACGAAGCCTTGGAACATACCCAAAAAGACCTCGAGGCAAAGGCGCGCGAGCTGGAACAGAGCAACAAATACAAGTCCGAATTCCTGGCCAACATGTCCCACGAGCTTCGCAGTCCACTCAACAGCCTCTTGATCCTCTCCAATCTGTTGCAATCGAACGACAGCGGCCACCTGTCCGACCAGGAGGTCAGCTTTGCCAAAACCATCAACACCTCGGGCAACGACCTGCTGCGGCTGATCGATGACATTCTCGATCTGTCGAAAGTTGAGGCGGGCAAGCTCGACGTCACCATCGAGCCGTTCAGACTGCATGACCTGACCGACCACCTGGACAATCGCTACCGCCCCTTCCTGGAGGACAAGGAGGATCTCGAACTCATCTTCGAGATCGCCAGTGACGTGCCGGAGGTCATCGAGTCCGACAAGGTACGGATCAAACAGATCGTCGCCAATCTGCTGTCCAACGCCGTCAAGTTCTGCACCCAAGGCGAGATCAAAGTCGCGGTCACGGCCATGGCCGCGGCGGACGGTGCAAAGGGTATCGAATTCAAGGTCAGCGACACCGGCATCGGCATCAAGAAGGAAGATCAAGCAGGCATATTCGAGGTTTTCCAACAGGTCGACGGCACAATCAACCGCGGCTACGGCGGCACCGGTCTGGGACTGTCGATCTCACGAAATCTGGCCCAGCTGCTCGGCGGGACCCTGACCGTCGAGAGCGAACAGGGCAGCGGCACGACTTTTTCGCTGAGGCTGCCCGGCTGTATCGGGGCCGCGGCCGCCCTGAACGGCAGCGGCCTGGTGGCAGCGACGCCCGACGGTTCGAAGCCGCGACCCCCGACAGCCGCCGTGGCGGCCGAGGCGGCCCACGCCATGGGGGCAGCCGCCGACGGCATTCCGGCGGCACCGCGTCCGATGGCCATCCTCCTGGTCGCCGAGGCCGCCAGCGAACGCGCCGAACTGCTGGCAGCGCTCGCCGGCCTTGGACAAACCGACGTCGACATCGCCGACGACTTTGGCAGCGCCAGCCGACGGCTGACCGAGCGAACCTATGACACGGTCGTCGGCGTCCAGGGCGACGACGGTACGGAGGCCGGCGATCTGCTTGTGAGACTGGTCTCCGACCTGGACCTCGATCTACCGCCTCTCGTCGTTCTCGGCGGCGCGGCCCCTTCCGCAGAGGCCGCGAAAACCGGGACCGGCTCGGACTCGCCGCAAATTCTTCAGATTGCCAACGAAGCCGAACTGGCCGCGGCCATCGCAAGCCTCGCCAACGCCACGCCCCGGCCGCGCCCTGTGCCGGCGCCCCGCGCCTCCGTGACCGCCGGCGCTGGCGCTACCTCTGTCCCCTTCCCCGTCGCCAATCCCGCTGCCAAGGCCACGCAGACCGACGGCGACCTTGCCGGGCTCGCCGGCCACCGCATTCTTCTGGCCGACGATGACCTGCCGACCATCTTCGCGCTGAGCGCCCTCTTGGAATCCCACGGCCTGGAAACCCAGATCGCCCGGAACGGCCAGGAGGCCCTGGACCTCTTGGCGAAGGATTCGGGGTTCGACCTGATGATCCTGGATGTGATGATGCCGGTGATGGATGGCCTGACCTGTGCCCAGGAAATCCGCCGCCAGGACCGTTTCGCCGCGGTGCCAATCATTGCCCTGACCGCCAAGGTCGAGGGCGATGGACGCGAAAAGAGCCTCGCCGCGGGCGCCGACGACTTCCTGTTCAAGCCGGTCGACAACGCCGGGCTGCTCGCGTTGGTCCAACGCCTGCTGCCCCAGGCCGGTGCCAGCGCGCCTTGTGGGCAAGGGGATATTGCCGATGCCGCACAGTGAGCCTGCCCGCGAGACTTGAAAGGGCCGCCCTGTGAAAGACCGGGCGACGCCGGGGTCTACTTGCTCGTGGCGGAAAAGACGCCGCTCCAGTCCGGGCCGGGCGGGTTCGCCATCATGGACTCGATGCGCCTGTCGTAGAGTTCGACCAGGGGCATCAGTCCATACCTTTTTGCCGGCCCGGCCATGTCATCGAGAAGCGCACTTGCTTGCGCCCAGTCCTGAGACCGATAGGCCGCCAGGAACCGGCCAACCATCTCCGACAGCCTTTCATAGCCGTGCTCGTGCTTGACATCCTGCTCGCCGATCAGAGCGAATATCCGAACCGCTTGCTGCTTGCCCTTGACCTGGACCAGATCCAGTTCCAGAAGTGCCATGGTCTCCTCGACCTGGCGGGCCGTCGTCTCCCCGATCACGATATCGACGCCGTAAGTCTTGGACAGCCCCTCGAGCCGTGACGCCAGGTTCACGCTGTCACCGAGAACAGAATAGTCGAAGCGCTTGTCGGTTCCGAGGTTGCCGACCACACAGGTCCCACTGTTGATGCCGATCCCGATACGCAGCCCTTGGACGTCTTGCGGTTCGCGACCGGCCTCCTCGGCCATCACCTCGTTCAAGTCCTGCAGCGCGCCACGCATGGCCAGGGCCGCCTTACAGGCGTGCAGCGCGTGCTCGGGGTCGTTCAAAGGCGCGTTCCAGAAGGCCATGACCGCATCGCCCATGTACTTGTCGATGGTGCCGTGCTGATCCAGGATCGCATCGGACAGCGGAGTCAGCAGACGGTTGGTTAGACTGGTCAGCCCCACGGGGTCGTCCCGGTAGTCTTCGGAGATGGTTGTGAAATCGCGAACGTCGCAGAACACCAGCGTCATGTCCTTCGACTCGCCGCCCAGGCGCAACTGGCTGGTGTCCTTGGCCAGTTGATCGACCAACTCGGGCGACAGGTACTGGCCGAAGGCACTTCGCACCTGGCGCTTCTGCGCTTCCTCGCGGAAGTAGTTGGCAAAGACCAGGACCGAGAAGGCGGCCAGCGCGCCGAGCGAGGGATAGGTCACATCGATGAGCAGCCCCGAGCGCGAATAGAGGAACCAGGAAAAGGCCACCAGCCCGCCGGCCAGACCGGCCCCGGTCAAAAGCGCGGCCACGGCACCGAAAATCGGCACAATAACGATGACAAAGGCGCCCACCATGACCAGCAGGGCGACCTCGGCGCCCAGGGCGTAGTGGGGCCGGACCAAAAAGCTGCGCGTCAAGATGGTCTCGAGGATCTGCGCGTGGACCGCCACGCCTGGCAATTGGCGGTCCAGCGGCGTGGCCTTGATGTCGAATAGACCGGCGGCCGACGTGCCGATCAGGACGATTCGCCCCTTGACCCGCTCCGGGCCGACGCGGCCCTCAAGCACATCGGCGGCGGACAGGTACAGCCCGGCGTCGTCCTTGGCGAAGTTCACCCAGATCTGCCCCGAGCGGTCCGTCGGTATCTCGATTCCGGCGGCGCCGATGCCGCTGATCCCCGCCTCGTCGCTGCGGATCAGGAGCGGCGTCTGCGGCCCGGCCAAAACGCGCAGAAGCTCCAACGGCAGCGCCGGGATCACGACGCCCTCCACCGCGATGACCAGGGGCACGCGCCGCACAATCCCGTCGCGCTCGGGCAGCAGATTGAAAAAGGCGACGCCGCGGGCGGCGTCTTCCAGGGTTTTGATGTTGCGGACCAGATGGGTGAAGCGCGGAAAATGATGATCGGGGGTCGGACCCAGGCGCATCACCGGAATTTCGCGCGGCGGCCCTTGGTCGCGGTCGACCTCGCGAAAGTAGCCGGACTGGCCCAGGACAACGGGCGAGACCTCGAGGACACGCGCAAAAACCTCGTCGTTGCTGGGAAGCAAACCCAGTTCGCGGCGCAGCGCGGCCGACGCCTCCGGCAGGCTGTCCGCATAGTGCGCCGGCGACATGCGGTCGGGTTCCGGGAAAACCACGTCGAAGCCGATGCCCACCGCGCCCATGGCAAGGAGTTGCTGGACCAGCTTGGCGACGATGGTGCGCGGCCACGGCCACTGACCGATCTGGCTGAGGCTTTCTTCGTCGATATCGACGATCGCCACCGGGCGCACCCCGGGAACGCGCGGCTGTGCCTGTTGGTAGAGATCGAAGATCTTCAACCGCACAACCTCGACCGGAAAGGGATCCCAGACGCGCACGCCGGCAAGCAGCAAGAGCAATGTCATGGCGACCCACCGGCCGAATCCGACATGCCCCCAAAATCTCCAGGCCCACTGAACGGGCAGTCCCTTACGGTTTTTCGTTCCGATCGCCATTCCTTCGGTCGCGCCCCCCGCCTATCGCCACAACATAACGTTCGTGCCGGGCCCTGGCCAAGACTTGCATGCCCCTCGCTTTGGAGGGTCGCGGCCCGGCAAGGGTCAATCTGCTTGTCCCCGGGGTCGATCCGGATCCAGGACGAACCCGGCAAGGCTCAGACCCGCGGACTCGAGCCGTTCCTCGACGTAAGCGACGTCGTCGTCGCTCAACGGCCCCCGCCACTTTCCGATCTGGCCGCCGCGCAGATGGCTTTCCCCGGCGTCGCGCTGGTCCCGGCCCAAGGAACTGCCCATGGCGCGCTCCAGGTTCCTGAGACTCTCCGGCTTGGTCGCATTCAGGGTCTTGCCGAAGGCACCTTCGAGATCGCCCCCGATCGGCGGCAGATCGAGGTGGCCGAGAATGCGCCGGAAGGCCGCGTCCGGGCGTTCCACCAGGTCTTCGTAGGGCAGCATCAGGACCTGCGGCGTGCCGCGCCGGCGCATGAAATCGTAGGTCTGGTACTGCTTGATATAGCCTTCCAGCGCGCCGGCGCGGACGAAGTGGCCGAGGTCGCGAAAGGCGATTTCCCGGCCCTCCGCGTCAATGAAGCTGCGGGTGCTGTCCTGCCGGTGGTCCTGGATATGGCGATAGAAGGAAACCATCTGGTCCAGCGGGTTGCGATAGAGGTAGACGATGCGGATGTTGGCGCTGAGCAGCGGCGAGAAGACCGCCAGATTGCCGGCAATGAAGGTCGCGGTGCCATAGTCGAAACCCGGCGTGTAGAAGCGCAGGTCCTCCCAAAGGTCGCGGTCCTCTCCGCGGCAGGCCTCGAGAAAGCCCGGGCAGATGCAATGGGTATGCAGCTTGCCCAGCTTCAGCCCCTCGTAGAGCAGCAGGTCGAGGCGGGTCCGCACCTCCTGGCGTCCGGTCAGGAAGAGATCGAGGAACTCGACGAAATAGTGCGAGTACCAGGTCCCCGACCGCGGCATGGTGGCGAACAGGGCGATGCGATAGCCGGGCGGGACCTCATAGACGGCCATGGCGGCGGCTCGGCGATGCGCGAGGGTCAGGCAATGGCCAAAATCGTGAAGTCATTCTCGTCGATCTGGCTAAAGTCGGCCCCCGACAACACAGCCAGGAATTCGTTTGTGCCGCTCACCTGGATCGCGGTGTCGCCGGCGTTGTCCGAGACGATGAGATCGGCGAAGGTCAGGCCCCCGGCCAAACCGATCTTGTCCTCGCCGTCGACGTAGTCCGTGAAGAGGTCGGCCTCCGACAGGAGCGCCCCGCCGTCGCCCTCGCGCACCACGAGCGTGTCGATGCCGGCGTCGCCGGTAAAGACATCCGACCCCATGCCGCCATCGAACCGGTCCGCCCCGGCGCCGCCGTCCATGCGATCGCTTGTACCGGCATCCGGTTCGTCGAGGAGGAAGTTCACGCTGATGTCGTCGTCTGCGGTGCCGCCAAAAATCACGGTGCCAAGGTTGCCGGTGGGCGCAGTGTCGATTGTCAGCTGCAACTCGGTGCCGCCGTTGACGACAGACAGGCCGGCCTCGATATCCGTTGAGGCGTTGTTCAGGGCGAGGACGACATCGCTGTCCAGGGTCACGCCACCGCTGGCGCTCAGCAGGGTGAAGGTGTCGCCCTGCCCCGGCAAAAACCCGCCCAACAGCTCGCCGCCGACAAGACCGCCGAGGAAGTCGACGCTGCCAGCCACATCCAGGCGAGTGCTCAGACCGGCGCTGGCATCGAGTTCCAGGGAGAAAATACCGGAGAACCAGCTCACGTTACCGGTCACATCGGCGGTCGCCACGCCGGGATCGTCGCCGATATGCAGACTGCCGCCTCGAATCTCGATGTCGCCGGAAATGGCGCCCCCCGTGCCGATTTGAATCTCGCCACCCGCGCCGATGAGGATGTCGCTGGTGGCATCGCCGGCGGTGCCGGCCCGCACCAGCCCGCCATCGCGCACGTCCACATCGCCGGTGCCGCCCTGGTCGAACAGCACGTCGCCGGTGCCGAAGTCGAAACTGGCGCCGATGATCAGCTTCGCGCCGGCATCGAACAGGGTGTTGGCGTTACCTTGGCCATCGACATCGATGAGGCCCGCGGCGCCGCTTTCGCGCCCAACGAAGGTGAAGCCGGCGGGATCGTTGACCACCTGGGCCCCGTTGGTAACGTTGAGAGTGCCCTCGCCCTCACGGCCCACGACGATCGCGCCGCTACCACCGCCGATATTGGGCTGGGCACCGTCGATCAGAACCTCGCTGCCAGGGCCCGTGACGTTCATAACGCCGACTCCGGTTTCGGCGAAACCGACAGACAGGCCGGGGAAGACACCAACCAGTTCGTCGATCTGGAGTAATCCTCCACCCTGCACCGTGAGCGAACCACTGCCATTGCGACCAACCATAAGGAAAGCCGCATCGCCACCGGGATCCACACCGGTCAGGCTCACTGTAGCCCGCGTGTTCAGGGGGTCGTTGGTGCCGTCGATGATGAGCGTACCTTTGCTGCCCTCATTTCGGCCGACAGACATGAAGGTGCCCTCGACCAGGCCGCCGGCCTCGACCGTGAGCTCGCCAATGCCGTCGCGCCCCACGTTCAAAAACCGATTGAGCCCGTTAATAATGAACTCGGAGTTTTCGCCGCTGACCAGCACGGCGCCGTTCGCGTTGGCTTCTTGTCCAATGTTCATCCCGACAAATTCGGCACCGCCCTGACTGTCGACGATGAGCCTACCGCCGGAGAGAATGTTGAGGTTGCTTTGCGCCGCGAGGATTGGAATCTCGCCATCTCGGTTTGGATCGGTATCGTCCGCATTGCCTTGCGAAACCACCGCGAAAGCACCGTGGCCCAACACGCGAACCTCGCCACCGTTTTCGATGGTCAGGGTGCCGTCGCCGGTACGTCCGACCTGAAGGTAAGGCCCAAAACCGCCATTCACGGTGTCGACCGGATTGGGCGATGAGATTTCGATGAACGTCTGGCCGGCGGCCTGCCCCGCGCCATCGACGAAGACCCGGCCGGTGCTGCCATCCTCGCGGGCGATCTGCAGGCCGGGACCGAATATGGTGTCGGCCTCGGTGGCCAGTACGAAGACCTGGCCACCGTTGAGGACCCGGATCTCGCCATCCTGGCCGGCGTTGCGCGCCGCGCGCAGGAAGCCGCCCTCCCGCGTGTCGCCAAAGACAAAACCGGTCTCGTCGGAGACCCGCAGGATCGACCCCGGATCGGTAACCGTCAGCAGGTTCGGGTTTGAGGGGCCGCCACCGGCGCTTCGTCCGACTTGAAGGTCGCCGCTTTGGACAAAACCGCCGTTTGAGATAGTGAACCGCCCGATGCCGCCGCCATCCCCAACGAAATCATTGCCCACGATGATCGCGTTGTTGTTGCCCGAAGTTACCAATGACGAGGGATTGGTCCCGTCGGTGCCGTCGACCAAGATCGTGCCAAGCGCGCCAAGACGGTTGCCTATTTGGACTAGCCTCGCCGAAAACTGCCCAGCGTTGTCGACAATGACCGAACCGTCAGCACCCGCAAAGTCTCCAGCTCTAAAGAAACCGGTGTTGTCGAAAACGCCGCCGGAAATGTCCAGTGTTCCAGTCCCGCTCTCACCGACAATGGCGATGTCCGTGTCGAGCTCTCCGCCGACGGTGATATTCAAGACACCTGTCGAGCCACCCTGGGCGCCGACCACGACAACCGGAATCGTGCCATTTAAATTGTCGTTGGCCCCAATGTTCACCTCGCCAAATGAACCATTGCCAACACCGACGGAAAGCCGCGCCGAAACATCAAACGCCAATGCGCCGCTAACAGATAGCGTGCCGGTGCCACTCTGCCCAACCTCGACAAAATCGGCGAAAAACTGTCCACCCGTGCTCACTACGATCGTGCCGATCGATCCTGTGTTGGCGCCAATGACTATGTTTTCCGCCCTGACCGAAGCCCCGTTAGTTACACTCAGGGTCCCGGTCCCTGCGTCACCAACGACAAGTTGATCACCAATGCCAGAAATCCGTAAATCACTGGCCCCACCACTTACCGTGGCGACCCCCATTGCGCCCGCAAACTGACCGATCGTCACACGAGCGAAGCCATTGAGGCCGTTGACGATAACAACACCGTCGCTGATCGTCAGTTCGCCGACACCACTGGCCCCAACGATCAATTCGGGCGAAAGAGTGTCGCTAGGAAGTAACTCGAGCTGCCCACTGTTGATTGTCAAAGCGCCGTCGCCGTTCGGGTCGCCGGTTCCGCCGCCGATCTTGACGATCGGCGCCCGCACCACGGCCCCGTTGGTTATGTCGAGGTCGCCAACCCCTTCGTCGCCGACCTGAATATCCTGGTGCGCCTCCAGTGTCGTGCCAGCACCATCGACCGCGATGGTTCCGTCGCCGGAAGCGGCGCCAATCGAAATACTGTCATAAAACAGAAAAGCCGCGGCCGAGAGGGAAAGAAACGCGGGCGTCACGGGGATGTCCCCGACCAGGAGCCGGTTGTTACCAAAGGTCGAGATTGGCCCGTCGGCGGTGACCCGCAGGATGAAGTTGCCCGCCGTCAAGTCCGCCTTCAGGACATCGTTCAAGACAATCGTCTCACCGGTCCCCAAATCGATTGTCGTATCCGTGCCGTCGTCCGAGATCATACCGAGAAGCGTCGCAAAGTCGTCCGTCGGCGCGCCGATGATCTCGATCGTCTCGCTGACAAAATCGAAGTCCTCGATCACCGTGGTCGGGGCCCCGCCGGCCGGGGTCAGGGGCGATGCGGTGACGATGAAGTGGTCGACGCCGGTGCCGCCGATCAGGGTATCGCCGCCGCCACCGCCGCCCAGGGTGTCGTTGCCGCCACCGCCGTCGAGGAGGTCGGCGCCCACCCCGCCGGCCTGCACATCGTCCCGGTCGCCACCCTGAAGAATCACCGAGTTTCCGAGGCTGGAATCGGTGCCGACGTCGAAACTCGCCGCGCCGTTCCCCACCGTCACGGTGAAATCGAATGTGTTGGCGACACCCTTGGCCAAATAAGAGACGGCGGAAGAGTCGAACAAATCCTGGCTCAAAGAGTCGTCGACTTGGATGAAGTTGAAGCCAGTGTTCGCGGCGATGCTTCCGGCACCGGTCAAATCGAAGGCAACCGTACCGCCGTTCAGGAAGGCATCGCCGCCGACCTGGATCAGGTCCGTGTCGACGCCGACATTAGGCCCGGTGAGCTCGATCTCCAGCCGCCCCTCATCGAGGCTGAATCCGCCGTTGGTGATGGTCAGGGTGCCCGGCGACTGTCCCGGCTGGACCGTGCCGCCGGTGACAGTAAGAGACCCGTCGATCGTACCGTCGCCATTCAGGGTGCCGCCCGCGTTGACGAAGATGTCCAGGGCCTGGACAACCGCGCCATTGGTGACCGAGACGGTGCCCTGTCCGGGGTCGCCAATCGATATGGAATCGCTGGCCTGGAGGCGCGAATTGGCACCGTCGACGGTGATAAGACCACGGCCATCTTCGTCACCGCCAAGATGCAGAGTCTCGACCGTGACCAGGCCGCCGAGCAGCACGTCGAGCCGGCCCATGGCGACCGCCCCGTCGATACCGCCGAATTCATCCGCGCCGCCTTGACCGACCGCGAGATGGCCGAGAACAGCGAGCTGCGAGCCGCTCCCGGTGACGGTCACCTGGCCCTCCGAACCGGAACGGTTGGCGATAGCCACGAAGGCATCGCCGAGCTGCGCTCCGTCGAAGGTCATGACCGAGCCACCGGAAATCGTCACAATGCCGGTACCCTCCGAGCCAAAATCGGCATTTACGCCAAATGTGGCGTTGCCATCGGAAAGTTGGCTGGTGGTCACGTCAAAGATGGCGCCGCCGTCCAGGATCAGGGTGCCCGTGGACAAGAGACCCGCGCCGAGGACGAACTGGGCGTTCTGCAAGGCGCTGATACTGACCGCGCCGCCGTCGATCTCGGCCGTGCCGTCGCCCTGGTTGCCGACCCAGATGCTGGCGCCGAAGCTGTCGATGCCGTTGGACAGCGTGTCGGTCTCCACGTTCAGGACAGCGCCGCTCGACACCCGCAAGGTGCCGGTCGCCCCCTCGGAGCTCCCGACGCCGAGGAAGGTCTGGGCGCCACCGTCGAGCGTCGCGGTGGCGCTGCTGTCGACCTCGAAGGTCCCGATCCCAAATTCGCCAACGAGCGTGGTCTCGGCGCTCAGAGTGAGACTGGAGTCCGGGCCGGTCACCAGAATCGACGACTGGCCGGAGAAATCGTTGTTGCCGATCACGGCAAAATCGACCGCGATATCGGCCGTGGCCCCGCCGGAGACCGTCAGATTGCCCTGGCCGTTATCGCCGACGAAAAAGTCGCCGCCTGCGCCCTGGTTGTCGACGGTTAGGCTAGAGGCGACAAGGCCTGTGCCATTAACTGTCACCGCACCCAAGGATCCGAAACCGCGGCCAATGCCGAACGACACGTCCGCGCCAGTCACGCTGGCGCTGCCGCCAGACGCAATCGTCAAGGTTCCCTGAGAGCCGTCATCCCGACCCACGACGAGGCTGCTCGACGGGCCGGCCATGACGAAGGCGCCATCCTGGTCCACGGTCATGGACCCATTGCCGCCGGCGCCGACGTTTCCGAAGGGTCCACCGTGGCTGACATCGGGGGAGGTCTGGGTGAAATCCAGGAGCGATCCGTCGCCACGGATCAAAAACGATCCGGTACTGTCTAGCTCTTCCGCGATCACGAAGCCGGGCGCCGTGGTGTCCTCGACACCATCGGCCGGGTCGACATCGCGGCCGGAGAAGGCAAAAACCTGGGCGCCGCTCAATATCTCGATCGTGCCGTTTGCGCCGCCGTCGCGACCGGCCCTGAGGAAGCCCGCCTCGTACTCGAAGGGCGGACTGAAAAGGCCGTTGGCGTTGGAGAGGTGCACCAGGGTCCCGGCATCGGTGATGGTGATAGTGCCGAACCCGTCGCGCCCTGCCTCGAGGTTCAGGGTCGAAACGAAGGCGGAGTCCGCGATCGTCAGGTCCCCGGTGCCGCCGTGGCGGCCGACGTGAATCGTGTTGTCGGTCCCGACCGTCGTCACCGTGGTGCCGGCCCCCGTGAAGAGTCCCGTGCCGGTCCCGTCGTTGTTGCCGAAAACGATATTGTTGAAGCCGCTGGCGGTCACGATGAGATTTGAGCCGCCGGAGACTTCCAACTCACCTGATCCACCAGCATTGCCGCCGACCTCCAGGCCGTCCACCGCGGAAATGTCCAAGGAGGCCCCGCCAGAGACCGTGACCGAGGATCCCGCGGCCCCATCGCCGATCCGGACCGCCCCGTCACTGACAACGTTGAAGCCGGCACCGTTTAGGACATCGACTGTCGCGATACCGTTTGCGCCGATGGTCAGGTCGCCGGTGTCGATATTGAGGGTCGAGCCGATGCCATCGACCGACACGTCGGCCGTGCTTTGGGAGGCCTGGGCAAAGACCACGGCGGTGGCATTGAAATCCACATCCGCATCGTTTGTGATATGCAAAGATGCGTCACCGGCATCGCCGATCTGAATGGTCTTTCCGGTCCCCTGGCCATCGATGACGAGGGTCGATCCGGTTCCGTCTACCGTGACCAACCCGCTGCCCTTGACCATCGTCCCGCCACCGATATCGGTCGTGCCTCGCCCCACCGCGAACAGGGCCTCCGGGCCCACGACCTCGACATCGCCACCGCCGGATATCAGCAGTTCGCCATGGCCAAAGCGCCCGACATCGAGGCTCGGGCCACGGTTGTTTCCAGTCGGATCGGCAAGCGTCTGCTCGACCCTGAGAAGCGAGCCATCGCCATCGACCCGAATGACACCGCGGCTGCCGACCGCACGCCCCAACGACACGAAGGGCAAGGTGGTATCGTCGTTGCCGGAGAGCGCGTCGCCCGGACGCACAATCACCTGGCCGCCGTTCAAGATGTTAAGCTCGCCATTGCCACCGTCATCTCGGCCGCCGACTCGCAAGAAACCAGCTTCATAGTCGGCGCTGCCCGAGAACCGTCCGCTATCGTTGGAGACAATGATCATCGAACCCAGGCCGGTGACCGTTGCGACACTGGCCTCGAGAGACGGATCGACGGTTCCGGCTCCGGGCGTCTCGCGGCCGACGCCGAGATGCAACGTGGTGACCACGGCGCCCTGTTCGACCGTCAGGAAGCCCCGCCCGCCGTTGAGCGATCCGTTCTCGCCATCGCCAAAGCCAACCTGGACCGTGTTGTCGAGGCCGGTGGCATGGAAAGCCGAGCCGGCACCGGTCACGGTCACGGTACCGACGCCGCCGGATTGCGTCCCGATGAGCAAGTTGTTGAAGTTGTCTGAGTCGCTGGTTACCGTCGCGCCGCCACTGATCGTCATGCCCGCGACGCCCGCGAGGCCGGCTTGGATACCGCCGTTCTGGACGCTCAAGGTCGAACCCAGGCCATCGACCAGAACCGTTGCTGCCGTTCCCGATGACGCCGCCAGCACCAAGGCGGCAAAGTTCGTGTCATCGTTGCCAGAGGTGGCATCGCCAGGACGGATCTCGAGCGTCCCGCCCGCCAGGACCTGCAGGATTCCGCTGCTGCCCGCATCCCGCCCCAGGCGCACGAAGCCCGCGAAATTGTCATAGGGGTCGCCGAAGCGTCCCTCGTCGTTGGAGGCGATGATCGTCGAGCCCGCTCCGGTCACCGTCACCGTGCCGTCACCGCCGCGGCCGGCATCCAACTGAAGGGTCTTGACCAGACCGCCATCGGAAACGGTCAAGTTGCCGGTGCCGCCCAGGCCGACCTGTATGTTGTTGGCCTGGCCTTCGGTGATCAGGCTGGAGCCCGCGCCGGTCACCGTCACATCGCCGCTGCTGCCGGCCTCTTTGGCGACGTTGAACACCACCAGGAAACTCTCGGTGGGGGTTGATACTGCCGTCGTGCTGACCCGGAAATCCGCGCCGGCCAGGATGTTGAGCGTGCCGATGCCGAAGTTGCCGACAATGGTCTCGCCGGTAATCAACACATCCGCCTCGAGGTCGTTCACCGGCTCCGCGTCCATCTCGGTGACGGTCATGGTGCCCATGCCGGTGGCCGTGTTGCCGAGGATCAGCGATGCGGTGGTGAAATCGAGGCAGTTGATGGTCAGGGTGCCGGTGCCGGTATCGCCCACGATGGTCTGGTCCGCACCGACCACCACGTCCCCGGTGGCGTTGTCGGTCGTGACGGCGATTTCCAGGTTGGCGATGGCGCTGTCGCCGTCTCCATCCGTCACCTGATAACTGAAGACATCGGTGCCGAGCGCCACCGCGTTGGCGACATAGCTGTAGCTGCCGTCGGCGTTGAAGGTCAGGGTGCCAAAGGCTCCCGTGGGGGGGTCGAGCAGCGTGTAGGTGACCCCGTCGGCGCTCAACTCGTCGTTGGTCGCGACCGTGCCGTTGAGCGTGATGCCGGCGGCCACGGTTTCCTGATCCAGGACGGCCGTGACGCCGTTGTCGTCGTCGATCTGGATCGTGAAGTTGGCACTTGCGACGTCGCCGTCCGCGTCTTGAATGCTGTAGCTGAAACTCCCCTGTGGGCTGTCGCCGGCGCTGTGGTCGAAGGGCTGAAGCAGGGTAAAATTGAAGAGCCCGGTGTCGGTGAAAATCAACAGGGCCCAAAGGCCCGCGACGGTAAAGGCAATGGTGTTGCCGTCTTGCGATTTGCTCGCCGCGCCAAGGCCGCCCAGATAGCTGACATCGGCGATCACCGGGGCGCCCGGACCGTCCGGGCCGAAGCTGTCGTTGCCGATGAGGCTCTCGCCGGTCAGCGACACCGCGGTGAAGACGCCGTCGTTGTCGTTGTCGCCGGCGGCCTCGTCCACAAGGAAAGGACCGTCATCGAGCGGCGCCGGCACCCCCTGGTTCACGTCCGTCACCGCAACGGCCAGCGAATCCGAGAAGTCCGGGAAACCGCCCAGAGTCGCGTCATCGACCTGCACCGTGACGCCGAGGACAGGGTTGCTCTGGAAGTCCAGCACCGTGCCGGCCCGCAGGTGCAGCTCCGGCCCGTTCCCTCCGATCACAATCTCGAAGAGGGCCGCATCGGCGCCGATCAGGGTCAGGTCGTTGGTCCCCAGCGCATCGTCCGTCACCTCGATATCCGCCATTTTCACCGATGACGTCGTGTCGGTGTCTTCCGGCAGAGAGGTGGTCGTGTTGGTCAGCGCCACCGTCGGTGCCTCGTTCACGTCCGTCACCGCAATGGACAGCGGCGCCGTATCGTCCGGCGCACCGCCCAGGGTCGCGTCATCGACCTCAACCGTGACGTCGAGGACAGAATTGGTCTCGAAGTCCAGCACCACGCCGGCTTGCAGGTGCAGTTCCGGACCACCGACCCCGTCGACGATCTCGAAGAGACCGGCATCGGCGCCGATCAGGGTCAGTTGGTTGATCCCCAGGGCATCGTCGGTCACCTCGATGTCCGCCATCTTCACCGGCGACGAGGTGTCGGTGTCTTCCGGCAGCGATGTGATCGCATTGTCCAAGGCCACGGTCGGCGCTTCGTTCACATCGATGACGGCGATGGTGAAGGTCTCGTCGGCGGAGGATTGGTCCGACGAGGTCGCCCGGACGCTCACCTGGTGGCTCTGGGCGGTCTCGAAGTCGAGCGCGCCGGCCACCGTGATCACGCCGCTATTCGC
>JAJFGK010000051.1 GCA_021776195.1 Kiloniellaceae bacterium | reverse complement strand
ACGCGCCAAAATCGCGCCTCAAGCAGCAAAACCATCGGCGCCCCGGCACGACCAAAGAAAATCGCCGAACCGAGACGAGAAAACTCAACAAACTAACCGAAAAATCTACTTTAGAACCGTTCGTGAATTATCCGGGCTAGGATCGGCTTGTCTATTGCCGTTGCTGTCGAAGCGTTCGTTGCTACCATCATCGCGACGGTCGGAAAACACCTGGGGATCGTTGAGCCTTTCGTTGACCGGCGGACAGTTAGAAAAGGTCGAAGCGGACCATGAGCGATCTCACTCTCCTCGCCTGCCAAATTGCCGTTCCCGAGACCCGCGACCGCGCCGGGCGGGACCGCCATGTCGGCGATCTCATCGAGAAGATCGATCGCCGGCTCGGCCAACGCCAGGCCGATCTGGTCGTGCTGCCGGAACTGGCCTCTGTCGAGTACTCCCGCGCGGCTTTCGATCGGCTGGCGGAGATTTCCGAGCCGCTGGATGGCCCCAGAGTCAAGGCCATCGGCGAGCTCGCCGCCAAGCACGCCGTTCACATCGTCTTCGGCATGCCGCGCCGCGACGGGGCAGACTATTTCATCACCATGGTCGCCCTGGGCCCGACAGGCGATGTGATCGGCCACTACGACAAGCTGCACATCTGTCAGTACGGCGCCTCGATGGAGAAGGAGTACTTCCGGCGCGGCGACCATCTTATGGTCTTCGAGGTCAAGGGGTTTCGGGTCGCACCGATCATTTGCTACGACATCCGCATACCGGAGCTGACGCGTGTTCTTTGCTGCGATCACGGTGCTCACTTGATCCTCCATTGCGGCGTCTATGCGCGGGACGAGTCGTTCTTCTCCTGGCGGCATTTTGCCGTGACACGAGCCATGGAGAACCAGGTTTTCTTCGCCAGCATCAGCCGTGCCGGCGAAGCCTTCGGCGAGTCCATCGTATGTCCCCCTTGGGTCGACGAGCACCATCCACCAACGGTCTTCGGCACCGATGAAGAATTTCGATTTTGCCGTTTTGAGATGAGCGAACTCAAAGCCGTTCGGGC
Source organism: Kiloniellaceae bacterium (assembly GCA_021776195.1). Next base: position 81,189 of record JAJFGK010000051.1, on the reverse strand, counting down.
GGCCTACACGTTTCTCTCAGATCGACTGGATGATTATTGTAACCTTCCCATGGGGCGACCCCCTGCTAACTGATAGTCAAACTTCAACTTCTCGCAGTCTTCCTTGACCAAGACGTGCCACCTCTTCAAGGTGCGCCGCTGGCGGATTTCGCATACCTTGGAAAGAATTAATGGTCTCACTTCCCGCCACTTCACTCTTCATCGCGGGGGCCCCGCGTTGCGGCACCACGACCATGACCAGCTATCTTCGGTGCCATCCGAAGATCTGCTTTTCCTACCCCAAGGAGCCCCATTTCTTCACCCAATTGGAGGATCTGGATGATGTCGCGCTGGCCGAGGCACGCACCAGGTATCTCGACCAGTTTTTCCCGCACCTGTCCGCCGAGCATCTGGCCTTGGCGGAGGGTTCAGTTTCGACCCTTTACGACCCACCCACGGCTCTGCGAATCATCCGCGCCTTCCCAGCGGCACGCTTCGTCGTCATGGTTCGCTCGCCCTTGCAGATGCTGCCCTCCTATCACGCCCGCCTGCTCTTCATCCTCGACGAGGACCAGGAGGATTTCGAAGTCGCTTGGCGCCTGTGCGAGGATCGTCAGGCCGGCCGCACCCTGCCGCGCGATTGCCGCGACGCACGCCTCCTCGACTATCGCAAGATCGGTGCCCTCGGCCAGGCTCTCCAGGGCCTCATTGCGGCGGTTGGGCGCGAGCGGTGCGATGTGGTGGTATTCGACGATCTCATCGCCGATCCCGATGCGGCGTTTCGCGGAATCCTCGACTTTGCCGGGCTTCCCGATCCCGGGCCGGTCTCGGTTGCCCGAGAACGGCAAAACGCTTTCTGTCGTTCCCGCTGGCTGCAAAGAGTTCTTATGCGGCCACCGGAAATGCTGGCTCGCACGGCAATGCAGAAGTACAAAGGGCCTGACTGGAAAAACTCGCCCTGGAAGCGCCTGCGCTCGATAATCAAGCGAATGAATACTGTGACTCGACGCGCAGCGCCGCTCAGCTCGGACTTCCGCGCCGAGTTGGCTACGGCCTTCGCACCCGATGTCGCCCGCCTTTCCGACTTGCTCCAGCGCGACCTCGGCCACTGGCTGGCCGAAGCCAAAGACGAGATCTGAACCGAAAAGGAAGAGACCAGCAATGCCCCTACGTCACGGCGGCCAGATCCTGATCGACCAGCTCAGTATCCAGGGCTGTCAACGCGTCTACTGCGTGCCGGGTGAGAGCTACCTGGCGGCCCTCGACGGGCTGCACGGCCAGGACGCCATAAAGACCATCGTCTGCCGGCAGGAGGGCGGTGCCGCCATGATGGCCGAGGCCGATGGCAAGATGACCGGCCGGCCCGGCGTCTGCTTCGTCACCCGGGGGCCCGGCGCGACCAACGCCTCGGCCGGCGTCCATGTGGCGCAGCAGGATTCGACGCCGATGATCCTGTTCATCGGCCAGGTCGCCCGCGACATGCGTGACCGCGAAGCCTTCCAGGAGGTCGACTTTCGGCAGATGTTCGCCCCGCTCGCCAAGTGGGTGGCGGAAATCGACGATACCGCGCGCATTCCCGAATACGTCAGCCGCGCCTATCACTGCGCGACCTCGGGGCGGCCCGGCCCGGTGGTGCTCTCGCTGCCCGAGGACATGCTCTCGGCCGAGGCCGAGGTCGACGATGCCAAGCCCGCGGTACCGGTCGAGGCCAAGGCCGCGGCGGAGGATCTGGGGGCGCTCTCGATCCTGCTGAAGAAGGCCGAACGGCCCCTGGTCATCCTCGGCGGCGGCGGCTGGTCGCCGGTCGCCTGCGACGCCATGACCCGGGCCGCCGAACGCCTCGATCTGCCGGTCGCGGTCTCCTTTCGCTGCCAGGACTACATCGACAACCGCCATCCCAACTACGTCGGCGCCGTCGGCCTCGGGATCAATCCCAAGCTGCTACAGCGCCTGCGCGACTGCGACCTGCTTTTGGTGATCGGCTCGCGGGTCGGCGAGATCACCTCCCAGGGCTTTACTTTGCTGGACATCCCCAATCCCAAGCAGACCCTGGTGCACGTTTATCCCGGGTCCGACGAGCTCGGCCGGATCTACCGGCCCGACCTGGCGATCAACGCGTCGGTCGGCTCTTTCGTCGCCCGCCTGGCGGCCCTCGAGGGAGTCGAGACCGGCCGCTGGGGCGATTGGCGCCGGGTCGCGCGCGGCGATTTCGAGGCCCAGATCGTGCCCGCGGAAACCCCCGGCGCGGTCAAGCTGGAGCAGGTCATGGCCACTCTGCGCGAGACCCTGCCGCGCGATGCCATCGTCACCAACGGCGCCGGCAACTATGCCGGTTTCGTCAACCGCTACTATCTCTATGGCCCCTACCGCAGCCAGTTGGCACCGACCTCGGGCTCCATGGGCTATGGCGTGCCGGCGGCGGTTGCCGCCCAACTGGCCGCGCCGGGCCGGCAGGTCGTCGCCTTTTCCGGCGACGGGTGTTTTCTGATGACCGGGCAGGAGCTCGCGACCGCGGTGCAGTACGACCTGCCGATCGTTTTCATCGTCGTCAACAATTGCAGTTACGGCACCATTCGCATGCACCAGGAACGCCACTATCCAGGCCGGGTCAGCGGCACCGAACTGCACAACCCCGACTTCGCGGCGCTCGCCGAGGCCTATGGTGCCTTGGGTATTAAGGTCGAACGCGGCGAGGACTTCGCCGCCGTCCTGGAAACCGCCCTGGCCTCCAAGCGCACGGCCCTGATCGAACTCAAGACCGATCCCGAGGCCATCTCGCCCACTGCCACGCTCTCGAGCATTCGCGCCCAGGCGCAGAAGAAGAAGTAGCTGTGGGGATTCAGATCGTTTCGCGGTGATGAGTAGCCCGTGACAAGACTCGATTGATCGCAAGAGATACTGGGCTCCCCCGATCGTCGTCCCGGAAACGGCGCCAGCCGTGATCCGGGATCCATCCATCGGCGCGCCAGGAACCGTTGACAATTGCTGCCCAGGGGACGTCATTCCGGAACCCGGTTCGGCCTAAATCTTCGATTTGGCGGTCGAAGCGAGGTATCCGGAATCTCGGGCGGCCAATTTTTTTGGCCTCATGTCCGCACAGATTCCGGATCACTGACTTTTTGGGCCAAGGGCCCCGGATCGGGTCCGGGGCGACGGTCGGATCAGCGTTTCCAAAGAGTCCGGGAGGCTTTTCTCAGCCTTCCGCCTTCTTCATCAAGGAATCGAGACTGGCATCGACCGCCGAGGCGTTGGATCGGATGAAGAGCAGCAGGCAGCGTTCGAGGGCGTCCAGCTCCGGGCGGCCGCCGAGCCGCTTCAGCAGCCAGGCCGCCTCGTCCCGATCGACGGCCTCGAGGGTCATGGCCTTGCGCAGCCGTTCCTCTTCCTCGACGCGCAGCTTGACCTCCTCTTCCTTGCCGAAGAGATCGAGCTCCCGCCAGGCCTCGCCGAGCGGAATATCGGCCTTGGCGAAGGCCTTGCCGATCGAAGCCAGCAGATCGCCCACGCCGCGGCGCTGTTTCAGCCAGGCCTCGCGGCGCAGAGCCTCCTCGGCGCCGGGCACCGTCGGCGCCGGCCGCGGAAAGATCAGGTGGCTCGTCACCACCTTCACGAAAAGGTCGCCCCAGGCGTCGCAATTTTCTTCGCGGCTGCTCGCGTCCTTGAGGTCGAACAGCAGGTCGGCCTCCTCCCGTGTCACGGTCAGGCCACCCGGACTGCCGGGCGCATAGACCACGCGGCGGATCAGGTGGACGTCGGCCGGCGTGATCACTGCCGGCGGCCGGTTCGAGCCAAAACTGGCGGTCGCCGGCGCCAACACGCTCTCGCGGATCGCGCCCAGGGCCAGCAGGGCCAGGTCCGGTGGACAGGCGGTCGCCCAATGCACGATGTTGATCAGCAGCTCCAGCTCGCTGGTCGTCGCGATCCGCCCGTCGCAGGCAATGTGATCGACCAACTCGGCCGCCTGCGCCTCGCTCACGTAGCCGCGCGGCTCAGACTGCCAGAGGTAATAGTCGGTCAGCGCATCGACGTAGAATTGGGTCCAGCTCGCGTCCTTGACGGCGCAGTCCTGGTCCAGCTGGAAGACCGCCTCGGCCTCTTGCTGGCTGACCACGCCGTCGGGAAAGATGTCCCGCCGCAGGGCCAGCACGTCGTCGGCCGCGATCTTGCGGCTGGCGGCGAGGCGCGCCACCAGATCTTGCAACTGCAGGGCTTCGGCCATCGCGTCGATCTCCGTCATGCGATTGGGATGGCGTGACGCTGGCCAAACGACCCCATCACGCGTTCCAATGATCGCCGCGTTATGTGAAAATTCCCCTAAGCCGAAGCATTAACCATCTGTTATCTATCGAAGATTTCCCGAAGCCATCAGGTCTTGTAGTCCGGGTGCTTGCGCTCGACCTGGCGGATCATCGCCGGCCAGTGGGCCTCCCAACGGGAGTCGGCCCCCGGATTGCCCTCCGCCACCAGCCCCGCCACGGCGTCATCCTTGATGTGGATCGGCTCGACGCCGGACTGCAGCAGGTCGACCTGAATCTTGCAGGAGACCTCCAGATAGTAGAGGTACATGAAGGCCTCGCAGGCAGTGCGCCCGCAGGCCAGGAGGCCATGGTTCTCCATGATTTGCAGGTACTTATCCCCCAGGTCGGCGGCAATGGCATCGCATTCCGCCGCCTCGTCGGTCACCAGCCCATAGGGGTGCTGCGTGACCTGCCCCATCAGCAGGCCGGCGTGCTGGCTGACCGGCAGCAGGCCGCATTTCATGGCCGCCACCGCGCAGCCGGCCCGGGTGTGGCTGTGCAGCACGAAGTTGATATCGGGCCGCGCCTTCAGCACCGCCGTGTGAATGAGATGTCCGGCATCGTTGATCGGATAGTCGCCGGAAATCACGTTGCCGTCGTAGTCCGCCTTGATCAGGCTGGAGGCCGTGATCTCGTCGAACAGCAGGCCATAGGGATTGATCAGGTAGTGCTCAGGCTCGCCGGGCACCCGCGCCGTGATATGGGTGAAGGTCAGGTCGGTCCAGCCATAGACCACATAAAGCCGATAGAGCGCCGCAAGATCGAGCCGCGTGGCCCACTCTTCCTCGGACATTTCGCTTCGCCCAATTCGTTCAACCGCACTTGCCATGGCTCTATCTCCTCGCCGCAAATCTAACGCGGACGATAGAGCAGCCTGCAAGTCCGTGACAAGGGTCTCTCCGGTGTACCGAGCTCAGCCTCTCCGGCGGCGTGCGCGCACCGCCTTTTGTCCGGCGGTCGCGGTCCTGGCATAGAAGTTCGGCGGTTTTCCAGCGACCCAACCGACAAAGGCCCGGACCTCCTGGTGGGCCAACAGAAGTGCTATTGTCGAGAACGACCGCTCCAACTCCTTTTCGGTAAAGAGCGAATGGATCTTGCGGTGGCAAATGCGGTGCAGCAGCACCGTCTCGCGACCTTTGCGGCTCTTCGGCACCAGATGATGCAGCGAACCTGACCCAGCCGGGATCGGGCGGCGGCAGAGGGGACATTCGGGGAATTGATCGTCGGGCATTGTCGGGTGGTGTAGCGGCTTCTCTGCTGGAGCGGCTATGCTATCATGGCCGACTGAGGGAGGAGAGGGAGGATAAGCGTTCATGAACAAAGACCTGCCACGCCCCATCACGACCGAAGAGATCGAGACCTTCCGCCGTGACGGGATCGTCTGTCTGCGCGGCCTCTTCGACAGCGACTGGGTCGAGTTCCTGCGCGCCCGGGTGGCCGAGGATCAGGCCAACCCCTCGGGCATGGTCAAGAACATCAACCAGGCGGGCGCGACCGGCGAGTTCTTCGGCGATACCTTTGTTTGCCACCACAACCCGGGATTTCGCGAGGCCGTCTTCGCCTCTCCCGCGGCGAACCTGGCCGCCACGCTCTTTGGTGCCGAGAAGGTCAATCTCCTATTCGATCAGATCCTGGTGAAAGAACCGGGAACCTCGACCCGGACCCTGTGGCACCACGACGCCACCTACTGGCCGGTCGCCGGCGACCAGATCGCCACGCTCTGGCTGGCGCTCGATCCGGTCACCCACCAGACCGGCGCCGTCGAGTACGTCAAGGGTTCGCACCTCTGGGGCCAACGGTTCCTGGCGGTCTCCTTCGACCCGGATCAGATCTATGACGAGCCCTTGCCGCCCGTGCCCGATATCGATGCCGAGCGCGAGCGGCACGACATCGTCTGGTTCGATATGGAGCCGGGCGACTGCACGGTGCACCACGGCCTGACCGTTCACGGCGCGCCGGGCAACACCAGTAGCGATCGGCGCCGGCGCGCCTACATTCAGCGCTGGGCCGGCAGCGACGTGACCTACAGCCCGCGCCCCAACCTGCAGAAAATGCTGCGCGACCCCGGCATTGCCCCCGGCGGTCCCTTGGATAGCGATCTATTCCCCCTCGTCTGGCAGCGCTGACACCGGAACAAAATCAGCCTGTCCGACCCGCCACGGAACTTGGGTGACAACTCGCCATGGCCTCCCCCGACAGTCCATCGCCGCCGCCAGACGCCGACTCGAGGGCCGGCAACCGGTTGGAAGCGCTCTGGCCGCTCCTGCCGGTCCTCGGGCCGCTGGCGATCATCGCCCTCGGCCTCCTGGTCTTCAAGATCACCAACGGCCCCTTCGACGTCGGCCTTGCCGCCGCGGACGGGCTCCTGGGAAATTTCGAGAACTGGAACCTGACCGCCGCCGAACGGCGCGCACGCCTGGTCTGGCAAACCTCGGTTCTGATCCTGATCGTCATATCGGTCGGCGCGATTCTCATCGCGATCTGGTCCATCGAGCGCTCCTTGCAGGCGCAGCGGCGGTCCTGGTTTTATGCCCTCCTGGTGGTCGCGGCGCTGATCGCCTCGGTCGCCGTCAGCCGCAACGACGCCTCCTTCGACCTCACCGTCGCCGGCATCCTGACCCCCACCATAGGTCTCGCGTTGGACAGTCCCGAGGCCGCCGGCAAGGGTCTGTGCGATCTCTTTGCCGGCAGCTTCACGCTCTGCGACTTCCGCAGCTCGCGGAGCATCACCAACAGCTTTTCCTTTTCCGCCACGCTGGCCACGGCCTTTGCCATCGCCGCCCTGCTGCTCGGCATCGGGCGCCGCCACGCCGGCGCAACACCTGACCGGACCGCCGCGGCCGAGACTCTGATCCAGGCGATCCATCGCCTGCGCGTGCTGCTCTATGTGGCGGCCGCGGTGCTGATGGCGGTGGTGCTTTCCATGGGCGCTTGGCTGCAATGGCCTGCGGCCCTGGCCGCCGCCCCGGCGGTCAAGGAGCGCCTGATCGATGTCGCCTCGGGCATCGGCCTCTACTGGGGGACGACCTTCACCTTGATGCTGGCCGCGGCCTACCTGCCCGCCGCCTTTCATCTCGACAGTCTGCGTCGCCGGACCCTGGCGGCGCCGGAATCCGGCGGCCAGCCAACCGAGGCGCCCGGGCGCGGCCTGCGCGGGCGCTCCGGCGACCTGGTCTTCGGCCAGGTACCACGGCTGCTCGCCATCCTCAGCCCCATGCTGACCGGCGCTTTGCCCCTGTTGCAAACCTTGACGGTCTAAGCGCATCTCCAGACGTCATCCAGGAAAAGGCGCCAGCCTTTATCCGAGATCTCTATCAAGAGAAATCTCGGCACCAGATCCCGGCCCGAGATCCAGACCCTGGGGGGCCGGGATGACGTTTCTGGGCAAGGATGCACACGGCCAACAGGCGCCCGATCAGTTCCCGCGCCGGTGCAGGCTCACCTGACGGTACATGCCCTCGATGTTGAGCGGCAGCCAGGCCTCGTACTGGCCCCAGTCGGCATAGTCCGGCAGGGTGATCGAGGCCTTCATCTCCTCGAGCGACTGGCCGGCCCGGGCGGCCGCCAGAACCGCGGCCTGAAGGTCTTCCATATAGGCCCTGTGGTCGCTCGCATCGGCCTTCACGCCCATCGGCCCGTGGCCCGGCACGAGAATATCGAAGTCCATGGCCTCGACCTTGCGGATGGCCTCGATCCAGTCGGGAAAGTAGGCATCGCTCAGGGTCTTGTAGGGCACGCGCTTGACCGAGATGAAATCGACCGCGAAGAGCGCGCGTTCGGCGGGGAACCGCATCACGATCATGTTGTCCGAATGACCGCGCCCGACGCTCTGAAGCTCTACCGTCTTGCCGCCCAGCTCGATGGTCAGGGCGTCGCTGAAGGTGATGTCGGGTACCGCGGTGGGGCGCTTCTCGCCGATGATCGTGCGCTTCGCGTTCTCATGGGCAATGACCGTCGCGGTGTCGGCGAAGACCTCGCCGCCGGCGATGTGATCGACATGGTCATGGCTGTAGATCAGGTACTTGATCTCCTGGCCGAAGCGCTGCCGGATTTCGGCCTCGAGCCAGGTCGCGGCCTCCGGGTTGATCGGATCGGTGGCGATCACGCCCTCGGGCGTAACCAGGAAGACCGAATAGTGGAACTGGTTCTGGAACCGGTAGAGATCGCCGGCAATGGGGATGATCTCGCGCTTCACGTCGCTCTGGGCCGAAGCCGGCGGGCTGGCCGCGCCGGAGACGAGGAGAAGTGCGGCGGTTAGAAAAGACAGCAAGCGGATCATGATGGCCTCCCGTTTCTAGGTGTTGCGAGGAAACTAGCAGAGCCCTCCGGTTTGCGCGAATAACAGATCCGCGAGACAACCGGGTTAACTCTCCATGATCCCGGCCGCGGTATAGCCACCGTCGGCGGCATAGATGTGACCGGTGACAAAGCTGCAGTCCGCCGAGGCGAGAAACGCGGCAACGGCCGCAATCTCCTCGGGCCGCCCATAGCGCGCCAGGGGCATGCGCGCCTTCACCCCGGGCCATAGCTCGTCGGGGATGTGATCGCCGGTCTTGGTCGGCCCCGGCGCCACGGCATTGACCAGGATGCCGTGCTCGGCCAGCTCGATGGCCATGGTCTGGGTCAGGTTCATCAGTCCCGCCTTGCTCGCCCCGTAGGCGCCGCGCCCGCGCCCGCCGAAATAGCCGGAGTTGGAAGCGACGTTGACGATCCGCCCTGCCGCGCCACTGGCGATCATCGCATTTGCCGCCACCTGACCGCAGAGAAACGTGCCGGTCAGGTTGGTGTCCAGGACCCGGTGCCAGAAATCCTCGGTCATCTCCAGGAAGGCGCAGCGGTCCATGATCCCGGCGTTGCTGACCATGATGTCGAGCCGGCCAAAGGCCGTCAGCTCGGCCTTGACCATCTCCTCGACCGCCGCCCGGTCCTTGACATCGACGGGCAACCCGACGGCCTCGCCCCCCGCCGCCGCGATGCCCGCGGCCACGCTGGCCGCACCGGCTTCATCGAGATCCGCGACGGCGACCCGGACGCCATCACGGGCGAGCCGTTCGGCGATGGCGCGGCCAATACCCCGCGCACCGCCGGTGACAATGGCCGCCCGGCGGACGGTCTCGGTTTCATTGGCCATGCTGTCTCCCCATTCCTATCCTAGGCCCCGCGTCATCGAGACCGAACACGGCCGCTCTGGCCAGGAAGGTGAAGATACCACCCCTAGGCTTTGATTCCCTTGTCTAAATTAGCAATATTTTAGTCTGGATCGGCTATCGAGGCATTGCATGCCCCGGAAAATCGGCGTTAATTGGCACCAATGGTCGGCGAATTGGCTTTTTCATGACTGACCTCGAACTGACCGCGACTCTGGAGACACAATGAGGCTGGCTGTGTCCCCTCCCCGCCGCTTGGCCATCGTTCTTGCAACGGTGGTACTCGCGCTGCTCTTGGACCTGATCGCCGGGCCCGGCTCACGGGTTGCCGCGGCGGCCAGCGACGAAGTCTCGATCACCCGTGGCATCAGCCTTGTCGGGGCGCAGGAGTACCGCATCGCGTTGGTGGTCGGCAACGCCGCCTACGGCTATGCGCCGCTGGGCAATCCGGTGAACGATGCCCGCGCCATGACCAAGACCTTGAAGCAACTCGGCTTCGAGGTCATCCACCTTGAAGACGCCAAGCACCGTGAACTGCAGACAGCGATCCTGGAATTCGGCGAGAGGCTCGCCGACGGCGGGACCGGCCTGTTCTATTATGCCGGCCATGGCATTCAGGTTCGCGGCACCAACTATCTGGTGCCGACCGATGAGAGCATCACCTCGGAGGCCTCGGTGCGCTTCGAGGCCATCGCCCTCGACGCCGTGCTGGAGCAGATGGGCCAGCCGCGCCCCAACCGCACCAATATCGTCATCCTGGATGCCTGCCGCAACAATCCCTTCGCCACCCGCTACGGCGGCTCCGGCGCCGGCCTGGCGCTGGTCGACGCGCCGACCGATTTCCTGGTCGCCTACGCCGCCTCGCCCGGTGGCGTGGCAATCGACGGCAACGGCGAGAATGGCGTCTACACCGGCGAGCTGCTGCGCGCCATGACCGTTCCGGGTCTGCGCATCGAGGACGTCTTCAAGCGGACCCGCGCCGCGGTCAGCCGCCAGACCGGGCAGGCACAGATACCTTGGGAAGCCTCCTCGATGATCCGGGACTTCTCCTTTGCCAGCGAGACTCCGGTTCCGGCCACGGCCGAGGTGGTCGCCGAAGCGCCGGCGGCGGAGCAGACCACCACGACCCGGGACGCGCGCCCCGACCAGGCCTTCGAGCTGGCTTTCTGGGACACCATCAAGGACAGCACCGACCCGGCCGACTTCGAGGCCTACCTGATCTCCTTTCCCGAGGGCGCCTTCGCCCCCCTGGCCCAGGCCCGGATCGCCCGCTACCAGTCGAAGATGGGCGGCGATAGCGCTCAGGGCGCACCAGAGGTCGAGGTCGCTCAGAGCGCCAAGGTCGCCACGCCCGAGCCGGCAGCGACCGCCGAACCCGAGCCGGAACCAGAAACACAGGTGCAGGCAACCGAGCAGACCGTCGCCGCGCTCGCCCCGGATCCGGAGCCAAAGACGGAACCGGAGCCAAAGACGGCGCCGGAGCCTGTGACCGAAACCGCGCCCGAGCCCAAGATCGAACCTGCGGCCGAGCCCGCGCCCGAGCAAAACCTCGAGACCCTTGCCGCCCTCGCCACCGGCCCCAAGGTCGAGGAAATGGACGAGATCTTCATCGCCAAGACCACCGCCAACCTGCGCGATGCCCCTTCGGCGTCGGGTCGGCGCACCGGACGCTTGAAAAAGGGCGCGACCCTGCTGGTGACCGGTGAGTTGGACGGCTGGTATCGGCTGATCACCGGCAGCGGCAAGACAGCCTATGTCTTCGGCGAGCTGGTCGAGCCCCTGGCTCAGGACCCCGCGTCCAAACAGGCAACCCAGCCGGCACCCGAGCCGCCGGCCCAGCAGGCCGCCCTGCCCAAGGCGCCCGAGCCGGTGCCGCAAGCGACGGCGAGCGACAACCTGCAGCCCGCGGTCGGCATCTTTCCCGCCCCCGCCGCTGGCGTCTTCCAGGACTGCGAGGGCTGCCCCGAGATGGTGCCGCTGCCCGCCGGGGCCTTTCGCATGGGCACCAGCGGGGGCGACCTGGCCGAGCGCCCGGCGCACCGGGTGACCCTTGCCAAGCCCTTCGCCATCGGCCGCTTCGAGGTCAGCGTCGGGGAATGGCGGCTCTGCGTTTCCGAGGGCGCCTGCGACCTGCACCCGAAGCTCGCCGCGGCCGGCGACCTGGAGCCGGTCCGCTATGTCAGCCATGGCGATGCCACGTCCTATATTTCCTGGCTGCGCAAGAAGACCGGCCGGTCCTATCGCTTTCCCAGCGAGGCCGAATGGGAGTACGCCGCGCGCGGCGGCACCACGACGGCCTATTGGTGGGGCGACAAGGTCGGCGACGGCCGCGCCAACTGCAAGGACTGCGGCGGTCCCTACGACCGCAAGCGGCCCCGGACGCCGGGCCAGTACGCCGCCAACCCCTTCGGCCTGCATGACATGTCAGGCGGCGTCGCCGAGTGGGTCGCCGACTGCTGGCTCGACAACTATGAAGGTGCCGCCAGCGACGGCAAGGCACGGGTCGGCGCCGACTGCCGCCAGCGGGTCCTGCGCGGCGGGTCCTGGCGCAATGGCGCCGCCAGCCTGCGTTCGGCGGCGCGCCACTTCTACGACGCCAACGTCGCCTATTCGGGCAACGGCTTTCGCGTTGCGCTGACGCTGAACTAGAAGCGGTTCAGCAGAGCGATTTCCAACTGCATCTTGCGCAGCATGGCGTCGGCGAAGTCGTCGTTCGTGGTGGCGCTCTCGACGAAGGCCGAGGGGCCGCCGATGACCTCACGGCGAAAATAGCGCCGCAGCGCCTCGATCGCATTGCCGCGGCCCTGGACCAGGCCGTTGACGGTAATACCCTGGCCGACCGCCCGGTCGCGATCGACCATCGCGACATGGCCGATATTGGAGACGCCGTCGGCGACCAGGTTGATCACCTGCTTGGCCCCGAACCAGGGCGCCACGGCCAACTGGTCGACGGCGGTGCGGATACCAAGCCCGATGTCGGTCTGCTTGCCGTGCTGGACCTGATTGGCTTCGGCCTCGCCGGCCAGCATCCAGGCCCCCGCCCGTTCGGCGTCTTCCTTGCCGCCGATGATGGTCCAGGGCAGCAGCACGCCGGTGCGGTTAAAACTCGACCAGGTCACCACCGACAGGCCGATCTCGCCGATACTGCCGGACTCGATCGCCTGCAGCACGGCGGGGTCGGTCAAGGCATAGATCAGGCCCCTGACCTGGGCCTTGCGGTCCTCCTCGTCGATCGATTCCGACCGGTCGAAGGCCACCACCATATTGATATCGGTACCGCCGGCCAGGCCGCGGGACGGCTGGCCCAGGACCAGTGCCATCGCCAGTGCCGATATCAGGAGTAACAGGCGCACCCACGGTCCTCCCTCGATTGACCGCCATGACTGTACCGCAAATCAGCCCTTCGGTGCAAAAAAAGGCCGAAAAGACCAAAGGGCCGGCGATCGTCTCGCCGGCCCCTTGAGAAACCTGGTCGGGGAGAGAGGATTCGAACCTCCGGCCCCTACGTCCCGAACGTCGGGCTTTGATGACTCCGAGCGCCTAAGAGCCTGCTCAACCTCACTTTCCACAACCCGCAGCGACCAGGAACGGATGGGCTTGGCCTCATTCTGGACCGGATACCTTGCGGATACCGTTCGGGTGGCCTCATGACGGCCCAGGAGATCGTCGACGAACTCAAGCGCCTTGGCGTCACCTTCCCCGATGGCGAGCCTACGGTGTTCAACCACGTGAGATTTGAGGGTGGCTATGCAAACTTTTTGTGCTTCGAGGAACTGATCGGTCGCAAGAAGTGGAGATTTGACCGATTCGTAAACTGGCGTCTCGGAGACCTGCCGGGGTGCCAGATTTACTGTGTCAACAGCCCGTCCACCCTCACCGCAACGATCTACCTCAACCCCACGTGCGAAGGTCTGGAGTTTGGCGACCAACCTTTTTCACCAGCCGGGTTCTGACCCCACCCGTTCGGCCAGCCATAGAGGATGAAACGATGACCGACTGGCGACTAGACCTTTGGAGCGAAATGATTGCCGACTCATTCCAGGAGCACGGGGTTGAGGCCACAGTCGAGCAAGTGCGTGCTGTAGCCGCTGACGCTCAGGGAATGCACGAAAACTGGGACATGGTCGAGCCCACACCGTCAGGGCCATCTCCTGCAGAGATCGAACTTCAAGAGACAAAAAAGACACTGGAGAAGGAGCGGGACAAGGTCCACTGCCGGCTTTGCAACGGCAGCGGAACCGAACGCATTGATGGCCCGGCACATTACTCACTGTCCAAGTGCTGGAAATGCGGTGGCCAAGGCAGGCATGCACCATGATCGCCAAGGCCACCACCCCTGAGAGCGAGAGGACGCCATGACCGAGGCCACTCCGCCCAAGGGCGTCGTCGCCCTCTTGATCTCGCCGGCAGGCCGAGTCTGCGCCTCCGTGCAGACTTTCGACCAAGCCTGCCCTCAAGGCAGCGACCTCTACGAAACCCAGGAATATCTCGCGCGCATGTCGCTGTCCGGCGCGACGGTCGCGGCTTTTTGCAGCCGCGAGCTCGTGGAGGCCGCCGACGGCTATCTCTGCGAGATGATCGTCAAGGCGCTCATCGAAAAGAAAGGCTATCGGATCGAATACATTCCCATTGGCCACGATGACGAGGAGGAATCGGCATGACCCAGCCCCGCGCCTTCAGCATCCGCCAGCCCTGGGCCTGGGCGATTTGCTACGGCTACAAGCCGGTCGAGAACCGCGACTGGGAATCCTGGAACCCCGGCTTGACGTACCGCGGCCCGGTCCTGATCCACGCCGGCAAGCGTGAGGAGAAGGACGACGTGGCCATTGTCGTCGGACGGGTCGGCGATCTCGAAGACGATCACAGGCGCATGGAGGACCATTACCACGAACATGGGCACCTGGGCGCCATCGTGGGGACAGCCACCATCGTGGACTGCGTCACCGAACACCCGAGCCCCTGGTTCTCCGGCCCCTACGGATTCGTGATCGAGGACGCGCGGCCGATCAGACCGATTCCGTACAAGGGAATGCTCGGCTTCTTCCGGGTGCCCGACGAGATCCACGAACAGATCGCGCGGCAAGAGCAGGGCGAGGACCGATGAGCGCCCTCGATATTCCAGACGAGGTGACCGGCCTGCGGCTCTGCAAGGTCACGAGCAAGGACCAGCTCGTCCTTTGCGAGGAAGTCCATTTCACCAAGGGAGCGCAGGCTATCCGAACGGTCCTTAACCGAGCCCGCATATCCGGGCCAGTCGGCCCCGTCGGAGAAACCGGGGACTTCTGGGCGGACCTCATGACCAGCAACGGCGACATGGCCGAAACCATCAGCCTGAGCCGCGAAGCCTGGAACTCGCTCAAGAACAAGTGGATGCGATGCCGTGTGTGGCGGCCAGCCTGAGAGGAGAGAGACGATGCCTGAGCAAGAGACCGTTGCTACCATGCGAGAAGTCATGCTCCGCGCGAAGAAAAAAACCGAGGATGATTGCGAACGAATCGTCGCTGTCTTCCGGGCCTGCGAGGGCATACCGACAGACGAGCTGAAGCGCATCACCAAGGCTGGCGGGTTCGGTCACGCGCTGGACATCATGGCCAACCTCAAGGTCGAGATCGAGGCTTACCAGCACCCCGAATGCTACGACGAGGACGAGCCCGGCGGCGCGGAAATGCGCGGACTTCGCGATTTTCTCGACGCTGCCAAGCCTACCGAAGGCCAAGAGCGATGACGCTCCCTCCGCACCGGATCGGCGACAAGGGCCTGCGCTTCGAGGTCCGCTGCAAAGGCTGGCCGGAGGATGGGTGGAGAGTCTACGGATGGACCGACGAATTGAAACGCGCCAAGGCCATGGCCAAGATCATCTTGAACGCGCCGACCGCAACGGCCGTCAAGGTGCTGGACCGGAACAAGGAGCAGGGCAGCACCGGCGAGGCCGTCGTGTTCGAGAGGAAAAAGACCAATGCCCCTGAGTGACGCGCCCTTCGGAAAACCCATCAAGCCAATCACCGTAAACGAGATCCCTGGGCTGGCCGACATTTGCTTTGGGGTGTCGCAAGAGGCATGCGAAGCCATCGACGAGATCGAAGACAACATTCGCCAAGCCGCCATGCGGTCTCATCACATTTTCATTGGCGCAGCACTGGAGAAGGAGGAGAGCCGATGAGTGGACAAAAGATCATTGACAGCCTGGAGGAAGTTCTGGCGTGGGTTAAAGACTTCACCGACGAGGAGATAGCAGATATGGCTATGTTCCGCTGCGGCGGTGTTCGAGTTGGCCGCAAACCCCATGTCAGGCGGATCGTCTTGGAGGCGCTGAAGATAGAGAGGGAGCAGCAAGGCCGATGACTGACGCACGCACCATAGCGCATGAGCATATACGGCCCGCCCTATGTTATTGCGGCAATGAATATGACCACAGCGTTGTTTGCGACGCCCTCACCGCTGCTATCCAGGCTGCGCTCGACGCCAAGGACCGGGAGATAGCTGAAATGAAGGAGCGGCCGCAGCCGGCGCCGAGTGGCTGCGCGTGCGAGGTCGATGAAGTCGGAGGAAAGGTTCTGCGCTGGTGCGCCCTGCATAACGGGGTCAAGCTGCGCGCAGAGGCCGCTGAGGCGCGGGTGAAGGAGCTGGAAAGTGGTAAAGATTAGGAGCATCAACTGGACGGTAGCGTTCCCCGTCGGTGAGAATCGCCGCCACTTGGGCGCGCCGATGAGCCGAAAAGAGTGGAAGCGGCTTTATTTGAACTCCTGGAATGAACCACCCGCTAAACAGAATTGCGATGACAGAACCCATAAATGGGTTCGCCAGCACGGATATCCCGGTCTCGTTTGTCTATACTGCGGCTTGCGCTGGGCACAAAAAAAGACCGGGCCACCCGAAGGCAGCCCGGCACGTCAGTTGCCAACTGGATAACTGACTTCAGGGAGGCGTCGTAAGGGTCGTCAGGTGGGCGCAGCGATCGCCGCGAACACAGCGTCGCGGATCGCCCGCATCTCCTCCCACTGAATGCTGTCCGGGTCCTCGCCCTCGCCCAGGCTGTCAAGCACCGGCCGCGCGACGTCCTTTCTCAAGGCTCGCATCTCCGCGAGGGTACCGGCCCAGGTCGAGCCCAGCTTGGTCGCCTTGGCCAAGACGTTGCCGCCACCGAGGTCGATATCCAGGGCGATGTTGACGACATCCTCGGCTGTCTCCAGCGCGCCGCTGGCAAGGGCCAGGGCATAGGTCACCTTGCCCCCACCGCCCTCGTCGTAGGCTGCGTCGCTTTCAAGCAGGCCGGCATGGGTCGCCGCGGCGCTGGCGACGACGGTGGCGACAATCGAGGGATTGGCCTGGGGCGAAGACACGTAGTCGCGCGCCAGCAACATCGTGTAGGTCGTCACGGCGTTCAGCCGATAGAGCTTCTGCCCGTCCGAGTCAGCACTGCCGAAGCTCGCGCAGCCTGCCATGGCCACGCCGAGAATTGCAGCGAAAATCAAGCCAATAGAGAGGGTCCAAATCCTTCCGAGGAAAGTAAGGTACTTCATAGGTGGTCGATCTCCTTCCAGGTTCCACCCGGCTCGGACGCGATGAGCCAGGTGTAATTGATGGCCGCGTGCCCCAATGGCAGCAGCCGTTTTGACGGTTACTGGTCTTCTTCGGCCTTGAGGATCAGGCTGTGACCGACCCCCTGAACCGTCAGGATGGTGAATGGCAGCCCTTGGTCCGCGATCTTCTCGCGCAGCCGGCTGAGGTAGACCTTGGCGGTGTCGTGCCAGGGTCTGGCTTGCCGTGCGTTCCCCCACTCCATCGCCAGCGGCTCGGTGACATCCAGAGAGATGATCTTGCCGAGGCGTCGATAGAGGGCGTCCCAAATGATGAACTCGCGGGCGGACAGCACCAGCTTCTGATCGTCGATCTGGACGACCCCGATCTTGATTCGGGGGCTCGTGTAAGGGGCAGGCTCGATAACTGTCCGAACAACGGGTTCATGGGTCACACCGCGATCTGGACCCAGCGCCCGCCGTCCGTCGCCCCGGTCCAGTTGGCCCCAGATTTCGAGAGGATCTCCCATTCGGTCAGGCCATGGCGGCGGCAGTCGTAGACCAAGGTCTTGTCATCGGTATCGATCGCCAGCACCAGATGGCCACTGGTGGGGTCGCCCGGGCGCAGCTCGCCGGCCACAAGACGCATGGCGCCGGACGGTACGCCTGCGGCGATCAGGATCTCGATCAGCTTGAGGACCAGGTTCTCGCAGTCGGCCTTCCAGACCCACCTGACCCCGCTTAGGGTGCGCACCTTCTCCCGCCGGATGTTGGTCCAGTCGTCGCTGCCATCGTCGGGCTCCCATTGGGACTCGACCTGCCAGCGCGCGACCTCGGCGGCCAGATGGGAAACCTGGCTGCGGGGGACCGTCACGCGCCCCGCGCCGGCGAAGGTGATCCACGCCAGGGAGTGTTGAATTTGCGAGAAGCCCGCCGGCCGGACCGTCGCCGGCTCGTCGCTAACCCGAAGGTGGGACATTGGGGCCTGCCTTGGGCGCCATCGCCCGCATGGCGTTTCCGTAACCAGCCAAGCCCTTGCCGACCTGCCTGACCAGCAAGACCCCGCCGGCCCCGAGTGCCAGCCAGAGCTTGTCTTCGCGGTCGGTCAGGACCAGGTCGGGCATGTCGAACTTGACCGCCGCGACGAACTTCAGCGCCATCTCGATGATCACAGCGAACGCGAAGATGCAGAACGAGAAAAACTCGGCGCTCTTCAGGCTGTGCTGGCGCAGCGGTGGCCCGCCGTTGTGGCCTAGGTCCGCGGGGGTCGTGTCAGGCATGTCTGTTCTCCTATTCGGTGAGGCTGACAAGGCTGGATGCGCCGGCTCCCAGTAGGAACCAAGCGCCATAGAACGCGACCACCGCCACGGCCCAGGCCCGGCCGAACCAGGCACGCAGGGGCGCATAGAGATGGAGGGCGTAGCCGGCGCAGATCATGATCACCGCAGGACCGGCCACGTGCCCCGCTATGTCGGGGAAAACCGCCGCCGTGTCCGAGAGGCCAGCGGCGCGGAAAAGACGCCACAGGGTCCAGAAAAACCGGTGCAGGGCCGCTCCCGAGGCCACCATGATGACGCCCAGCATGATCCGCGCGGTATCGTCGAGCCCCTGGCTTCGCAGTCGGCGGACGAAAGCCAGGCCCATGTAAGCCGCCACGACCAAGGACGCGACCAGCCAAACCACGTTCTGACCGGCAACAACCTGGTCATGCGTCAGGTCCATCTTGTTTACCCCCGGGCTTCAATTCGACGGTCAGCCCCTCGAAGGCCTTCTCGAGCCGGTCGATTGCCTGTTGTTGCTTTTCCATGGCCTTGTCGATTTCCGCCGTATCGGCCTTCGGCGCCGCCCTCTGAAACCAGGTGATGCTCATTGAGGCCGGATCCTTTCCGACAAGATCGAGATGGCGGCGGTGCTCTCGCCAAACGCTTTCAAGACCTGCTGCGTCAGCTTTTCGTGGGCCGCCGCCAGCGCCGCCTCGCGCTTGCGGTTGTCGAGATAGACGTAAATCAAGAGCGGCCAGCCAAGGCCGAGCGGTCCGTACTCCAGGAACTTGGCGATCAGGTCTTCCATCAACTCGCCTCCCCGGCTGCCGCCTGCGCGATGCTCTTCCAGCCCACGCCCGACGCAACCAGGCAGGACCACCCCCGAGGCGTGGTGACGATGATCGACCAGGTACCGCCGTCGGCTGTGGTCAGTACCTCGACCAGGCCACCGTTGTTGGTGACTCCGATGGCGACCGGCGACTCCTGATACTTGCCCGACAAGATCTGGAGGACGTTGCCCCGCGTGTCGCATCGCGGCGCGGCCTGAGCCGGCGACGATCCGAACAACAAAAAGACCGCCAAAGCGGCCGACAGGAGTAGGCGCATGACGGTTCCTTTGCATAGAACGGTGCATAAAAGGGGGCGGAAATAGAAAAGCCGACGACCGGCTACTTGGCCTCTCGGACGAGGCGCTCGTACTTCAGGCGGGCCTTGCGGCGGTACTCGTTCATCCGGTCCTGGATTGCCTTCACGCGCTTGCTCTTCTCCTCTTCGGAGAGGCGGTCGTTCCCGTTGATGGCGGTGATCCGGTTGTTGTCCTTGCGCAGAAGCTTCGCTATCCGCTTCTGCTCGCCGACCATGGAGAGTTCAGGCCCATACTCTTCCCGGAACACGGCGACCTCGTTCGCGCTGCCGGCGCTCTTGGCCGCCTTGTAGTTCGTGGACTGCCGCTTGATCTCGTTGGCGATGTCGCGCCAGGCGAAGGTCTCGTACCATTCGTTCTGACCCACGACGAGGCGCCGCACGATGGGGACCGTCCGCAGGGGCAGTTCCTCGCCCTTTGCCACCGTTTGGGCTACGTCGCCCACGCGGCGCACCGTGGCGCCGGCGGACCCCGTGAGGAAGTCGAAGACGTGCTCCAGGGCATCGGGATACCAATCGACCGCCCCCGATCTGAATTCACTGCCGCCCGACAACCGATTGAGAGCGCTGGAAACAGCCTTCGCCGTCTCGCTCGTGGAGCGCCAGGCCTGCTCGCTGCGGGGGCGCTCGTCCCAGAGCCGCTCGGGGTAGATCGGCCGGCCCGTGAAGTTGACGTTCGCGCCGAGCTCCATGACCGGATCTAGGGCCGTCGGCGTGAAGAACGTGACCAGGGTGCTGTCGCCCAAGAGGTTGTAAGCGTCAAGGACCAGGCCGACTATCTCGGCTGCTGCCTTGGTAGGCTCCTTCTTTCCGCGGATCGCTTCCATGATCTTCGCACCGGTGGCCGGGAAGACGTTGTAGCCGTAGGGCATCGGGATCTTCAGTGCCGCGGGGTCGTCGCCAGTCTCGTGCCAGGGGTTCGGGATGATGAAATTGTGCTCTTTGTCCCAGCGCGAGAGCTTGTCCCAGTCATTGTCGTCGCCGTCGTCGTACATCAGGCTGCCGACCAGCTCCTGCATCGCTCCCAGGACCACGGCGCCGAACATGATCCGGCGCACCGTCTTGCTGCGCAGCGCCTGAAGGGTCCGCATGATCCCCTGGAAGCTCGCGTTGTAGAAGAGATAGAGGGCGTTCATGGTCGCCGCCCATTCGCCCCGCCTGTTGAAGTTCACGGTCAGGTTCTTGGCCATGGCCGCCGCCTGTTGAGCGGGAAGGCCCCTTTGGCGGGCGGCCACGAAGGCGCTCAGGCGAACGCCGTTCTCCACCGCCGTGTTGGCGTCCTGGACCAGATCGATGACGGCCTTGGCCGCGTTAAGGGCCTTCCTCGGGCTCGTCGCGTTGATGTCCCGGAGTTTGGCCTGCAGTTCCCCTCGCCTCTCGGCCACCGACTTCAGGTGGGTGTAGCCGGTCTGCGCACCATTCCGGCGGAACTCATCGAAGTGCTGCGCCCAGGCATGCGACCTGTCGCCGCGCAGGTAGTTGTTGATGCCCCGAATGGCCGAAGGGGTGTTCTTGACCACCTCCCGCGCAATCGCCGGCATGTCCTCGGCCTGCAAGTTGACGAGCGCGGTCTGAAGGTCGCGCAGGAAGTTCGCCACGATGAAATCCGGCGAAAACGACGTGTTCACCCCGGCGAGGAAGCGGTTCAGCTTGCCCAGCATCTGGACCACGATGTTCATGTTCTGGGGGCCCAGCTTCTTCATGGCCTGGGCCAGGCGCTCGTCTTCCAGCGTGATGTAGTAAACGTCCCCGCCGTGGCGCACCGCAAAGACCTTGTCGCCGAGCTGACTCTGGGGCGTCGCCACCAGGTGGACC
The DNA here is from genome assembly GCA_021776195.1 of Kiloniellaceae bacterium. The sequence goes on along the minus strand of JAJFGK010000051.1, from coordinate 60,028 downwards.
ATGCCGTCGGCCCCGATCTCCCGGCGGTGTTCGATCTTGTTGACCGACCAGACCTCGGGGTTCGGGTTCGCCGCCACGAGCCGGGCAAGGGCAAGCCCGACCTGGTTCTTTTCGGCGCGGATCAGAGCCGTCTCGTAGAGCGTCATCACATGGGCGAGGATGTCGCCTGCCGGAGTCTGCCGGCCCATGGCCTGGAAGGACGCCCGCTGGCGTTGATCGAAGCCCTGGCCGGTGCTGATGACGTCCTCGTTCCCGACGTCCTGATTCCGGAGGGGAACGTAGCGAGGCGACTTCTCCCAGGCCTGGCGCTCGAACCCGGAAAGGATGCCGCCCTGCTCGAGCACGTCCCGGGCTGATTCCAGGATTGCATAGACATCGCCCGCGATGGCCTCCAGGGCGGGCACCTGGGCCAAGTCGAGCGGATCAGCAACCCGAGTGCCGTCCATCGCTACTAGCGGCCCAGCGCCCCTGAGATAGGCCGCTGCGGTCGCTGTATCTATCCCGCTGCCACCGTCCGGCATCTGATCGTTGATCGTCGCGATGTGGGCGTTCCTTTCGGGCGCGTGCCTGGCATAGAGGTAGGCCTCCACATCCTCGATCGTGAAGCCCGCATCATTGATCTTTCGGATGAGGTTGGCTTGCGGGCCCCTCTCGAACTCGTCCAGAAGGTGCCCGATCTTGCCGTGGTGGAGCGTTTCCATGGTGTAGGGGTCGAGCTGGTCGTCAATCGGACGGCCGCGGGCCTGGGCGATGCGCTCCTCGACCCGGCGCACCCGCAGGAAGGCGTCCTGGGTCTTGATACGAAGGGCCTCGGCGCCGCCCGCCTGCGTGGCGCGAGCGATGAGGTCGACCAAGTCCTGTCCGGACCGTACCGCCCGCAGATTCCTGATGTTCAGGTGATCGCGGACCCGGTCCTCCGGGGCCGACCAAGCCGGCTGGCCGGGGGCGAGGCTGCCGGTGATCCGTGCCGTCTCCGTGGCGACCCGCCCTGCGGTCTGCCGGCGGCGGCGACGCTGGGGAGACACCGTGGCGCTGTACTTTTCCTCCACCGTGATCTGGTTGTCGTCGAAGATCACGTAGTTGTAGGTGCCCTCGCCGGCGCCGCGGCTGCCTTGGTCGAGGTACTTGATGCCGGGGATTCCGGCTGCGAGCAGGGCCTTGGAGGCGGCCTCTTCGCTCCCCAGCCGACGCCCGATGCTGCTGTATAGTTTCCATGCGGGCTTGTCCAAGCTGTGGGCGCTGGCAAGTTCTTCTTTCAGCCAGGGTCTGAAGGTTCGCTCCGGCTCCAGAAGGCCGCTGAAGCGAAACGGTAGCTTTACCGCGGTAAGGGCGTTCCTGACCTTAGCGCTTTGCTGGCTTACGGGCTTGTCCCAATAGAGGTATTCGTCCTCGGCGGGGGCCAGCTCGACCTTGTAGAGGCGGCCAGACTTCTCTCCAGTGACTTTCTCTATATCTTTAGGAGACGGAGTGGTTGCGTGCCGGCGAGGGCGCAATCCACTCAAACCACGGGCCTTCACCCAGTTACCGTCTTCGTCACGCTCAACCGCCTGCACATCGACAAACCAGTCCCCGTCTTCGGTGCCCTCATTGAAAGCAATAACCCTGTCGAACCCACTGTAAGAAGGAACAATGTTTCCCGGGGAAAAGTAGCGGCGGAGGACCTCTCTTGGGGGCGTTCGATTGCGTGACAGTGCCTCGCGGTAATGGTTCGCGATTTGCTTCTTGCCGGCAAAATAGAGCCCCCAACCAAAGGCATGCACACCCTCGCCAGTCCCCATGGCATTGGTGGTGAACTGGTCGAAGTCATGTGGCGAGCCGTGCCAGGCTGCGGCGTACTGAACGTCGGTCTCATTCCGGGCGAGCTTGACGATCTTCGCCACTGCCTCGTCGGACATGGAGTCCACTAGGCGCTTCTGCGTCGGCGTGGCGTCCCGGTAACGTGTCGCGGAATATTGCTCGCCGCCGTCGTTGTTGATTTTTTTACCGCGACCCCCTAACTTGAGGGTGTTGCCTGTGTCCCGAGCGCTTCGATGGCCTTCCCCGGACTTGTCGGAGGGTGCTGTGTAAGGGGCCTGGTCTCCGGAATCGGGTGAGGTCTGCCTGCGCCGTTCCTCCCACAGCAACGTACCTCTCGCGACAGAAGGCAAAAACGCGGTGTTGACGGTGTAAAAGCCGCTGTCTTCGGCGAGCGCCATCCCGACCAGCCTATTTTCCCCCGGACGCTGTCGAACGAGATTGATGTCGCCGGCTCCGCTGCGCCGAATCTGGTTGTAGCCTTGAGCCACACTCCAAACGAACCGCTCGATGGACCCGCCGACCGCTTTCACCGCCTTGCCGTGCCGCTGGTCGATGTGGCGCAGCCCGAAAGTCCTGTCTCCGACCCGCAGGCGGATCGGCAGAGGCTTCAGACCCGTCGCCGCGGCAACCTCTTCGGTGATGCGGCCGTAGTCGATTTGGCCGGCCGGAGAGAGCACGAAGGTGTCAGGCGGTGTCGCGCGGGTGATGTCCGCGGCGGCGATCGAGTTGGGCTGGGCCGCGGCGAACTGTTCGTCCGCGCTGGCCCGGTTCGCCTTGGGAGACAGCCGTCCCTTGGCGTAGGCGCCATCCTCGAGCTTCGCCTTAAACTGGTCGATGGAGAGGGTTTCCATGCGATCGAGCCGTTCGGCGCCCCGGCCATCGCTAAACCCGGCTTCGTAGAGAGCCCGGGCTTCCTCGGCGGTCGCCACCCCGATTACGATTTTATGTTCGTCGAACTTGTTGGCGGCCAAGTCCTTCTGGAAGACCACGAAGACCTGCTCGCTCGCTGGATTGTCGCCCAGATAGACGTCCACCTGCTCGCCGTCGGCGCCCTCGGTCCGCTTGATATAGCCGTAGTGCGCTGGCATGCGCACTTCCCATGGGTTGCCGTCCGGATCGGTGCCGCTGCGGATCGAGCCCTTCTCGTTCTCGATGGTGATGTCCAGGCCATGGACCGTGACATGGCCCTTCTTGTAGTTGCCCGCCTCCTTCTGGGCCTCGGTCGGGGCTGGGTCGGCTTCGGCTGCGGCCTCGTTCACCGCGTCCAGCAGATCGGTCTGTGCGCGGGCACCCAGGTCGAACAGGCCTTCGTCGGCGTCCTTCTGCGGGGCTGCGGCCGTCTGCCGGCCTTCCATCCGGCGCTCGGCCAGCTCTCTGTCGGGGATCTTCTCGGCGCCGGGGATGGCCGGCTGCGGGCCCTGGTCGGTCAGATCGACGGCAGGCGGGTCGACTAGAGCCGCTTGCGCACCATCCTGATCGCGCTCTCCACGGACTCCCGCGCCCAGCCCAGCCGCTTCTTGCTCTCCTGGGGCTGCTTCGGGTCGGCCAACAGGCTGTTCACCAGGGCCTGCTTGCGCTGGAGCCGGTTCAGGGTCTCCGCCGGCGTCTTCGAATGCCGGGGGTCCTTCAAGTTCGATTGGGGCATTGTCTTCCTCGCTTCGCGCCAGTTCCTCGCGAACAATGCGGTCTACATCGTCCTCTGCGGCAAGGATGGCGTCAAGTCTCGCAAGATCGGTGTCAGCGGCCTCGCGCGCCGCGGTGATCCTGCTGTGAAGGTCGGTCAAGTCCTCGTCGCCGGTGGTCTCGATGCCGACCTCGGCGGCCTGACGCTCCATCCATTTGCGGTCTTCGTCTTCACGAGTGAGCTCGCGCAGCCGATCGGCTTCCGCCTGGGCATCCTGGGACCGGAGTTGCGGTGTGACCTTCAACTCCTCCTCGATCATGTTCAGCAGGTCACCATCGTAGGAGCCGACGGGCAGGAAGCCTTCTTCCTCGGCCCGCTCGCGCGCTTCATGGATCGTCAGGCCATCCTCACGAACCAGCTTGCGCCGGAACGAGCCCTCACGGTGCCAGTGCTGTGCGCCCATATGCGACAGCTCGCCGCGCTGGTCCTGGACCCCCCATTGCGCCAGGAACGGCAGGATCGACTCGCCATCATGAGCGCCACCGCGCGGCCGGGCGGGAGTGGAGCGGACTGGCGGCGAAGGTTCCTGTCGGGGGACGACAGACCCAATGTCAACCTGCCCGCTCTCCCCACCTGGCGCCGCCGTTTCCGGCAGGCCTGGTTCGGGTGACGGTGCTTCGTCGGGGTGGGTCGGCTCTGGGGCCGAGGCCACCGGCTCTGGCGCCGGGGCTGGGGACACCGGGGGTGCCGGCTCAAGGCCGATATCGGCGTCCGAGAGCTTCTGGCGCCCGGCCTGGCCGGCGAGGCCCCGTCCAAGCGCGCCGCTCTCGAAGTCCTTGGCAAGACCGGCTTGGGTCTGGAAGCGGCCGCCGGCCACCTTGCTGCCAAGGGCCTCGAAGAAGTCCAGGAAGAGGTCGAGCACTTTTCGCATCGTCCCGGGCATCGTCAGCTCAACGCCGTCGGCCCGGGCCCGTGCGTAAGCAGCCAGGGCGACCGCCTGCAACTCGGATCCGGAAAGGGGCTTGTTGCCGAAAGACGCCTTCAGGTCGTCGAAGACGGTGTTGCCATCCGTTATGGCCGAGGGCGTGCGCTTCAACAGCCGGCGGATCGACGGCGGCAGAGCACCGATCCGGCCCCGCTCCGGGAAGGCCTTCGACATGGTCTTGGCCAGAGCCGGGTCGGCCTCCTTGGCGAGCCCCTGCAGGACGTGCACAGCCTCGTGATAGGCGGTGTCCGTCGGGTCGAAGTTCTGTTCTTGGAAATTGAGAGCGACCTTGATGAGCCTGCCCCCGACCGTGGCGCCCGCCGCATAGGGCGAACCAGCGGCCCCAGACGCTTTCGCGGCCTGGCTATCCGCCATTAAGATCTGATCTTCGAACCGCAGGCCCGCTCCGTGCCCGGTCACCGGCAGAACCTGGACCAGGGAGGCGACGACGTTGGCCGCCTCGTCCTTCTGCTCCTGGCTGTAGCGGGGGTCCTCCTGGATTCGGAAGAGCTCGGTATCGGCTCCGGCGATCCCCTGGCTTGATGCCGACTCCGCCAGGGCCTCGTCCTCGTTCGGGGTCAACAGCGAATTGCCAGAGGCCGTCATCCGGCCGGCCAGCCTTGTCGCGGTCTCGATCGAGGAGAACTCGGCACCGGGAATCCGCTCGCGGGTCTGCCCGGTCACCTTCTCGATGCCGAACCGTGGCGAGCCCCCGTCGTTGACCTGCACCGGGGCATAGGTCGTCCGCTCGGGCTGGCCTAGATTGCTGTCTCTGCGCCCCTGGCCGCCGGCCAAGGCACTGTCGGCGAAGGGAGTGCGCTTGTTGCCCTCCTGGGCGAGCCATTCGCGGGCGCTGGAGGCTGAAACGGGTGTGATGGCCCCGATGGAGTCGGCGGCCTCCTGGCCCGTGTAGAGCGCCCTGGCGGCCTCCTGGGACGGCACTCCCATGACGAGCCGGCTGTCCACGAAGGCGCCGGTCTCGGGATCCACGGTGTCGACGATGAATGCCTGTTCGGACTCCTCCGGTCCGGCGTAGAGCGGAACGCCCTCCCCGGCCCCGGTCCGTGCCTTCACGGTGCCCTGGGCCACGCCGTCCTTCAGATCGACGGACGCCTGGAAGCCGTTCGCGTTGACCTGGGTCTTGCCCTGGGGGCCGCCCTCCTGTTCGTCACCTGGAGCCGGACCGGGGTCATCCTCGCTCTGGGGGCTCCCCGAAGCGCCCTTACCCCCGCGACGGCCGCCAAACACGCCGGCCAGGGTCTCGCCCAGGGTCTGCATGGTAAAGCCGACCACGCCACCGACCGCGGTGGCCTCGCCGACGCCCTCGATCAATGGGCGATCAGGGTCGTAGGCGGCCAGGTCAGATGCAACCAAGTTCTCGCCCAAGGTCTGCCCGGCTTCCTGAACGGCCTCTGCCGCTGTGGTCCCGGCAATCCGTTTGACCGCGCTACCCACGCCGCTCGCCAGAGCGCCGGCGCCGATACCGATGGGAACAGCGTCGGTCAGCCCCAAGCCGGCACCGTAGGCCGCCGCGGTGTCGATCTGCTCGGGCGTAGCGTCGCTCTCGACGGCGTCGCGGGTTTGCAGGCCGGCACCGGTCAAGGCCCCCGCGATCGCCGGCCCACCCCGGGCCGCCCCGGACGCGAGGAACCCGGCCACGGTGCCCAGCCCCCGCGGGACTGCATCCGTGAAGAAATCGCCCGCATAGTTGGGGTTGTTCGGCAAAGACTCCTGGCCGAACTCGGTCAAAGCCGTGCCTGCCTTGTAGGCGGGGCGTTCCGTGAGGGGCGCGGATGGATCCCCAACGTGGATCTCGCGCAGCTTTGCCCGACTTTCCGGGTCGGCGCCCTCATACTGCAGGTAGTCGCTCAGACCGACGCCGATGCCCTTCGCCTGCTGATAGGCGTCGTTGGCGGGAACGCCGCTGTCGATCAGATCGAACCCACGAGAAAGGTTGACGTCCCGGTGCTGCCCGACGCGAGAGACTTCCGTCAGCGTGCCCGTGGCGATATCGAGCGTGCCGCGCCCGACACTGCCGGCGGCATGAGCGAGGCGTCCGGGGCCTTCATCGCCACCGGCGTCGCCCCAGATATCGGCATCCGATAGCTTTCCCGGTGCGCCCCAGACCTCGGCGTCAGAAAGTTTGGCCATCAGCCATCTTCCACGAGGGTCCAGCCATCACCTTCCCAGCGGACTTTACCCTTGGGGGAATCGTAGATCTGCCCAACGACACGCTCTGAAGCAGCCGGCGGCGTCCCGTTCGAGGCCTCGGCCCCTGTGGAGAGGTCGTTGCGTTCCAGCAGTTCAGCCTCGGCGGCGGCGGCCGTATCGGGATCGTCCGAGAGAGTCAGACGTAGCAGCTCCTTGCTCCTCATCTGGGCGAGCGGGATCTGGCCGGTGTCGCGTGCGCGAAGGCCCGATTCCCAAGTCTTCTGGCTGGCCGGATCCACGAAGACCACGTTCCCCTCGGCATCCACCACCTTCTCGTACTTCGGCGCGGCGGGACGGTTGTAGTAGTCCTGACGGGCTTGATTGGCCTTCTCAGTCTCGGCCAGCCTGCGCTCGGCTAGATCGTTCTCGAAGGTCCGCTGGGCGCTCTCCATCTGCTCCTTGCGGCGCGCCCGATCGTAGTCCAGCGCACCGCCGAAGCCCTCCCCGATGGACCCGAACAGGCTTGAATGCGGTTTGCTCGCCGAGCTCATCATGCCGAGCCCGGCGCGTACCAGGAAGTCGCCCCGGCTTAGGCCATCCATGTCCTCAGAGCGAGGTGGCGTGGGGGGTGCGCCAGACACGGCCAGCGCACCCGCGGGAGGCCCTTGGAGCGGCAACCGCGCACGCCCCGGCATTCCCCCGAGAGCGCCGCGCGGATTGCGGCCAGGGCCACCCGGGGGGCCGATAGGGGCGCGGGCAGGCCTCGGCAGAGCTGGCCGGGAAAGCGCGCCACCTCCAGGGGCTTCCGCCACAGGTGGCGCAACAGGGGCCAGCCCAGCAGCGGCGAGTGCGGGGCCGCGAGGCACGGGATTGACCTGGTAGGGTCTTCCGCTGGCGGGACCAGTCCAGTCATAGGGCGATGTCGGAGAGCGCGGACCTTCCTCCACGTCAAGGCGGGACCGAAGGTGCTCGGGGTAACCCAGGGTGCGGGGCAGGACGCTGTTGACGCCACCGGGGTAGGCCTCGTTCGCCCAGCGCCCGAACCGGTCATAGATGTCAGCAGCACCATCAGCCAGCGCCTCAAGAGGACCAGTGGGAAGAACTTCGCTAACGCCAGGCGCCTCTTGCTCTCGCAAGCCCCCCATCCATGGCCTGGGACGCGAGATAGGGCCGAGGCCGCCTCCTGCGTGCTTCCGATATGCCTGGACGTACTGATCCCATTCGTCCCGCGAATTCATGTCGCGAGGGAAGATGTCTACCCAGGGCTGGTGCGGCTGAATTTCGACACCCATGTCAGGCTCCCAAATCAGAAAAAGCTCGAGAAGAAGTCGCCGACGCCGTCCAGCCCGCCGACGTTGTCGAGAATGCCGAGCCCGGTGGTCAGCGCGCCGCCGATCTGTCCCGCGGTGTTGGGCTCAACCGTCTCGGTCCTGGTGGAGCCCACCGGCGTCGAGGACAACGCGCCGCTGTAGATGTTCACGCCCCGGATCGGCCAGTCGCGCTGCTCGAGGAAGTCGCCGTACCCGATGTCCAGCCCGGCCTGCTTCAGCCCCTGTTCGGCGCCGCCCGCCCGCAGCAGCGCGTCCGCGTCGCCGTAGGCCAGGGCCTGACGGTCTCCGGCGAGAGCCCCGTACCCGCGCGCCACATCCTGATAGCCGTCCGCCTGGGTGCTATAGGCGTCTAGGGCCCGGCCCTGGTCCGAGGTGTAGATCCCGGCGGCCGAGTTATAGGCGTCCGACATCAGGCCGGCGTTGATCCGCGCCCGGTCCTCGGCGCTGCCCCGATCGAACTCCGCCTCGGCCACGCCATGGCGCCCGCCCCCGAAGGACCCGGTCGCCACCCGGCGGTCGGAAAGGTCGTTGCGCGCCCGCGCCGCGTCCTCGTCGTACCGTCGCAACGAGGTGTCCACGACCTCGTCGACGAATGGGTTCATGTACGCCTCGGCCACGCCAGGGTCGGTGAAGCGCGAATCGCCCACCCGGCCCACGTCTCGCAGCGCCCCGCCCGCCGAGGACAGCGCGCCGCCCGCGCGGGCCAGGTCCGGGCGCCAGTCATCCACCGCGGCATCGATCTTCCGGAACCCCCGGTTCTGGCGTGCGGTGAACGGGGCCAGGCGCGCGCGCGGATAGGCCTCGTAAGGCTGGTTCGCCGCCTTGGAAGCCAGGTTGACGCTGTCCTGCGCCGCGTCGGTCAGCCAATCGGGGAACTCCTCGATCTGCGAGACGCTACCAGCATCGAAAATGCCCATGGGGATACTCCTTTAGAACCGAGAAAGCGCCGGCCGCAGGGGCCGGTACGGTGTGATGCGGCCCGAGAACGGGTCTGAATGCAGATAGTTCCGGGGGCGCGGTGCCAATGCGGCTCGGGGGTCAGGCGGCGGCGCCGGCGGGGTCAAGGCCCCCTGAGGCGGTAGCGGGGCTGCCGGCAGGAAATCGCCTGAGCCGCCGGGTTCGTTACCTTCGGCATCGCTGCGGCCGTCCATACCTATATCGTCAGGGTCTGGAGCTTCGCCGCCCAACCCGAGAGCCCCCAGGACGCCACTGGTGGGGCGATCCGCAATGGCGTTCAAAGCATTGATGCCTAGTGCCATCGCCGAGGGCATGGCCGCTTGAGACAGGGCACCCACTGCCGCAGCAAAACCCGGCCGTTCCTTTGTTGCCTGTCGAGCCAGAGAAACGACCTCAGCGAACTGTTTTGTTCCGACGCGCGGACGGGTTGCGAAAGCATTTTGGCGGGTCGTAGAATCCGTAAAGTCTATGCCGACGGAACCTGCATCGCTTGCTTCAGCGCCTATCCCACCAAGAGCGCTTCCAAGGCCAGCGCTAATATCCGTCGCCGCGCCACGACCCAATCCAGAAGCAACGCCAGCGTCATGATCCGTGGCGTCGCCGCCGCCGCTACCGCCTCCACCACCGCCTCCGCCCCCCGCATCACTCGGGCCATCACCACCTCCGGTCCCTGCACCTCCCGGACCACCACCGGTTCCGCCTTCGCCAGGGCCGGGGCCGCCGTCGCTGGGACCAAAAAATTCTGGCAGAAGCGTGACCGGATTGATGGATCCAGCACCACCGCGGCGCCTCAAAAGATCGGCTTCGGAGGGCGAGATGTGCGCGAGGATCGAGTCTCCGCGGCGACCAAATTGCTGGAATGACCGCGCCAAGGCACCGATATGATTCTGCATAGGCAGGTTCCTCAATTAGATGGTGCGGAGAAGATTGTGAATCTCCTGAGTGTTGATTCTTGCTGCGGTAGAGAGTTACTCTCCCGAAAGAGACGAAGGAGACCGAGTCATGAAGCTCGTTCTGGTAATGCTCTTTTGGCCCATCTTCGCAGGTGCGGTTGCGGCACAAGAACAGGTTCACCACAACGATTCGAAGATCACTGTCTCAAGCGACAAAGAGTGGCTGGCGGCAGAGAAGGGGGAATTCACAGTACACTGGACGGACGATAACAAATTCCGAGTCTCAAGCGCCTTCTGGGTCGATAGAGACACCAGGAAACTGTTCATTGAGAGTGCCGCTTTGGCACCAGAGTACTGGTGGAAGAGAATTCCCGAATTCAGCAAGGAGCGAGTCGCCGAGATCATCGAGGAAGAGTATGGGGCTGGAAACGTGTCCCATCTCAGAGCCTTCGAATGCAGCCTAGCGGCCTGCTACTCGTACTTTGCCTTTGACATTTCCTGCCAGTTCCTGCGCTTCGCCAACGGCCCCCACGGTAGAAGCGACGAAGGCGATAAAGGCACCGCGGTTGTTACCGTCGAATTTTGTGCTCCAGAACTTCTACATGACGAGCACTCGACCGCCATCGTAGACATGATCTGGTTTCGCGAGTGAGGGGCAGAATGTCCGGATCCCGCACATTCTTTCTTAAGGCCACGATGCTGGTGTCCTTGTCACTGATCGCAGGCGCGGCGCTGACAGTCGTTCGAGGCGCGCACCTATGGCCGTACAACTTGACCATTTGGGCGGAGACCCTGGGTCAGGCTGGAAGCCTATTGGTTCTGCCAGGGGTTTTCCCGTTTCTCTGGTGGCTTTACAGGCGGAAGTTCGCTGATCCAGATTCACACCCGCCTATCGGTCCGATAGGCGTTTGGCTGATTCTCTTCCTAATTCTGTTCGGCACCAACTATTCCGGACTACAACTGAGAATGGCCCCGTAAATGAACGACGGTCTATCGACACTTCTGCTCTGGGTCATCGCACTCACGTGTGCGGCATCCTGGTTTACGCATGTCTACGTTTGTTTCACCGATGACAGGTGGGGGTTTCTAATCGCCGGGGCGATGTTCTTTCCTGTCGCAATCGTCCACGGTATCGGGATCTGGTTCGGGATTTGGTGAAGCAAAAGGGCCGCCCCTACGCCACCACCACGCTCGGCGCCGTCGTCGTCAGGGTGACCTGCGCGGTCGGCACCGTGATAATCAAGACCGGCGCCTGCAGGGCTCGGATCGTGGCGTCCAGCTCGTCGAACTTGAGCTCCAGGACGCGCTCCATCTCCCGGGCCCACCTGGGATCGTAGAGGTCCGGTGCATCGGGCAGCCGTATCGTCATTGCCCACCGTCTTCCTGGATATCGAAGCGCGGGCTCCCGAGACGCCAGTCGTCGTCGGCGCCCGTCGACTCGATCCGATAGGAGATCTGCCGGCCCCGGATGCGGAAATTGATCTTCTCCGTGGTGGACGTGATCTCGTAGGGCCCCTTGGTGACCTGCGCGCCGTTCGGGTACTTGCGGGCCTTGATCGTGATCGTGGCCGAGCCCGACTTGATGTTCATGTCCGTGACGACCTTGCGGATGAAGGAGATCGCGTCTCCGTCGCCTATGTCGATGTCGCCGGACTCGATGAAGGCCGTCAGGGGCTGGCCGTCGTCGGAGTTTCCTATCTCGTGGTCGTAGATCTTGCCGTCGGCGGAGGTTGCGATCGGGTTCTTCAGGACCCCGGAATCGACCCAGGTCGTTCGGGACAGCGTGGCGACCCACCAGGTTCCGTCGATGTAGTTGACCGCCACCATCCGAATGGCGCCGGTGGTGTCCTTGTAGAACCAGATCGCCTCATTTTCCGCGCGGTTGTGGCCGGCGAAGGCCGAATCGCCCTGCACGATGTCGATGTTCTCGAAGATGAAGTCGTGAAGCGGGCACTCAAGGACGCGGATCAGCCCGTCATATAGGTAGAAGTTGCAGTCGCCCATCCAGTAGACCACGCCGTTGATGTCCAGAGTGGCGTGAAGTCCGATGGCACCACAGGCCTCGCCGATTTGGTTGAAGCCGAAGACGTCCTCGCCACCGATGAAGGAGGTCTGCCAGACATTCACGTCGGTCCAGACCAGGATTTCGCGCCGGGTGATGACCGCCGAGACCAGCCTGGAGGCGCCAGAGAACCGGAAGCTTCCGGCCGTGTTCGTCGTGGTAGGGACCCAGTCCGTGAAGTCTTCTCGGTGGCACCACCGAAGCAGCAGGTCGTCTTGCGTGCCGGGATCGCCGATGGTGTCTTCGGTCCCAAACGCCAGCAGGTGCCGGGACGGCCGTGAGACCAGGATAAAGCGGTTGGCCGTCGGCGCCGCGGCAGAGATCACGACGGCCCGGGCGGTCACGCCAAGGGTCGCGTCGTGGATGTAGATCTTCGAGTTCCGCAGGCAGGCGAGAAGATCCTCGCCCCAGAGATCCAGCGACCACTGAGCCCCCTCGAGCTGGATCCCCTGTCCCGTGGTTCGCGGCGTGTTCCAAGTCCCTCGGTTCCACCGTCCGGCGCCCCAGCCGAACCCGAAGACGGAATCGGCATTGCCCGGCTCGACCAGATAGTCGACGTCGATGGTGGCCGGACCGGTCGCGCTCGAGGTGGCGGCGGACCCGGCATCGAACTTGTAGCCGTCGGCGTCGACCAGTTCCGTGACCCTGTACTCACCGTCGATCGTCAGGCCCCCGACGGCCCCGGAGGCGTTTGAGAACTTCACAAAGGCCCCGGTCATGGAGACACCGTGTCCCGTGTCCGCGACGACGACGGTGGACTCGCCGATGGTGGTGGTCAGGCCATTCGAAAGGGCAGCCACCGAACGACGAAACGGCGTGACGTCATTGAGGTCGCCGCCCTGCACGATGTAGAGCTTGTCGGAGGTCGCAATCCCGATGTTGCGGAAGCCAGAGAGGTCTTGCCAGGTGACCGTGTCCTTGGGGGTTCCCTCCAGGGAAAATCCCTGGTTCTGCCAGCCCTTTGCCTTCTCCGGGCGCCCATCACGGAACCGGACGTGATCGCCGTCGATCCACCGCCCCTCCGAGGCGTAGGCCGTGTCCTCCTTGACGATGCCTGGTGCGAGGTCGATCCGGCGGAGGGTCATAGACCTAGGCTTTCTTGCCCTTGGAGGCTGGCACCCTCTTGCCGCGCCGAGGTTTGGCTGGCGGCGTTGGAGGAGCTGGCGGCGCGGGAGGATCGGTTGGCTTACTCATGTCGCGAATCTCCACCAGCTCGGCGACGACTTTGCTGAAGACAGGAACCTCCCTGCCCTTCAGGTCCACCCGTTCGAGAAATGCGAGGGCTCGATCTGCTACTTCCGGGGTCATACCGCCTCCAGGAACTGTACTCGGCCCTGCAATGCCCGGACCTCGGCCAATATCTTCTGGTCATGCACTGCCATGACCTCTGCCGTCTCCCACAGCCGCTGAACCAAGGACCCGAGCGGAAGGTCTCCCTTCAGCCATTCCTCGTAGGTAGGCATGGCCGGGAGCTCGCCTCGCTCCATCATGTCCAGATGGAATTGATCGGGGTCCAGGTCCCGGTGCATCCGCGCGGCGAACTGTTCTGCCGCGACGTGAACGCCCAGTCGGCCGACAGCGCCCCACCGGTTCTGATCGATGGTGCCAAAGCGAGCCGCCTCGATCACATAGCCGGAGAGCAGCGAGTTGTTGTCGTAAACGCCGTTCTGGGCGTTCAAGGTGCCTGCACCCTTAAAACTGCCATTTGGCGTGCCGACGATGATGCCGTCAGCCATGCGGCAGATTTCGGTGGTCGCCCCACCCTGCGTCGTGAAGAAGATGAACTCGGCGTCCTCTGTGCCGTTCGTCTCGTCTGTGATCTGGCAAAAGATCCGGCCGAAGTCGACCGCGGTGTCGTCGCTATTCACGGCGGTGAAGTCGATTATGATGTCGTCGCCGATCGCATTCGCGGCGCCATCGTTCAGCCCTACCGTCAAGGCCGTGCCGAGGCCGTTGGTGCGAGACACCGACGCGCCGCTGGAGTTGGCGGAGAAGTGATTCACGGCGATAGCGGGATCTTTAATCGAAAGGGCGCCCAGCTCGGTGAGGGTGGCAATCGTTGCCCCGGCCGCGTTTGCGAAGATGAAGTCGTCGGCTGAGCTCAGCGTCGTGTCGTCACCAGCGCTAATGCTGAGAAGGTCTTGCCATGCGTCGTCAGCGGCGTTGCGGCCTGCCAAGGACTTGGCGTTCGGGAGCCGGAAATCTTCGGCGACTTCAAGGGAGCCAACGGCGAGCTTGTAGCCGTCGGCGTCAGCGGTCAGTGGGCTGTCGGGCACCACGTTCGTGCCGTCGGCCGCCACGGGTAGCGTTCCGCCCTGGGGTAGAACGATGCCTGTCCCAGCCGCTGTCTTGACGGTCAGCGAGAAGGCACCGGTGGCGCCGTTGAAAAAGACCCAGCGCCCCGTGTCGGGAACGATCAGGTTGAGGTTGGCGGTTTGAAGGCCCGTCAGATCGATGCGCCGGTAGCGGGCCTGGTCCTCGGCACCCTGGTTCGTCGTGAGCGTCACATCCAAGCCACCGGCGACGCTGACACTGAGGCGTCCGACAATGGCTTTCTCGAGCAACCTGAGTGTCGCGATTTCCTTGTCGCCCCAGGTTTTCTCGTTTTCGCCGTCACCCTGCTCTTCGGCGCGGAGAAGGGGGCTAAAGGTTGATGGCATGCGGCGCTCCTATGGGCTTAGACATTGACCCAAACCTCGCTGGGGCTGGTGGTATCGGTCCATCCGAAGACACCCGGCGCGCTCGTCGAGATCGAGAGCGCCGCGGCATCAGGTGCCAAGGCCACACCGTTGCCCGCGAGCGGCGCCGAGGACGAGAGGACCAGCGCCGCTGTGGCGGGTGAGAAGACGAGGTTGTTCGACAGGGCGACCGCAGGTGCCGCGCCGGCCAGGATCAGATTGGCCCCGACCAGCGAAAAACTCAGATTAGCCGATAGCCCCGGTGAGTAAGCTGTAAGCGTCAGATCCGCTTTGGCCGGCGACCGCCTCACATTCACGGTCCGGAGTGGCGCATTGCCGGCAAGTGCCACCGCTGCCGCCGCCGGTGACCGAATGTGGTTGAGCCGAAACGAGGGTGCGTGGCCGACGAGCGAGAGAGCGGCTCTGGCCGGGGATAAGCCGGCGCTCAAGTCCAGTGTCGGCGCGCTCCCGGACAGGGATAACTGCGCCGTGGCTGGGGACAGGTGGTGACTGGCCTGGAAGGCGATGGCGATCACCTTGAGGGCGGTCGCGGGGGCCGTGGTGACGTTGAGCCGGTAACCGTCGCTCCGGAATGAGTCGAACGAGGCCTCTGCGACCTTTGTCCCGTTGTGATCGTAAATCAGGATCGCTCTGGAGGCGGCCCCCCGGAACGTCCGAGTGTCCGTCTGCCCGTCCCTGGCGCCGAAAACGATTGCGCTTTCTACCTCGGGGGTGACAACGGAAATGAACTGCCCGGCTCCCTCTCCGTCGGATTTGACGGTGTTGACAGCGGTCATGTCGCTGCCGATGAACATGAGACAGCCTGGCGGGAAACCGACGGTGTAGGAGGTCACGCCTGCCGTCGTCGGAATGTCGATCACCCGCACATCCGCTGCGAGCCCACCAAGGGCCAACGCGAGATACAGAAGCTCGTCTGCCCCACCGGCCGCGCTTGTGACGTACCCGTCCGAAGTGAACGACGTGACCTGATCGTTCCAGGTATTGGAGCTGGACAAGAGCTGCCCGGAGACGCTGTCGTCTCGAAGGAGCGCGCTAACCGCGGCGATCGCGGAATTGTCCTGTTCGCTGAAATACTGCGCGGCTTGTTCGATCGACACTCCGTTATCGAAGGCCGCTCCCAGCGAGAACACGCTGGTGGCGGCCGTGCCCGGGATGGTTGCTCCGTTCGTCATTTCAAAGGCAAACTTCGGGGCGATACTGAGCCCTGAAACGGTAGCGCCCTGGACCTTCTCCCCGACCGCTGCGCCCAGGTCGGCCCCGCCGAAGAGCAGGCCAATGATCCGAAAGGCGGACCCCGGTGTGGTCAACCAGTTCAGGCGGATTCCACCGGTGATCAGGGCCTGTAGCTCCGCTTCCGCCACCACCGTTCCGGGACTCGACAGGCTGTAGAAGGCGATCACGGAATCGTTGGTGCTGCCTCGGTTGGCATTGCTGGTGGGTAAATCGTGCTCCGAATCGAAGTACGTCGTGCCTTCGAGAGCCGCCCCCGATGCAAAACCCACGCTGAGCTGAAGATCACCCGCCTCCACGGTGTTGTCTGCGGCAACGCTGCCCATGACGAGCAGACAGGCCTTCGCGGTGTCGATGCCGGCCGCAACGATGTCCTGGGTGCCTCCTCCGGTGTCGGCCGATGCCAGCGCAGCTTTGATCCAGACATCAGTCATGGCGATCGAGCCTCACAGGTGCTTGGGCACGTCGACCCAGGTCTCAGCGACCGAGGCCTGCGGGTCCATCCATGAGCCCAGTCGGGGGATATACCCATCCAGTTGGAGAGAGGCGGCAGGGACCGCGAAGATGAATGTCGCCGTGGTGACAAGATCCGGCGCGAAACCCGCCAGAGAAAGGGCGGCGGCAGCAGGCTCGATATGGGGGCCTATGCCCACTGAGGGTGCGTGGCCGGCGAGAGAAAGGTCGGCCTTCCCAGGCACGCGCTGAACGCTGATTATCTTGGTCGGCGCGGTCGTCGCGAGAGCGAGGTCTGCCTGCGCCGGGGTCCTGCGGGAATCGATCGTGCGCGCGGGAGCGGCTCCCGCGAGAGTGAGGCTGGCTGCGGCCGGCGTCAGGGCAACATCTATCGCAACGGCGGGGGCGTGGCCGGTGACAACGAGATCCGCCGTGGCGGGATCTCTGCGGGAATCAATGACACGGGACGGGGCCGTCGCCGACAGCGACAGATCCGCCTTGGCGGGGTCGCGCGCGATATCGGTGCTGCCGGAGACTTCGACGGTCGGGGCAGAGCCTGCCAGGGACAGGTCCGATTTTGCCGGGTCGCGGCGGAAATCGATGGCGCGGGCGGGCGCCGCCGTGCTGAGAGCCAGGGCCCCACTGGCCGGCGTCCTGAAGACATCGAGATTGACTGTTGGCGCAGTAGACGAGAGCGCCAGGTCCGCCGTGGCCGGAGACAGGTCCCGGGGGACGAGAACCTGCGGCGCATGTCCCGCGAGAGAAAGGTCCGCCGTGGCCGGTGACAGAGAGACGCCGCTGCTCGCTTCTCTGATCGCAAAGAGGGCCGCAGACCAATCTTCGCTGGCATCGATAGAGAAAGTCTTGTCGCCCGTTGCCGCTGCCGAAGCTTGAGCGACGTGGGCCAACATCATCGAATAGCCATTGCCAGAGAAAGGACTTTCCCTGAAGCCAATTACCGTCATACCGGACGGCTGCCCCGTGGCGTTACCGTCGTCGTCGTCGCAACCATAGCCGCAGATCACTATGGTATTGGCGGTAGTCGTTGTTTCTCCGGTTGCTACCGGGGCAGCGTTCAGTCCAGTGTTCGCGGCAGTGTTTTCAACGTCTATTTCGAGGTCTGCGCCGGTACTTGAGCTAAGGGTCTCGCAAATTGAACCCCAACCTGTGTCGCCACTAAGCGTGATGTCCAGTGTATCGCCATCACCGCTTTCTTTGGGGCGCTGTAGCCAAATCGTCCTGACGGCAGTAATGCCGCCAACAGATGGATCAGTCGCTATTTTATCCCAACCTGTGGGAACAGTAATGGTTCGGGCGGTAGCTTGACTATTTTGTGTGATAGTTAGCTGGAGCACCCGCATGTCGCCCACGGATGCTGTCGATAGATCTACCGTAATGGGGGATGGCTGAGATTGAGCGCTGTCAATGACAGCCGAACCCGATACGGAGATAGTCATTAGTCGATGGACGCGATAAGCGCATCCACTCTGGTGATGAAGGCGGCCAGGGCCGGCGCTGCGGTCAGCTCCACGTCAACCAGGGCGCCGGAACCATCGCCGACGAACTTTCGCGACTGGAGATGACCGCTGGCGTCGGTCGGGAAGTTGGCTTCCAGCCACACCAAAAGAGCGTTGATCTGCGCCATCATCGCGGTGAACTCCGTCGCGATGTCGTAGGTCAGATCGTCAAACTCCCCCCTGGCGTGGGCCACGATGCCGGGGACCTGGCTGGCCCTAATCAGCTCCACCCGCCCCAGGCGAAGCGTCGCGAGGAGGTTGCTCTCGATGTCTCCCAAGCTGACTGCTCCGCCGGCCGCGCGGGTCCGCATGGCCTGGGCCACCGACTTGACCTGCGCCGCCACCCCAAGCGCTCGATTGAACTGTTCGGAAGGGATGTCACGCGAGCCCTTGGTCTTGAAGGCCATGACTTAGCCCCCGCCGGACAGCTCGAAGATTCCGTTGGCGGAAGGCGTGACGGTCAGGGTGTTGCCGTCGGTCACCGCAAAGCCGGAGGTCGAGAGCTGCGAGCGCGCGACCAGCTTGTTGGCGCCGTCCTTGGCCGAGGCCCCGGTGTTGGCCACGATTACCGCGAACTTGAGGGCCGCCGCGGTCCCAAGGTTGCCGCCAGACGCGGTCCAGACATTCGCCGTGGCGTCGAAACGCTTGATCGCGGCGGAAGCGCCATTGGCCCAGGAAACGCCGGCTAGCGCCTTGCCCGAGAGCGTGTAGCCCCGTGCGGAGGCCAACTCGTTGGTCAACTGCGAAAGCGTCGAAAGCGTGCCTGTGCCGGCGTTCGAGGCCGACGTGAGCAGGTGCATGTTGAAGGTCGTGGTGTCCAGGTCGATGGTCCCATCGGCCATGAACTCGCGGAATTGGTTGTAAAGCTGCCAGGCGCCTACGGCCATTAGAGGTCTCCTCTGCGGATCTGGGCTCCGGTCTGCATGATGTGTGAGATCAGACCGTCGCCATGGGGGGTCAGGATGAAGTTGCCGCCGAGGGCTCTGACAAAGCCGATGAAGTTCTCCGCCTGGGAGGCCTGCCAGAGTGAACACTTGAATTCGCGGTCCTGCCGGCCTTCCTTGGTGCCGGTCCAAACCGAGATGGTCTCTTCCGCGTCCTGCCAGGGCTGCGCGTAGGCGTGGTGCCTCCCGTCGGGAGCGTGGCAAGAATCGATGCCGAAGAGGTGCATGAACTGCCAGCCGAGGAACGTGGCGAGCGAGATCGAGCGCAGCCCGACCGTCGAGCCGCCGACGACCTCGATCCAGCGCTCCAGGTAGTAGCGATCGAGCAGGGCCCGCTCTGTCTCGTCCCCGGTCGAGACGACGTGGTAGATGAAGACGTCGCGGCCCTCACAGGCCTCGAAGACCGACGGGTGGCACTGGGAGGCCAGAAAGTACTTGCAGCCCGGAATTGGCTCTTCCACGAAGCCGGCGCAGCGCGGGCGGGCGTCCAAGATGATCTGTGCGCCGGGGCGAATGTTGCGCTCCAGCAGGTACTGGCCGGCCCCGTTGAGGGCGAGGACCGGATGATTGTCCCAGACCAGGGCCCGCAGCTCGTCGAAGGTGTCCTCCAAGGACCAGCCGCCGCCGACGATGCAGACATGGTCGGGCCGCGGGGGATGCCCCTGCAACTGCGGGAGCCCCCGGGTGATGTTGGTCTTGATGTTCTCCAGGATCTCCTCTTCCGGCGTGTTCAGCCCGAATCCGGCCAGTTCCAGCTTACTTGACATAGAAAACCCCCTCGCCCAGCAGGTCGCGGGCCTCGATCACGGTGCCGACCTCGCCCAGGCGGTCCTTCCACCAGGCGAAGGGCTCGACCGTCAGATGCAACGGCTGGCGCAGGTAGACGCCAAAGCTGTCGTGGGAGAAGGAGATCGAGAAGAAGACGCCAGCCTTGCAGCTCGCCAGCGCGTTCCGCACCGCCAGCATCGTGAACTCGGGCGGGATGTGCTCCATCACGTCGCAACAGTAACCATAGGCCGCGAAAGCCGGGATCGGCTTCCACAAGGGCTGGACGATGAGGCGCCCCGGCGGGTCGCCGACCTTGACGTGATCGACATAGGTGACCTCCAAGCCCCACTTCTGGGCGAGCGCTTTCCCGCCGGCACCGGCCCCGCAGCCGAGATCGATGCAGGTCTCGCCGGCTTTGGGCGCCGCGATCTCACCGAAGAGATCGGCGTACTTCTCCCCGGGCGAGAACTTGGAGTAGTCGGGGATCTGCCAGGCACCGTCGTATTTGGCCCGCTCCGCCTCTCGGATGTTCATGCCGCCGTGGCTCCTGTCTGGGTTTCGTCGGTGTAGAACTCGCCAGCGTCCGGGACCGCCGTGCTCAGGGCCTTGACGTACATGCCCTCCCAGGCCTTTAGAGCCGGGGTAGACCAATTCTTGTCGAAGGCCTCGGCCTCGCGCATGCACGCGTAGAACAGGAGATCCTCGTAGTTCTTGGCGTAGAAGTTCGACTCGTTCGTCGTCGACAAGCCGGCGATGCGAATCTTGTAGGCCGCCTCCACCGCGAAGGCCGCCGAGGGCGTCGGCGCCACAATCACGTCGGTCTCGTCCCATTCGGCGTAGTAGCGCGGCAGGTCCGTCAGATTTCGGTTCGGCCAGAAGGTGTTGATGAACTCTTGAGTGCGCTGCTCGAGGCGGTGGCGCTCGCCAGCAGCATCGACCACGGTCAAGTGCCGCAACGTGACGTTCGTCGCCGGCTTCGTCAGAAAGGGGTCGCCAATCGAGAAGGCCGAAGTCTGGTGCTTCGAAAGCGCCGGGACATCGAGCTCCCGGGACAGACGGGCCTCGGCATTGCGGATGAAGAGACCCAGTGACGCTGTGAACTCCGCGCCGTCGTTCTCGGTGTTGGCCGGAATGTCGATCAAAAGCTGGGCGTAGGTCGTGCTCATGTGACGCTCGGCGCCGTCGTGCTGATCGTCAGGGAGCCGGACGGCACCACGTAGATCTGCCGGCCGCCGGCCGTGTGCGGGAAGTTCTCATGGAGATGGGTAGTGACGGTGCCGTCGTCGTCATTGTCCGGGCGCGGGTGGCGTAGCGCCTCGGCGTCGGTGTGAGTGCGGGGCGTCAACTGCGGGTGCTTGGGCTCCCAGCATTCCGGGCAGACTCGCAGGCCGTTCCACTCCGGCCGAAGTTCGAGATAGCCATATTTTTGGCCGCAGCGATCGCAGTGGGCTTTGGAGCGCGCGCCACTGGCGTACCTGATCCGAGAAGAACTCGCCATCAGCTCCTCCTCTCCACGGCCGGAATGATTCTGGTGGTCGCCCTTTCGCGATCCTCACCGCGGGCCCGCTCCCAGGCATCGCCGTATTCGGTCCGGAGGACCCGCAGCCGGTCGGTTTCGATCTTGGGGCGCTTCACGGCCAGCTTGTAGGCGAGGCCGGCGCAGACCGCCTCGAGCCAGCGCTGGGGAGCGTCGACATTGTTGGTGAAGATGCCGGCGTCCTGAATGTGCCGGATCCGGTAGTAGAACACGACGTCCGTGGCATTCTCCGGGGACTGCCAGACCGTCATTTGGGTGAGGTCGGTAAAGCGCTCGATGAAGAACTGCGTCGGGCGCCCGGGGGACGTCTTGTTGGGGCGCAGGGCGTACTCGTCCCGCGACATCCGCGTCATCTCGATGTCGGTGCCCGCGCGCCGCAGGTAGACGTCGAGGACGTCGCTGGTGCCCGTAGCCAGGGCGTAGGTTTGGGTTCCCACGACCATCGCCAAGGGCAGCGGCTCGACGGTCCAAAGATTGATCTGCTCATTGGCCCAGTCGGTGAACATGAGGTTGAGGCTGCGGCGCGCGGTGGCCAACTGGCGCCCGGTGATCTGGGTGACAGCGTGCCCCGCGCGTTCGTAGGCTTCCTCGATGATCTCGACGATATCGAGGTTGAAGGCGTAGGTGCCCGACGTGGTCATGAGAAGGCCACCGAAGGCGTTGACGTCGAAATCGACAGGTCCGCCTTTGCCGGGGACACCGTTCTATCCATCTCGACCGTGGGGGCCGATGCAGCGAGAGCGAGAGACGCCCGCCCAGGGGACCGCGGGGAATCTTGGACTGCCGAGGGCGCGCTCCCGGAAAGGGCGAGGCTCGTGCCAGGAGGAGCAAGAAAGCCCGTTGTGCCACTGAGGCCAGGAGAACTGCCGGAAATGGTCAGGAGAGCGGGCGGCGGCATCAGCAAGTCGCGGATGTGGCCCCGCAGAACATCCGTCCGCTCATCCAGGTGGATACCCGCCGACAGTGAGACGCCGCGGCTAAGGGCGAGAGTCACCTGATGCCGGCCTGCACGACCCAAAAGGTCCAGACATCCGTGCCCGTCGCCCCGATCTGGAACCGTACCGCGGTGACCGGGAACGCGATGTTCCCCGTCGATTTCGCGGTGATGGCGGCCAGAAGCGAGTGGTCAAACCAGGTGGCGGATGAGAGATCGGATGGGTCGTCGAAAGTGACCTGCACCGTGGCCGTGGTCGTGCTCCCGCTCGTCGACAGACCAAGACCGACATTGAAGGGCGTGATGTGAATGTTGAGCGGGATTGGCTCACTGTTTTGCACCGTGGAGCCGTTGCCGGTGAGCGAGACGCTTTGGACTCTAGCCATCGGCCCGCTCCTACGTCTGGGCCGGCTCGGCCAGGGTGTAGAGAACGATCAGGCGGGCGGCGCCTTGTGTAAGGCTGCCACCGACAGAGGTAATGGTTCCCCGGATCGTCGTGGCTCCCGTGCTCGTGTAGTCCCCGAGTTGGCTGACATCGGCGGTGCCGCGTTTTCGCCCTGCGGTCGCCAGGTCGATATTGTCGGCATAGGCGTTCGCGGTTGCTCCGTCGCCGATATCAAGGACATCCGAGGTGACCGAGTCCCACGCCTCGATGACATCGACGTAATGTTCGATGATCTCGGAGCCGGCAGGAATCTCGGTGTCGAACGTGGCGTCGGCGAAAGTGAAGTCCACTTTCTTGCGCAAAACGACCTGGCCAAGCTGATCTTGCAAGGCGGTCTTGGGGCCGACCATCATCGGCCCAGAGTGAGTTGTACGTCCCATTTTCGTCTCCTGAGGAGTCGCCTGCTGGCGTCATTGCCCCGCCCGTCCTAGGCAGGGGCCGCGCGATGCGGCAGGGAAGAAAAGGGGCCGGGCGAACCCGACCCCCTTCATGTCGTGGATGGATCTCCTGGCTACGACCCCGGCGATCCGAAGCAGCCTCTCCAATCTGTGAACCCAAAGCTGTAGCGTTCACGGACCTTGTAGCGGAGGTTCCCGGTCTCGAAGTCGCCTTCCATGCCGTTCTTGATGGCAATGCGCTGGAAGTGCTTCATCCCGTCGGGGCAGTCCGTCATCACGAACCAGGCGTCGGGATCGGTGAGGCGCTGGTTCACGCAAAAGCCCTTGGGCAACCGCCCGAGGCTCTTGATCGCGTTGATGTCGTTGTCCGCGGTCGCCGTCCTCAAGGCGGACTCGAGGAGCCGCTCGCCGGTGAACTGCAGCGAGGGCGGCAGCACCAACTTCGTGCCGACGGCAGCGATGTTGATGTTGCGATCGTCCAGCAGCTCCGAGATCTGGATGAGGAGCGTCTCGAGGGACGTTTCATTCAGATCGGCCGAGGTCGCGAGCTCGTTCGATTGGGTGCCGCCCGCCGCAACGGGATGCGCCGTCGAGAAGAGCTCCACACCGTCGCCACCCGCGAAGGAAGCGTTGAAGCCGTTGTTGAGGATGTTCGCCCCCTTGACCTCCTTGGTGTGGTTCATCGAGCGTGCCATCGCCTTGATGTACTTCTGGCCGAGCGAGCCATAGAGGTTGTCTTCCTCGGCTTCCTCGGTGATGGCGAAGGCCAGTGCGATGGTCTCGTGGTTGTAGCGGGAGAGGTAGGACTCGGCCGCGTCGTCGTAGACGACCGGTGCCCCTTCCGCCTTGATTGGGGCCGCGCCGAAGCCGGTCAGCAGGACATCTTCCTCGAACGCCTTTTCCGAGGTGTTCGTCTCGAAGATCTCCGGCCACTGCTCGGCGTAGTCCTCGTAGGCCAGGCCCCAAAGAGCGTTGAGGCCGGGCTCCAGTTCTGCGGCGAACTGATTGCGATTCAATGCCATTTGTCAGTCCTCCGTTAGACGCCCGGGGTGCCCTGGTCGGCAGCCGTCAACTCATGCTCGTAGATCTGAACGAGCAGTTCGACGTTTGCGCCCCAGTCGTTATCCGGTGCATCGGTTTTGCCGAGAATGCGGAACTGTGCCGTGCCCGTGCCGGTCGTGGAGTTGACCTCCTGACCGGACCGGCCGGTGAGAGCCGATCCCGCGTGGGTGGCGATCATGTCCGCGAGCTGGCCGACATCGTCGGCGGTGACAGCTCCGTCGGCCTGGCCTGCGAAAACCGTGTTCGGGTCGTCGATGACCATTGCCTTGATGCCGGTGGCGCTCGTGCCACCAGCGGTCCAGGACTTGGAGAAGATCACTTCCCCGTTGGCCTGGGCGTATTGGACGCCCATGAAGACACCCAACACCCGGTCCCCCGCCGCGGCCAGCTCGATCCCGCCGCCGGCAACCAACTTGACCAGGTCACCCGAGAAGATGCTGGTCGCATAGGCTGTGGCGATCGGGTACTCGGTGGTGCGATGAGGCGTGCCACCGGTGTGCTTGGCGGGGCGAAAACCGCGTGGCGCATCTGAATTTGCCATCGTTCCATTCCCTCAAAAGAAAAAGCCGCCCGGAGGCGGCTCGATTGACCGATGATCGCCCGCAGGCGACCGCTAGTCGTCGGCGACCTTGGGCGTGAACCCGGTCTCCGACTTTGATTTTCGAGTCTGGTGGATCGGAAGATGTGGCTCGGCCACCCGGTTCAGATCCTGCTCGACGGCCGAGTTCTGCAGCTCATTCTTGCGTTGGTAGTAAGCGTTGCGCTGCTCGACCATGGGCTCTGGCATCTCGCAAAGGATAAGACCGCCGGTCTCGATCAACCCCTCTTTGGAAGAGGGAAAATCCGGTGCCGTGTCGGCCTTGCGTGGCTCCCAGCCCTCTCGGGTCCGGTTCGCGACGTGATGTGGTTCTTCCTTCCCATGCAGTGCCATGCGGATCCATTTCTGCCGATAGCCGGGGCGCGGCTCTGGCGCCTCCAACTGGCTGGGACGGACCCATTCCCTTGCGCGCGTTTCGGCCCGCGGGGCCTCGTTGGTGCGTGCCTCGTCGGCACGATTTGGACGGCGTTTGCGACGTGGCATCGGTCGTTCCTCTCTTGAAGGCAGTCGGTTAGGACTGTGCGCGTTTGGATTTCGCGATTTCGGCCTTGTATCGTTTCATGGCCTTGGGGTCGCCGGTAAGATTGAACTTCTGGGCGACTTCCAACTCTCTCTTGGTGAGCGAGCTCGCCGTTTCTGCCGGACGACCTCCCCGCTGCGGGTCGGCCACGGGCGATTTGGCGCGAGGCTTCACCTCTGCCAGCTTGGTCGTGCCGAACTTGGCCTCGATGCGGCGGTCCAACTCATCGAAATATTCTGCGGTCCCTGGATGGAATCCAGCCTTGTAGACCCCGTCGTCGAGGGAGTTGACCAACTCAGTGTGGCGCTCGAAGCCCTTTTTCCCGTACCAGTCCGAATGCTTGAGCTTCCAGGTCTCGGCCAGGGGATTGATCTCCGGGGCCCCCGCGGGCGCGGCCGCCTCCTTCTCCGCCCGACGGCGCTTTGCGTACTCGGCTTGCCGTCGGTCGATTTCCTGGCTGGTCAAGCGTTCGGTCTCACGGACCTGGGCCTCGGTGTCACCTTCCTCGGCGGCCTTGCGCAGACGGGCCTTGGTCTCTTCGCGCTCCGCCTCGAATTCCTTTTCGGCGGCCTGGTGGCTGACTTTCTCCACCTCAGCCAAACGGGCCTTCATCTCACGAAGTTCCGCAGCCGCAGTCTGGAATTGCGCCTCGCGAGCGGCAGCTAGCCTTTCCGCGTCGCGGCGCTTGAAGGTTTCTTTCGCGATCCGCTTTTTGACGGACGCGCCGTAGGACGGCTCTTCGTCCTCGCTTTCGACTTCGGTTTCGACCTCTTCGGGTTCGGCTTCGACGTCGTCTGTGGGAAGCCCGGGCGCGAAATCATCGTCGAGTTCCTCGTCTAGCAGTTTGTCTTCTTCCGGTAGCATGGGGATTCTCCATGAGTTTGCGTCCCTGGGGACGTTAGAAAAATGCGTGGACCCCCTCCTGGCTGTCCACGAACGCCATGATTTCCTCGTCATTCACGATCACGAGCTTCACGCCGTTGAACTTGATGCGCGTCCCGGCATACTTGCCGAAGATCACGAAGTCGCCGGGCTTGGGCACGTTCCAGCCGGTCCAAGTCGGGCGAGACCCATCCTTTTCCTCGTTCGGAAACGGGGTCTTGTCGTCGGTGTAGGCGCCGGGGCCGACGTGGATGACCTCACCGACACAGGTGGCGATCTCCTCGGCCTCCTTGGACGAATCCGGCATGATGATCGAGCCGATTTTCTCTTTGGCTTTGCGCGGCCTCAGGAGGACCCGAGGTCCGTTCATGCGGGGAAAGTCCTTCCCCGGGGTCTTTCCCAACGGAGTGTCCGCCGTGTCCCCGCCCCAATCGTCGGCGGCAACCTTACTCGTCGTCGTCTGCATACTGGATCTTCCCTTTCTTGATGATTTCCGCCGCTTCTCTCAATCCGGTGATCCGTCCGCAGCGGCGCTTGTAATCCGCGAGGTCGCTGGCTTTGCCGCTGGCGAGTTCTTCCCTCGCCGCATCGACCTGGTCGTCGATCTGGGTCAGCATCGACTCCACAAAATCACGTAGAAACAAGTTGGCCTCCCGCCAGTTGCGTTGCGATCGGGGCCGGGCCCTGCCCTTGCGTGTCGAGCATGCGGCCCAGGAACAAGAGCAGCTCGGTCGGGTCCAGCCCGGCCTCCCCCGCCGCCAGCGCGAAGAGGCGCGGCGAGATATCCGATGTCGTCAGACCCAAGGTCTCGATGAACGAGGCGGCCTCGGCTGGGGTCATGTGCCTTGGCTCGCGGCCTTATCCGCCGTGCGTGCGCGAGCCTTGGCCTCGTTGTCGGCGCGGGCGGCGTCCGCGAGCATCCTGGCTTTGTTCAGGACCGACTGCTCTTCGGCCACCTTGTCCGCCCGCTCGATGTCCGCCGCGGTCTTGGCCGCCTTCAATGCGTGCTCGGCCTTGGCTTTTTCGTCGGCCAGCTTGATCCCAGCCTCGGTCTTGACCTCGATGGCCTTCAGACTGCCGGCGGTCTCGGCGAGCTTCGCCTTGGCGTCGGCCTCGGCCTTGGCTTCCTCCGGGCTTTTGGGCTTAGGTGGCTTCATCCGCGAGACGACCTCGGCGACCTGCATGGCGATCTCGTTTTGGATCTCCGGCGACAAGGGCTCCTCTTCCGGCTTCCCGGGCTCGCGGTGGAGGTCGGGCAGCGGCAAGGCCTTACCCATGGCCTGCTGGATCTCCTGCCGGTAGGCGTAGGCGAAGTGCTCGGCCAGGTGCGCCATCATGCGCGGTCCTACCATTTTCTGCATCTGCTCCTGCTGGAGCATGGGGGACTGCATGAAGTGCATGTGCACCGCGATGTGCGCCTGGTGGTCCTCCCAGTCGTAGGCGCGGATCGGCTTGCCGGTCAGGAGCAGCATGTTCTCGGAGACCGGGTCGTTCGCCTCCACCTTGTCGGGATCGAGCAATAGCCCATCGATGTCATGGGCGCCGATGGCCTCGTAGACGCGGCGGTGTGCCTCTCGCATGTCGTGCAGGTGTGGACTGGCCTGCGCCATTTGGAAGGTCGTCTGGGCCTGGGCGATGCGTTGGGTCTGCGAGAAGATTTTCGGGTCACTGACCGGGATCACTCCGATTGCAGTGAAGTCGTCCTTGATGAGCGCCTCGCCGTCTTCCGTCTTGTACGGGTAGGAGGTGACCGTGTCGGCGATCATCTCGGCAATCAACTTGAACTCGCGGTGCTGGGCCCGGTGCAGGCGTGCGTGGATGCCGGAATAGACCTTCGAGCCCTGTTCGATCAGGGCGACCGTGGTGCCCACCGGGCCGGTGTTGGCTGCGTCGCCAACCATCTGCTCGGTCGTGCTGGCAAAGCGCTGCGCCGATTCCACCACATACTTGATGAGATCGATCAGGGCCCGCGACGGACCCTTGAACGGCAACGGCATCACGGTCTTGCGGATGTCGTCGGAGTCGGTCTCGATATCGATGAACTCGCCGGGGGCTATTTCGATCTCGCCGCCCGGCACCCGCGATTTCAGCTTGAAGCCGCCCTGCAGGTTGTCGAAGGCGCCGGCATCGAGGACCCCGCGCAGCCCGCCGGTGGCCGATTTGGCGAGCCCCCCGATCATGTGGATCAGGCCGAAGCCGTAGACCCCCAGACCGGGCAGGTACTTGTAGTGGATGAACCAGCGCCGGCGCTCTTTTTCCGGGTCGCCCTGGCGCCAGTTGCGGCGGATCGCCAGCACCTTCTGGCTCTGCTTGTCGACGGTGACGATGTAGGGGTGCGCGATCCCGTCATCGTCGGCGAGCTCGCCCGGCAGATTGTAGTCGAGGTGGCATTCGTAGATGGTGTGGCGTCCATCGTCCAAGGACGTGCCGGACGGCACCTTGCCCTCGACCTCGTCTCGTTCGCGCTCCCCCGGCTCTGACCCCGCGGTGGGGCTCGGCGAGCCCAGATCGACCTCGATGTAGGTGCCGTCGGCCTGAAGCTTCTTGATCTGGTTGGGCGTGACGTTCTTGTCGATGTGGGTGATTCGCGCCGCGTCCTCGATCGAACTGGCGTAGTAGTCGAGAACGACGTGCTCGGCCTCGAGAAACCGGGAATCAGGGTGGCCGTTCCGCAGGAGAACCTTCTTGAAGGCACTGCCGGCCGCCGCGAGATAGAACAGCAGGCTGTCCATGTCCTCGGCATAGTGCTCCAGCACCTCCATCAGGTAGTAGTTCATGTAGTTGGCGACCCGCTTGCCGCGCTTGATCTTCTCTTCCGTGCGTTTGCCGATGGTCTTGGTCTTGACCGGGCCGGTCGGGGGCATCAGCTCGGCCATCGCCCGGGCCTGGAACTGCACGATTGCCTCTGACAACAGCGGGTGGACCACCCTCGATCCTCCCTTGAAGAGGACCTGACCTTGCTTGTCGTCGACGACGCCCAGGAACTTCAGGCCGTCGTTGAACTGCGTGTACCAGGGGAGCCGGGAATCGAGGTCGTACTTGACTTTCTTGATGACCTCGCTGGCGATCGCAGCGAGCTCCTGGCCGGTCAACTGGTCGGCGAGATTGGCGTCGTGGTCGTCTTCCGGGTCGTGATCGGCGGCGGCGAACTCGGGGGCCTCAGCTTCCTCGTCGCCCTCCAGGTCGACATCGCCGGCGCCGTCGGCCAGCGCGCGCAGAGCGGCCAGCATCGTTTCGTCTTCCAGGCCGGTGTCGTCGACGTCAACGAAAGCCATTCAGTACTCCGTTCGAAAACCGGCCTCACAAAAGGGCCACCGCGTTGGCCATGTCCTCAAGGTATCGGCTACCCCCTTGGGACTAATTACGGTGGCCCGTTTGTGAGGCCGACATCACTTCCCAACTCACCAATTACCCGTAAGTCCGTGCCCTGGCGGGGTTGCGCTCCGTGGGCTCCCATGGCTCGTCGGTCGGATGCTCGATGGTGAAGTTGTTCTTCGCCAACTGGACCGCCTGCGTCAGCGTGTCTGTCCAATCGTCGTGCGCCGCCTTGGGAAAGTTGGCGACCTCGTCGATCACGTCCTCGGCCCAGTGGCGGTCCATGTACCAG
This sequence comes from Kiloniellaceae bacterium, assembly GCA_021776195.1. Next base: position 30,634 of record JAJFGK010000051.1, on the reverse strand, counting down.
ACGGTCCCGGCCTCCATCAGCGGTGCGATGGAGTGGGCCCGGACCATCTTGTCCTCGTACTTCTTCGGGCGATAAGTCCGGATCGGGAGGTTCGCCCGCTTCAGATCCGACACCAGGGCCTGGCCCGATGATTTCTCCTCGATCAGCAGAAAATCGGGCTCATACTCGTCGTAGGAGCGCTTGGCCTCCTTGCGGAGATCGAAGTACTCGATGCGGTCCCGCCAGGCCTCGATCAGGATCATGCAGACCCGGCCCTCGTTGCCGTCGAAGTCTTCGCACAGCGGGTTCTTGAAGACCCCCCAGGTGGTCCGGGCCGAGTAGTCGGGCTGGTCCGATTCCGCCTTGTCCAGGTGCGCCTTGGTGTAGGCCGTGTCGTAGGACTGGAAGACGAACTCGCACTCCGGCGCCTTGTCTTTCGGCCAGAGGCGCCACCAGGCGCGCTTCAGGATGCCGCCGCCGACGGGGGTCGGCTTCTGCTGGTACTGGCCGGAGAAGCCGTAGCTTCCCAGCTTGACCTTCATCCGGGTGATTTCCGGCTTGCCCTCCCGCGCCGGGTGGATCAGATCGCCAACCTGGCGCCTCACACGGATCCCACCGAAGTCGATGATGGTCTTTTCCTCGGCGATCCCAGGGATGCAGAGGTGGTGCCAATACTCAGGCTCCTCGGCCAACAGATACCCGGTCGCATCGCGCTCGTGCAGGCGCTGCATGACCAGGACTTGCTTGCCGTTCTTCTTGTCGTTCAACCGAGTCGACCAGGTCGTCCTGATCCACTCCAACGTGCTCTTCCGCTGGGTGTCGGACTCGGCCTGTTTCGGATTGTGCGGGTCGTCCAGGATCAGCCAATTGCCACCGAAGCCGGTCACGGCCGAACCGACGGAGACCGCCTGGCGAGACCCCTTGGCCGTCGTCTTGAACTGCCGCTTCTCCTTTTGGCCGGCCATCAGCTTCGTACGCGGGAAAACAGCCTGATACCAGCCGGCCTCCAAGACCTGGCGGGTGTTGACCGAGTGCTCGAAAGCCAGGTCCTCGGCGTAAGACCCGCAGACCAGCTTCTCGCTCGCCTTGTGCCCGAGGAGCCAGGCGACCCATGCCACGGATATGCAGATGCTGTTGTGGACCGCCACATCGTTGGCGGTGAAGCTGCTATCCTCTTCCACCGACAGACACCGACAAGGACGCTTGCCTGCGCGCTCAATGCTTACAATCTTGTCCGCATACAGATCGGTGGTGAAATCGGTCCGCCTGAGTTGGGGACAATTTAGCTTCTCACCTTTGCGGCCTGGGATTCGGAGCATCGAGGCCAGTTTGGCCATGCCATCCATCGTGGAGATTTCGACATTCCAGATCTGATAGTTTGGGCCACCGTACTTGGTGTCGATGACGCGGTGCCTGAGGCGCGCGCTCACGCCCAGTCTCAAGAACAGGTGGAGCAAATCGTCGGCCAGCCCCGAAGAGATGGTGGTGCATCCATACTGGAACGGCCTGTTTTCGCCCTTGCGCGCAAATGTGCCATCCGCCGCCATGTAGCCCGACAAGAACTCGGCAATCTGGAGCCTGGACCCTGAGAACACGAAAGCGGGAACTCTCTTTGTGGCGGACAAGGTCCGCTCCATTCCAATGCTTCGCACCCAGTCTCTGGCGCCGCGGCTGAGGTTGACCCGGGTTTTTCTAAACTTGGCCGTGAAGCCCAGAACCTCGGCGCAGCGAATACTCTCTGCGACCATGTCGGGGTCTGTGCAGGACAGATTGCAGTGGAACCCACCCCGATCGCCAATCGGAGCCAGACAGCCGTCACCAACGAGGTAACCCGCCAGTCGAAAAGCCTCGTCGGGCTGGTCCGACCGAAGGTCGAGCGACAGGTTCGGCACGCCGACAACGTCGCCCACACTGAGATCCTCAGCTTTCGTCCATCCGGTCGGTGTCAAGAACGGATGGTCCGGGGCCAACGTGAGATGACGACCGCTGTGGAACTCAAACCGCAAGGTATCAAGGTCACCCTGCTTCGCGACGGCCACGACCTTCCGGGGCCGGCCCTTGTGGGTAACAACGTGATCCCCGACTTCGATTTCCTTGAGCGGAACGCGGGCTCCATCGCCTCGCAGCACCAAGGCATCCTCGTCCACCGGCTTCAAATACCGCGGCGGGATGTTGACGATCAGACCGTTGCAACCGAGTTCGTCGCGCTGCAGGGCCTGCAAGTGCTCGCAAATCAGATCGATGTGCCAGTTAGGGAGGTACTTGTCGCCGGGCGAGACCGAGCGAAAGACCTGGGCAACGAAGAGACGGAAATCATGGCGGAGAAGCTGGGCGACCTCCATGGTCAGCGGAGTTCGACCGCCCCGTCGTTCACGAAGTAGTAATGCTGCCCGTGACGTGGTTCTACGACCGAGCCGCCGCAGTGAGGACAGAGCTCGTGGCCGATCTTCATCGGCGGGTACGCCAGCAACTCATCGCCCTTTGCGATCTCTCCAACAATCACGTCGCGCGTGAACTCGCCAAGTGGATGGCCGTTCTCGCAAGCAGTCACCTCGCCCTTTCGCGCATAGATCTCAAGCGGCGGGATGTTGAGCGTGGACTCGTCATCCCAAACCACCCGCGCGTCGAGCGTGCCCTTGCCGCGAGCGAGGGCCGGCAGCGCCATCAGCGGCAGCGCAGCGGAGGCTCCAAGCAGCAAGCGTCGGGTCAGCCCACGCATGTCACCAAGGCCTCCACCAGGGCCCGCGCTTTTGCACCGCGCGATCGCCGGTAGGGATCTCGAACGGCGTTTCACATGAAACGGGAGGTCCGTCGTCCGAAACGATGTCGTACCCGGCTCGGAGGCCGTCAAGAGACGCCTTCACGCGGATGAACTGACCCGGGCCGAGAATGTCAGAGGACTCCAAACGGAGGCGGCTCTCCACGGCCTAGTAGCCCTTCTTCATCGGCTTGCAGGGGTTGGCCTTCTTGCCACCCTTCTTGCCGCCCTTGCGACCGTTCTTGCCCTGCCTCATCGGCCGGCCCGCTGCATCTTTGTTCGCCATGTCGTCCTCCAAGGTTGGTCGGAAAGGTAGGATTCGAACCTACGGCCTCCTGGTCCCAAACCAGGCGCGCTCCCGGGCTGCGCTACTCTCCGGTGGTGCGAGATTGGACAGCCGTCAGGCCGCGTCGTCCGTGTCCTTCGCCGTCGCGTTCACGGGCAACTGCGTTTCAGGGTCCACCCACCGCGGCAAAGCCCGGCTCGTTCGCGTCAGCCGAAAGCCTGCCTGTTCCAGTGCGTGGACCACGAGATCGCCGACAGGATCGACTAGTACCTCGTTCACGATGTCCACAGGATGCCGCCGTGCCATGCCCAGTCTCCTTGCGTTCAGTCGTGAGGGTCCGCACAACGCGGGGAAGGCCGGGCGCTACTCCGACAACAGCCACAAGATGAAAAATTGCCCGCCGTAGGGGCGTTTATGACACGAAAGCTACCGCCTCACTCGGAGGACGGCGGTTGTATTTCCATATCCGCCCGGAGCGCGAAATACTCTCCGATGCAAGCGACCAACTGAGCGAGGGATTTGCGGTCTACGTCAAGGTCTACCACGAGTTCCCCGTCATGGCGGCGCTCCAGACACAGGGAACCATCTTCGTACTCTGCCACAACCCAGTAACGCTCGTCACCGGCCCTAGCTAAAGTTTTCATTGAATACCGCCTATCAGAACAATCCAAGGATTCGAATTATTGACGGTTGCAAATCCCTTGAGTGCCTGTCAAGGACTCTTATGCCTGGGTCTCCCCGAGCCCGCACAAACTCTCGGAGTTACATTGGAGACCCCTGATTTCGCTGGTGTTTCAGAGATAGTCCGAAGGCGAGTTACATAACTCGCTGCCGCGGGAGCTGTTCATTGCCGCCTCAAATGAGGGAGCAAAAGTTAAACTGGGCCCCGGGCAGGCCCAGTCACCGGCAATCTGCTGAGCCAAGTGCAATTGCTCTTCCGGTGTCATGCTCAGCGCCGCGTAGTAGACTGAACGGATCATATCCTGTTGTGCGGCCTGCTCCCGCTCTGCCTCCAGTTCAGCCAACATGCTCGCGAGCTTTTCTTGGTCAGTCATGGCCGCCGTCCTTCGCCTGTTAGATCGCCTCCAGGGCAGCCTGCTCTACCGGTCCCAACAGAAGCCGCTCCATCTCTCGCTCGTGAAACTCAAGTGGATCACGATGTGACAACCGGATTTCGTCAAAACTGACGACCCTTTTGATCAGCCGTGCATCAGGCACGCCAACGCGCGTCTGCTTGATGATCACGCCGTTTGGAGAGAGCACATGCTCAACAAAAACCTGCCCGGCCGACCGAAACCCAGTACGACCAGCCGCCGCGCAAATCCGTTCCGCTAAAGCCGCCATCACGTCCTCCGCCGCTGGTGAAAAATTATTAAAATTCGAAAAATTTCTAAAACCGCCAAAAGGGAACAAATATCGGGGGGTTCAGTAACCATTCTTTGGCCCGGGGGGCCCCACGTTTGCCGGGGTGGGGGCGGGGTCCGACGACCTGCCACCAGCCAGGAATCGCGAGAGACCCCCTGGGGGGCCCAAGGGCCGCCAGAGGAGGGGCAACGGGCCAACCTGCAGGATCGGCACGCCGTCACCACGCTCCCCAGGCGGAAGGAGGGGCACTTGAGGGGCCTGGAGGACCACGCTCGCGCACCACGCTCCACCCTTCCCTCGAGCTCATGCGGCGGCGCACGGGCCCGAAGACGGTCACGGATCGCTCGTTTGCCTCTTGTCGCCGGCAAGTAACGGCGGCGGTTCAGAGAGGCTTTCACGGGGTCCGAATACTATCGTTCCGAAGAACTGGCGGGGTCTAGCCCCAGACTGGCCCTGACTACTTGCCGAGCACTTGGTTGTTACCTGAACCGATTTCCCATAATTACCGTTATTGGCTTTTTCCACCTTCGACCAGGTGCAGCTTCTGGCGCTCTTCCTCGGCCACGCGCTCGCGGTACTCGGCCATGATGGCCTCCTCGTCGTCCTTGGAGACCTTGGGCTCGGTCACGTCCTCGGACTTGTCTACCCAGATGCCGGTCAGCTTGGCGATCTGCTCGTTGGCGCGCAGGGCGGCGCCGAGGTCGCGGTCGACCCTGGCCATGTCCTGGATCTCGTGCGCGCGATCAACAAGTAGCCCCCTTGTAACGGTTGTCTTAGCCCTGATTTCCGCGAGTTTCGCCTCTAGGGCCTTCTTGACGTACGGTTTTGCTAATGTCTCGCAGGCGATGTTCCTGGCGGTTTTCTCGCTGTATCCGGCTCTTATAGCGGCCTGAGCGCCATTCCAGTCGAGGATGTATTCTTCGACGAAGCGTTCTTGCTTTGGTGAGAGCTTTCGGTCGGTCTGGACGAGATTTTTGGGTCGCCTGGCTGTCATCGTGGCGGTGGTGGGATAGGGATGTTGTTGTCGACGAGGAGTTCTTCAAGTTCTCTGACGCGGCCGGAGAGGTTGTTGACGACTTTTCGGTTGATGCCGAGCTTGTCAGCGGCATCGCATGGCGCGTAGCCGGCCTTTGTTACGTTCCCGGCCTTCATTTCAGCCTTCATTGTGGCGATGGTTTCTGTGATCTCGGACTTTGTGGCCATGGCTTTGGCGAAGGTCCTTGGGGCGGGGATTCCGAGGAAGATCGCGGCTTGAGCGGGCTCTCTGCCTGCGGCGATGACAGAGCAGAACTGTCGCTGCTGAAGGGAGAGTTGGCCGGCGGTCATGGTCAGGCTGCGGCCGGCGGCGTGGTGGCTGGTGCCGCGGCTGGGTCTTTGTCGGCTGGGGCCTTGGTCTTCGCCTTGGCTTTGGCTTTGGGCGCTCTCGGGGTCTTCGGCGGCTTGGTGCTGGCGGTGTTGGCCGTCTTCTGGGCCTCGGGCTCTGTCTTCGCGGCTTCAGCCTTGGCCTTCTTTTCCGCCTTTGCCGCGGCTTTCTCGGCCTTGAGGCCTGCGATCGCGTGGATGACGTTGGACTTGTGCTCGAGCTGGTCGTTCCTGGCGCCGTGGTTGACATGGTCGAGGCAGAAATTCCACTGCGCGGGGCTGACGTTGTCGGGCTTTTCCATGGTGATCTCCAGGTTAGAGTTTTGACACCCAAGCTGTGCCGCCGCAGTAGACATCGCCGGCGATTGCAGCATCGATTGCGTGGGCTACGAGTTCGCAGCCGGTGAGTTTCGGTAGGCTGACGTGCTGCCAGGCCTTGATGAGGGCGTGGAAGGCTCCGAGAGCATGGTCTCTGCCGCAGCCGCTGGCCCAGAAGGCGCCGCAGCGGCTAAGTGGGATGGCGACGAAGGAGAACTGGCTGTCGACGCTCCAGACACCCTCTCGATGAGCGACCAGGAAAGAGCCTGAAAAGGTTGGAACTGGCTCTTTGTCGGGCTCGTAGCCGTCGTCGAGAAGCGCTGTTCGGATTTCGCCACAGACTGCTCCGATGGACGCCTCTCTGTCGTTCAGAGCGCTCCGGCACCGGGCTTCGATGATGTTCTGGGTTCGGTGCACGCCGGCTACCCCGATGGCCCACTCCTGGCCGACAACCCACTTGGGACCACAGACCACCGGCGCGTCGTTGTTGACGGCCATGGTATCGCTGCCAATCCAGGTTTCTCCATCGAGGTGAATGGCGGCGATGACGGTCAATGGTTTCTCCCTGGCACCGGCGGCGCCGGCCTGGTTGATGAGCACGGAGAGGGCGCGCTGCTGGCCGCGGCCGCCGGTGTTGGGCGAGGTTGACAGGGATCGTGCGCAAGGCGGGGGCACGAAAAAGCCGGCTGAGGGCTCGCTGCCTCGCCAGCGTGTGGACCCAATTCGGTAGTCCAGCCAGCTATATGGCAGACTGCTCCTTGGACGGGAAGCCCCTTTTTTCACGCCGAGCGTTTCCAACCTTGGAGTTCCGCGTAGAGATCGAGGGCGATTCCAAGGGTTTTCCGGGTCCATCCGTTTTGGCGCTTTTGGGAACGATCGACCTCGGCCAGGCTCTTGCCGAAGACGATGACATCGAGGACGGGTGCGGTGGCGATGCGGCGGCCGCGGCAATGGTTGATCCAGGTGCGGTACTGCCGGACCAGGTGCATGGGGGTTTCGCCGTCGAAGCGTCCGCCGCCGGCCATCTCGAAGTTCTGGGCTTTGACGGCGACGCGGGTGGTGACGATGTTGTAGCCGGCGTAGATCATCTCGGCGGCGCGGAGTTGGTCGTTGTCGAGGGAGTCGAAGAGCCTGGCGTCGACGGCTCGTCGGATGGCGACGGTCTTGACGCGGCTGTTGCTGATTCGGACCTCGATCGGGATGGACGGAGAATGCTTCTCCTGCCAGTGGTCGGGTCCGGCTACATCGAGGAAGCGGAGGTGCTGTTGCCGGCGCCGTGCGTCGCGGGGGCGATCTATCTTGGATTTGGCAAGGCGGTTGAGTCTGTCCTCGCGCCACTGTCCGAAGTCCATATCGGGTTTCACCGTTTCGGTCTCCCAACTGTCCGCGTCCATGATGTTGATGGCGGTAGGGAAGAGGAACATTGGGGCTCCAGGGGCTGATAGTTTTGGTTGTGCCGTGATTTCGGTTTTTGGTGTGTGTACGAAGTTGGCTAACTGTACCTCTTAGGGCCCCCCCTTTAGGGGGGGGCCTAAGTGGTACACCCCCTTTTTGAAATTAGGGTGCAGCATATTGTCGTTGTGTTTCATGGACTTAACGAGGTTCATGTAGGGGCCTGTTTTCCTCGGGTTCGCCAAACTGCAGGAAGAAACGTGTTATGTTCCAACGGCTTACGGTGGTTCATGTAGGCTTTTGGGGTGCGTCTAAAACGCCCCAAAACTTCAGTTTATTTCCGTTGTGCTTCAAGGGGTTACGGGTGTTCATGTAGGCAAACTCATGTAGCCACGCAGAAGTTGAAAGGTCGTTTCATCCGATAACCGCTGTCAGCGGGCCCAATCGGGGTGATATCGGGTTCCGAATTGCGCCTCGGTCACAGTCATAGCGCCTCGGTCGTCACAACTATCGCGCAGTGTCGTCTCCCCATCGCTCAACGGTGGCGGGCTGTATCCACCGGGTCCGGGCGCGGGCCTGGGGTCGGTTCGGCGCTCGTCCAGAACCCGATCTATGTAGCCCTCGGACCGGGCCAGACGTGACTCCAGATCGGTGATCCTGCCGTGCGTGCCCTTGGCCACCATGCGCTCCTTTTCGAGCCTCTCGCGGAGCGATTTTGCCTCGTCGGCAGCGACACGGCTCTTCATTCGTGCGTCGTCCACCGTCCTTCGGAATTGCTCGATGTAGCCGCGAATGGACTCGACCATAGGAGCCAATTCCGGAAAGGCATCGTGGAGCTTTTTGATCTTCTCAGACCGATCCTTCGTAGGGGCCATGTGGTCTTCGAGAAAGGCCACGAGCTCGCTCTTCAGCTTTGGGCGGCGCGCCGCAGCGGGTTTCGCGGCGGTCTTTGGTCTTCGGCTTGGTCATATTGGATCTCCTTTCAGGTCATTGTTCGATTCCACGAGGCTCTGGGCGTGCTCTATCCGCCTGCATGCCGCCTCGAAGTATTCAGGGTTCTTCTCGATGCCGATAAACCGACGGCCGCGGTGCTGGCAGACCACGCCAGTGGTCCCGCTGCCCATGAACGGGTCGCACACGATGGCGCCGGGGTTGCTCGAATAGAGAACGGTCAGCTCGACCAGATCTGTTGGTTTTTGCGTGGGATGGACCGCGTGACCATGACAGGACCGGACGAAGATCACAGACCGCTGCAGTCGGGGGCCGCCATCTTCACTGGCGTAGTGCCCTCCGTCTATCTCCCCCATGTGGCGTGGGCGTTTTTTGCGGCGGATCGTGCGGGCGGTGGCGTCGGGGGTGGTCTGGACATTCTTGACCAGGTCCGACCAGTTGTGCTCTCGCCGATAATACTGGACCAGGTGCTCGTGAACCCGACGGAACCGGTCAGCGTGGAAGTTGGAGCCGTTATGCTTCTCCCAGACCAGATCCTGGGCGTATTGCCACCCGGCTTGCAGCAGTGATGGATGCGCGTTGAACAGCGATCGCATCGACCCGAAGAGCCACATGCTGCCATGAGGGTGCAGCAATCTGGACGCAACGCGAGACCACTCGTAGGTCGGTCTGTCCCAGGAAAGCGAGGTTGTACCGTACAGCGGATCCGTTGCTATCAGGTCGACCGACGGCAGTTTCGGCAGGATATCGTTGCAGTCGCCGAGATAGAGCGTGCAGTCACCGACAGTCGCCTTCTGGGCGCTCATATCAGCAACTCCGTCTTGTTGAGGATGATCTTGGTGGTGTTTCTGCTCGGGGGTCCGATCTGATCGATGCGGATCGTCTGGGCCTGCAGCAACCGCTTCATGGCGTTCTCCAGGCGCTTCACGGTCAGCCCGTTGGCCGCCGGCATGTCGCGGAAGGTCTTGGGCGCGTAGTTGCCGGACCGTGGCTTCTCGCTCACCACGTTGTTGACCCGCTCGCAGGCCTCCAGGCACGCCAGAAAGGCGTCCTCGGCCTCTCTCTTCAGGGTGGCGGCGTCGATGCGGTCCACGGCGTCCTGGGGCGGCTTGTGGGCCTTGAACAGTCCGTTCTGGTAGAAGGCCCAGAGGCGCCCGCCGCGCGGGCCGTAGTTGGCTTTCATCTTGGTGACTCGGCGCCAGTCGGCGCGAGGGATGTTGGGCGCGTCTTCGGGCGGGTCCTCACCCTCGTCCAGGGACGTCAGGTAGAGCCTCGATCGAACCGAGTTGCTCCAAGCTGTGGATCCGGAGATACCGGACCCGGACTCCATGCCCTTGACCGACGGGTGGGCCGTCATGATGACCGAGCCGTCGATGTCGAGTGCCAGGCGCCGCAAGAGCGCCACGAAGTCCCTCACCTGGTTGCGCGAGATCTCCTGGCCCCCGAAGACGTCCGCCGCGGTGTCGATGATGAGAAGGCGGGCCCCGAACTCGTGGCAGTGCGCGACCAGGTCGTCATAGAGCGCCGTCGGCTCGCCGGTCTCGGCCCACTTCGCGAAGCTCATCAGCGTGTTGTCCCGCGAGTAGATCCTCGACGCCAACTGCATGTCGGTCAGGTCGCAGAAATCGCAGCCAAGCTCCTGGCAGACGGCCAGCAGCCGGCGCTGCAGTTCGTCCTCCTCGTCCTCGCAGAAAAACCCGAAGACCCGCCGCGCGTCCACCGGCAGTCCCAGCCACTTCACCTGGAGCGCGCAGGCGATCATGAGCTGCAACATCAAGAGAGACTTGCCCTGGCCGCCGTCCCCCGTCACCAGCGTCACGGTGCGGTCGGGAATCCACCCCGGCACCAGCCATTTGCGCTCGGGGACCGCGTCCGCTTCCCAGCCGATGGGCTCGAGGATCACCAGCGGGTCGACCTTGGGGCCGAGGTTCCCACGGCGCTGCTCGCGAACCTCGTTCAGGTCCGTGTAGCCCTGGTCATCGTCGTCAAACCTGTCGGCCATGGTCACTGCCCGCCCCCGTCAGGCTGATCTTCGTGCGGAGTCGCGCCGGACCAGGACCCGAGGCTTGAGGGCGCTCTCCAGGCGCTCGCCGAGCTGCGGCGTCTCGGCCGCGAAGGCCTGGCGCTGCCCCAGGTAGACGCGAGCCGCGTCCCAGTCGAGTATGTGGATGCCGGCGCCACCGCCCCGGAGCCAGGACAAAGGCGTCTCATAGACCTTCAGGGGCTCGTCCTCGTTCTCCAGGCCCGCGAATAGGTTCAGTTCCCCCAGCAGGTGGCCGGCGCCGATCTTGCGCAGGACACGGGACGGTGCCGTCACATCGAACGCGATCACGTCGACGATGGTCTCGGAAAGAATGGTCTTGGAATTGACGAAACCGAACCACCAGGCGCCGTCGATTACCGGCAGGACCATCGCCTTGATGCGTCCGGTTTCCGAGAACAGGCCGCCGGGCTCCGCAGTGACCTGGGCGAGGCCGACAGCGCCGGTGACATTGATGTCGAAGATCGGGACATTGGCCTCCCGCAGCGGCTCGCCGCCGGCGCGCACCATCCCCTCGACCGCGCGCAGGTAGAAGCCCGCGGCGCTGACGAGCGGGAACCCGGGAATCCGGGCCGGCGGGAGGGCGCAGGTCTCGGTCATGCCTTGCTCCTTCGTCAGGACCAAAAGCCGCCGAAATAGAGAACCACAGCCAGCAAGGCCCATACGGCCGCTGCGGACCCATCGTAGAATGCAAAGGATCCCCGTTTCGGCTGACCGTGTTTCGCTATCGCCCAGATGGCTTCTGCTGCCATCCAAACAGCCACCAGAAACTGCGCCCAGCCCCACGGTTCAATAAACGTCATTGTAGGTCCCTCCACTCCTGTTCCGTCAGGCCGAGCCTGCGAAGTACGTTTTCTTTGCGTCGGGTTCTCCTTACCCCGTCCCTGCCCTTGGCTATCCCGGCGATCACGGCGGCCACCAATCCGACGACGAGGACGACTTCCATGGGGATTGTCACTGGGCAGGCTCCTCGTCCTCGCCTTCTCCGTCTTCGTCATAGGCGGACGGGATCTGCAGCAGCGATGGCTGCGGATCTTCCCAGGACGTGATGCGCCGGCAGGCTTCTTCAGTGGACGGCGTGTAGCTGAAGATCGAGCTGCCGCCGTAGAAGAGGGTTGCCCTCGCCGTGGTGTCGCCGCGGCCGAAGCAGTCGATCCGGACCATGGCCGCGCCGAACCGCTGAACCTCCCAGCAGAGCCCGGCATGGCGCCTGTGCCCCATGATTTCGACGATGGCCCATTCGTGATCTGGCTTGGTGGCTTTTGGGGTCTGACCTACGTTCTCCGGTCCATCCTGGTCGACCAGGCCCAGCTCTTCGGCTTCAGTCATCGTCATTGGCCTTCCTTTCTCTCAACATCATCGTGATCGGCGGGCCGACATGCCGGGCGTCCCACACGAACCAGGCGAAGGGATGCCGTGGCGCATCGGTGGGAGGATGTCCCTCCCACCAGTCGTCCCAGCGCGGCCGGCGCGGCAGCACCAACTTTCGCGACCAGTGCGGGTTGTCCCAGAGCGTGCGCATGCGGGCCGGGCCATAGCCGGCGTCGAACTCGAAGCGCAGCAGCATCGCGACCACGCCACCGCGCGGCATCATCAGGGCCAGCGCGTGTTCGATGAACCGCTCGGCCAGCTTCCCGTTCTTGCCGTAGGGCGGGTTGGTGACGATCGCCAGGGCACCGTGAGGCACGTAGTCACAGGTGAGGAAGTCCCAACGCGGCCCTGTGGCGCCATAGCCGTAGTCGACCAGGTCCGAGGCGAAGACCGACCGCCCAGAGGCCGTGATCTCCTTGGCCATGTAACCGGGGCCGCAGGCCGACTCCCAGACCGACATCGGCAGATGGACGGCATCGAGCAGGCACCTGGTGACCCAGGGCTCCGTGAAGTAGGCCTCATGCGCCTTGCGGTCGAAGCCAGAGTCGAACCTGGAAGTGCCCACGTTATCCGGCATGGCTGGCCCCCTTCTTCTTGGCGCGCGCAGACGTCGCGGGAGGAGTCTCGAAACACCGACGATGATGCTCACCGCAATAGCTCGATCCGTGCAGCACGGGCTCGCCGCACTTGTCTTCGTCGCGGTAGGGGCAGCCATCGGATTTGAAGTATTGGCAGGTCAACGGCTGCCATGCGGGCACCGCGCGAGTGCGAGCAGGAGGGAACGGCAGTCGGTTGAGCTCTTGGGACCGAGTCACGGTCTGGCGTCTTTCCGGCATCGCTGTCGTGAGGTCGGTGTGAGCGATCGAGACGACGCGCACGCCGCCACTGTGAGCGACCTCGACCAATCTGTGAGAGGCCAGCCGGGCTAGGGCATCGGCCACGCTGGCGGATCCGTTGATATCGGCTCTCCGCGCCAACTCCGCGTTGGTCGGGCACCGCTCGCCGGCTCTGGCTATCATGATCAGTTCGCCAAAGAGACGCGCCTGCAGCGCGCTCATTTCCCATTGACCGCGGGAGCATCGGTCCTGGCTCTCGGTCAGGGGCTGGTCGGTCATCGGCGCCCCCACCCGCGCCCCGCCCGGTGCCACCCGCACAGAACCAAGAATACGACCAGGAGCAACGGCCAGATCGCCGCGACGAAGAATCTCTTCACGCCCAGGAGGGCCTCGGGTCGAGACTCCCGGGCGCACAGGAGGTCATAGATCCCAAGCCAAGCCATCCCGCCCAGCGCGTAGAGGCAGCCCCAGCCGAGCAGGGTGAGGAGGTCAACCGACATCAGAACCTCTCGCCCCCCTGCTCCCCGGCATCTCGTCCCAGGTCCGTCCGTCGAGCTGGCGGCCGGCCGCGCCCTTGCCGACGCGCTGGAACGCCGCGTGCGATAGGCCGTCGCTGATCCCCCACAGGCCGTCATCCCATTTGCTGTCGTTGTCGAAATCGCTGGGGAACAGCGTGTGTCCGTCTTCGATCTCGCCATTCTGGCTCTTGAAATACGGCGCGGAATCAGCTTCCCACGGCAACCACTCCCCCCATTGCTTGAAATGGAAGGCGACGCCGGCGGCTCCGCACTGGTCGCGCAAGGACCGCTGCCAATCCGGGTGTGTCGGGCGGGCACCGGGCCCGGACTCGCCGCCGGCAATAACGAGGTTGATGCGCCCGCGCCAAGGGTCGCCCAGGAGCCATTCCGAAAGATCGACGTGCCCGAGCAAAGGCTCGCACGACAGGAAATGGACCGGCGCCGGCGCGGCGAGCAGGTGCGGGATTCGCCGTTCCGCCTCTTCCTGGTTCTCGACGGTGGTGCCGAGCCAGACGTTCGGGTAGCCATCGGGTCCCCAATCGTCTGGCAGCATCTTCACGATGTTCTGCGGGCGCTTGGTCAGCAGCAGCCAGTCCAGCGACCGCGTCGAGCGGATCAGCGACCAGAGGTCGTCGCGCGTGCCCTCCGGCGCCCGGTTGTCGAAAACGTCGGCCAGCGACGCGCAGAACACCCGCTGCCGTTGGCCATTCTTTGACGCCCAATTGTTCCACTTGATGGGCTTGGCCCAGTTGTGGCGCGAGGTTCGCTTGCGCTCGGCCTTGGGGCCCCATTCGACCTGGCCGAAGCGCTCTGCCCAGTTCTCGGCATAGCAGTTGTCGCAGGCCGGTGAGACCTTTTGGCAGCCAAGCCAAGCGTTAAAAGTGTGGTCCGCCCACTCGATCTTGGTATTCTCAGCCATCACTCATGCCCTCAGATTCGCCACGAACATCGGGCCCGCCGGCATCGACGGGTCACCCATTTGCCACCGGCAGACCACGTTCACAGCGCAGGCGTCGGCCTTGTCGTCGTCTGTGCCCACGTCCATCCCGTAGGCCCTGCAGGTATCGATCGTCAGTGCCTTCTTCTGGTCCCGCTTCATGCGGCCGCCGCCGGTGAAGCGCGCGAAAATCGCTTGGTTGTGGACCCGGTAGGAGGGGGCGCCGCGCTTGTCGGTCCAGGCCGGCAGGAGACCCCGCATGGAAGCCAGGGTCTCGGCCATCATCGCGAGCCCGAACAACACCTCAGCCGTCTGGACGTTCTGGCCATGGGGAATGAACGGCATCTCGTAGGCGAAGTGCGTCGGGCCGTACTTCTCCCGCAGTTCCTTGAAGAGGGTCCCGAACTCGCGCCCCATGCCGGCTAGGCCGACCTTCGTGCGCGGGCCCATCTTCACGGCGCCGCAGACCACCCCGCCCATTGCGGTGTTCCCGCCTGGCCGGTTCACAGCCCAGCCGGTACGGGTCGCGATATCCATCGTCAGGACCACCACGGGTGTGTCTTCGATCTGTTGCACGGTTATCCTCCCGTGCTCTGGAGTGGGATCAGGCGGCGGCCGGCGGACCGTCCTTGCCGTAGGCGTCCATGAAGCCCTTCCGCCAGGCCGCGTGCGCGTCGGTGCCGTCCGGGAACGAGCAGTCGGCCTCGCTCTTGCCGTCCTCGTAGGCCTGGGCGCCGTCCTCGCCGATCTTCTTCAACTGGTCGGCAGTCAGCAGCTCGTCGGCGACCTCGTAGTCCCCGTTCTCTGCCGCGGCCAGGGAGGCGTCCTCGTCGAAGCCCTCCAGGTCGCCGCCATCGTTGTTGGACCGCTCGGCATCGGCCAGCACATCGGTGAACGAGCTCTGGATCGGCACGCCCAGGACCTGCAGCACCAGCGCGAAGTCCCGGAAGTAGATCGCCCGCTTGGTCTCCTCCATCTGGGAAAGACCGATCGCTTGTTTGGCCGCGGGGCCCTCGAGTGCGCATTCCTTCTCCAGCCGCTTGTAGTGCCGCGCAACCGCGGTCTGGCCGTCGTTCTGCTTCTGCTTCGCCGCGACGATGTCACCGACGATCTCGCGGATCTTGGCCGCGCGTTCCTCGTGATACTCGTCGGTAATGGTCTGGCTATTATGCCCGGCCGACGTGGTGATGCCCGGCTTGTCTTTCGCGGCTCCGTTGGTCTTCGGCTTCTTCGCCATGATCGATTCCTCTCTCAGATCACAGGGGGAGAATCATGGGGCCCCCGTCCCGGCAGCCGCCTGCCCGCCCCGCCGAAGCAGCAGCAGACCGGCCGGCCCTGGGACGAGGGCCCTCTCTCGGGGTGAATCTGTCGTTTGCGCGTTCACAGCGGCCAGGCCCCCGCCATCGTCTCGGTCAGCCACGTCGAGCTGACCCAGAGAGCCAGCGCAAACGAGGCCGCGGCGATCAGCAGGACCAAAGCGCGCATCAGGCCGCCCTCTGCCGGAGCCGCCGGGCGCATTCGCGAGCACCCTGGTGCGGCATGTACTTTCCAGCCCGCGTCGGGTTGGCCATTCGTTTGTAGACAGCCACCGGTCGGCCTGTGTTGCGGTTGAGGATGGTGCCGGCCTTGACATAGACCCAGCGGTTCTCGCGTTGCTGCTTCGCCGCTTCCGTCAGGTTCGCGAGAGCCTCGATGAGCGGATGGAACATCAGGTGGCCCTCCCCGCCTCTTTCTCCGGGTCGTCGTAGCGGCGCGGCGTGTTGCGAGGGTCGTCGCGCAGGCTCTTGCCATTTTGGGGCCCCAGTGGTGGGCAGCGCGAGCCGGCGATCCAACGCTTCATGAAGCCACGCGGCTCCTTCTCCTGATACTCGGCGATACGCGCCAGGAGTTCAGGGGTCGACGGCAGGCGGAGCGCGTGCGCCACGGCTATCGCGGCGATCTCGCGATCTTCCTCGTCGCGGAACGGGGTGTGCGCCAGAACACGCGCCAGGGTCCGTGTGCGAACCTTGCGTGCGCTATGGGTTGGACGCCGGGTCATGCCGCAGAGCCTCGTGACAAGCGCTTGTCGGCAAACTCGACGTAGGTCGAATAGCCGCGCGACCAGGCGGCCCCCAGGTTGGTGCCTTCCTCCGTGGCCTCGTTCGGGTGGGGGTTGGCGCTAGACGGCCTGCCGGCCCTTGCCGCTTCCAGGCCGGCGCGCGCTGCGTAGAACCGGTCCATTGTGCGGGTACGGATATCCTTGCCGTTTCGCAGGTTGCGCTCAAAATTAGGATCGCCGACGAACCGCAGGCCGATTTCAGTCAGCGAAATCCCTGTCGAGTTCACGAGATCGTGAAGATCAGCGTGGATTCTATCCACAGTCGCGGTAGTTGCGGGATTCAACATGTTGTGTCGACCCAAGATGTAGTGGTTTGAATCACGAATGACCTACCATTAATAGGGGTTTTCCTATTCGTCAATAGGATAAATTTTACTCACAGGATTTTTCTTGGCATGGCTTGACCGAGTTTCGGCAGGCAATCTGCGTCCATGGCGCGCAAACTGGACCCCGACACGATCGACGACGATTATGCGAGATTTCTCGTTAGGGCCGTCTATGCCTCGGGCCTAATGCTCAACGAAGCGTCAAAAGCCATCGGACGCAATCAGACCTACCTGCAGCAGCTCGCCACAAAGAGCAAAAAGAAGCGCCTCGATGAAGTCGACAGGAAGACGCTCGAAGCGGTGTTGGGCATGCCACGAGGCTCGCTCGACCCCACTGTCTTCGATGCTGATTCGCCACCCGAACTGCCGACTCAACGCCTTGGTCCGCCGACACAGTTGCCCGATCTAGGACTCCTGACCAACGCCATAGACACGGCTCAGCGTATTGCGACCGATCTCAATATGTTGCCTTTGGATATAGCGAAACTCGCCGTGGAACTGTACCGCCTTGGCTTTGAAGACGCGGTAGATCGGGGCAAACTGCCATCGCAGGCCGATCTAAAAAAGTTCACCAACGTCATCCGGTTGGCGACCCGAAGCATGCCCAGGCGCGCATAATCTGTCGCCCCACGCAGCGCAGGCGAGATTTATCCACAGATAAGCCTACATTTTTCAATTTAGGTGCCTCGTTTAGATATTTTTAAACTTTAGATGTTTTTCTTTGTGCTTACCCTGGGTATAGTCATGGAACTCCGTCTCGAAGAAAGGTGGGGCCGGGGGAGCCACCCCCCGGACTTGGCGAAACACAACTCCGCCCCAGGGTCATCGCTGCGCCAACCCTAGACCCACCCCGCGCACGCGTTCCGACCCGTTCTGTCAATGGGATCAGGCTGGGAGCGTGCAATGGCATCGACGAAATCGCCTCTCCAATCCATCGAGGCTATTCTTGCCTCCGCACGGGTTAAGAAATCGTTGACCGGGTGGATTCTTGGAGCATTTATTATATACTTTTCAGGTGTTTACACAAAATCCTGGCTGCACTACTACCAGGCGCCGATGAGTTGGGTGCAAGGTGGCGCAATTGAGCAAGCGATAGGTGAAAACCATGCTCTTTGGCGCGATCTGGAAATCTATCTCGGGGTTCCCAGCCGGGACCAGATCAAGGCTCGGGACTTCGAGAAAGCCTTGGCCTACATCGGTGCCAAAAGCGAGCCCTTCGACGGAATCCGACGGGAACGGTAGCACATGGCATATATGCGAGTTTTCTGGATTGGTGACCGACAAAATCACTTTTCGCTTTGCGCGGGTAGGAGACTCTGACCGACCAACTGCCACCTTGCCAAGCAAAAACATCGAGACCATTCCGATAGAGGAACATCGAGCTTCGGTTTGCCAGCATTGAATCTTGCAACTGGCACCCCCTCTCCCACTCCCCCCTATAGTCCCCCCTCGCCCTCTCCCCCAATCGGTTGAGAGGCTATCGCGGCTGACCACTTTTGTGAGATTCTCGATCTCCTCACAAGAAATCGAGGATCATGCGTCTTTAATAGGTTTTTTCCTGTTTACAAATAATCGGCGATTGCCTATACAATGCTTCCACCACTTCTAGGCGGGAGTCCCTCATGCCAGACAATCCAAGAGCCTTCATCGGCTTCTTCCCCAAGACACCGAACGGCGACAGAGACGCGCTTTTGCCTCTGCTGGAGGCCCTGTGCGCCATCCGCGGCCTGGTGACCGAGGCGGAGAAGGTTGCCGCCCATGACACCACCGACAAGGCCCTGGACGCCGTGGACGGGAACATCCTGGACGCGATCGCCTGGGTCGAGGGCGCGCTGAACGACCTCGATCCCGACCGCGAGGCGCGCGAAGAGGCCGAGGTCCTGGCCGAGAAGCGCAGCGACCTAGCGTGGCATCACGGGAGGGTTCTCTGATGGACCGGCTACGACTGACCGCCGAGCGGACGATCTGCGACGGCTGCGGGCACCTGATCCTGGTCGACGAGCCCCGGCACGCGGCCGGCCCTGCTGAGATCAACTGCGGCGACTGCCGGGCGGTGGAGCTTCAAATCCCGCTCTGGGACGAGCTGCCGCTGGGCTGGAGGGCCACCCCATGAGCGCGCCGACTCCGCTGGATGCTCTCAAGGCCCTCCGTCGCGCGATCATCAGCCTCGCGGACCAGAGCGAGGGTGTCGCCGGCCTGCACCTGAACGGTGACATCGCGCCTTGGGAATCTCTCTTCCCTGGCGGCGAGTACGAGGACTGGCTGGGGAAGGATCTGGAGGACGCCCGCTTGGCCATCGAGGCCGCGCAGCCAGAAATCTGCAAGGTCTGCGGCCTGCCCAATCCGAACACGGACCCCTTCGCGCCGAACGTCTGCCCGCGCGAGGACTGTCCTGGTCTCCCCGGCGGCGAGGGGGGAGCAGAGCAATGAAGCAATGTTTTGTCGAGAAGCGGTTCAGCGACGCTCATATGGAGATCATCGATCGGGCGAACGATATCATCGACGAGTACAGCGCCGAGGGGTTCGACCTCACCCTGCGCCAGCTTTACTATCAATTCGTGAGCCGGCTCGGGCGGGACTTCGAGAACAGCCAGCAGAGCTATAAGCGCCTGGGCAAGATCATCGGCGACGCACGGATGGCCGGCCTGATCGATTGGTCCGCCCTCGAGGATCGCACGCGCTACCTTCGGGGCAACAGTCACTGGGATAGCGCGTCCGAAATCGTTCGGGCCTGCGCTAGCTCTTTCCGTTACGACCTCTGGGCGGACCAGATCGAGCACGTCGAGGTCTGGATCGAGAAGGACGCTCTGATCGGCGTGCTCTCTTCGGTCTGCCGGCGATGGGATGTGAATTACTTCTCCTGTCGCGGCTACGTCTCGCTTTCGGAGATGTACCGGGCAGCAAGGCGCAGCTATTCCGGCTCCCGCACGACCATCATTCACTTGGGCGACCACGACCCATCGGGCATCGATATGAGCCGGGATATTCTCGACCGGATCGAAGCGATGGATGGGGTTGCCCGTCTCCACCGCATTGCCCTCAACATGGATCAGGTCGAGGAGCACAACCCGCCTCCCAATCCGGCCAAGATCACCGACAGTCGCGCGGCCGACTACATCCGAAACTACGGGCCGGATAGCTGGGAACTGGACGCCCTCGATCCGAGGACCATTGAGCGGCTGGTCGAGGAGGAAATCCTGCGGCACCTAGACCTTGACCTTTTCGAAGAGGCCAAGGCCCGCCAGCAAGAGGCCAGGGATCAGATCCAGGAAATCGCGGATGGGATGGAGTGATGGAACTGCCTGTGCCCCCGATCAGCGCCAAGCTCGACGACCTCCACACGCGGGCCTACTTCGAGGCCTCCCACGCGCTGGCCGGCCGGGGGATTCTCGGGCGGTTCATCACTCGGCGCACGGCGCTGGCCTGCCTGACCTCCATGTCGGCCCATGCGCCACAGGCAGCCCTGCGCGCGGCGGCGGCCCGCAAGGTGATCGAGGACGGCATGAGGCAAATGAAGGGGCCGAAGTCATGAACGAGAGACAGCCCGGCAAACCCCACGCGCAGCAGATGGCCGAGGCCGCAGCGGTCAAGCACGACTGGTCCGGCTACCACCAGACGAGCGAGCGCTGCCCGTCGTGCAACTCGCCGAACATCGTGCCGGCGCAGAACGGCCGCATGTGCGGGAACTGCCGGCATCTCATGGGCAGCCTGACGGAGGCGGTGTGATGGCTAAGAAGTTCGAACTCACGACCGAGACCGTTGTTCACTTTGACCGCACGCTCTACCGCGTCAAGGCGCTGATCGACTTCGGGGCGGTCAAGGCCGGGGATGTGGGCGGGTTCGTTGAGAAAGAAGACAACATTTCAAATCGCGGCGATGCGTGGGTCTCCGGCAATGCGGCGGTCTACGGCGATGCGCGGGTCTTCGGCAATGCGGCGGTCTCCGGCAATGCGGCGGTCTCCGGCGATGCGGCGGTCTCCGGCGATGCGGAGGTCTCCGGCGATGCGGAGGTCTCCGGCAATGCGCGGGTCTCTCCCGTCGTCCTGACCGGGTTCCCATACATCGTCACCATCACTGACAGCATGATCCGCGTGGGCTGTGAATACCACGATCTCGCGACCTGGAAGAAAAAGGGCGCGGCAATGATCGCCGCTGCCGGGCATAGCAAGGACGAGGCCAGGGCGTGGCGCGGGATCATAGTTAAGCTCGCCGAGGCTCATTTCAAGCGCGTCGCTGAGATCGGGAGGGCAGCCCAATGATCACTCTCTGGGATGAGCTGAGGACAAGCCGATGAGCGCAGATACATTCTGGCGGGCTATTGAAGACCGCCCCGAATATGCGAGTCAGCCCAGCAAGCAATTCATCCTGGTTGAGGGCACCCAGACGCACTCAGGCGCTCGGTGGGCTCGTAGTGGGACTGGGGTGGCCCGAACAAGACAAGACGGCCCACAGGGCTACAGGGACAAGGATATTTGCCGGCTTTGCGTCGAGCACGACATCTGTCGGGCCACAGCACGGGTCACACACTGGGCACCCTACAGACTGCCCTTGCCGGCACTCGACCAAGTCCTAACAGAGACAGCAGCCGAGCGCGACCAACTCCGCGCAGACAAGGCTGAGTTGGTGCGCGTTCTAGCCGAATTGATTTCGCATAGGACTGTGCCTCTGGTCATCACGGAAGAACTCTTGGAAAAGGCTCGGTTCGCCTTCGCCAAGCACTGGACCGCGTCATGAGCGGCCTCATCGTCGACTCCTTTGCCGGCGGCGGCGGCGTGTCCTGCGCGATCGAGGCCGCACTTGGCCGCTCGCCCGACATCGCCATCAACCACTCGGCTCTCGCCATCGCCATGCACGAGGCCAACCACCCCCAATCGAGGCACATCCGCGAGAACATCTTCTCGGTCTGCCCGATCAAGGCAACGGGCGGCCGTCCGGTCGAGCTGGCGTGGTTCTCGCCCGACTGCACCGACCACTCGAAGGCCAAGGGCGGCAAGCCGCGCAAGAAGTCGATCCGCGGCATGGCCTGGATCGTCCAGCGCTGGGCGCGAACGGTGCGCCCGCGCGTGATGATCATCGAGAACGTCGAGGAGTTCGCCGATTGGGGCCGGCTCGACCGCTACGGCAACCCCGATCCAGACGCCAGGGGCAAGACCTTCAACTTCTGGCTCGAGTCCCTACGACAGAGCGGCTACGAGGTCGACTTCTGGGAACTGCGTGCCTGCGATTACGGCGACCCGACGATTAGAAAACGGCTCTTCATCGTCGCGCGCTGCGACGGCCTGCCCATCAACAAACCGGAGCCGACTCACGGGCCCGGCCGCGAGCATCCATACCGCACCGCGGCCGAGATCATCGACTGGTCTCTGCCCTGTCCTTCGATCTTCGAGCGCAAGAAGCCGCTGGTCGAGGCGACACAAGCCCGGATCGCGCGCGGTCTGAAACGCTTCGTCTTCGATGCTGCGCATCCCTTCATTGTGCCGGTGACGCATCAGGGCGACACCCGTGTCCACGACATCAACGAGCCGCTTCGGACCGTGACAACGGCCAAGCGGGGCGAATTAGCTCTATGCACGCCCTACATGGTCCCTCGGTACGGGGAACGGGACGGCCAAGCGCCGCGCACCCGCAGTGTTGAGGACCCGTTGGCGACGGTGGTGGCAACCGACAACGGCAGCCAGTTGGTGGCGCCGATCCTGTCGCGGCAGTTTGGTCGCTCGACGGGCCAGGGCATGGATGCGCCGGCGCCGACGGTAACCGCCGGGGGCAGTGGCAAGTCGGCCCTGGTCGCCGCCTTCCTGGCCAAGCACTACGGCGGCATGACCGGCTGCCCGATCGACACGCCGCTGCCGACCACGACCATGAAAGGAAGCCAGAACCAGCTCGTCCTCGCCCACATGACGAACTTCCGAGGCTCCAACAAAGGCGGCGGGCCCAGCGACGACCCGACACGGCCGCTGCCGGCGATCACCGCCGAGGGCCAACACGTCGCCGAGGTCAGGGCCTTCCTGCTCAAATACTACGGCACGGCCTCCGGCCAGGATCTCAAGGACCCGCTCCACAGCGCCACCAGCCGCGCGCGCTTCGGCCTCGTCATGGTCCACGGCGAGCCCTGGCAACTGGTCGACATCGGCATGCGGATGCTGACGCCGCGCGAGCTCTTCCGCGCCCACAGCTTCCCCGACGACTACATCATCGATCCGCTGTTCGAGGGCCGGACGCTATCGAAAACCCATCAAGTCGCCATGGTCGGCAACTCGGTTCCGCGTTGTCTGGCCGAGGCGGTGATCCGCGCCCAGCTACCCGACCTGGCTGTTGCGAGGAAAGCCGCATGACCGCCTTCACCCGCTACACCCCGCAGATCACGACCAGCCGACGCAAGCGTCGGTCCCGCCGCCGCTGGAACATCCCACGGCTGCTCGACAGCATCATCGACAAGGCTGAGCTTGTGGAGGCGCTGGATATCATGACCGAGCGTTACGCAAGCCTTGCGAACAGCGGCGACTGCGGCAATTGGGACCCGGAAGAAGAGGAAGAAGTTATCCAGGCTCGTGCCGCCCTCAAGCGCCATAAGGAGGGCTGAGCCGATGAACGCAACCCAAACACCAGCAAAGGAAACGGCGGCATGATTCTCTTCGCAGACACGGAGACCACCGGGTTCGCCAAATTCGGGCGCCCTCCCAATGACCCCGATCAGCCCAAGCTGGTCCAGCTCGCCCTGCTGCTGTTCGACGACGACGGCAAGGAGGTGACACGGTTCAAGTCGGTCTGCACGCCCTACTACGACGGCCCTATCCCCGAGAAGGCGGCCGCGATTCATGGCATCACCCGGGAGCGCGCGTGTGAAGTCGGCGCCAGCTTGCCGGTCCTGCTCGAGGTCTTCCGGGAGGCCTATCTTAAGGCGGACCTGACAGTCGCGCATAACCTCGATTTCGATGCGCTCGTCATTGAGGCCGCTTTCGCCTCGGCCAGTAGCGACGACCTCCTGATCAACCGGGCAAAGACTTTCTGCACCATGAAGTCCGCGACCCCCATCACCAAGATCCTGCAGGCTCGCCCGCGTCACTCCGAAGACTGGAAGTGGCCGAAGCTGGAGGAGTGCATGCGTCATTTCTTCAACGAGAGTCTGGAGGGTGCCCACGACGCCCTTGTAGACGTCGAAGCCTGCGCGCGGGTGTACTACGCGCTGAAGGGTCTGGAGACCCCTGACGGTCGGGCGGTGGCCTGACCCATGGCCAGACACTTCGGCATCCCCGTTCGAGGGCACATCGAGGCCACCACGCGCGTCACCGGGTCCGTCACCCAGCGGCTCGGACGAACCCGCCGGCGGCGCCAGGTGCGGGAATGGGCCACGGTCTTCGCCTTCCTCCTGGCGATGGGTCTGGTGCTGGGGATCACCAGTGAAGACCTGCTCAAGCCCATCGGCGAGCTGCTGGCCATCACCGAGGACAACACCGGATGAACTTGCCCTACGAGAACGCGACATCGGGGGTCAAGGCGCGCGCCGAGATCACCACCATTCTGCGCCGCTTCGGTTGCGAGTCTGTCGGCTTCATGGATGAGTTCGTCACCCATGAGCTGTTGCTGGCCTTCGTCTGGCGCGGACGGAACGTTCAGTTGAGGGCTAGTGCCCAGGGCTGGGCCAATGCCTTCCTGAAACAGAAGCCCCACACCTTCAAGCGCCGCTCCACCCGGGCCGAATGGGAGCAGCGGGCGCTGGACCAGGGCATGATCGCCGTGAACTCGATCTTGCGCGACTGGGTGAAGGGCCAGGTCACAGCGATCGAGACCGGCATCCTGACCTTCGAGCACGTTTTCATGCCCTACATGCTGGCCTCGGACGGTCGGCCTTTGATCGAACATGCGCGCCCCTTGCTGGGGCTGCCCGAGCCGGAGACCCGCAGTGCCTGACCCCCTGAAAAAGACGGTCTCGGCCAGCCAGGCGGCGGCGCTCTTCAACCAGTCGCACTACGCCTCGCGGTGGATGCTGTGGAACCAGTTCACGGGCGCCCTCGAAGACCAGCGGACCGAAGACACCCGGATGACCTGGGGCAAGCGCCTGCAACCGCTGCTGCTCCAGGCCGCCGCCGAGGACCTGAACCTCGAGGTGGCGGCGCCGGACCCGACCGACTACCCGCCCGAAGATCTATTCCAGGGCGATCCCTACATCAGGAACGGCCCGCTCGGCGCGACCCTCGACGGCATCGTCCATGATCCCTCGCGCGGGCCCGGTGCCGTGGAGACCAAGGTGGTCTTCGACTACAGCGTTTGGATGCAGCGCTGGGACGGCGGCAAGAAGCCCCCGCTCGACTACGAGATCCAGGTCCAGGCCCAGATGCTGGTCGGCGACGGGCGCGAGTCCTACGACTGGGGCGTCATGGCGGTCCTGGTCTGCGGCCAGATGGAATACTTCCACCGCGAGCCCGTCCCCGCCGTCTGGGCCGACCTGAAGGACGAGGCCCGCACCTTCCTCGACGAGGTGGAGAAGTCAAACGAGCCGGACCCGCTCGGCGATCCCATGGAACTCAACTCCCTGAACGCCCTCGTGCGCACGGCGGATTCGCGCGGCGACCTCGTCATGCAAGACGAGCGCGGGCTGGAGCTGCTGGAGACCGTGAAGCTCTTTCTCTGGTCCAAGGAGCAGGAGCGCCAGGGCAAGAAGGGCAAGGAAGCCTTCCGCGCCAAGATCCTCTCCATCGTCAGGAGCCCAGGGAAGGTTCTCCTGCCCTACGATGCGGTCCTCGAAATCAAACGCTCCAAGAGCGGGGCGATTTCCTTCTCCCTCTACGAGCCCAACAACACCGCCGCGGCGCCCGAGCCGGCCGCCCTGGCCTTCGTCTAGGAGCCGAAGATGAACCAGGAACTACAGGTCATAGAGCAGAGCCTGACACCGATGATGCCGCGGTTTGAGGCGCTTCTGAGCCCCAACGGTCTGGAAGCCCGCCACTTCATGCAGACCATCCTGCAGGCCTGCGAGCGGCTTCCCATGCTGGCGAACCCGGAGAAGGTCAACCGACAGTCCGTGGTCCAGTCGGCGGTCACCCTGGCCTGCCTGGGGCTGCCCGGCGACGGGGTGACCGGCCAGGGTTACCTGATCCCCTTCAAGGGCAAGGCCCAGGCGATCATCGGCTACAAGGGCTACAACACCCTGGGCGGGCGCAGCGGCTTCACAATCGCCGGAAGCGCCATCTACGAGGACGACGAGTTCGAGTTCGATCTGGGCGAGGGCTGGGTCAAGCACCGGTTCTCGATTGCCAACGCCCGGGGAAAACTGATCGGCGCCTGGGCCCAAGGCCAGCGCCCCGGGTTCGCGGCCCTGACCCCGATTGTCCTCGGCATCAAGGATCTGCTCGCGGTCAAGGGCCGAGCCCCAGGGGGCAAGAAATCCGATTCCCCCTGGAACGACCCCTACATCGGCTTCCCCGCCATGTGCGAGAAGACGGCCAAGCGCCGGCTGGCGCGCTCCATGCCCCAGAACCTCGGAGTCCCCGAGGCCGACCACCACCTGCTGCGATTCCACCAGGGGGCCCGCATGGAAGAGGCCTTCGACGAGCAGAACCTGCCGAGCCGGATCGATCCCGACCGTGGGCTCGTCATCGACGGCAAGGCAGCAGCCACCCAACAGCATCAACAGGCCAGCGAGGCCCCGGCGATCTCGACTCAGCGCCAGGAGTTCGCCCTGGTCCGCGCCAACGGGGAGCGCGCGTCCTTCGAGACCGCCCAGGCATGGCTTGCCACGGTCCAGAAGGGCATGGCCGGGGCCGCGAGCCGGGACAACATCGAGGCTTTCAGGGCCCGCAACGAGGAGTCTTTCGCCCAGGTCCGCGAGGCGGCGCCGGAGGTCTTCGAGGCCGCTCTGTCCGCGATCGACAGCCGGCTTTCCAACCTTGCCGCCCCGCCGGCCCCGGAACAGACTCCGGTGACCGGCCCTCTCAATGTAGCCGGTGACCTGGCCAGCCTCGGAACCGACCGCCTCGAGCAGTTCCTCAAGAAGCTCAATGCCCCGGACTACGAGGTCGTCGCGCCGCACCTGGACAGCCTGCGCGCCATCGCCACCGAGGCCGACCAGCCCCACGTCGAGGAACCAGACCAGACCGCGCCCGCAGCGCCCCTCCCGCCAGAGACAGCTGCGGTCGTGCCGGCGGCGGATACCCCACAGTCCGCCGCCGGACCCTCTTCCTCCGGATTTATCGCCGAGGTGAAGCAGACACTGGAGGCGCTGGCGACCGTCGAGGAGGTCGACCGGTACGTGGAAGACATGAAAGACCCGATCGAGGGGCTACCAGGCATCGACAAGGCCCGGTTCGACAACGCCGTAAGCATGCGCCGGCATGTCCTCAAGGGCGGAAGCAACAGGGCAGCGTGAGGCATGGGGCAGATGGACCGCAGCGAGCTCTTGGCCCTACTCCGCATCATGGCCGACCAGCGCGGCTACGATCTGATGGCCGAGGACGACGGCGCCCGGGTGGCGTTTCGCGAGCGGGACCTGTTTCGGGAACGTCCCAACAGCCGCTGGCGGAAGAATCCGCGCATCCACTATCTCGCCTTCACGGCCACGCGGCCCGGCGACCTGTCGGGTTTCCTGGACCGCGCGGAGGAGTGCTTTGTCCCCTGCGCCTGGCGCGAGGCAGCCTGACTATCGAGACCACCGTCCCTTGCGGGGCAACAGGAGAGAGGAGCTAAACCATGAAGACGAGACGCAAATTCAGTCGCGGGCCCGAGCCCTTCGATGTGCATGTCGGCGCGCGGATCCGCCAAAAGCGCATTCTGCTGGGGCTGAGCCAGGAGAAGATCGCCGACGCCCTCGGCATCACCTTCCAGCAGGTCCAGAAATACGAGCGCGGCGCCAACCGGGTCAGCGCCAGCCGGTTGCTGCACATCGCCAACCTGCTCGACGTCGACCTCAACTGGTTCGCCGAAGAATTCGAGCCCCGCGGCGCCGACCTCGTCTCGCTCGACATCCAGGGGGACCTGGGGGCGTCCGACCCGCTGCAGCGCAAGGACGTGCTGCGGCTGGCCCGGCACTACGTCCAATGCACCGAGCCCGACCAGGAGACCATCCAGGCCGTCGTGAAGGGCTTCGCCGGCCACGGCCAGGAGCTGGCGGCGAGCGCCAGCCTCACCATCGCGGCCGAGTGATCGGTGCCCGGTCAACCGACCAACGCTAGAGGCCGCACCAGCGCCGACGATCCTGCTGGTGCGGCCGTTGGGCTGATAGCGAAGGGGTGCGCGGGATGAGCGACGTTCAGGATATTTTGGATTGGCTGCGGTCATGCCCTATTGAAAGCTCGGCCCTCCGCGCAATCGACGATCAATTCAAAGCCTTCGAAGCCGAGAACGCGCGACTCCGGGAGGCGCTGGACAATAGCAGGAAATTCGCCGAGCTGCGCAAGCAAGCCAGTCTCGAAGCCGCCGACAGATACAAAAAGCGCTACCCCGGTGAAGATGAATGGTCAAAGTACATGGCTGCCAGTGAGCGATGCGCGGCACAGGAGGCTCAACATATCGCCCGCCATATCAGAGACCACATGACGAAACTGGGTATGGCGCACGGAGTAGATGAAGAAGCAGCTAGCGCAGCACTGGAGGATAAGCCCGATGGCTGACCCTATCGAGATCGCGGCGCGTGGTATTTTCAAAGAAAGCCATTGCCTGGAAATGTGGGACGGAGAAACCCAGTACGCCCAAGACGTGCGGGAACTCACACACACAGACGCCCGTGCCGCCATCCGCGCCCTGGAAGATGCCGGTCTGCGCATAGTGGGGCCTGAGCCGACAGAGGAGATGGTAGAGGCGGGAAGAAAGTCGCCCATTGGGCTGGAGTGGACGTGGCTCCGCATGCAAGTCGCCGCCCCGCGCTGGACAGGAGAAGACAATGGCTGAGTTCGGGAAGTGGGAGCGGATCGAGAATATCGACGTGAACGAAGAGCCGTGGAACGGTGAAGTTTTTGGTTATGGGTCGGAGGGGTCGGAGGTCATGAGGTATTATGAGCCGGAGCCCGATGGCGTGGACTCAATGGGCCACGATGGCGGCTGGATCGGCACTTACGCATTTCCCGGTCGGTCCATTGGAAATCCAAAATACTTCCACGAACCACAAGGCCAGCCCACCCACGTCACACCCCTCCCTCCCCCTCCCGAGGACTGAGAGAAATGGCTGTCTTGGATGACTTCATGAGCGAGGCGCGGCTTGCCGAAGAACTTGGCGTTGCCGAGGCCACCCTTGCCAAGTGGCGCCGCGCCGGCAAGATCAGCGCGACCAAGATCGGGACCAAGGCGTTTTACACTGCCGCCGACATTCAAAGCTTTCTGGAGGCCCAGCGATGCCCCGCCCAGCGCGAAGAGAGCGACCCGTCTACCAAGTCGGAGACTACTGGCTCTCCCAAAGAGGAAACGTCGGCGCCTGGTGCCGCACCTGGTATGACACCACAGCCCAACAAGTCCGCCGTACATCGTTTGGCACAGAAGACCTTCGCGCCGCCAAGCGGGCGCTCGACGACTGGTTCGCGGAAAACGTCCGGCCGACCAGAGCTCAGCGTCGTCACTACCTGATCGAGAAGGCTTTGCTGCACTATTACAACGACCACGCATCCAAGCTCCCCAGCGCCACGCAAGCGCGGATCGCCTGCGCGCACCTGTCCAACCACTATGCCGGCAAGTCCATGGCCACGCTCACCACCAAGGCGCAAAAGGGCTACGTCCAGGCTCGGCTGGACAGAGGCGTCGCCGCCAACACGATCCGTCGCGAGGTCTCTGTCCTGAAGGCGGCACTCAACCACGCTTTCACCAATGAAGAGGTCGAGTCCGTCCCGCCGATCTACATGCCGCCCATGGCAGCCAAAGCCCCGAAGGGCCGCACCCTGACATTGGACGAACTGGCCCGCGTCCTGGACGACCGCATGGAACCCCACGTCTTCACCTTCGCCATGGTGATGCTCAACACTTGTTGCCGCCCCGATGCCGCGCTGGACCTCACACTCGATCGATGTGACTTCGATAGCCGGCTTGTCACCCTCAACCCCGAGGGCCGGGCGCAGACAAAGAAGCATCGTCCCACGGTCCCCATGACAGACGCTCTGCGCGTCCACCTTCTCAGTCTGCCCGGCCCCTATGCTGTCCAGTGGCGAGGCAAGCGCATCAGGTCGATTAAAACCGGCATTCGGCGCTTGCGCGTCCGGGCTGATCTGGGGCCTGACTTCGGGGCCTACAGCTTCCGTCACACCATGGGGCGCGAGCTTGCCCGGAGGGGTGTGCCGGACTGGGAGATCAAGGGCATGATGGGCCACTCACAGGGCGGCATGACGGATGTTTACGCGCCCTATCGACCCGAGTATCTGGGCAAAGCTAGGGAGGCTATCGACGCCCTGTTCGGTGAGTTGGACACCAAGACAGAGAGGCCGTTGATGCGGCCCGCAGGGGTAAAATGATGCCCCTACCGTTCGGATACCGTTCGGCTCACAAAGCAAAAGGGGCTAGCATTTCTGCTAACCCCTTGAGAAACCTGGTCGGGGAGAGAGGATTCGAACCTCCGGCCCCTACGTCCCGAACGTAGTGCTCTACCAGGCTGAGCTACTCCCCGATAATGGGTCGCCCCAAATCCGCCGCGGCGGGAGGCGGCGTTATAGCGAAGCGGCGCGGCCTTGGCAACGGCTCTTCACCGCGGCGCGGGACCGCCTGCTAGCGCCGGGGCGTGCGAATTTCGACCGCGCCCTCGGCGCCCAAGCGGATGGCGGCGAGGCTGCGGTCGGCATGGTTCATGCGCCAGCTCAGCATCTTCTGGGCGTAGGCCAGAACCGGCTCGCGGTAGGCCGGATCCTCGGCCCGGTTGACGAACTCGCCGGGGTCGTCCGCCAGGTCGAAGAAGAGCGGCGGCAACCCGGTGAAGTGGACGTACTTGTAGCGCTCGTCGAAGATCGCCGCCATGGCACAGAGGTCGGGCTGCAGCCCCAGGGGGTGGCGTCCCGACCCGTCGCGCCAGTCGCGGAAATCGTGCTCCCAGTGCCCCTCCCCGCGCCAATCGGCCGGTACTTCGCCGTGGCCGAAGGGCAGCAGCGACGAACCGTCGCAGGCGAGCGGCACCTCGCCGCCCATCCAGTCGA
>JAJFGK010000006.1 GCA_021776195.1 Kiloniellaceae bacterium | reverse complement strand
CGAAGGCCACATCTGTTGCGGCTCGGCCGGGACCTACAACATGCTGCAGCCGGCCCTTGCCGGACAACTGCTGACGCGCAAGGTCGGCAATATCGAAAAAACCGCACCGGACGTCATCGCCACCGGCAACATCGGCTGCATGACCCAGCTCGCCCAGGGTACCGCAATCCCCGTGGTTCACACGGTCGAGCTGCTCGACTGGGCGGCCGGCGGCCCCAGACCCGCGGTTCTGCCGGACTGATCCCCTGCGCGGCGGGCGCGGGGCATCTTCCGGGGCTCTGTGACGCCGATCACTATCGCCCTCGCGACCTCTCCCCACGTATATCCAGAGATAAAGCAAACGGGGGCCCGGATCGGGCAGATAGGGGTTTGTGATGCGTGTATTCTTCGTGGTTTTCGTTCTGAGTCTGCCGATGTTGGCGGGCATCATGTCCGTCGTGACGGCCGAGGATCCCAGTGGCGCACCGCAGGTCCAGGTGGCCGAGCAGGACTAGAGCACTTCTTTGTTCTATGGAAGCATTTGACCGGGTTCTTTTGCCTTCTGGCCGCGTTCCGCTTCTCGACCGATACGCGTATCGCTCTTCGAAGCGCGCCTTGCCAGAAGACAAAATCATCCCGGTCAAATGCTTCCATGTAACGAAGAAGTGCTCTAATCGACCAACTCGAAGACCATCAGCAGGTTGCGTTGCAGGGGCTGGAAATTGTCGTCGCTGACCAGCGCGACCAGGGTCTCGTCCGCCGGGCCGCGAAAGGCGGCGATGCCCTCGAAGTTGTCCAGGGTCAGCGGCGGCTCGAAGAGCGCGACTTCGGTGCCGCCGAGCCGGCCCCCGGTCTCGATCGCGGCGGCGAGATCCGCGGCCGCGATGCGCAGCAGGCGGGCCCTGAGCCCGCCCAGGATGGTGAAATGCCGGGTCAGGACCAGCAGGTCGCCGTTCGGCAGGCCGGTCGCCCCGGTCGGGCGGAACCCGGGCCGGCTCTCCAGCACCAGCGGATGCCAGAGGCCGTCCGCCAGCCAGAACGCCAGGTAATCGGGCGAATCATCTTCCACAGGCGTTTCGGTCAGGGCCAGCAGGCGGCCGTCGCCGAGAGTCACCAAAGCTTCGATACCGCTGTTGCCGTCCAGTTCCTCGATCCGGCCGTCGCCGGGCAGCGCCTCGGCCGGCCCGCCGAGGACAGGATACCGGGCGACGCGATGGTTTTGCTCGAAGGCGACCAGGAGGGCGCCGTCCGGGTCCAGGGCGAGGGCCTCGGCGTCCTGGTGACGCTTGCGCTGGTAGAGCCGCCCCTGGCCGTCGCGCAGCCGGCCGAACCCGACGGCTTCGATCCCCGCGAGCTGTCCCGCGTCCCACTGCAGGTGCGCGGTCAGCCAGCGGCCCTTGTCGGTCACCGCCGTCAGGAAAGTGCCATCGCTGGACAGGGTGAGCCCGGAGAGGCCGCCGAACCCGAAATGACTGCCGCTCAGTTCCAGGCCGCCGCGCCAGCGCAGCTTCCCTACGATCTTCTGCGACCAGTCCTCGTCGTTGAGGCGCAGGCGCTTGCCGGCGATCTCCAGGGTTTCGCCAAATCCCGACACCCCGAAGAGGAGGGTCAGCAGGCAGCTCGCCAGGAGCAGTCGCGCGCCTCTTGCGCCAATCTTCGGCACGCGCATTCAGGCTCTCCTCTTCACAATTTGTCCATCCGGGCTCCTAAGGGGATGCGTCATTTGCGCGGATCGCGCAATCTATGCGGCGAATCGGGCGACAATAAGAGGGAGACGATCCATGGTTACGATGCTGCGGCGCGATTTTCTGATTGGCGGTCTGGCGGGCCTGCCCCTGGGGACGGTGCTGGCGCGGCCGGATTTGGCCCGTGCGGCGGCGGCGGGACTGGAGACGGTCAACCTGACCACGGCCGGCGGCAAGGCGGTGAGCGCGGCACTGGCGACGCCCGATGGCGCGAGCGGACCCGCGCCGGCGATCCTGCTGATTCACGAGTGGTGGGGCCTGAACGATCAGATCAAGGCGGTCGCCGCCGACCTGGCCCAGCAGGGTTATCTGGCACTGGCGGTCGATCTCTACGACGGCAAGGTGACCGACAAACCCGAGGCGGCCAAGAGCTACATGAACGCCGTCGATGCCAAGGAGGCCGCCGACACGCTGAAGTCCTGGATCGCCTGGCTGCGCGCCCACGAGGACAGCGACGGCAAGGTCGGCACCGTCGGCTGGTGCTTCGGCGGCGGCTGGTCGCTCGGCGCCTCGGTCGGCACCCGGGTCGAGGCGACGGTGGTCTACTATGGCCGGGTCAATCACCGCAAGGACGAGCTGGCCCGGCTCAAGGGCCCGGTGCTGGGGCACTACGCCACCGACGACCAGTGGATCAACGCCGAGATGGTGCGCGGCTTCGAGGCCAATATGAACAGCCTCGGGCGGCCGGTGGAGAGCCACTGGTACGAAGCCAAGCACGCCTTCGCCAACCCGACCAGCGCGCGCTACGACGAGGCCGACGCCAAGCTTGCCTGGGACCGCACCCTGGCCTTCTTCGAGGCCAATCTAAAGGGGTAGGACCGTAGGTCGAAGATCCTTGGCAGTGCCGCGCTATCTCGCGCTGGCGCGCCGGGGGCCGCGTCCGCGCGGGGCGGCGGCGGTCTTTTCGTCGAAGAGTTCGGCGAGCTGTTCCATCACCGTACCGCCGAGCTGCTCGGCATCGACGATGGTGACGGCGCGGCGGTAGTAGCGGGTCACGTCGTGGCCGATGCCGATGGCCAGGAGTTCGACCGGCGAGCGGGTCTCGATCCAGGCGATGACCTCGCGCAGGTGGCGCTCCAGGTAGTTGCCGGGATTGACCGAGAGGGTCGAGTCGTCGACCGGCGCGCCGTCGGAAATCACCATCAGGATGCGGCGCTGTTCGGGCCGGCCGATCAGGCGGCCGTGGGCCCAGAGCAGAGCCTCGCCGTCGATGTTTTCCTTGAGGATGCCCTCGCGCAGCATCAGGCCCAGGTTCTTGCGGGCGCGCCGCCAGGGGGCATCGGCCGACTTGTAGACGATATGGCGCAGGTCGTTCAGGCGCCCCGGATTGGCCGGTTTGCCGGCGGTGATCCAGTTCTCGCGCGACTGGCCGCCCTTCCACATCCGGGTGGTGAAGCCGAGAATTTCGACCTTCACGCCACAGCGCTCCAGGGTGCGGGCCAGGATGTCGGCGCTCATCGCCGCCACCGAGATCGGTCGGCCGCGCATCGAGCCCGAGTTATCGATCAGCAGGCTGACCACGGTGTCGCGGAACTCCATGTCCTTTTCGCGCTTGAAGCTGAGCGACTGAGTCGGATTGACGATGACCCGGGCGAGCCGCGCGGTGTCCAGCAGCCCCTCTTCGATATTGAACTCCCAGGACCGCGTCTGCTGCGCCATCAGGCGGCGCTGCAAGCGGTTGGCCAGCTTGGCGATGACCCCCTGGAGATGGGCGAGCTGCTGGTCGAGCATCTGGCGCAGGCGGTTCAGTTCGTCCGGGTCGCAGAGTTCCGTGGCCTCGACCACTTCGTCGAACTCGGTGGTGAAGGCGTTGTAAAGGTCCTCGTCGCGGATGTTGCGGCCGAACTCGTCCGGGCGCTGGTTGGGGTTGCCGGGCTCCTCGTCGCCCTCGCCCGCCATCAGCTCGTCCTCGGCCTCCATCTGCTGGGACTCGCCGTCCTGGGCGTCGCTCGACTCGCCGTCCTCGGATTCCATGGCCGTGGCGCTCTGCATCGAGGCCTCGTCGCTGCTCTGGTCGTCCGACTGGGAGGAGGAATCGTCGCCGTCCTCGGACTCGTTGTCCTGGTCCTGATCGTTGGGGTCGTCTTCCAGGGCGCTGTCGAGATCGAGGTGGCGCAGCAGGCGCATGAGCCGCTCGGCGAACTCCGCCTGATCCTCGGCGCTGTCCTTCAGGGTGGCCAGGTCCTGCATCACCTCGTGGCCCAGATGGGGCCGCCAGAGGTCGACCATATGACGGGCGGCCGGCGGCGGCGGCGCGCCGCAGATCGCCTCGCGGGCCAGCAGCCGCATCACCTCGGTGAGCGGGACTTCCTCGCGGGTGGTGGCTCTGGTGTAACCGCGGCTGCGGTAGCTATGGTCGAGCGTGGCGTCCAGATTGTGGGCGCAGCCGACCATGTGGCGCATGCCGAGTGCCTCGCAGCGGCTCTGCTCGACGGCGTCGAAGACCTCGCGCGCGACCTGGCTGCGCGGCCGCCGGCCGGCGTGGACCTTGTCGTCGTGGTGCCGCAGGCGCAGGGCGATGGCGTCGGACTCGCCGCGGGTCAGCGCGACGTCGCCCGGCGGCAGATCCCGGGCCGGCGCCGTCAGCCGCGCCTCGCTGCCGGCCAGGCCCTGTCCGCTGGGCACGAAGTTGGCGGTCAGGTCGTCACGCCGCGCGAGCGCGCGCATGCAGGCGGCGGTGTGGCGCTTGAAGGCCTCCAGCGGGTTTTCGTTGCGCTCCATGACAGCGGGGCCGGACCCGGTCAGACCATGTGGACGTGGACGCTCGATTCCGGCAGCTCGCTTCCGAAACAGCGCTGGTAGTACTCGGCGACCACCGGCCGCTCGATCTCGTCGCACTTGTTGAGGAAGGTAAGCCGGAAGGCGAAGCCGACGTCGGAGAAGATGTTCGCGTTCTCGGCCCAGGTGATGACCGTACGCGGGCTCATCACGGTGGAGATATCGCCGTTCACGAAACCGCTGCGCGACAGATCGGCCAGGGACACCATGGCGGCGATGGTCTCGCGGCCTTCGGGCGTGTCGAAGCTGGGGACCTTGGCGAGGATGATGTCGACCTCGGCGTCGTGCGCCAGATAGTTCAGGGTCGAGACGATGTTCCAGCGGTCCATCTGGCCCTGATTGATCTGTTGCGTGCCGTGGTAGAGACCCGAGGTGTCGCCCAGCCCGACGGTGTTGGCGGTGGAGAAGAGCCGGAAGGCGGGGTGCGGCCGGATGACCTTGTTCTGGTCGAGCAGGGTGAGGCGGCCGTCCGATTCCAGGACCCGCTGGATCACGAACATCACGTCCGGCCGGCCGGCATCGTACTCGTCGAAGCAGAGCGCGGTCGGGTGCTGCAAGGCCCAGGGCAAGAGCCCTTCGCGGAACTCGGTCACCTGTTGGCCGTCCTTGAGGACGATGGCGTCCTTGCCGATCAGGTCGATGCGGCTGATGTGGCTGTCCAGGTTGATGCGGATGCAGGGCCAGTTCAGGCGGGCCGCGACCTGTTCGATATGGGTCGACTTGCCGGTGCCGTGGTAGCCCTGGATCATGACCCGGCGGTTGTGCGCGAAGCCGGCCAGGATGGCCATGGTGGTCTCGCGGTCGAAGAGATAGGCATTGTCGACATCGGGGACATACTCATTGTCCTGGCTGAAGGCGGGCACCTCCATATCGCTGTCGATCCCGAAAGTCTGGCGCACCGAAACCGTGATGTCCGGCAGCCCTTCGGGCATAGCCTTGGTCTCTTGTTCTGATACCATTGGATCCTACCCATTTTTCTAGCGGAGTGCGCCCCTG
This sequence comes from Kiloniellaceae bacterium, assembly GCA_021776195.1. Next base: position 17,587 of record JAJFGK010000006.1, on the reverse strand, counting down.
GAAGGCCGGACTCTCGGTCGCACAGCGGTCAACGCGTGAAGCTGGATTTCAGGGTCGCATAGGCCTGATTGACCGCTTTAAGGCGATCCTCCGCCTCGCTGTCGCGGCCATTGGCATCCGGATGCAGCTTCTTGACCAGTTCCTTGTAGCGCGTCTTTACGCATTCGAGCGTGGCTTCGCAACCCAATCCCAGCAGCGCGAGCGCTTTTTCCTCGTCGCTTTGGGGCGTTTGGCGCGGCTTTTCCTGGCGCGCATCGGCGAAAAACCCGAAGGGATCGTGGATTCCGGGGCCCGTCCCCGCGGCCCGGGACCAGGCCCCGGAAAAGGGCCAACTGGGGCGCTGCCAGACGCTGTCGGCCCGGCGCAGGGACTCGATTTCGGCCTCGTTCAAGCCCTGACAGGCGTTCCAGGCGTCGTTGAACTCGCGGACATGCTCGAGGCAGAACCATTGAAACTCGCCGGGACGATGCGGCGACAGCGGGGCGCGGTGCGGCGCCTCCTCGGCACAGCCCGGCGCCGCGCAGACCCGAAGCGTCTGGTGTCGCTCGAATGGCCGCTCGATATCGGCTTGGCGTTGCTTGTCCATGGGGCGAGTATGGTGTCGCAAAATTGCCCTGACAAGCCGAGCGGCGTCAGGGCCGGCACCCGGTCAGGCGGGGTCGTCGGGCCCGGTGTAGTGGGCCGGCCAATAGGCCTTGGCGAGAGGGCCGTCGGCGCGAAAGGCATGGCAGGAATCGAGTAGAACCGGGCGGTGCGACGCGCCCTTGCCGTCCCAATCCTCGCCCTCGTTCTCGCTCTTGCCTTGGGCTTTGGTCAGTTCCCGGCGCTCGCGCACGAGGACCGGATAGATCGTCTGAAAGGCGGCGGTCGCCATGGCGCCCAGCATTTCCGTCAGGTGGGTACAGCCCTCGACCCCGCCGACCGCCTCGCGGACCTTCCGACGCCAGCCGGCCCCCACCGTGAGGCCGATGACCCGTTTGAAATTTGGCGCGATGGCTGGGCAGACCGCGTAGGGACCCTGATCGGTCACCGCCTCGATATCATGGATCTTGAATTCGTCGTCGAGCGTCAGTCGGATCCACATGTCGTGAATGGGCTCGCCGGGCTCGATGGTGCCGCGGAAATCGTTCTCGAAGCCATAGGTCTTGGTGTCCGTCATGTGGCCTTCGATATCCCACAGGCCGTCCTTGCGGCGGAAGCCGTTGAATTCGTAGCGGCGCGTGTGGATGGCATCGCGCTCGCGGGCGGGGGGCAGGCTCATGGTCTGACGGGGCTCACGGTTGATCGATTGTGCGCTGCACTATAGGGCGCGCTAGACCTTCGTCAACGGGGCCTGACCGCCCGATAGTTTCGACTCCGCCTCCTGGGACTCCCCTTGCGGCTCACCCTCCGGCACGGCGTCCGATGGCGGGTCCTTCCGCGGCGGGGTAATCAGGATCGAGACCAGCTGATTGCGCAGACGCTCGACGATCTCGAAGCTCAGGCCGTGGAAGGCGAAGACCTGTTTTTCCTCGGGGATCCGCCGCGCCTCGTGCAGCACCAGCCCGGCGACGGTGGAGGCCTCGTCGTCCGGCAGACGCCATTCGAAGCGTCGGTTCAGATCGCGGATCGTGACCCGCCCGTCGACAAGAATGCGGCCGTCCGGCTGAGGCCGGACGCCCTCGATCTCCTCGTCGTGTTCGTCGGCGATGTCGCCGACGATCTCCTCTAGAATGTCTTCCAGAGTGACGATTCCCAGCATCTCGCCGTACTCGTCGACGACGATGGCGAAGTGCTCGTGGCGCCGCCGGAAGGCCTGTAGCTGGGACAGCAGGTCGGTGGTCGCGGGAATGAACCAGGGATCGTTGGCGATGGCCGCGATATCGAGACTTTCCAGGCGGTCCGGCTGGCCCTGGACGGCGCGCAGCAGGGCCTTGGCGTGCAGCACGCCAACAATGTTGTCGCTGTCGTCGCGCCACAGCGGGATGCGGGTGTAGGGGCTTTGCAGAACCGCCTCGACAAGCACCTTCGGCGGCAGCTCGATGTCCAGGGTGCCGGCGTCGCGCCGATGTACCATGATCTCCTCGACCTCGACATCGGCCAGATCGAGGATCGAGCGCAGCATCGCGCGCTCGTGATGCTCCTCTTCGCTTTCGCCGATGTGCAAGTCGATGGCGCCGCGCAGCTCCTCTTCCGAAGCGTCGTCATCGAGATCGCGCTGCAGATCGATGCCGACGGCCCTGAGCAGCAGGCGCACGATAAACTGAACGAAGTGGGTGAAGGGACCCAGAATCTTCACGATGGGGCTCAGGACCGGCGCGACCAACAGGGCCAAACGGTCGGCGCGGTAGAAGGCGTAGGTCTTGGGCAGCACCTCGGCGAAAATCAGCACCAAAAGGGTCATGACCACCGTCGCGTACACAACGCCGGCCTCGCCGAGGACACTGATCAGGACCGACGTGGCGATCGCCGAGGCCATGATGTTGACCAGATTGTTGCCCAGCAGGATGGCGCCGATCAGGCGGTCCTTGCCGGCGAGCAGCTCATTGACCAGCTTGGCCTCGCGCTGGCCGCTCTGTTCCAGCCGATGGAGGCGCGGCCGCGAAGCAGCGGTCAGCGACGTCTCGGAGCCCGAAAAAAAGGCCGAGATGAACAGTAGCACCACGATGGCGACGAGCGATAAGATAAGTTCTGCGTCCATGGGATTAGGTCGGGATCCGGCGTTTCAGACTATCGGGGAAATCATGTCGTGGGGTCCTGGGTCAGGCTGCCACCGCTTCGTCGAGCAGGGACCGTACCGTGTCGAGTTCGACCTCGCGCTGGATAAAGGCCTGGCCGATGCCGCGAACCAGGACGAAGGCGACGCGACCGTCCTGGACCTTCTTGTCACGGCTCATGTGATCGAGCAGTCGGTCGCTGCCCCAGTTCGATCCGCCGATTTCGGCCAGGGTGGTGGGCAGGCCGACGCTCGCCAGGTGGCGGCGCACCCGGACCATATCCTGTCCGGGGCAAAGACCCAGGCGCTGCGACAACTCGAAGGCCAACACCATGCCCAGGCCGACGCCCTCGCCGTGCAGCAGGCTGCCGTCGTAACCGGCTTCGGCTTCCAGCGCATGGCCGAAGGTGTGCCCCAGATTCAAGAGCGCGCGCTGTCCGGCTTCGCGCTCGTCGGCCGCCACCACCAGGGCCTTGGCCCGGCAGGACCTGGCCACCGCTTCGCGCAGTCCCGCCGGATCCTGGCCGGACAGCAGCGCCGGGCCCCTGGCCTCGAGCCAGTCGAAGAAGTCGGAGTCGTTGATCAGACCGTACTTCACCACCTCGGCATAGCCCGCGAGAAGCTCGCGCCGTGGCAAGGTCCCCAGGACGGTGGCGTCGGCCAAGACCAGGCGCGGCTGGTGGAAGGCGCCGATCAGGTTCTTGCCGTGTGGGGAATTGATGCCGGTCTTGCCGCCGACCGAGCTGTCGACCTGAGCCAGCAAGGTGGTGGGGATCTGGATGAAATCGACGCCGCGCAGCACCGTGGCGGCGGAGAACCCCGCCAGGTCTCCGACCACGCCGCCGCCCAGTGCGACGATAGAGTCGCGCCGCTCGATGCGCCGCGCCAGCAGTTCGTCGAGCAGGGCCTCGAGGCCGGCGAGGGATTTGCTGGCTTCGCCCGGCGGAACGGTCAGGAGGTCATGGACGATGCCAGCGCGCTGCAGCGATGCGGCCAGACGCTCGAAATGGAGGGCCGCGACGCGCTCGTCGGCGATCACAAAGACCCGCGGCCGCGCCAGCAAGGGGGCCAGCTCCTCGCCGGCCCGCTCCAGCAACTGTTCGGCGATGACGATCTCGTAACGCCGCTCGCCCAGGTCGACCGCGACACGCTGTTCTTCGCTCACGAAGGTACGCTCCCGGTATCCGCGGCCCGGCTTGGCACCCCGCTTGGATCCGATCCCCGGGCGCTCTTCGCGGTCCCCGACCGCGCCGCGCCGTCGAGATGGTCGACCAGGGCCTCCATGACCCGGTCCACGGTCTGTTCGGGCGGGCCGTCCTGGGAATCGACCACGATGGCCGCCTCGCCATAAACCGGATAGCGCTCGCCGATCAGACGCTCGAGGATCTGCCGCGGGTCTCCCTGTTTCAGCAGGGGGCGGTTGTCGCGCCGCGCGGTGCGGCTGAGCAGGATCTCGATATCGGCCCGCAGCCACAGGCAGTGGGCCTGGTCGTTGATGGCGGCCCGGGTCTCGCCGTCCATGTAGGCACCGCCGCCGGTGGCGATAATGCGGCCGCCGCCGCGCAGCAGGCGCTGAATCACCCGGCGCTCGCCCGAGCGGAACTCGGCCTCGCCATGGCGCTGGAAGATCTCCTCGATCGTGCAGCCGGCGGCCTTTTCGATCTCGCTGTCGGCATCGACGAAGGGCAGATGCAGGCGTTGGGCCAGACGGCGGCCGATACAGCTCTTGCCGGCGCCCATCAGGCCGACCAGCACGATCGGCCGATCGATATCCGGCTCCCTTGACTTGGCTTTTGTCATCCACTCCGCTCGGTTCTTGGCGCGGCCCGGCATTGCGCGGTCACGAAACCCCTGGCTAGACTGTCGCAATCTCGCCGCAATCCTTAGTACCTTACTTCCATGACCGCACGCAACGCATCACCGATGGGACGTCACAAGGGGCTTGGGCGGCACGGGCCCGGCGGCGAAGATCACCCTTTCCAGTCACGGCACAGTTAAGGTCCGATGAGCAAAACCGCCATACTTGCCATTTTCATCCTCCTGCTTTTGGGATCTGGCGCCTTTTTCCTGTTGACCTGGGACATCCCGGCGCCCTCCAGTCTCACGGAACAGGAACTCCCGGATGCGCGTTTTCCTCAGTAAAGAATCCCGGCGCTTGCTGCGCCGCGGCCTGCTCGGGATCTGCCTCTCGGGCGGTCTTGTGGGCGGCGTTCTGGCGCAGCAGAGCGAGCCGATCCAGCTCTTGCCGCTGCCGGCCCAAGACGGCACCAGCCCGCAGACCTTGACCCTGCCCGGTGCCACACCGCAACAGCAGATCCCGGCGCCGGACGCCACGCCGCTGAAGCAGGACATCCAAATCGACCGCCTGACCGTGCCATCCAGCGACGCCGTGGGCCTGATCTCGCCGCAGGCTTCCGGCCTGGGCGCCGATCCCTGGTCCGGCACCGACCTGGACTTCGCTCTGACCTGGATCGGGCGGGTCTCGGGCGACTTGCTGTCGCCGACTCTTCGCGGCCTGGTCTTGCGTCTCTTGACCGCCGCCGCGCCGCCGCCGGCCCGGTCGCTGACTGCCCCGGCACCGCAGGCCGGCCAGTCCTTGGCCAATCTCGTCGATGCCAGCGGCGACAGCTCGCGCCTGTCGGAAGCGCGTGTCGCCGCCTTGATGCGCCTGGGTGCGGTGACCGAGGCGCGCGATCTCGCGGCGGCCCTGCCCCGGGCCGTGCAAAGCTCCACCCTGCTGCGTCTTCAGGTCGAGGCCTGGCTGGTGCTGGGTCAGTTGGAGCCGGCCTGCCGGACGGTGCGTCAAGCGGTCCTGGTTCATCGCGACGATCCCTTCTGGCCGCGCGCGCTCATCCTCTGCCAGCTCGCCGCGGGCGAAATCGACCAGGCGCTGCTCGGTCTCGATCTGCTGCAGGAACTCGATCCGGAGGGCGGGGCTCTGTTCTTGGCTCTGGCGCTGCACATGGCCGGCGGCGATGCGACCGCGCTGCCCCCGGGGACGATCACGGCGCTCGAGTTCGCGATGATGCGGGCGCTTCTCTATCCCCTGCCCGAGGACCTGTCCGAGCGCCTGCCGGTGGCCTTGCTGGCGGCCGTCGCGACGGCGCAGAATGCAACGCCCGAGCAGCGTGCCTGGGCCGCCGAGCAGGCCCTGCTGCGCGGGCTGGTTGGCCCCGAAGTTCTGCACCAGGCCTATGCCGGGCTTGCCTTCGAACCCGAAGTCCTGGACCAGGCTCTTAGTCGGGGACCGGAAATCGGCGGCCTGCGGGGCCGTGCGCTGTTGTTTCAGGCGCACCAAGCGCGCAGCCTCGATATCGCCCGCGCCGAGATCTTGAGAGCCGCCCTGGCCATGGCCCGCGACGACGGCCATCTGGCGCTGGCGCTGCGCGCTCTGGCCGATGCGATCGCGGCTCTGCCGCCCGGCTCCGAACTGTCCTGGTTTGCCGGCGACGCGGCGGCGGTTTTCTTTGCCCAGGGCGAGCTCGAGCACGCCCTGGCCTGGGATCGCCTGCTGCAACTCTCGGCGAGCGATCAGGCGGATAGCGCGGCCGGCCGCCTTCGGGTCTGGCCCTATGCCCGGCTCAGGGGCTTCCAACCGAGCGGCGATACGCTTGGCATCGCGACCTGGGCGGCGGCCCGGGCCGACCGCGATGAATTCGAGGATCTGGCGGCGCCGGCCAGCGACGAGAGCACGGCCGCCGAGAGCCTTGCCACCGAAGGCCTTGCCGCCGGAGAAGACGGTGAAAGTGAAGGTGATTCGTCGCGACGCATCGATGCGCTGCTGGTCACGGCCTTCGACCATCTGGCCTTGCCCGACACCCTGGCCTGGCATCGGATGACCCGGGATTCGCTGCTGATGCAGCACGACGGACCACCTTTGGCGCTGGGTCTGGCGGCCCGGCGCGCCCTGCGCGAGGAGCGCCTCGCCGCCTTCGTTCTGCTGGCTGCGGCCGGTCTGGCCGAGGAGGGATCGGTGCCCCACTCGCTTGCCGCGTTCGATCTTCTGCTCGAGGGACTGACGCACTTCGGGCTGGTCGCCGAGGCGCGGGCCCTGGCCATCGAGGCCCTGATCCTGCGGGGGCTCTAAATGGGCCGTGTGCCGGCCGTGGCGGGGCCGTCGCTGTCGCGGCAGGGCGAGGCCTTCTTGGAAATGCTGCTGGCCGAACGCGGCGCGGCCTTGAACACGATCGATGCCTATCGTCGCGACCTGGCCGCCTTCGAGGCCCAGCTCGCCCGGCGCGGCCGCGATCTGCTCGCCGCCGACGCCGAGGATATTCGCCGCTATCTCGATGCCATGCTGGCTGCCGGCGCGGCGCCGCGCAGCGCCGCCAGGCGTCTCTCGACGCTGCGTCAAACTTTCGGTTTTCTGCTCAGCGAGGGCTGGCGCGGCGACGATCCCAGCGCCTTGATCGACTCGCCGCGCCAAGGACGCTCGCTGCCCAAAATTCTCGACGAGGCGGAGGTCGAACGGCTGCTGCAGGCGGCGCGGAACTGGCGGGACGGCGAGGCCTTGCGTCTGCAGGCCTTGATCGAGCTGCTCTACGCCACCGGGCTGCGGGTCAGCGAGCTGGTGTCCCTGCCCCTGGGCGCGGCGCGCCGCGATCCGCGCTTTCTCGAGGTCAAGGGCAAGGGCGGCAAGGAGCGGTTGGTTCCGTTGTCGCCGCCGGCGCGCGCGGCCCTGGACCGTTACATGATGGAGCGCGACACGCGCCTGGCGGCGCAAGGCGGCGCGTCAGCCTGGCTCTTTCCGTCGCGCGGCAAGAGCGGCCACTTGACCCGGCGTCGGGTCGGGCAGCTCCTGGACGCCTTGGCGTCGGCCGCCGGACTGGCGCCGGCCAGGGTCTCGCCGCACGTCCTCCGCCATGCCTTTGCCAGTCATCTTCTCCAGCATGGCGCCGACCTGCGCGCGGTCCAGCAGATGCTGGGCCACGCCGACATCTCGACCACGCAGATCTATACCCACGTGCTCGACGAGCGCTTGAAGTCGCTGGTGCGCGACCACCACCCCTTGGCATGAGGGCAACGGCGATCGGGCCGGCGGCGCGATCGCGGTAAAGCTGGATTTAACCATTTTTTCCCACGCGTTTTTCGTGTAGGGAAGCCCGCCGCATCCAATCGCTTGCCACTCGACAGGGGGACGCCATGTCATTCACGACCTACGAACAAGCCGCGCCGAGGCTCAATCGTTCCGAACTGGCGGTGCCGGGCAGCAACCCCAAGCTCTTCGCCAAGGCCGCCGCCTCCCAGGCCGACGTGGTTTTCCTCGACCTGGAGGACGCGGTGGCGCCGGACGACAAGGTCCAGGCGCGCAAGAACATCGTCAAGGCGCTGAACGACCTCGACTGGGGCGACAAGACCCTCTCGGTGCGCATCAACGGTCTGGACACGCACTTCATGTACCGCGACGTGATCGACATCATCGAGCAGGGCGGCGAGCGCCTCGACCTCATCATGATCCCCAAGGTCGGCACCGCCGCGGATGTCTACGCGCTCGATATGCTGGTCACCCAGTGCGAGGACGCGGTCGGGCGCAAGAAGCGCATCGGCTTCGAGCACATCATCGAAACGGCGCTCGGCATGAGCAACATCGACGCCATCGCCGGCGCCTCGCCGCGTAACGAGAGCCTGCACTTCGGCGTCGCCGACTACGCCGCCTCGACCCGGGCGCGGACCACCGCCATCGGCGGGCCGAACGAGCTCTATGGCGTGCTGACCGACCCCGACGCCGAGGGCAACCGCGCCTATCACTGGGGCGACATGTGGCACTACGGCATCGCCCGCCTGGTGGTGGCGGCGCGCGCCCACGGGCTCCGGCCGATCGACGGGCCCTTCGGCGATTTTTCCGACGCCGACGGCTTTCGCGCCCAGGCTTACCGCGCCGCGGTTCTGGGCTGCGAGGGCAAGTGGGCGATCCACCCCAGCCAGATCGCCCTGGCAAACGAGATCAACAGCCCCTCGAAGGCCGAGGTCGAGAAGGCCAACCGAATTCTCAAGGCCATGAAGCAGGCCCAGAAGGAGGGCAAGGGCGCGGTGTCGCTGGACGGCCGGCTGATCGATATCGCCTCCATCAAGCAGGCCGAAGTGCTGGTCAAGAAGGGCCGGCAGGTCGCCAAGTCCAACAAGAAGAGCTGAGCCGCTGCCTGGTCCGGCACGGCAGAGCAGGCAGGCGTTGCAAGGCGGGGCCGGCCGGTTCTTAGGTGTCGGCAGGCCGCGCGAAACGTGTTAGGCAGGGGGCCATGCACAACTACCTCGATTTCGAAAAGCCGATCGCCGAGCTCGAAGGCAAGATCGAGGAACTGCGCCATCTCTCCGACAGCGGCGATATCAATATTGCCGAGGAGGTCTCGAAACTGCAGGCCAAGGCCGAGCGGATGCTGCGCCAGGTCTACAGCAAGCTCACGCCCTGGCAGAAGACCAAGGTCGCCCGGCACCCCGACCGGCCGCACTTCGGCCACTATGTCGCGGCCCTGATCGAGGACTTCCTGCCCCTGGCCGGCGACCGCGCCTTTGCCGAGGACAAGGCCATCATCGGCGGCCTCGGGCGGTTTCGCGGCCGCGCGGTCATGGTCATCGGGCACGAGAAGGGCGACGATACCGCGAGCCGGGTGATCCACAACTTCGGCATGGCCCTGCCCGAGGGCTACCGCAAGGCACAGCGCTTGATGCGGCTGGCCAACCGCTTCGCCCTGCCGGTGATCACCCTGGTCGACACCGCTGGCGCCTATCCGGGGATCGGCGCCGAGGAACGCGGCCAGTCCGAGGCCATCGCCCGCTCCATCGAGACCTGCCTGGATCTGCAGGTGCCCTTGGTCTCGGTGATTATCGGCGAGGGCGGCTCGGGCGGCGCCATCGCCCTGGCGGTCGCCAACCGGGTCCTCATGCTTGAGCACGCGATCTACTCGGTGATCTCGCCGGAAGGCTGCGCCTCGATCCTCTGGCGCTCGGCCGACGAGGCCGAGCAGGCCGCCGAAGCGCTGCGCCTCACCGCCCAGGACCTGAAAAAACTCGAGATTATCGACGATATCGTCGCCGAGCCCCTAGGCGGCGCCCAGCGCGGTTCGACCCAGACCATCGCCGCCGTCGGCGACGCCGTCGAGGCGGCTCTCGCCGCGCTCGACGAGCAGGCGGGCGACGACCTGCGCCTGGATCGCCGGGCGAAGTTCCTCGCCATGGGCCGCAAGGGACTGCCCTAAGCGTTTAAATACGTACCAGTCTACATATCTTTTATGCCATCTGATCGCGCGGCCTTTTCGGCCGACGCCCGGCGCAGCGCGTCGTAGAGCGGCTCGGTCAAGGCGGCAAGCGGCTGGCTCCGGGGCTCGATCAGGGCCACGTGCCGCAGCACCGGCGGGTCGCCGAAGGGCTCCCGGCGCAGCGTTCGGGCGGCCCCGGGAGCAAGCGATCCCGCCGGCACGACTGCGACGCCCAGGCCGTTGGTGACCATGGCGAGGATGGCCTCGACGGAGTCGAGTTCCATGGCCTCGCGAACGACGATCCCCTGGACTTTGAGCGCTTCATCGATGATCCGACCGACCCCGGTGCGTCGGTTGAAGCGCACGAAGGGCTTGGAGGTCAGCAGATCTCGGGCGCTCTCGGACGGCGCCGCGCCAGAGACCGGGATCTGGGGGGCGATGACCACCAGGGCCTCCTGGCTGATATCCCGCAGCGAGAGGTTTTCATAAGTACCGACCGGTCGGGTTATAATTGCAGCATCCAGCACGCCTTGGGCCACGCGGCTGAGCAGGGCGTCGGAGAGATCGCTCTCGATGCGCAGCTTCAGGCTGGGGTGCACCGCGCCCAGGTCCACCAGGGCACGGGGCAGCAGGGTGCTGCCCACCGTGGGAATGACGCCCAGGCGCAAGGTTCCCACCACGCTCTCGCCCGACAGCGCGGATTGCCGCAGGGCCGCGTAGCGCAACAGCAGGTCGCGCGCCCGCTCGAGCAGGGACCGTCCCAAGGCGTTGAGGACCGGCGGCCGCCGGCTGCGATCGAACAGGGTGACCCGCAGATTGTCCTCCAGTGCCTTCATCTGCATCGAGACGGCCGATTGGGTGATGCCCAGGCGCGCCGCGGCGGCGTGAAAGGAGCCGGTCTCGGCGATCGCGACCAAGGTTGTCAGGTGGCGCAGGGTCATGCTGTATCATAAGGAAATCCGAAGAAATAGATCAATATTATTCGTTTGATTTAAGTTACCGTCCCTCGCATCATGACACTGCCTACTCAAATTCGCTCTAGATTCCCGGCCCCAGAAAGGGGAATTCGACGCCATGTCCAGCCTGACCGCCGCCCAGCTCGACCTGCAGGCCCGCGCCCGCGCCCTTGCCGAGGAGGTTATCGCGCCGCGCGCCGCCGAGGTCGACCGCAGCGAAGCCTACCCCTGGGACAATGTGACGGCCCTGACCGAGGCCGGCTTCGTCGGCCTGACCATCCCGCGCGCGTTCGGCGGACCGGGCCTGGGCTATCTCGAGGCCTGCCTGGTGATCGAGGAGATGGCCAAGGTCTGCGGCGTCACCGGGCGCATTGCCGTGGAGACCAACATGGGCGCGATCAGTGCCGTCATGGCCTACGGCGGCGAAGCGCAGAAAAAGCTCGCCGCGGCGGCGGTCTTGAGCGGCGACAAGCCGGCGATCTGCATCACCGAGCCCGAGGCCGGATCGGCGGCCACCGAAATGACCACCCGGGCCGACCGGAGCGGCGACCGCTATGTGATCAACGGCAAGAAGCATTGGATCACCGGTGGCGGCGTCTCGCGCCTACACCTAATCTTCGCCCGGGTGTTCGACGAGGGGGTCGAACAGGGAATTGGCGGCTTCCTGGTGTTGCGGGACCCGGACGGCGGGACTCCGGCCGGTCTGACAATCGGCAAGCGCGAACCCACCATGGGGCTGCGCGGCATTCCGGAATGCGAGGTCCTGTTCGACGACCTGGAGGTCGACGAGGCGATGCTGTTGCGCCCGCCCCAGGGCCTGGGGCGCGGCTTTGCCGCCTTGATGAACGCCTACAACGGCCAGCGCGTCGGCGCCGCCACGGTGGCCTTGGGGCTGGCCGCCGGGGCCTACGAAAAGGCGCTCGCCTTCAGCCAGTCGCGCGAGCAGTTCGGCCGGCCGATCTGCGAGTTCCAGGGCCTGCAGTGGATGCTGGCCGACATGGCGATCCAGGTCGAGGCGGCCCGCGCCCTGATCCACAAGGCGGCCGACTCCGGCGATGGCTTTCCCGACGCCACCACCGCCGCCCAGGCCAAGGTCTTCGCCTCCGAGGCGGCCATCAAGGTCACCAACGATGCCCTGCAATGCTACGGCGCGGCGGGTTACTCGCGCGACAATCCCATGGAGCGCATGGTGCGCGACGCGCGCATGTTCACCATCGGCGGCGGCACGGCGCAGATCCTGCGCACCATGATCGCCGGCCGGATCCTGGAGCGGAAACTGCCCCAGACCCGGGACGGCTACCTCAACCTGGAGCGCGCCCGCTTCGGATCCGAGGGCAGTGCCTGATGCCGACCAGCGCCACGATCCTGGCCGAGGCCCTGGCCGCGGCCGGCTGCGAAAAGGCCTTTGGCATTCCCGGTGGCGAGGTGCTCTCGGTGATGCGCGCGCTCGATGCCGCCGGTGTTTCCTTCACTCTCACAAAGCACGAGAATGCCGCCGGCTTCATGGCCGAGGGCGTCTACCAGGCGACCGGCCGGCCGGCCATTCTGGTGGCCACGATCGGGCCCGGCCTGGCCAACGCGGTCAATGTGATCGCCAACGCCGAACAGGACCGGGTGCCGCTGGTGGTCATCACCGGCTGTGTCGATGCCGCCGACTCCGCGAGCTACACCCACCAGGTCTTCGACCACTGTGCCGTGCTGGCCCCGATCACCAAGGCCAGCATCAGCCTGGTGCCGGGCGCCGTCGCGACCCAGGTGGAAAAGGCCGTGCGTCTGGCGACCGAAGGACGGCCGGGCCCGGTCCACATCGACCTGCCGGTCGATCTGGCCGACAGCGAAGAACCGTCGGCCCGTCCGGTGCGCCCGCCCCGTGTCCTGCCGACGGCCGCGGTTGCCGGGTCGGCCCTGGACGAGTTGGCGGCGGCCTTTCGCGCCGCCCGCAAACCCCTGGCGCTGCTCGGCATGGAGATCCTGCATCAAGACGCCTCGGCGGCCGTCGCCGGCTTCCTGAAGCGCCATGCCATCCCCGCCGTGGCAACCTACAAGGCCAAGGGCGTGCTGGACGAACACGACCCGCTCTCGCTCGGCGGCGCCGGCCTCTCGCCGTTGGCCGACCAGACCCTGCTGCCGCTGCTGGGCGAGGCCGACCTGCTGTTGCTGATCGGCTATGACCCGATCGAGATGCGCCATGGCTGGAAGCACCCCTGGGACCCGGCGAGCCAGCGCGTGATCGAATTCACCACGGATCCTCTGCTGCACGGCATGCATCAGGCGAGCGATCTTCTGGCCGGCGACATCGCGGCGGGCCTCGCGGCCCTGGAGGCCGGTGGCGGACCGCGCGAGACCTGGCCCGAGCGCAATCCCGCGCGGGCGCGCGCCGAGCTTGCCGGCGCATTTCCCCGGGATGAGGCTTGGGGCCCGGCGGCGATCGTCGACACGGTCGAGGCGCTGCTGCCGGCCGACGCCATTGCCACGGTCGACAGCGGGGCCCACCGGATCTTGCTGTCGCAGCTCTGGCGTTGCCGTCAGCCGCGCGGCCTGCTGCAGTCCTCCGGGCTCTGCACCATGGGCTGCGCGCTACCCTTGGCCATGGGTGCCAAGCTGGCGGCGCCCGAGCGCACCGTGGTCGCCTTCACCGGCGATGCCGGCCTGGAGATGACCCTGGGCGAGTTGACGACCCTGCGGGACCTGAAGCAGGCGCTGCCGGTGGTGGTCTTCGTCGACAGCTCCCTGGCCTTGATCGAGCTGAAGCAGCGCCGCGGCAATCAGCCGAATCTGGGGGTCGACTTCGGCGCCACCGACTTCCCTGGCCTGGCCACGGCCCTGGGTGGCGCGGGCTGCTGGGCCGACGACCGCGACAGCCTCGAGGCCGCGGTGCGGCGCGCCCTGGCCAGCGAGACCTTCACCCTGATCGCCGCGCGCATTCCGCCGCGCAGCTACGACGGACGGTTCTAGAACGCGCGACGCATCACGATGCTGGGCAGCGTGGTGCCGGGTCCCATGGCGAGGTCATGGCGCCGCAGCGGAACGAAGCCAAGGGCACCGTAGAAGGCTTCGGCGTTCAGGCTGGCAAAGCACTGCAGTTCAGTCAGGCCGGCGGCCCGCGCTTCCCGCTCGCAAACGGCCAAGAGAGCCCGTCCCACCCCGCGGCGAAGCCAGTCGGGATGGACCGCGAAGTGGCGAACGTGACCCAGACCGGTCTCGATTTCGCCGCTGCCCGGCCGCTCGGCGCTCCAGCCGCCACAGCCGGCCAGCGAGCCCTCCTCGGCCACCGCCAGATGAAAGCGGCCCGAGCCGAGCAGGGTGAGGTTGGCCCGGGTCATGACCGGCAGCGCGGTTTGCATCGCGGCCGGATCATAAGCCGGGGCCAGCAATAGAGAATAGGAAGCCTCGAGCAGGGCGCTCACCGCCGGCGCATCTGCGGGTTCCGCCACGCGAAGCGAGTATCGATCTGTCGGATGGGGCGCCATCGGTGCATTGGTCAGCCGGCGTGGCGCGATGTCAATCCGGCACAGGCGCCGCCGCGGCGGATGGGTCCGAAAACGCCGCTTGGATTAACTCTGTGCGCGGGCCGACGAATGATGTAATAGCCCTTCACATGAGTTGGACCAAGAAGGACCGCGAGCGGCGCGGCTATCACCACGGCAACCTACGCGAAACCTTGATCGCGGCAGCCCTCGATCTGATCGGCGAGAAGGGCCCGGCCGGCTTCACCTTCGCCGATGCCGCGCGCTGGGCCGGGGTCAGTCCGGCGGCCCCCTACCGGCATTTTCGCGACCGCGACGAACTGATGGCCGACGTCGCCCGGCGCGGCTTCGAGCTCTTCGCCGCGGCCCTGACCAAGGCCTGGGACGAGGGCCGGCCCGAGCCCATCGGCGCGATGGAAAACCTCGGCCGGGCCTACCTCGAATTCGCCGGCAAGGAGCCAGCCTACTACACCGCGATGTTCGAGGCGCAGGTCGCCCCCGATTCCGATCCCGATCTGCGATTGGCCGCCGACAAGGCCTTCGCCGTCCTGCGCCAGGCCGCCGAGGCGGTCTGCGCCACGCTGCCCGAGCGGCCGCCGGCCGGGATGGTGAGCCTTCATATCTGGGCCCTTTCCCATGGCATCGCCTCGCTCTTTGCCCGCGGCGATGCCGGACGCCGCAAGCTGCCGATGTCGCCCGAGCAACTGCTCGAGGCCGGCCTGCTCGTCTATCTGCGTGGGCTTGGCCTCGGGGACCCGAGCGGCGGGCCGGGGCGGTAAGCCGGTTCGATCCGAGCGGCGCCAGTCGATTTTTTCATCAAATTGCATGCCGAACCCTTGACAGACAGGGGGTCCCGGGCCAAATAAGTGAATGTAAACAACATTTACATGAGGCGGTGATGGAACTCGCAGCGAAATTGGACGATTACGGCAAACCGGCCTGGATCGCCCTGATGGTTCTTGGCTTCATTCTCTGGTGGCCCATCGGTTTGGGCATCTTGGCTTTCTTGCTATGGAGTGGACGCATGGGATGTAAACACAAGGGCGGCCCCGGCCGCTGGCACAACGAACGGACCCGCAACGGGTCGGGCGGCGGCTGGTTCGGCGGCAAGCGCCAGCCCCCGACGAGCGGCAATGCCGCCTTCGACGAGTACCGCGAAGAGGCGCTGCGCCGCCTGGAAGAAGAGCAGGGTGCCTTCGTGGAGTTCCTCGAGCGCCTGCGCCAGGCCAAGGACAAGGCGGAGTTCGATCAATTCATGGCCGACCGCAGAAGCCGGCCCATCAATCCCGAAGGCCCGGCTCCCCAGCCTCAGGGCTAATCCCCTTCACACCCTCCCAAAGGCAGCCAGCGCCGAACCCGTCGAGATTCGGCGCTGGCATTATTTTCGCTCACGCCCGGCACGGCGCTGGCGCCGGCCGGGCGGCGATCGGGGAGGGGGGATCAGCTCGCGATCGCAAAGCAGTTCTCGGACGAGGTCTCGTTGCCGCTCGCCTCGCCGACCAGCACCTGATACTTGAACGTCGTGCCCAGTCCGATAAAGGAGGCGGGCACATCGAACGCGGTGACCGCCGCCGGCAGCGCGATCTCGAAGACCAGCGTGGGCGCCGGTTCCTCGCGCTCGACGGTCAACTCGTAGCCGGTGATCTCGATGAAGGGGTCCGATGCGCCGATCTCCGGGTGGGAAGTCGACACCGGGTCCCAGTCAATGGTCACGCTGCCATCCGGGTTGACCGGAGGGGTGTCGGGCAGGTCGCAGTCCGCCGACGGCAGCGGCGCGACGAGTTTCGGCGGCGCCGGTATCACGTGGGTGAAGACGGCCGTGCTCTCCATCTCCTCGCCATCGATCGTGACCCCCGAAATCTCGTACTCGCCCTCCGGGAAGCGCGCGAAGAACGCTTCCGGCGAAAGCTCGTCGAAGGTCGGCTCGGCACTCTCGAAGGCCAGCTCGGTGAGGCCCTGGCGTCGCAGGGACCCGCTGTTGCGAATCTTCAGCAGGGTCCGTTCCCTGGGGTTTTCGATCTTCAGCTTCTTCCAGGCCTCGCCGTCGATCCGGGCATGGAATCCCAAGTCGCCGTCGGTGTCGTTCAATTGCACCAGGACGTTGGCGACGGTGAAGGGGATCTCCTCTTCGTCATCGTCCGCCCAGACCACCGAGGCGACCGATTGGGAGACCAGGAATGCCGCGGTCAGGAGGACAGGAGACAGCTTCAGGGGGGAATTCGTCATGGCTACAACTCCGTTCTGCATTGAGATTCGGGACGAGGATCTTCAGGTGCGAGCGTTTGCCTCGATTGTCGTGCCGCCTTGATTGCCGTACCGAGGAGGTTTCTGGGGCGTCGCGACACCCGCCGCGCTCGAAGCAGGACCTTAGGGGGCCGAAATTGCCCCCGTCTTGCCGCGAGATTACAGTTCTGCAATGGATGGCGCCGGTCGGTTCGCGGAAGGCCGCCGTGCCGCGACTGGCCTGTTGGCCAATCGCTTTTACTCCCCTAGAATGACCGCTGCCGCTCTCCCTGGGAGGGATTTTCATGCATATCGAAGACTACTCGCCCGGCCGGCAAAGCGATATCATCGCCCTTGCCGAGCGCGTACTGGGGGCCGGCTTCTTCGAATCGCCGAACTTGATCCAGCATGACCCGGAGCGCGTGATCCTGGTGGCTGTCGAGCCCGACGATTCGGTCATCGGCTTCGTGCGCGGGCGCCTCCTGCCGGCCGGTGAGCTGCAGGACTTCGTCGAGAGACGAATCGAAGATATTCCAGAGGAATTGGCGGACGCCGATGCCAAGGGAGTCCTCGGGGTCATCCAGACGGTGGCGGTCGATCCCGACCATCAGAGCGGCGGGGTCGGAACCAAGCTGATGGAGGCGGTCCACGACACCATTATCGGCCGTGGCGCGGACAAGCTGATCGTGACCTTCAAGCGCGGTCCCAACGTGCCCCACGTCGATCGGTGGATGGAAAAGCTGGGGTTCTCCCTCTGGACCAAGGCGCCGTCCTTTTGGAAGGAACGCTGCGATCTCGGCGCTTTCAAATGCCCGGCGCGGCGGGAAGCCTGCCACTGCGAGGCCATGTTCTATCGCAAGCGGGTCTTCTAGAGCCTTTCTTTGTCATACGGAAGCATTTGACCGGGATTATTTTGTCTTCTGGCAAGGCGCGCTTCGAAGAGCGATACGCGTATCGGTCGAGGAGCGGAACGCGGCCAGAAGGCAAAAGAACCCGGCCTTCGGTGGGTCCTAGGCGAACCCCCTCTCCCAATGGGGGTGCGTTCCGCTGCTT
>JAJFGK010000050.1 GCA_021776195.1 Kiloniellaceae bacterium | reverse complement strand
CCGTCTCGCCAAGCGCTGGTAGACTTGCACGCCTTGCAAACTCGCTCCCCAGGCCACTCGCTCCAAAAGTCGGAACGGCACTTGAGGCACTTGCGGGATTTTGCATCGTAAACCCGGTCGGACTGCGGTTTGGTGTTTTTTTCGTTGCTGCTCATAACGACAGATTTAAGCCTATTTCAGTGGAGATTTCAAGATTATTGTGCGTTGCAGCATTCCTGCTCCAATGCCCCAGGCAAAATATATAGACAAGTTTGCGTCGGAATCCTAGACCAAATCACCGAAGAGCCGGATTACATGACGGTAGCTAACGTTTTATGGTTTATCAAATTAAAGAAATTATATAACACTTTATAATATAAACATGAATTTTCATATGCAATGGTTGCCTCCCCGTACAAAATCGGGGGAAGCTTCCTGCTTCCGGCCCGAATCGGCCTCGTTTCCCCTTCAAACAAGAAACGTCATGGTGTTGATACTTTTCTAACATAGTTGCGGGAGCATGGCGCTGGACCCCCCTTCGCGCAGTCCCCGCGTCAGGCCTTGGGAATTGACCTGTGACACTCTCGGTAGCGGCCGATATCGACAGAATTCTTCACCACAAGGCGCCGCAACGACGGGCCGCCATAGCTGCCACGCTGGGCGAACAACTCAACGCCGACTTGCCGGCTCTAGAGCGCGAGATTGCCGAGGAAGTCACCCGCCGCCTCGCCAAGGACGCGACACAGCTTGTCCGCCAGGCATTGGCGCTCAGCGTGCGCAACAGCCCCTTCCTGCCCAAGGATATCGGCCTGTCGATCGCCTACGATGTGAGCGACGTCGCCGCGCCGTTTCTCGAGACCACGGAAATCTTCAGCACCGAAGAGCTGTGCGACATCGCGCGGCGGGTCGCCCAGGCCAGCAAGGGCGCCATTGCCCGGCGCGACAATCTCCAGGCCGCCGTCGCCTGCGTGCTGAGCGAATGCGGCGACAGCTCCGTCGCCCTGACCTTGGCCCAAAACCAGTCGGCCGAACTGCGTACCGACACGCTGATCAATCTGGTGCGCAACTTCGATGGCGAAACCACCCTTTTCGAGGCCATGGCCGCGCGCGGCCACCTGCCCCTGCCCATCGCACAGGTCTTGCTGGCCCGGGTCGGCGATGCGGCCCGCCAAGCCCTGACGGAACGCTACGACTTCCCGGAAGACATCAACACGCCGCTGGTCGAGGAAACCCGCTTGCGGTCGATCCTGACGCTTTCGGAGAGCGCCGGGGCGCTCGATCTCATGGCCCTGCTGAGGGATCTGCGCGAGGAAGGAAAGCTGCTCCCGGCAACCTTGGTCTGGGCCCTGCGCGCCAACGGCATCAGGTTCTTCGAGGCCGCCTGTGCGTTGCAGGCCGGCCGGTCCCTGTCGGAAACCTCGCTGATCGTGCGCGAAGGCCGGACCCGCGAATTCGGCCAGCTCTTGGCCAAGGCCAAGATTCCCCAGGCCATGTGGGGCGATATCCGCTTTCAGGTCGACCGCATTCTCAAAGGCAGCCAAAACGGCCTCGCCCCACGCCGGGTCAAGAAAAAAGCCGCGGCCAAGGCCTCGGCCCGGGCCAGCTGACTCCGTCGATCATCTTCACTTTACAAGGGAAACTGGGGTGGCTGAGGGGACTTGAACCCCCGACCCCTGGTACCACAAGGCATTAGCAATTCAGGAATTTCAACATCTTGCCTAAATGTGTTGCATGGCTGTCGCGCCTATTTGCCGATGACGAAGGCCTCGATGTTGCCCATGGCCTTGTGATGATCGGCCGGCGCGGGGAACATATGCCCGTAGCGGTCGAAGGTCATGGTAACCGAACTGTGCCCGGCGAACTCCATGACCGATTTAGGCCCGAAGCCCTCGCGGATCCATAGCGACACCGCCAGATGCCGCAGATCGTGGAACCGGAAGCCCTTGACGGCCATCACCGGTTTGCCCGTCGCCTCGTCATAGACTGTCTTCCCGGTCTCAACGTCGCGCTTCCAGAACAGCGGTTTGAACCAACGGTACGAGACGTTGCTGTGCAGCAATGGGTTGCCGTTGTCGTTCTGGAAGACCAGGCCCCTACCCCCGGTTTGCAGTTTCCATTCACGGAGTGTGTTGGCCACAAAGGGGCCGAACGGCACGTCGCGGAGACCGGCCGCCGACTTCGGTTCGCCCATCGTGCCGTAGCAATCGGCCCGCTGGCGCACCCTCAAGACGGTCTCTTCCAGGTCAACATCATCCCAGCGGAGGCCATAGATCTCCGAGGCGCGGAGGCCGCAGAACGCCGCAATGATGAGGATCTGGCGCATCGGCTGATCCGCCTTGTCGATGATCTCCCTCACTGCCGACGGCTCGGGCACTGTCAGTCGCTCTTTCGTCCGGCTGGATCGACGCACCTTGATACCCCTGACGTGGTTGACCGCGGCAAGGCCATGGTCGATGGCATGGTCAATCACCATCGACAAGGTCGACAACACCCGGCGCGCCATCGTCTCCGACCTTGCGGACAGCAGACGGTCGCGAAAGGCGTTCACTTCGACGCGCGTGACGCGGTTCAACTTGATGCCGCCTATCCCGATCTCGTCGTCCAGGATATGCAGACGGCAATGCGTCTCGTAATAGTAAGTGGTGGTCGGCTCGAGGCGTCCGCCCCGACCCTCGTCATCGATGTATGACAGCCAGCGGGCGACGGCCGCCTTGACAGTCACGGAGTCGCTGTCCGCCACGTGCCGGCCCTCGACGACTTCGATTGCCGTGGTGTGAAGCCACTTGTCGGCTTCCCGCTTTGTCTTGAACTGTTTTGCCCGACGCTTGCTGTTCTGGTCCCTGTAGTCGACCAGCCAGCAAACCGCGCCCGACGGCAGAATGCGTTTTCTGATCTTGGCCATTGTTCCTCCTGGCTTGGGTTGAAAACAAACTATATTCTTGACTATGATTAAAGTTTATAGCATTCCTCTTCGTATGGCGACAGCAAATTCATTCGGCATCTATCTGATAGGCAAAACCTCGGAATACACCGGGATTTCGGTCGGCAATCTGAATTTGCTAAGCCGCCGAGGACTGGTCGAGACTCTCGGAGGAGGCGGCCATCAAGGCGCGCCACGGCTTTTCGGTGACCACACGTTGTACAAGTTGGCACTCGCTGGAGCTCTCTGCGATGCCGGAGTTCCGATCGTCTCTGCGACGATCCTCATCAACGCCCTATTCGGCGAGTCCGACTCTCACGACACCGATTTCGCATTCCGAATCAACCCGGGAGCTTACGATTGGGCACTGGAAGATCCGACCGCCCTCACCGAAGACGATGTCTACCTGGAGATCATAGACGGCCGCTACGTCATGAAAGTGCACCCCGAGGGCGGACGTTACGAACGGGCTGTGGGTGACCCAGTCTGCGAAATCTCGAAGTGGGGTCGCGGTCAGGAGATCGAGGTAACGGCCTTGCCAAGCAGCTTCAAGCCTTTCGACCTTGACGACGACGGCGACGACCGGCCGGCAATAGACGACCGTCTGGACAAGCGTGAGGAGTTCCGCGAGGCCCGCCAACGCGCCCGCGTGCGGATCATCGTAAACCTTAGCCTGTCGGTCCGCGTCGTCGCGGCCAGGGCAATCGCCGACCTTTCCAAACCTTAGCAGATAGGGGACTGCGCCACTGTCGGGAGAACTCAACCCCATGAAGAACAAAGCAAGTACGATAAATTCGCCGGCCGCTCTCTGCTACGGCATTCCGAAGATCGCAGAGTTTCTAGAGCTCGAGGAATCGACCGTCCGAAATCTCATTCGCGAAGGCCAGATCCCAGCCTTCAAGCTCGGCACCGGCCGCACCTGCCCGCTCGTCGCCAAAAAGTCGTCGCTGCTCGCCTGGCTGGACCAGTGCGAGGCCGCGGCCGAAAAGAGCCGGCCCAAAGGCCCATGACCCGTGAACCCTTTCGCCGCCGCGGAGGCAGAAAAACTTCGGTCTATGACACCGACTGAAAGATCGAGAGCGCGAATGATTTTCATCCAACAGCTAACCAAAGAGGCCCAGTTTTCACATTCGACCCGGCTGATCGGCATCCTGTTGGTAACAGAGTTCATGAACGGCAACCAATCGAACCCGAAATTCGGACACGCCTGGCCATCACAAAAGACGCTCGCCGACCGCCTCAGGATAACCGATCGCGCCGTTCGAAAGTCCGTAAAACACCTCGTCAATTCACGGTGGTTTTTCAGGTCGAAAGAGGGGCACTCGCACCTCTACACCCCGAACCTTTCTGGCGTCGTAGATCAGCATGAAAAAGGATCTTTCGATGATTAGCAAACCGGAACCCGGGTTCCGCTCCAAGGGCCAACGAACCGGAACCAGCGTTCCGCTTACACCGGAACAGGAGTTCCTGTTGAACCGGAACCCACGTTCCGCTCGAACCGGAACCCACGTTCCGCCAAACCCTTATAGGAACCCGCATAATGAACCCACCGACCTCCCGCATAGCGCGGAGGGGGAAGATTCGACTTCGAAAGAGACGGCCATGCAGCGTGAGCAGGAAGCCCGCGAACTGTTCTGCGCGATCTACTACCCAAGCGACCCGTTCGGTTCACTCGACAGCTACGAGAAGTCCCTACTGCCCAAGTTCGCTGCCGAGACCTGCGGCCTCGACCAAAGCGCTGTCCGCCCCGAGATGTTCGAGAGCATGGACCTGCAAAGCTATTGGCGCTTCGAAGAATGGCTCATGACAGATCCCGAGAGGTTCGAACGCTGGCACTTGGCAGCCGAAGGAGAGACCGCGGATGAATAATGCGTCGCCCTCGCGGCTGCCCCTGGCTTGGCCGTCCTTCCCTCGCCTCTTTGATCTGTCTTTCACCGAACATCGGATTGTGTATCCGCTGTTCCCTCGCAGAGCTTTGAAAGCGTTACGGTTTTCGCAGCGTGTTGCATCGGTGTTGCTTCCAGGGGTCCGCCACAATGGGTAAATCCTCCCGCCGCCTACCCGCCGGTTACCATGGCGAGCGCACGATCCTCATCGGTGGAAAGCGCATCGACGGGCGCACCGAGGAAGCGCGCCGTTTCATCCAGATTGTCAAAGACCTGACCGCGCAGCTTGGCGAGCCGGCCGCCGGTGAACAGATCTACATTGAGCGCCTGGCCGCTGCGATCGTGAAGTGCGACCTGCTGGACGCCAAGCACACCCTACACGGCGAGTTGACCGACCCTCGGCTCAGGCTTGATGAGACCAGCCGCGCCGTCATGGCCGGCTTGGTCCGCCTCGGCTTGGTCCGCAAGAACAGCGCTGAGGAAGAGCCGGAAGCCTCCGACCCTGACGACCACGCCGCGGCGATCCTGGCGGCCGACCAATGATCAGCACGACCGACAGCGTTCTCCGCTACCACCTGCGCCTTGAGGGCGTGGGCAGGCGGACCCTGCGCACGATGGCGGGCGACATCAACAGTGCCCTGGAAGAGATCGAACGGCAGATCCGGAAGCGGGCCGGCACAGAGACCTTCACGCTGGATCGGCTCACGGCGGTACGAGGCGAGATCGTCGCGGCACAGGCTGCGCTCTCGGAGCGGCTGTCAGGCGCCGTCTCCGGCGCACAGGACGCGGTGCTTGAGACCGTCGGCCCAGCGACCCGCAATGCCTTCAAGGTCGCAGAGAAAGGCGTTGTGGCGGACTTCACCATGGTGCCGGTCGATGCCTTGGCGGCGGTCAAGGACATCCCCGCCGATGGCCTCTCCTGGTCCAGGTGGGGCGATGACCTTGGCGTCAAGACCATGCGACGGGTCGAGAGTGAACTGCGCCAGGCTGTCAGCTTGGGCGAGCGCCTGCCCGACGTGCGCAAGCGCCTGGAGCGGGTCGGCGACCTGTCCCGGGCTTCCGCTGAGAAGTTGGCGCGGACCTCGCTCAACTCAACCGGCAACCGGGCGAGACAGCGGACCATGCAAGCCAATCGCGATATCAGCGACCGGTGGCGCTTCGTCGCGACGCTCGATTCGGCGTCATCGCTGATCTGTGCCGGGCTCGATGGTCAGGTCTTCTCGGTTGACGACGGATCGGCCCCCTTCCCGCCTCGCCACCCGAACTGCCGGTCTGCCGCGGTCCCGATGCTGATCGGCCAGGAGGATCTTGCCGGCGATCGCGCGGCGGCCGGCGGGCCGGTCAAGTCCAAGACGAAATTCGAGACCTTCCTGCGCCGCCAGGACCGGGCATTCCAGGTCGAGGCATTCGGATCGCAAGCGAAGTGGCGAGCTTGGAAAAACGGGGTTCCGCTCGACGCCTTCGCGACGGTCGACCGCGAGCTCAGTCTCGGTGAGCTCAAGCGCCTCTACCCCAAGGAACTGGAAACCGCATGACCAAGAAATTCGATATCGAGCGCTGGCGCCAGCCCGGATCGGCCGGATTCTTTGCCTGGGTTGAAGACACCAAGCCGATGATCCCGAGTGAAGACGGCGGTTTCCAGCCTTACGAAGTCCCCAATGAGCGGGTGCGTGCCGCGATCATCGAGGCCCTGGACGGCGACTACTCGACCGTCGTCTTTTGCTGGCCGAAGCGGCACGGAAAGACGGTCATTTCGGCCCTCATCATCACCTGGCGCTTCCTGACGAGGAAGACGCAGAGCGTGGCCATTGTCGCAAACTCGGAAAAGCAATCCGTCGATACCGGTTTTCACCTGGTCAAGTCCTGCCTGGAGGAAACGCCCTTTAGCAAGGCAATGGTCGACAAGGGCCAAATACGGGTGTTCCGGGACAGGATTGACTATCCGGCGCTCAAGAACTGGATCCAGGGGTACCCGGCCAACGCCAAGGTGCTGCACGGGAAAAAGCTCTCGATTGCCCAAGTCTCCGAACTGCACGCCGCGCGCTCCGATGCTGTCTACCAGGTCTGCGCCTCCCAGACGATCGACAGCAGCGACGGGATAGTCCTGGTCGACAGCACGACAGGCGCCATGTCCTCACCCCTCTACGGCCTCTGGAAGCTTGCCGAGGCTGGCGAGGATCCGGCGCTGTTTTTTTCCTACATCGAGTACCGCGACCTCGAGGATGCTATCGCCAATTCGCCGCCTTGGATTTCCCCGATCCGGTTGCGCTCGCGGGCCGCCCAGATGACGCCAGCCGAGTTCGGCGCCATGCACCTGAACTCCTGGCAAGCGTCTTCGGCCCGGCTGTTCCCGGAAGAGATTCTGGAAGCCTGCCGCGACAGCTATGCGCTGGACCCCGAGGCCATCGTCCAGGGTGCGGCCTATGTCGTCGGCGGCGGCCTGGACCGGGCCTACGGCATGTCGAAGCACGGGGATGCAACGGTCTGCACCGCGGTGCTCAAGACCACGATTGCCGAGGAAGAGCATTTCTTCGTCCTGGCGTCCGACAGCATCGCCCTCTCGATGGGAATGCTGATCAAACGGACCCTCAATCGATATCGCGACGACTGGCAAATGAAGCGGGCGGCGCTCGAGCATTACAACGCGCAAGACATTTCGGCTTGGTGCGCCGAACAGGGTTTTGCGCACGAAATTGTCTCACCGACTTTGGACCGGCAGTCCAACGCCTTCAACGCGCTTTATGGCGCCGCCGCGGAAGGCCGGCTTCATATCCATGAGAGCTTCGAAAAGCTGCTGGCCGAAATGGTGACTTTCGAACACGAGGTGGTGCAGACCAACGACGGTCGCATGGTAGCGAAATTCTCTCACGCGAAGGGCTGTCACGACGATCACGTCTACTCGCTCGCCTGGGCCATCTATGCGATTCGCGAATTCGTTTTGAATCCCTACGAGCTCAACGGCATCAATTGCGACGCCCGAAAACACGTCGCCGCGCAGTGCATCCTGAACGGCGGAAGCCTCATTCCCTTGTGCTCGCAGGAATGTCGCTCGTACCAAAAATTCGCAAATCTATACAAATATTACGAAGAAAACACAAATAGTACGAAATACTCACAAGCACAATTCTTTGAAAAGAAGGTGATTAATATTGGACATCACAGCATTCTGAGGTAGTGTCCTTAGCCATCACTTGTCGGGAACTTGTCGGTGGCAATAGTTACAATCCCATTTTTCAATCGTGAAAGCGAACTTCTCAAAATCGTCCGGGCCTCAAAGGCGCGGAAGGATCGCGCTCAGCTGTTTCTCGACTACTACCGCGACCAGCAATGCGCGGACCTGCTCAAGCTGATCCAGGCGCGGTGGGCAGAGCCTAGCGATTTCAGGCTGTTCTTCATCAACCTTGTGAGGAAGGTCATCGATAAGAAATCGATGGTCTTCAAGGTCGCGCCGGTCCGAGCCTTCGAAGGTTGGGATGACGACGAAGGCCGCGCACTCTACGAGGCGATGGCGGCCGACACGGTTCTAAAAAAAGCCAACAGGCTTACCAAACTTCTGAAAACGTCGATGATCCAGGTAGCCTGGGACGCCACGGCCGACTCACCATCGCTGTCTGTCCTGCCTCCCTCTATCATCGATGTGGTGTGCGACGACAATCCCGCGGTGCCGACCAGGGCCATCGTCACACACGCGGCCGCCCGAGCGCAGGATGTAACCTACAGCGATTGGGTCCCGACAACCTATCGCAAGGTTGACGCGGTCGGGCGGCCCCTTCCGATTCCCGGCAACCGCGGCAACGTAAATCCTTATGGCGTCCTGCCCTTCGTGCCGCTCTTTGACCGAGAGCCCGATGGCGATTTCTTCCTCGCGGGCGGCGACGATCTGATCGAAGCACAACGCGCGGTCAACGTGGCACTAGCCAACCTCTGGCGAGCCATAGAATGGCAGACCCATGGTCAGGCATATGCGACCGGGTACAGCCCTGACGGCGAACGGATCGATTTCGGGCCACACTCGATGATCACATTTCCCGATCCTGCCACAAAATTCGGCTTCGCCGTGCCAGAAGGTAACCTCGAGCCCGTCCTGCAATCGATCGAGTTCCTGGTGAAGCAAACAGCGGTCGCAAACGACCTGGCCGCAAACGTCTTCGAGATCGACCCCAAGGCAGAATCGGCCGCCGCTAAAAACGCCGAGAACCGCGACCTGCTGGAAGCCCGGCAAGACGACGTTGATCTCTGGCGCCGCTACGAAATGCGCCTGTTCGAAGTCGTCAAGCGGGTCACGAACACGCACCGGCCCGGCTCAATTCCCGAGGCCGCGGCCCTGTCGGTCGACTTCGGGGAAATCGGCGAATCGCTCTCTGAAAAAGACAAATTGGAAAACTATCAACGCCGCATCGACTTGGGCCTGTGGTCCCCGGTTGACGCGTTAATGAGCGACAACCCAGACCTTCGCGACCGCCAGGAAGCGCTCCAGATCCTCCAGGCCCGTCAGCAGGAAACTGCCATCTTCGCGCCGGCCCTGCCTGGGCCAGCCTTCCCCGCAATTGAGGACACTCAACAGTGACCGATGAGACCCCGGCCCCGTCGTCCGATATCGACGCTCCCGCCAAGGGTGCCGCGACAGAGCACACCATCCCGAAAGCGCGCCTTGACCAGGAAATCAGCAAGCGAACGGAAGCCGAAAGCCAAATGGCGAAGATGGCCGATGCCATTCTCGCAGAAGTGCCGGAGGCTTTTCGCGACCTGATCCCGGAAGGGTTGCCGCCAGCCGATCGCGTAGCCTGGGTCCAAAAGGCCAAGGCCAAGGGGATCTTTGGGGAGGCGGCCAAACAGCCGGCCCCGGAAGTTCCCGCGACCGACATCGGCAAGCCGAAGACGCAGGCGCCTGACGTAGATCTTTGGGACTTGCCGCCCTCCGAACGGATGGCGCTCGGGTACCAGAAGAAAGGCTGAACATGCTGAACCTTCTCGAGTGGGCGAAACTGAATCCGACCCCCCTTACGGCAGGCGTGGTCGAGATCATCGTCGCCAACAATCCAGTCCTCGCGCGCATGGCGTTCGAAAGCATCAACGGTCCCGCCTACGTCTGGAACAAGGAAGACACCTTGCCGGGCATCGCCTTCCGCGGGATCAACGAGAGCTTCACGGAGTCTACCGGCGTAATCCAGCCTGACACGGAAGTTCTCAAGATCGCCGGCGGCGACTCCGATTACGACAAGTTTCTGCTCGCGACCGGCACCGGCAGCGCAAGCGCTCGCTCGGTCCACGATCAGATGAAAGCCAAGGCCCTCGCTCTGGTCTGGCTGCGAACCTTCTTCGATGGCAACAGCGAGGCCAATCCGCGAGAGTTCGACGGTCTCAACGCCCGCCTCACTGGCGCACAGCACATCGCGCTGGCCAGCGGTGGCGCGCAGCTGACGCTCAAGAACGTCAATGCCCTCATCGATGCTGTGGTTGGCACGCCCTCGGTTCTCCTGATGAACAAGGCGGTGCAGCGCAAGATCACCGACCTGGCGCAGGGAACACCGAACATCACCTATGGGCAGGATGCGCTGGGGCGGCGCATGGCGATCTATGCCGGGGTGCCGATCGGCGTTGTCGAGGAAGACGAGACAGGCAAAGACATTCTCGGCTTCGACGAAAACGACGGCGCTAGCAATCTCGACACCGCCTCCATGTATGCCGTCGCCTTCGGCCCAGACCGTGTGAAGGGCATCCAGAATGCCCCGATCGATGTCCGCGACCTTGGCGAAATCGACACGAAGCCGGCCGAGCGCACGCGCATCGAATGGTATGCGAGTTTTGTGGCCAAACACCCCAAAGCTGCCGCTCGCCTTTCTCGCATCAACGTCCCGACCTGATAGGAGGATCGCACGATGGGTATCCGAATCCTGGACTCCGAACTGGTCCTCCGCGACAGCACAGCGGCGGCCATCACGGCGACCGCAGCCAATGCCGGCGTCAACATCAAGAATGCTGCGCTATCCGATTACAAGGCCGCGATCAACGTCGCTGCGCTCGATACTTCCCAGGACGAAACCTACGTCATCACCGCCGAAGCCGACACCGACAGTGGCTTCGCTTCGGCGGTGACGGTGGGCACGCTGACGGTTACGGCGGTGGGGTCCTACGAAATCCCACTGTCGAGGGCTTTCGTCGAGCACCTGGAAGCAGGCGCTACCTGGCTCCGACTGGTTGCCACCTTGGGCGGCACCACGCCGTCGCTCACCTACAACGCCTTCCTCATTCCCGCGGTCTGACCTCGCAACCCCCCGGCCCGCGGGGGCGGCGCAAGCCGATGTGGCGGGACCGGCCTCACTCGGGCAGTCGCCGGACATCAAAGCAACCCCGAGAGCTCGCGGCTCCATTTCACTCCTTCGGGGAGCGTGGCGGGCAAACCAACTGAGCGAGGCGAGTTCATGGAGACCAACGGACCGGCGGTGCGCAAACGGCTCAAAGAGCTTAGTCGACGGATCGTGCGCAATGCCGAGCAAGGTCCAAGGCGCATCGCCCTCGCAGCCTTGTCTCAGGTGGTCATAGCCACCCCGGTCCTGAGCGGCCGCGCCCGTGGCAACTGGCAAGTCACGTCAGGCAATCCCGTGGACCAGGAGACCGGGCGAGATGACAAGAGCGGCGGTGCGACAATCGCCGCCGGCCAAGCCGCAATAGCGGCCCATCAACCCGGCGCCGGGATCATTCTGCAGAACAACGTTCCGTACATCGTGGTCTTGAACACCGGAACATCCAAACAGGCCCCGGAGATGTTCATCGAGCGGGGCATCCGCGCCGGCATCGATGAGGCCGCCAGGATCAAACTGAGCGCCCCCTGATATGGAAGAACGCTTCCTATTTTTTATTGACGACAGCCAGGCCAAGCGCGGCGGCCAGGTCATTGTCCGGCAACTGGACGGCATCGCCGGCGGCACCCGCCGCGCCGACCGTGGGGTCGCCCGCCTGCGCCAGGGAATGACCCGTCTGGGCGCGTCGGCCAGGGCGCTCGCGACACCGCTACGAGGCGTCAAGGGCCTGATTGCTGGTTTCATTGGGTCCCTCGGTGTTCGCCAGCTGGCGCGCTTCACAGCCGAAGCCCTGGCTTCTAAGAATGCCCTGCAGGACATGGCTAATCAGATTGGATTCACCAGCGAGCAATTGCAGGAACTGGCCTCTATTGGAAAGGCAAACGGGATTGAAATTGGTGAACTGCAGCTGTCACTTATCAATTTCAACCGGCGACTAGGTGAGGCTGCGCAAGGGTCGGGCGAACTCAAAAAGTCGTTGGATCGATACGGCATAGCCATCAAGGATGCCCGTGGCCAGACGCGGCCAATGATCGATGTAATGAACGACGTGGCCGACGCGATCGCCAACGCCAAAGATCACTCAGAAGCGTCGGTCACAAGCTACAACGCCTTTGGCAGGGCCGGCGGCAAGCTCATCCCGATTTTCCAGGGCGGCAAGGAAGGTCTGGACGCTTTCAGGGAAGCCGCGCGCGAGGCAGGCGAGGTTATGAACGGCGCCCTGGTCCAGGAAGCCGCCCGGGCCAATTCATCCCTGACCGGCCTAAAGACCGCTCTCAATGTGGCCTTTGAGACCGGCTTGCTCGAGTCCTTCCTCGGCGAATTCTCGAACATCGAGGAAGCATTCCGAGCGGCACGGCCGGAGGCTCAAAAGCTGGGCCGGGCGGTCGGGACAGTGATGGCCGGCCTGGCGCAGGCGGCACTCTTCGCGGCAGAGCATGCAGAACTGATCTCGGTCGCACTTGGTGGCGTCGCCGGCTTCCTGCTAGGTGGGCCATGGGGCGCTGCTATCGGCGCGGCAGCCGCGCTTGGGACCAACGTCCTCTTGACCCGCGACGCGGTCGACTTGCTCGAGGCGTCTATCTCGCGTCTCAATCTGGACGGCGCGACCGCCTCCACCAAGGCTCTGGCCGAAGAGAACTTGAAGCTCGCGGAGAGCGCGCTGCTGGCGGCAGAGGCCAAAGCCCAGAAACTTCTGGACCCGCGCGCCATCCGCTCAGACGTGCCGATTTTCGATACCATGCAACTGGCCGATACCAACGCCGATATCGTAGAACTGCGAGCTGCGATCGAGCGCGCCAAGGCCGAACTCGAAACATTCAAGCCAGCCGCCGACGACGCAGCGGATGCCGCGGGTGGCTTGGCTGGCGCCGCCGGCGACCTGGCGCGGGCCACGGAAACAACGCTGGAATCCCTCAATCGCGAGGTCGCCCAGCTGCGGCTCCTGGAGCAGGCGCACCGCCAGGGCAAGCAGGCCATCGAGGACGTTAGCGACGCTATCGAAATCGAAAACCTGTTGGTCCGCGAAGGCATCAATTTCAAGTCCGAGGAAGGTCGCGAGATCGCCAACCTGATCGTCCAGCGCAATGAGCTGCGCCGGTCCATCGAGGCCACCAACAAGGCGCGGATCGGGGAAAACAGCCGCACGGGTGGCACGACGCCGCCGATCATCGATATTCCCGCACCGGACTTCACGGACGACCTCCGGCGAGACACCGACGCGCTCAAGGACGGCTTCAACACCGCGGTTGATTCCATGTCCGATGCCTTCGCCCGCTTCGTGGAAAGCGGCAAGGTGGACTTCCAAAGCCTGACAAGCTCGATCCTGGCCGACATGGCCCGTATCGCCGCGCGGCAGGCCATCCTCGGGATCTTCAACGCCATTGCAGGCGGCGTCGGTGCCGCTGCTGGCGGGGGCAGCACTTTTAACCCGGGCATATTTGTGCCCGGTGGGTCGACCGGCCCTAACGGCCTCCCTGACAGCTTTGCCAGCGGCGGCCTTTTCCGCGGTCGTGGCACGACCACCAGCGACAGCAACTTGGCGCGCCTATCGGATCGAGAATTCGTCGTTAACGCACGAAGCACGGCGGCCTTTCTGCCGGAGCTCCGGGCCATCAATGACAACCCGTCGCTGGCGCCCGAAGCGGTCTTCGCACCGCCTGCCATCCAATCGCCAGCCGTAGTGCCCGCAGGTGCCGTCGACACGGCGCCCGTGGCCCTCGCGGTGGGCTCAATACGCAATTCGATCGACCGCATGGGGGCCGGCCTCATGCGCGAGAGCCGAGCGCAAACAGAACTGACACGCGATATCCGCACAGAACTGCGGGTCGGCCGGTCCAGGGCTGCCAGACCCAAGTCGGAAGGTATTTCTTTTGGCGAGATTGGTCGTTCGGAGCCGCAGCAGGCGCGACAACAAGCCGCTTTCGCACAACGCGAATTAAGGAGGAATTGACGATGAAGACCAACTTGCATTCAAAATGGGCGACCGACGCCGCGGCCGAAACCGTGGACGGCCGCGACATCAAAATCGGCGACGTGACATTCCGGTGCTTGCGCGCCGGCGGCAAGAATTACGCTTACAAACGGGCTATGGCACAGTACCGGGCCGATGGTGCCGCAGCCCTGCGCGACAACGCTTTCACCGACGAAGACGCAGACCGGGGGCTGGTTAAGGTCTACGCCGACACTGTGGTTATTGGCTGGGCCGGGGTCAAAAACCAGGACGGCCAGGAGGTGCCCTTTTCGAAAGAGCTCTGCGCGGCGGTTCTATTCGACTGCTGGGATCTTTTCGAAGAACTGGAGATTCGCTGCCAGATCCGAACCACCTTCGCGCCCGCGGTCGTCAGCGACGAATGACCACTCACCTGGCGCAGAAACTAGCCAAAGCCATCGCATGGGAATTCAAGCGTGGTGCCGACGCGCGCAAGCTTGAGATATCCTTGCGCACGCATGGCCGCCCGATCCCCGATTGGATCGCCGAGGCCCCGGTCGTCAACGAACACGACCTGTTCTACTGGCAGGCCTTCCAGGATCTTTGCACCGAGCGGCAGGTCGGCTATTCCGTCGGCCCGATCCCATGGTCCGCGGCGCGCTACTACGCGAAGGAATATGGCCTGGACCGCGACGAGGCCGACGACTTCTGGACCATCATCAGAGCCATGGACCTGGCCTACCTCGAGGTCGTGGCCGAAGAGCAAAAGCGAGAGGCCGAGCAGGCCAAGAATCGGCGGTGACGAGTGTTGCGTTTTTGCGGTGTGCAATTTTGCACATCGGCGCACGTCATTTCTTTGTCGGTTGGCGTCTTCGTCTCTTGGATTTAGCGATCTGCTCTACGAGCTCCTGGTAGGCAGCATCGGCGCTACCAATGTACCGGTTTGATATGCGACGCGATGTGTTGCTAATGCCAAAGCGCGCAGCCGTATCGACTAGAATGATCGCGTCTCTGAGCGCCTGATATTGTTTCTCCGTCCAGCGCTTGCTGCGCCCGATATAGTGGTGAAACTGAAATTTTTGGTATTTCGGAGGAAACCTCAGGTCATCGGCCAAGCGCTGCTGCACCCACCTAGTGCTCATGCCCAATCGCGCCGCCACATGCTTGATGCTCATTGAATCGGGTTGCGGCAGATCTTCACTTTCTGGGGTGTCGTTTTCGTCGGACATCGTTGCCGGCAGGGGCTGGGAACGGGAGCCAGAAGTTTGCCTCGACAATGGCTGCTCAGCCAAGCGCAATGCGGCCTTGACCGGCGCGCACCGCGGACAATATGGTGATGGGTGGGTGTGAGAGCCCAAACCAAGATAGGGGATCAGACCGTTCCAGCAGTCTGGCCCTGAAGAGCTGAAGCGCCATCAAACGATGGTCGCGACCCGGTAACCCTATGCCGGGAGTCTGCCGAATACAACACCCTCGGGGAATAAGGCAGACGTGGCCTCTTGGCACGTTCTCACACTCCCGGCGCCAGGCCGTCCCCTGGAAATTGGGTCAATTGACCCATTTGGCTGTGAGAAGCCGTAACCGAGAGGATCACCCCATGAAATCGCCACAGGAAGCCCTGACAGAGGCATTTGACGAAACCGGCAGTGCAACACCCGATAGCGATAAACGTCCACCACGCGCAGCCCCGTGCGGCCCTGGGAGTCGTTCTGCCTTGATGGGCGATGACGCCATTATCGAGGCCGAACGACAAATCCGCTCGATCGAAGCCGTCAGCCGAGCGACCGGACACGACCTCGATATGGGAACGATCGTCCGTATCGAACAGCGCATGGG
This sequence comes from Kiloniellaceae bacterium, assembly GCA_021776195.1. Next base: position 1,656 of record JAJFGK010000050.1, on the reverse strand, counting down.
CAAGACCGCGGCTAGCAGTCCGGCGGGGATCGCTGCGAAGCTGCGGCGGGTACGCGACATCCTCGATGCCGGGCCGCTGCCCTGTGGCGATAAGCTACTCCCCGGGGCCATCGCCGACCTGGAGCGCATTGCCGCCGAAGCCGACCCAGACCGCCGCCTTATCGAAGCGGAAAGCAAATTGGCGGCGCTTCGACTCCAGATGTACGAGGACGACAGCGACGAACACGCCGATAGGATCGCTGACCAACAATCCGAGCTCGAATGGTTTATCGCCGAAACGCACGCCAAGGGGCCGATGGGGATCGGCGTGAAGGTGCGTCGCATGACCGTCGAAATGGCCACAGCCGAACGGATCGCCATGACGAACTGGATAACGCTCCGCGCCAGCCTTGAGATGCTGGACCTCGCTGGATACTGAAACCCGGAAGAAATTTCTGGCTATTACAACACTGGTCCCGCTTCGGCGGGGCCAGTTTTCTACTATCAAGACAACGCTAACAAAAAGAAAAGTAAGCCGAATAGAATAGAAACAAAAGAAAAAACGCCAAGCGCCGCTATAGCTAGTATATAATTTAAACCAAAATGTTTGAGCGCCATTTTTTCATCCATGGGATCAAGAATCCAAGCTATTTTCTCATGATCTAAATCCCCAGTAACGAATTCACGCAAATCTAGAATTGACCGATGGTACATTTTCTCCAACCTACTGTTGGTCCCGCCCATCATTAAGAATGCGCCGATTATTCCAAGCATAAACGCTATCAATGATGCTATTGCCCACCCAGATTCACCAGGTATCAGAATTCTCTGATTCATGGCGAGTATTGCCGCAATCCCTCCAGCGCTAAACGAGAATAATGATTTGATAAGGAAACCGTTTATTGCGTCGAACGACGCCAGTTTCGCAAAGATCACCTGTTTACAAAGAGAAATCAGCGCCTCCCTCCGCTCAGGCTCTAAATCTATGAATTTTGTCATACGCTCTCCATGTGCTCAATCTAACCAAACAGCACCGATTCGGCGGGCCTTTTGGGCACAGTCGTCATGTGGGATTGGGCATCGTTCGCGACGCCTCTTCCAAATAGGTGGCGATTGCGCCAAAGGTGTTTTCGATCTCGTCCATTGCCGCCTCGAGTTGTTCGATGGCCCGTTCAGCTGCAATCCCTCGATCGCTTTCCTGAGCATCGAACGATAATCCATCGAAGTAGTCTTGCTCGTCATCCGCGATCATTCCGATGCGCGTGATGTACTTCTCCCTTGTTCGTTCGAAATCCTTCAGAAGTGTTGTAATTTTTGTTGCTCTTCGCTTGTTCATAGTGCCCTCCGACCGCGAACAAATGGAGAATGAACCTTTCCCTATATGTTGCAAAAAGTGTTGCATCGAAATCTATCGAAATCTGTAGAAGTCTGATTCTAAATAACAAAATGTCGCGAAGCCATGCAACACGATTCCAAAGAGAAAGGGCCTCGCGAAGAGGCCCTAAATCATTGTTTTTGTTCTTAGATTTATTGGGGTGGCTGAGGGGACTTGAACCCCCGACCCCTGGTACCACAAACCAGTGCTCTAACCAACTGAGCTACAGCCACCATCGCGGCGCGGCAAGGACCTCGCAGCGCCCGGGCTGTCTTTATCCTCCCCCCCGGGCGCCGTCAAGC
>JAJFGK010000049.1 GCA_021776195.1 Kiloniellaceae bacterium | reverse complement strand
ACGCGCCAAAATCGCGCCTCAAGCAGCAAAACCATCGGCGCCCCGGCACGACCAAAGAAAATCGCCGAACCGAGACGAGAAAACTCAACAAACTAACCGAAAAATCTACTTTAGAACCGTTCGTGAATTATCCGGGCTAGGCCGCCCAGTCGCCCTCGCCTTCTCTCACCTCGATCAGGGTCGGGCCGTTGCCGGCGGCGGCTTCGGTCACCAGGCGCTGCAGGTCGGCCAGGCTCTCGGCGCGGTGCGCCTGCCAGTGGTAGGACCGCGCCATGGCCAGGAAGTCGGGGTTCTCGGGGATCACGCCGACCAGCTCGATGTCGCGCTCGGCCATGCCGTCGCGGATCTGCGCCAGGGCGTCGTTGTTCCAGAGAATCTGCACGATGGGCAGTTTCAGTTCCGCCGCCGTCGCCATCTCCTGGACCGTGTAGAGGAAACCGCCGTCGCCCGAGAGCGAGATCACGGTGCGCTCGGGTGCGCCCAGCTTGCCGCCGATGGCCGCCGGCAAGGCATAACCGAGGGTGCCGTAGCCGAAGGGATGCTGCCAACAGCCGGGCTGCTCGACCGGAAAGAGCGAGTTGCCGGCATAGGCAATCTGGGTCATGTCGGTGTAGACCAGGGCATCCGCCGGCAGGACCGCGCGCAGGGCCGACAGGACGGCGCGGTGCTGGTCCTCCAGCGGGCCCGCCGAGGCCCCGGCGGCGCCGCGCAGGGTCTCGAGCAGCGCCGGCTGGTCGGGGCGTTTCACACCTGCCGGCTCGAGAGCGGCGACCGCCGCCGCCAGGTCGGCCAGCGCCGTGGCGGAATCGGCCTGGATCGGCACGGCGGCGGGGTAGAAGTCGGTCAGCTTGCGCGGATCGATGTCGATGCGGATCAGCTTGCCGTTGATGGTCAGGGCCTCGACCCAGCTGTCGGTCTCGGCCAGCTCGGTGCCGACCGCGAGGACCACGTCGCAGCTTGCCAGATGATCCTGGACCGCCGGCGCGCCGAGGGCGGCGCCCAGGTTCAGAGGATGCGATTCAGGCAGGATGCCCTTGCCGGCGTAGCTGGAGACGGTGGCCAGATCGAGCTGCTCGACCAGCGCGCGGACCGGTTCGGCCGCGTGCTTGGCGCCGCCGCCAATCAGCAGCAGGGGCCGTTCGGCCTGGGCCAACAGCGCGGCGGCCTGGGCGATGGCGTCGGACGCGGCGCGGGGGCGGCCCGGGACCGCCCGGCGCTGCCAGTCGCCCTCGGCCGGCGCGGCCATGACGTCGATGGGAATTTCGATGTGACAGGGGCGCGGCCGGCTGCCCTCGAACACGCCATAGGCACGGGCCACCAGCTCCGGCACGTCGGCGGCATCCAGGGCACGTTCGGAAAAGGCCGTGATCGGCTCGGCGATGACCCGCTGGTCCTGGGTCTCGTGCAGGCGGCCCAGGCCTTTGCGGAGATCGCGCCGGGCATTGCAGGTCGTGACCACCACCATGGGCACGGAGTCGGAATAGGCCTGGCCGATGCCGGTGGCGCAGTTGGTCAGACCCGGCCCGGTGATGATGAAACAGGCCGCCGGCCGCCCCGAGGCCCGGGCGTAGCCATCGGCCATGAAGCTGGCGCCCTGCTCGTGGCGCACCAGGACGTGGCGCATCTTGCGCCCGGCAAGGCCACGGTAGAGTTCCAGGGTGTGGACCCCCGGCACGCCAAAGGCGATCTCGATGCCGTAGTCTTCCAGCAGACCGACCAGGGCCTGGCCGCAGGTGGGTTGGTTGTTCATGGGGCAGGCCTCTCACTCACGCTCGTTACAAGGGGAAATTCCAGTCGGACCTTCCCTATAGCGCGTTCAATGAGCGCGCCCAACCCCTTCTCGACAAGACGCTTTTGCCGGGGATTCTCCTGCTCCTAAAGGGTCGACCGATGGGGTATGGGAGCAGCATTCGGGTCGGCGAGCAGCGCGATCAGCCCTCTACTTGACGGGATTCTTGTAGGCCTCCGCCAGATCGGCAAGGTCGTCGTCACCCCAGTCCTGATCATCGTCGTCGCTATCCTGGTCGTCGTCGCTATCCTCGTCTTCGTCGCTGTCCTGGTCCTCGTCGATGTCCTGGCCGATTGGGTCTTCACCCGGCTGGCCGTAAGCATCCGCCAGGGCCTTCTCGTCGATTTCGGCATATTGATTCTTTTGATCTTTTGCGGCCCCGGAATCGAGGCTTTCCGGCTGACTCTTCAATGCCGCCAGGGCCTCGTCGAGGTCCGTGTCGCTTGGCAGGTCCCCACTCATGTCCTCGCCCCGGGCCGCCCGGTTCCTGGCGGTGAACTCATCGCTGTCCAGGTCTTCGCGGGTGGCACGCCCCTTCTCCTTCAGTTCGCGCAGCATCTGTTCCTTGGCCACCGCCGGATTGATCCGTTCCGGTCCCGGTTCAGGCTCATCTGCACCCTGGTTCGGGGCCTCATCACCTTCGGGCAACCCGGCTTCGGGTTCCGGCCCCTTTTCCTCGCCCGCGGGTTTTGGTGCGTAAGCCTCGATCCCCGAGTCACCCCCCCCACCTTTGGGATCGTAGGCGCCGAAGTCATCATCCTCGCCGCCCGCCCCGCCCTTGGGGTCATAGGCGCCGAAGTCATCATCCTCGCTGCCCGCGCCGCCCTTGGGGTCATAGGCGCCGAAGTCATCATCCTCGCTGCCCGCCCCGCCCTCGGGGTCATAGGCGCCGAAGTCATCGTCCTCGCCGCCCGCCCCGCCCTTGGGGTCATAGGCGCCTTGGTCCCAGTCCTCGTTGGCGTTTTCGCCTCGTGGCTTTTCGGCCTCGACCAGCGCTTCTTGGCCGCCCACCACCTGGTCTTCACCGGCGCCCTTTTCGGCCGCCTCGACTTCCGGGGGCTTCTCGTTGCCGCCGTAGCGCATGAAGTCGGCCATTTTCGCCGTGGTCGTTTTGGCTTTGGTCTTGAAGTCCCCGCCCGTGGTCGCGCCCGCCGCCTCGGTGAAATCGACCTTGCCCTTGATCTTGTTGCGCTCGGAGACTCCCAGTTTGCGCAGCAGGTCCTGGGCCGGCTTGATTTCAATTTCGATCTTGGCGAGCGCGGTCAGGGCAGCCTGAATCTGGACATCCAGACCCGCACGTTCCTCTTCGCTCTCGCTTTCCTGCCATTTCCGATCGAGGCCGCTGGCCTCGGCCAGCAGCTTTTCGGCCCGCTTCTGGCGCTGCTTGATCGCCTTGTGGAGCTTGGCCGCCTTGGGGTTGGCGTCAGCCAGATCGACCGGTGGCTGACCGTCGATGCCGGTGTCGATCATCATCGTCTTGTCGAGGTTGGCACCCTGTTTGGCGAGAAACTCCACGGTCTGCAGCATCTGCACCAGTTGCGGTTTGTAGTGGCCGCTGGCGTTGCTGATTCGGGTCACCAGGCCCTCGTCGACCGTGACCATGCCGGCATTCGCCACGGCCTCGCCGGCCATGGCGGTGGAATGATGGGTTGCCTCGACCTTGCCGCCGCCTTCGAGGATGCCCCTGACCTCGCCCATCGGGACCGGGGTGCGCCCGACACTGCCATCGATCGCTTCGGTGATCTGCTCGAAGGTCTGGGTGAAGAGCACCATCTCGCCGGTCTCGGGGTCGAGGGCGTATTCCGAGGTCTTGTTCTGCACGACCTTGCCCGCGGCGTCACAGACCTCGCCCTTGGCGTTGACCGAAAGGGCCCGGGCTTTTTTCTCCTCGGCGTCATAGTGGCGCGTCGTGAGGTTGGGGTCTTCGGTGCCGCCGGGGGCCCAGTCGCGCCACTGTGCCTTGTTCTCTTCGCCCACATACTCGGCGGAGAGGTCTTTGGTTTTGAATCCGAAGGGATTGTCTCCCCCTGCAGCGGCGTCATCGAAAGTCGGATCGATACCAAACGCGGCCTTCAGCCAATCGCGCTTGGCATCGGACAAGCCACCTTTGCCTTCAGGCATGATCGCCGTCCCTCTTGCGAAGTCAGTCGATGGGAAGCGCTAACCTTAACAGGTTTCGAGATGGCCGGCACCACCGAAGAATCGGACTGGAAGCGGTTGGACCGCCACTTGTCCTGAATTCAGGTCTATGCTGTCCTGTTGGCCCTCACGTGGCGGCGCACTGGATTGGACGCATCATGGCCGGACAGGAAACGTCGAAACTGAAACAGCTCCTGGGAGCGGCAAAGCAGGAGGACTGCACCTTCGCCCTCGCTCCGGCGCCCAAGGGCCAAAAGGAACCGGTCTTCATTGTCGACAAGAACAAATCGGCCGCGGCGCTGAAAACGCTCGCCAAGAAGGCGGGCGGCGGCGGCAAAATCGTCGCCGGCAGCCTGCGCGCCGACGACAACGCGCTGAATTTCACCTGTCTGGAGGGCAAACCGACACAATCTTTGGCCCGCGAAGTGCGGCAGTTCATCTCCAAGGAGAATCTTGGCGCCTTTCTGCCGGTATTCCTCGATGGCGAGGGGCAGCCGATGCTCGCCGAAGAAGAGGAACAGGGCCAGGACGCGCCGCAGATCGCCTCTCACCGTCAACCAGTTGAAGAACCTAAAGCCGCGCCACAGATCGCTGCTCACCGCCAGCCGGTTGACGAAGAAACGCCCGCGCCACAAATTGCCTCGCACCGTCAAGCGGCCGAAGAGGTCAAGGCGGATCCGAAAGCCGAAGCCGATGCCCGCGCCATGAAGGCGATGCTCAAGACCTACGCCAAGATCGAAGGGCGGTTGGCCGCTGTGGAAGCCGACTATCCCGAGCGCCGCGATGCCATCGCCAAGGCACAGCAGGCTTACTTCGCGGCGGCCGAGGCCGGCGCCCCCAATCCGGACCAGGCCAGAGATGCGCTGACCGATCTGGCCGGTCTCATTCGGCCGGCCAAGGCCCCGCCCGCCGCACAGGACAACAAGGAGCTGGCCCAGGTCAGAGCCCGCTTCCAGGCCGCCAGCGCCGATATCAAGCAGGCCCTGGGCGCCGACCCCGCGCGGCGCGATGAGCTCGCCAAGTTGTTGCAGGCCTACAGCAAGGCGGCCAGGAGCGATCAGGCCGTTCCCAAGGCGGCGGCAGCGGCGCTCGACGCGGTCCTCGCCGCGGTCGAACGGCCCGCGCCCCAAAACCAGCCGCCGGATCAAGATGGGCCCGAGATCAAGACCAGCCGGGCCACTGAGCGCTTCATCAAGGTGAACCAGGCCTGGCGCCGGACCAGCGACAAGGCGCTGGAGGACTACGGGGAACTGCGCAAAGCGATTGTCGACGAATGCACCGGTCTCGCTCTTCCCGGCTTGCCGCGTCTGGTCACGGCCCTGGACGGATTGGAACGCAAGCTCGCCGAGCTGGACAAGGGGCTGAACGACCGGCTGTTACGCGGTGCGGAGTTGCTCGACCAGGTCGGCCAACGCGAACTCTCGACGGAGATCGCGGCACTCGCCGGTGAGATCAGGGCCGATCTGGCGGGCGACCGCGTTTTCAAGAACCTGGACAAAAACCCCTTCCACCCGGTGACCTGCAATGCGAGCCTGACCGCGATGCTGAGCAAGGTTGAAAAGGCAATGGCCTGACTGGGTCTGAGCCAGCAATCGATAAAGGACGACCAACGCCATGGACCTCGCCAACGAACGTGTCGCCTACTTCAACGGCAAAGTCGTGCCGGAGAGCCAGGTGCTGGTTTCCTTCCGCGACCGCAGCTTCAAGTTCGGCGACGCCGGCTTCGACGTGGCGCGGACCTTCGGCGGCAAGCCCTTCAAGCTGGTCGAGCATGTCGAGCGACTTTACGACACCCTGAAGTACCTGCGCATCGACCCCGGCCTGTCGCCCGCCGAGATGATCACCATCAGCGAGGAGGTGAACGAGCGCAACCTGCACCTGATCGGGCCGGACGAGGATTACTGGATCGCCCAGCGGGTCTCGCGCGGGGTCGACGTGGTCGGCGGCGAGCTGTGGGAGAGCGGCGGCCCGACCGTGATCGTCGAGTGCACCCCCCTGCCGCTGAAACCCCGGGCCAAGTACTACCGCGACGGCATCCAGGTGGTGACGCCCGCGGTGCGCCGCACCCCGCCCGACGCGCTGAGCCCCAATGCGAAGACCCATAACTATTTGAACCTGATCACCGGCGACCAGCAGGCCCGCGCGCTCAACCCGGACGGTTGGCCGATCCTGCTCGACCATCGCGGCTTCATCTGCGAGGGCCTGGGGTCCAACATCTTCCTGGTCAAGGACGGCCGCCTGCTGACCCCCAAGCCGCAGTACGTCCTGGCCGGAGTCAGCCGCCAGACCGTGATCGAGTTGGCGGAAAGCCTGGACATTCCCGTGATCGAGGACGATCTGCTGCTGCAGGAACCGGCCAATGCCGACGAGGCCTTCATTACCTCGACCTCCTTCTGCCTCTGTTCGGTGGCCTCCTACGACGGCATCCCCGTGGGCGACGGCCGGGTGCCGGGCCCGGTCACCAAGCGCCTCCTGACCGCCTATAGCGAATTGGTCGCGTTCGACTTCGTCGGCCAGTACCTGCGCCACCTGGACGGATAGCCGAGCCTGCGTCCGGCGGGACTGCCGCGGTACGCCTCTCCGGGCGCAGCCCCTGGAGTCAGGATTTTTTCGTTCCGCCGCGCCCGAGGCGGCCGAAGAAGCCCCTGAGGCCGCCCTCGCCTTTGGTCGGTTTCGCCTCGGGCGTCGCGGGACCCGCGTTGCCCAGCTTGGCGGCGAGGTCCAGGGTGTTGCCGTCCTTGCGGTCCTCCGGTCCGTCCAGGAGGATCGCCGCCAGCGGATCGTCATCATCGGGCCGGGTTGTCGGCCTGGAATCCGGGACGGTTGTGGACACTGGGACGGCCGCGCTCCCGGACAGGATCTCGTCGAGGGAATCGGCGGCATCGGCCTCCGGCCGGCCATCGGGCATTGGTGGCGGGGCCTCGGCAACCGGCGGCATCTCGACAGGTGGCGGCATCTCGGCCGGCGGCGGGCTCCCGGCAGGCGGCTCGCTCTCCAGCAGATCGTCGAAGTCGTCCGGGATCAGGTTGGCGTTGCCTTGGGGGACCGCGCCTGGGGGAGCCGTTCCCTGGGGAGCCGTGGCGGCGGCGGGCCGTGGGGACAGGTCGACGTGGGTCTCCTGGTGGGCCTCCTGGCCGCTCGCGGTTTCCTGTCGGTCGGCGGACCCGAGCGCATCCGGGGTCCCTTCCCGGCAGACCACCATGATGATGGTGACATTGTCCGGCGCGCCGCGCTCCAGCGCGGTGGCGATCATTTGGTCGACGCCCGCCTGGTCGGGCGATTGGCGCAGCACGGCCTCGATCTCGCGATCCGCCATCAGTCCGGTCAGGCCGTCGCTGCAAAGCAACAGCACATCGCCATCGCGGAGCGGTTCGTGCCGCCGTTCCAGCTCCAGGACATCGACGGCGCCGACCGCGCGGGTGACCACGTTGGCATGGGGATGGCTTTCGGCCTCTTCGGCGGCGAGGTCACCGTTGTCGACCATCTGCTGGACCAGACTGTGATCTTTCGAGACCTGGCGCAGGGCACCGTCGCGCAGCAGATAGAGCCGGCTGTCGCCGGCCCAAAGACAGGCAAAATGACCCTGGGCAGCCAACAGGGCCACCACAGTGCTGCCGATCACGCCGCCGCCGCCACGGCGCTCCGCCTCGGCGCGGAGCTCCTGGTGGGCCACCTGAATGCGCGCAGCGACGGCCTGCAAAAAAGCGCTGGGCTCGGCCGGCTGGACGACCTCGTCCAGGCGGCTGCAAATGGTCTGGCTGGCGAAATCGCCCGCCGCATGTCCGCCCATGCCGTCGGCTACGACCCAGAGGCCGATGTCGGCCCGCGCCAGGTAGGAGTCCTCGTTCAAACGGCGCTTGCATCCGACATCGCTGGCGCAGAAAGCCTGGAGATGAAAGGGTGCCGCCTCTGCGCTCACGTCGCTAAGTTCCTTTCGTTGCCCAAGTATCCCAGGGTCTTTCGCGCTAGATCCCGAGGTCGGGATCCGGCGCGTCCAGGCTCAAGGGATCGACCAGGCCGGTATCCGCCCAGCCCCATTGCCGCCAGCGCCCGTCCAGCATCGCCGTGAAGCGGTCTGGATCGGGCAATCCCGGCGCCGCCAGAAGGGAAGGCGCCAGCCGGTCCGAGCCCTGGCACCACCAAAGGCTAAAGGGGCCGTGGGCCAGGCTCAGGGCCTGATTCAGAATGTTGGCGTGGATCAACTCGCCGGGCTCCTCCGGCGGCAGTTCCATCCGCCAGGCCCGCGCCGTGGCCCTCTCTTCGATAACGCCAGACCAGGTCTGCCGCGTGGCCGGCAGCGTCAGGGCCTGCAGATCCCGGTCGAAGGCCTCGAAATCGAAGCCGTCGTCCAGGGTCGAAAGCGCCAGGTTCTCCAGCGCGGCGAACCAATCGCCGGCCGCCGCGTAGAGCGCGCAGCAGTTGGAATCGCGGCCGAAGGTGCCGCCCAGGACCAGGGGATAGTGCCGCCCGACCCGGTCGATCGAGGGCATCCAGATGCCGAGCGCGGTTTCCTCGCCGCAGGCCCCCGGCGCCATGGCAAAGCGCCAGATGGGCGCGGTCAGATAGGTCGAGAGCCAGGCCGGCCCGAGCCGGTCGCGGCTCCCCGCCAGACTGTCCTGCAGCCAGGTATCGAGCGGCTTGACCAGGTCTCGCGACAGGCGCCGGGTAATGAAATCGCCCTTGCAGGCCAACTTGCCGTAAAGCCCGGAGGCACCGGCCTCCGCCACGCCGCCACCCGGATCGCCGGGGCCGGCCGGACCGGGGAGACCGTCCTCTAGAGCGAATCCGGACACCGGAACTCTCCCAAAGCCGTCATGGTGAAGGGGTTGATCACAGAGTTCGCCCGCAGCTCGAAGGTGGCCTTGCGGTCGCCGATGCGGAAGGTCACGAGAAAGCGGTCGCTGAGGCTCGAGGGCACCACTTCGGCCTGTTCCAACAGGCGGAACCAGGCCCAGGGGCCGTCCCGCACGATCGACGTGGGCACCCCGGCGATCGGCGGCTGAAAGGCGATACGCACCTGCTGCGGACCGTCGCCGGGCCACTGCATCTTCTTGGGGCGCGGCGGACCGTGATTGTAGTCCAGGGTCTGGCCGTTGATGTCGAGGATCACCTGGGTCGAGTTGACGTCGAGCTCGACCGGCACCAGCTCGAAGTTCACCCGGGGCGTCGCGCCGCCGGCGAAGAGCGAGTCGCGGACCTCGGCGGCACGCTGGAACTGCAGCAGGGCGGCTTGCGAAATGCCCAGGGAAACGTTGTCCACCCGCTGCCACTTCCAGGGCTTGCTCGCGGTGTCGACAAAGGATCTGAGATTGGTGTTGAAAAAGGCGTCTATCATGCCGCCCGGTTTGAAGACCCGCGAGAAATCCTCCAGGGTCACGTCGGCGACGCCGTTCTTGTAGACCGGATAGCGGTTCTCGATGGCCTGCTTGCAGAGCCCGCCCACATTGGACTGGAAGTCGTTGTTCAACTGGCTGCGCGCGCCACCGACGGTGATGTTCGTGCTGGTCTGGGCAAGCTGGGTGGCCCAGCCCTGCATGGGCGCCGGCATACGGGTGGCCTCGTTGAGCAGGCGCTTCGAGGCGCTGGCGCCCCCGCCGGCGGCGACCGCCAGGGCCGCCCCGGTCTGGCTGCCCGAGGCCGCCATCTGGTTCAGTTCGCGATAGAGGTCTTCGAGGGCCTGGATCATGGTGTCCATCGGCGCGGCCCCGGTGCCTTCCTCGCCGACAAAGAGGTGCAGGTTGCGGAAACGATCGTCGATGTACTGGCCGGGCTTCTGGGCGGCGCCGGCGCCGCCCTCGCTGGTCACGGCCTGGGCGAGGATCTGCCCGAGCCGTTCCATGCGCGAAGTCAGCCGGGTCTTGATTTCCGTCAAGGCGACATCCACCGCCCCTTCCGCCGCGGAGTCCACATCCAGGGCATCCAGACCCTCGCGCGGCGCGGTCAACTTGGTTTCCTTGGCGACGGCCCGCAGGAAATTCCTGAGCGGCGAGTTCGGACCCGACAGGGTGTTGGTCACCTCGACCGAATGAGAGAGCGACTGGAAGGGCACGATCCTGACATCGGCCAGGAGCTGATCCCAGCGTGTCGCGTAGTCGTCCAGGTAGAGCCCCATGACATCGCGCACCAGGATCGCCACCTGCTGATCGTTCAGCTCGACCTCGCCACGCGGACCCAGAACCCAGCTTTCCTTGGCCGCTTCTTCCGAGGAATCGGCGACCTTGGGCAGGAAGACATCGTGGAATCCGTTGTAGGTGTAGAAGCCCTCCACGCCCGAGGCGAGCGGGGTCCCGGAGGGTCGCACGAAGACCCGCGGCGTTGCCGGGCCGCCCTGCTCCAGGAGGCTCCACTGCAGCGCCGCCCGGGCCTCCTTGCTCTGCTTGATGATCGAGTAGATCCGCTCTGCCAGGGGAAACTCGGTGATGATGCCGCGCACCTGATCGACCAGCGGGCCGTTCAGTTGGATCTGGACGAGCTGCTGGGCGAGCAGTGCGTTGAGATGCCCCTCGAGATCGGCGCGCAGCTGCTCATTGGGTTTGCCCGGCAGGGAGAACTGCCAGTCGAGCGTGATCCACTGGGTCACCAGATCCTTGTCCATCGGCCCCTGCAGACCCAGCATGAGGTACACCTTCAGCGCCTCGTAAAGGAAGTCCGACTCCTTGAAATTGGCCTTCATCTGCTCTTCCAGGCGCAGCAGCAGACGCGGCAAGAGCAAGCCGTTGAGCGCCCGCCGATAGGTCATCTTCGACTGGGAGCCGAGCTTGTCGCCCTGGTAGAGACCGAAGGTCATTTCCGCCGGCACGTCGTCCTCGCCGCGGACAAAGCCGCCGGGCATGTCGCGCAGCAGGTTCAGGGGGCCGATCACAGAGCCGATATCGGAGTTCGTCAGGTCGGTGAGTTGAACGTTGGCGATATCGTCCTTGTAGATCTTGACCTGGCCGCGGGTCTCCTCGATCAGCTCGGCGTTGCCCAGATAGCTGAAGGTCCAGACCCCGGTCATTGCGAAGAAGACGATGCAGCCCATCGCCACCGCCGCCCGACGGGTCCAGCGCTGGCGCCGTTCCAGCTTGGCGTCGGCCCCGACCAGGCCGGCCTCCTCGAAGACCACCTCGCGCATCAGGTGGGTCAGGAAGTAGCTGCGCCCGCTGCCGGTCGAGGCCGCGATCGCTTGGCGGCCGATCCCGAAGGTCTGGGCCATGGCGCCCATGAGCCGGTCGATCGGCGTGCCGAGCTGGGTGCCGCTGGTGAAGTAGATGCCGCGCAGCAGGGCGCGGTCCTCGTAGCGGGTCGGCAGGAAGATTTCGTTGAGAAACTCCCGCGCGGTGTCCTTGAGCGAGGCGACCTGCTGGGGAAAACCGTAGATCAGGCTGCGCCGGCTGTAGTCCTGTTCCTGGTGCAGGCGCTCGAGCTGGCGCTCGTTCAGGCGCTCGACCAGGAGCTCGAACTCCTCGTCGAACTGTTTCATCGGCCCCTCATCGCCCTTGCCCTTGTCGAGCGGGAAGGTAAAGCCCCAGGTCTGGGCCCGGTCATCGCGACCCAGATCGTCGAAGAATTCCACGAAGCCGGCGATCAGATCGGACTTGGTGAAGAGCACGTAGATGGGAAAGCGAATGCCGAGCTCTTCATGGAGTTCGCGGACCCGCTTGCGGATCGCCAGGGCATTGGACTTGCGCTCGGCCTGCGGCAGGGTGGCGAGATCGGCCAGGCTGATGGCGATCAGCGCCCCGTTGATCGGCTGACGCCGGCGGTGTTTCTTGAGCAGTCCCAGGAAGCCGGTCCAGGCCGCGCTGTCCAGCCCCTCGTCGCTGTCCTGGGTGGTATAGCGCCCGGCGGTGTCGATCAGGACCGCTTCGTTGGTGAACCACCACTCGCAATTGCGCGTGCCGCCGATCCCCGAGATGGCGTCCTTGCCCAGCTTGTCGGCCAGCGGGAAGTTCAGCCCGGAATTGACCAGGGCCGTGGTCTTGCCGGCACCGGGCGGGCCGATGATGATGTACCAGGGAAGCTGGTAGAGATACTTTCCGCCGCCCTTGCCGCCCAGCTTGGAGCGCTTCAGCTCGACCATCGCCTCTTGCAGGCGGGTCTTGAGCAGATCGATCTCCTCCTGCGCCGCGCCGTCGGTCAGGTCGGTTTCGTCGTCCTGGGACTCGGCGATTTCCTCGACCATCTTCTCGTCGGTCTTCTTGGCGCGCATGACAAAGAAGAGATTGAGCAGGCCCCACAAGACCACCAGCACCATCACGATGATGAGGCGCACCAGCTCGCTGTCGAAGGGCCGGACCTCGCCAACGGCGATCAGCGGCCCGAAAAACCAGATGACCAGCGCCAGAATCAGAACGCCGATCAGCGATATGAACCAGGGAGCGATGAGAAACTTGAAAAACCGCATCTCAGATCACGTCCTTGCCTGTTTCATGCTTGTCAAACCAAACTCCCGCCGCGCGGCCGCTCCGAACCTCGTCAGAGCTTCAACAGAATAACCTCGATCCGGCGATTCTGCGCGCGTCCCTGGGCCGTGTCGTTCCCCGCGATCGGCTCGTTCTCGGCCCGACCTTCGGCGGCAAAGCGGCTCCGGTCAGTGATCTTCGTCAACATCAGGTTCATTACCGATTCGGCGCGCGCCAGCGACAGGTGCCAATTGGAGGGAAAGCGTGCCGAGCGGATCGGGACATTGTCGCTGTGGCCGGCGACGATGACGTTGCCGGGTTCGGCCTCGATCGCCTCGGCAATGCGCTGCAGGGTGCGCAGATGGCTGTCGTTAACCTGGTCTCTGCCCGAGGGGAACATGCCCTTGCCGTGGATCCGCACGGTAATGGACACGGTATCTTCGAAGACGCTGACCAGGCCTTCGGCGATTTCCGGCGCCAGGAACTGGCGGATGCGGTCGAACTGCGAGGTATCGAGTTTGGGCGGCGGCGGCGGCGGTGTCGGCGCGGCGCGGGCCAGGTCGACCTTGCCGGTCGGCGGCAGCGCGCTGATTTCGCCGTAGAGCTTGTCGGACTCACCGTTCAACAGATAGTTGAAGCCCATGTAGGTAAAGCACAGCAAAGCCAAGGTGATGACCGCCACCATCCAGGTCGGAATGAAAGAGGTCAGCGGCTTGTGACCGGCCCCGACGCCGCGCCAATGGGGCGACAGGTCGCGCTCGATCTCGCCGCGGTGGGCGCGGATATCGCGCAGGGTGGAATCCCTCAGGCGCATATGCGCCTGGTTGCCGCGGTCCTCGACCCGCATCATGCCCTCGAAACCCAGGGACATGCAGAGATAAAGCAGCTCTAAAACGTCGCGGTTGGCGGCCGGGTCCTTTTGCATCTTCTCCAGCAGGTCGTAAAAGCGCTCGCCGCCGGAGACCTCGTTGTGGAAAGACCCGACCATCGAGCGTTGCGCCCAGACCGAATTGCTGCCCCAGGGGGTATTCAGGACCAGGTCGTCGATGGTGGCGCAAAGAGCATAGCGCGCAATCCGCACCGCCTGGGCCGCGATGCCCTCCTGCAGCGCGATCTGTTCGAAACGCTTGACCTCGGCGACAACCCGTTGATGGAGGGCATCGACGTTGTTGTGCTGGGCCCGGTTGCGCATTCGAATGGCCAGGCCGAGGATCGTGGAGGCCGCCTTGACCAGCGGATTGAGGCCGACCACCGCGATCGGCACCACCTCGCCCGGCGCGGCCGGGCGCGGCGGCGGCGCCTGGGGCGCGGGGGCCGGCGCCGCCGGCCGCTGGCCGTAGCCACCCGGGGCTATCGTGCCGCCGCCATCGGGCCCCGACTCGTTCAGCCGCCCGCCCGGATTTGGCCGGATGATGGTCCTCTCTTCGTCGCCCCCGAAGGGATCGTCCTGGCTCATGGCTACTGCCCTCTAATGGCCCAGAGTTCCATCTCCAGCTGCGGAAACTCGCCGGCGACATGAATGGCCAGACCGCCGGAATTCTGCAGCTGGGCCCAGTACTGACCGGATCGGTCCAGTTCGAAATAGCTGACACCCGAATGGTAGGGAATTTGCCGCGGCGCCACCGGCAAAGGCCGAATGGCGATACCGGGCAAGGCGACATTGACCAGTTCGCGGATCTTCTCGACCGGGCCCATCTTTACCTGATTGGGGAAGTGACGGCGCAGGCGCTCGATCTGCACATTGGCCCGCACCGCCAGGACGAAGGTCGCCCCGGCCAGAAGCCGCTTGTCGGCGATCACCGCGACCTTCACGCCGTACTTGCGATCCTCCAGCGGGATCGGGATCGCGGTCTGCTCCAGAACCGCGGAGAGATACTGGCGCAGGGTCCGGATCACCAGGGCGAAGGTGGTCGTCAGGTCTTCGTGCCGGTAGGCCGGAAAGGCCGGCGGGCGCTTGTTCTGCGCGGTGAAGGTGGAGATGTCGCCGCAGATCGAAATCGCCAGGCTGAAAAAAGTCTCCGGATGGATGCCGCTGGCCGTCGCGAAGTGCGCCAGGCTCGGCTCGTAGCGGTTGACGGTCTGAAGCAGCAGAAAATCGGCGATCTCCGCGGCCCCCTTGGTTCCCGATTCCGAAACCCGTCCGGCCAGTGCCTCGCCGCGGTGATGCAGCAGCCCTTGAACCTCGGTGACATAGCCCGCCAAAACCGGCGAGGCGACACAGTCCATGCAGGTCGGGATGTAGTTGTCGTCCAGCACGATCTGCTTGTCGGCCCGCACCTCGATAATCCGCGCCACGCCGAGGCATATGAAACCGGATCGTTCCTCATGCTCGAGGGCATAGCGCAGACGCAAGCGCCCGACCTCCATGGTCGCGTGGCCTTCCGCCCCGGCCACGGTATCGATGGTCTCGAACTCGTGGATCGAAAAGCGCGCCACGGATTCTTCCGACGTCACGCGGTCGACCTCCTGCGCGCCCGGCTGGCGCGACGGCAGGGTCAGGTAGACGATCTCGTTCTTGGTTTCTTCCGGCACCTCGAACGGCGCCGGGTGGTCGGCCGCCCCGGGCACAGAAAAGGGCGTGCCGTCTTCCATGATACCGCTGCAGGCGGCAAGCGCGAACTTGCCGAGGGATAGCAGGTCCTTGTTGACCGAGATCTCGGTCAGGCCCCAAGGGTAGGGCCGCAATCCGGTGGTGCGCTCGCGAATGAGCTGTTCGATGTAACGATCGTGCTGCTGGAAGTGCTGGGGCTGCAGGAACAACCCCTCCGACCAGACGACTTTGTTATCCCAGGACATTCATTCTCCAGCCATTCTCCAGGCCCCAGCGAATCCGGCCCACAGCTTCAAGCCCAACGGCGAGACGACCGTCAGGGCGCCGCCGCGGCCGACAGCGAAACGGCAAGAGCCTCGACCTTGGCATCGATGTTGGTCGTCTGGTTCGGCGCCACCTCGATCACATCGCGCCATACCGCGCTTTGGATATCCCGGTAGGACACGAGCACGCCAACGCTGCGGGCCGTGTCGGGCAGCTCACGCGTCGTCGTCTTTTGCTGACCCGGCCCGAGGTTGAACTCGTCGTTGCTCACGAGGTCCGCACCCAGGGTCGCCTCGGCGGCGTCGAAGAGCGCGAAGAAGTCGGCTTCTTCGAAGGTGGTTGAACTGACCAGGTAAAAGAACCGAACGGTCACCGGCGACGCGCGCCCGGAGGCGTTGGGATTGACGTCGGCGGAGGCCGTCGCGGTGACATTCACGACCGTCGGCGGGGGCGGCGGGGGCGGCGGCTCGGCGCAGCTGGCGAGCAGCACCGCAACAAGGCCGAGGAAGGCCATACGGATCGAACAACGAATTGACATACTCAATCTCCCCCAACAAAAAGGCCGCGATCAGTCTGGGTAATTGCCTTACTCCGAGACTCCAATCGACCGCCTACTATGTTCTTTTTCTTCGATCTTGCCAAGCATTGACCCCCATGGAAGACCCGGCTGGGGATCCCGGTGCGGCTTTGCCAGGGTACCCGGACAAGGCCCTAGATCTTCCTGCTTTGTTCCTTGTAGGCCTTGGAGAACTCCTTGCCGAAGAGGCTCTGGAAGTCGTCTTCGGCCTCCGCCACGATCTCGCCGTAGAGCTCGACAAAAACCTCCCAGTAGCGGGCCTTCTTGCCGCCTGGAACCATGTCGCGAAGACTGGCGTGCTTGTCCATCCGCTTGGCGAGGGTTTCAGGATCGAATCTCTTGAGCAGCGACGCGATCGCTTCTTGCATCCCGGCCATGACCGCCATCTGGTGGCTGGCGACGTCTTTCAAGCCCTCCTGAACGGCCTTTTCCGGCGTCATGTAACCGGCCACCGGCGGCTTCAGCAGTGCCAGCAGGGCCTCCTCCGTGCTGGCGGAGAACTTCAGGGGGTTGTTTTCCCGCGGACCGATCATGGTTTGGTCGATGCGAAACTCGTTCTTGAGCGACGAGCGGGTCAGGAGGAGTTCGCGCATACCTTCCACCATGGCCCGATAGGTCGCGCCGACAGTGACCATAAGAGCTGCCATTTCGGCATCGCTGACCTGGAGATCCTTCAGGCCCGCCGCGGCCAGGAAGGCGCGGCCCACGGATGCGTCCGCGGCCGGACCCATGGGGACCGCTTGGGGCACGGGAGGGGCCACCGGCTGCGGCGCCACGGGAGTCGGCGCCACGGGAGCCGGCGCCACGGGAGCCGGCGCGATGGGGGCCGGCGCGATGGGGGCCGGCGCCGCGAAGGGATCGGGTTGCGCGGCCGGTTGAATGCCAGGACCTGCGGGAGCGGGAATGGCCGGCTGGAGCGCCGGCGCCGGGCTCGGGGCCCCGCCGAACTCCTCGTCGAAATCGTCCGGAATGACCGAATTGTCCTCGGGGAGCGAATGGCTGGCGACCTCGGGCGGACGAAAGTACTCGTTGGCGGCCGAGTGATGGTTCGAGGCCGCCGGGCCCTGCCACTGTTCCTGGCTGTTGTCGCCCAGCAGATCGTCCTCCAGGGGGCCACTGTCGAGATCGGGTCCGATCAGGTCGGAATCCTCGGGAATGAGGGGGCGCGCGCCCCTGCTTGGAGGTCCCGAGAAAAGGTCGTCGTCCTGCCCGGGGTGCCCCCCGCCGAAGGGATCCAGGGCATCGCCGGTCGCGCCGGGACCGCCAGACATGGGGTCCGAGCGGTCGAGGAAGGGATCGGGATCGTCCACCAGGCCGGCGTCGTGGCGGCCGAGATTCGGCACGAAGGCATCGGGCGATTCGAACGATTGGTTGGCCGGGGCCTGATTGCGCGGCGCGATGATCGGTGCTTCCTCATAGGGCTCCGGCAGGTCGCCGAAAGGGTCTTGCGGCGACCCCGAAAGGCCGCCGCTTTCCACCAGTCCGGCGACGATCTGGTAACTGCCCAACTGAATGATGTCGCCGTCGTTGATGCGCACCGACGCGCCGCGCGGCAGGCGCTCGGAGGAGTGGTTGACGAAGATACCGTTGGTGCTGGTGTCGGTCAGGAGATACTGGCCATCGCGATAGTCTATTTTGCAGTGTTGTTTGGACAAATGCCGGTTGGGATCGGGCAACACCCAGTCGTTGTCGTCGCCGCGGCCAATCGACATGCCGTGGCCTTCCAGCGACCATTGGTCGGCGGCTTGCCCTTCCCTTCCACTGAGCTCCAGCACGAGCTTCATTGCGACTCCGGCCTCAATCGCCCGCTCCAGTGTCGCGCCCGAGGGATCTTTTCCAAGCTTTCCAAAGACTTCCGACCAAGGCGCAACGGCGGGAGACTACCACAGCAGGGCTCTATAGAGCCACTGCCGCAAAAATAACTCCTTAACGCCGATGCCGCAAAGCACTGATTCTCGCCAAAAACAGGCAAAATCGGAGTTCCCGGCCACTCAGGAGATGTCATCAACCGCCGATCAGCACCGTGAAGCACCCAACGATGATCATGCCGCCGTGCGCCGTGCTGTCCATGACCCGCGCCGCCGGCTGGTTGCCGATCATCACCGTGGCGCTTCCCTTGAGGATCGAATCGGGCGGCCCAACGCAGGTCGCCATGTCGCCCATGCGGGCCGCCGGCGGCCCCGCGATCAGGACCGTCGGACAGCCGGGGGGGAGGATCGGGCCGCCGACGTGGGGCTTCAAGACATCGACCATGGGGCAGACATGGTTGTCGCCAACCCGCGCGGAGGGGAATCCGCCGCCCGCCGGCATCGGCGGCATCGCCGCGACGGCGGCGTCCATCGCCGCCTGGGCTTCTTCCTGGGCGATTTCCTCGTCGGTTTTTTCTTCTTCTTCTTCGGCCATTACGGCCTCCTTGCCGATGACAACAATCCGGTCACCCTTCGATTCGCGAACCGTCGGCGTGGACCCGGCCGTTGCCGCCCTTGGCGATATCGAGGCCCATGGCCAGGTAGAGCGCGATACGGTCCTTGATCCCCGGCGGCGGACCGCCATAGATCGCCAGTTCCATGGCGCAGTGGACGGCCTTTCCCGTCAGGTCGTCGGCGGGCTCCACCGGGTCGAAATCCGGCGGCGTGATCGAGCCGCCGCTCCAGGCCGCGGCATGGGCGGCAAAGGCGCTGGCATTGCCGAATCCGGCCTTCTCGCCCGACATCAGGGCCGCTTGGCGGTTCTCCTCGCTGGGCTTGAAAACCCAGGCCTCGGCGGCAGCCAGCGCGGAGGAGAGGAGAGGTTGGCTCTCCAGGTCGTCGGCCTGGCGGGCCACCAGACAGGACCACCAGCAGGCCTCGCGCTTGGGCAGGGCAAAAGCGAGGAACTTGATTGCCTGCTCCTCTAGCTTGGCCTTCACAAGCCGTTCCACGAAGGCCTGCGGCGATACTTCCGGCGCCAGATGGGACTGGGCGTCCTCTTCCAGCTCCAGGGTAAAGCGCTCGACAATTTCGGTCGCTTTCGCCGCCTTGATTTTCTTCAGTTCAGACATCGCCCGCCGCCGCCTAGTTGATCTTGATGAGGCCGCCCGAGAGGACCAGCGTCGCGGTTCCCTTGACGGTCGTATTGAGTCCCTCGGCGGTCAGCGCCGCGGTCGCCTTGATGTCGATCTGGGTCGAGGAAATCGTGATCTTGGCCGGCTCCAGAACAATCGAGCTGGCGCCGACCTTCAAGGTGATCTTCGTCGCCGCGGTATGGGTTTCCTGACCGGCCGTGATATCGACCGTGCGGTCGCCCATGCTGACGGTGATTTCATCGTTGCCCTTTTCGATGGTCGCGGTGCGGTCCTTGGTCTTCACGATCTTGTCGTCGTTGTCGTCGTGCACCGTCACGGTGCGCTTGTTCTTCACATCGATCGATTGATCGCCCGGATCGTTGTCGTCGAAGCCCACGCGCCGGGTTTCATTGTTTCCGATAACCGCATCGAAATCCCGTTCGGCGCGAATATAGAACTGTTCCTCGTCGATGGTGTCGTCGAAGCGGATCTCGTTGTAGTGGTCCTGGCCCTCTTTTGTGCTTTCGCTCTTGATGGTCGAGATATTCTTGCCCTCGCCACCGCCGCCCTGCGCGGCCTCGACGTCGGCCGGGGGTTCGTCCGGCTCGACCGCCGTGTCCGGTAGCTCGTAGGGCACCTTCTGTTCTTCATTGTAAACCCGGCCGGTGATGATCGGGCGGTCCGGATCGCCCTCGAGGAACTCGACGATCACCTCCTGTTCGATCCGCGGGATGAACATGGCGCCCCAGCCCTTGCCGGCCCAGATCTGGGCGACCCGGATGAAGCAGGTGGTCTTGTCGGGATCGACGTCCTTGGCATAGCGGTCCCAATGGAAAATGACCTTCACCCGGCCATACTCGTCGGTGTAGATTTCCTCGTCCTCGGGGCCCGTTACCACCGCCGTCTGGGGCCCGGGAATCAAAGGCTTGGGCGTCTTGCGCAGGGGCCGGAACGGCATTTCGTCGAGCATCGCCTGGAACGTACAGGAGTACATGTCCTCGCCGCCGCCGCTCTTGGTCTCCCACTCGGTCTCCACCTTGATCGAGTGGCTCGCGGTGACGATGAGGTACTTCTTGTCGCTCTGGTCGGTGCGGTCCTCGAATTGCTTCAGCTCGAACTTGTGACCGCAGGCCAAGCCCCGGGCGTTGCCGCGGCCATAGCGCCGTTCGAACTGCTGGCGTTGCTCTTCCATGCGCCGGGTCACGAAGAAGGTGCCCTCGTCCGTGTCGATGAACTCGCCGGGATAGTCGAAGATCTCGCCATCGTCGTTGGCGTGTTCCCCGGGCAGGGAGTGGCGCGACTCCAGATCCGCCGAGGGCGTTTTGAAGTTGTAGTCGTCGAGCGCGACCTTGCCGGGTCGGATCTGCTGGGTGAAAGTCCAGTGGTCGATGTATTCCTGATCGCGCTTGTAGTCGGCTTCCTGGGGGAAGTAGTCGATCTTCTCGAAGCCCTTGAACTCCTCGTGGCTGGCCACGTCGTCGATCAGCACGATCGTGTGTTTTTCCTTCTCGTGCTTGAAAAAGTAATAGATTCCGACCTGTTCCATCATGCGGCTGACGAAGTTGAAATAGCTTTCCCGGTACTGCACGCAGTACTCCATGGTCGGATAGCTGCCGGTCAGCTTGTCCTCGATGTCGGTGTAACCGAACTCATCGCGGAAAATCGCCTTGATCAAGTCGGGGACCGTGACCTCCTGGTAGATTCGGCAGTCGGTCCGGTAGCGCAGCATCCAGAGCCAGGGCTTCAGGCTGAAGGAGTAGTGCGCGAAGCCGAAAGAGCGGTCGTTGTAGGTCACGCTGTCGACAAGGGCGTGAAAAAAGCGTTTGCCGCCTTCGCCCATAGCGGGATCCGGCAGGTCCATTTCGATGGTCATGGCCTTGCCGAGCAGTTCTTTCGGGTCGAGATCGAACTTGTTGCTGAGGCCTTCGACATTGATCGTGAAGGGCTCGCCCAGGCTCTCCTCGACCGTCGCCGAGAGGAGGTACATGTCGGTGTAGCCGTTGCCCAGCGTCGTCTTGAGCCGGAATTCGCGCCCCTCGAGGAGCGGATCGTTGAGGCCGTCGGCAGAGCCTGCCATGGAATCGCTTTCCTTTCCGCAGGTAGTCTATCGGCCGGGGCGCCTGCGCGCCGCCCCAGTCCGATAATTGAAGACCGCTATCATTCCTTGAGCCGTCATCCCTTGAGATTATCCAGCCAACCTTCGTCATCGTCGTCCAGCCCGGCCATGGCGGTTTTCTGCTCTTCGCGCCGTGCCGCCAATTCGCGTTCCGCGACCTGTTGCTTCAGCCGCTCCACGATTTCCGGGTGAACCGACCAGGGAATGCTGCCATCGGGCTCCTCCCAATGAGATATCACGTCCGGCCAGCTATGAAGGGTTACAAAATTTACCGGGCAGTCGACCGATTCTTCGCCGAGCAGGATTTGATCCAGGTAGACAAGCCCCTTGAGCAGGTAATGAGATTCCTCGAATGAGCCGATTATCACCTCATCGGCCGCCACCTCGCTGTCATCGCTCACCATGGTCTCCGACTCACTCCCGAATACTCGCTCCGGTCCAGGTCATGTCGCCAGTCGGGCAACCGATCCGGACAAAAGTCCATGTTTGCGCAACAGGATACACCGATTTTCACCGGCAGGAACCCGCCTCCTGTCGTCCCAGTCCACCGCACCGTCGCATCCCAACCGCTCACAGGTCGGCCAGCAGGGCCGCCAGCTCCGGGTCCATCTCCTCGTCGTCATCGGACTCTCCGTCGCCACTCTCCAGATCGGAGAGCAGTGCGTCCAGGTCGTCGTCGCCCTCATCGCCGCCGCCGCCATCCTCGTCGCCTCCCAGATCGGCGAGCAGGCCATCGAGGTCATCGTCACCGCCGGCATCGTCCGCCACCGCCTCCGGCTCGGAATCCGGTGCCTGGGATTCCGGTTGCGCGACCTCCGCCGGCGCGCCGCCGGCAGCCGAGGGCGCGCTACCGCCGCCCCAGGGTCCGGCCAGAAGACCACCGCCGAGCGACACGAAGGAGCCCAGGCGCACCTCCGGCCGGCCTTTGATTGAAAGCAAGGGCATCCAACACTGCGGCGTGACGCGTTCGGCAAGCGATACCGAGACCAGGCGTTCGGTGCAGGGCAAGGGCACCTGGTCGCCGTCCTTGTCGGTGAAGTAGTGGAAAGGCATGTCGCCAACCTGCATGATCGATCCCAATTCCATCTTCAACCTGTCGCGGGTGAAACCCTCGCCCAGCAACAGCGCAGCAATGAAGGCGGCGTTACCCCAGAGCATGGATTTCAGGCCGGTCTTTGCCGTGAACTCCTCGAAGTCGAAGGGATCGATGGGGTCGGTCCGCTTGCCATAGGGCATGCGCAGCATGAAACGCGGCAAGGCCAGGCCCAAATAGGCGGCCTCGGGCAGGCCACGCAAGGCGCGCCAGGACTGTTTGATCAGACGGTGAAGCTCGTCGAAATTGTGGCCCAGACAATCCGCTCCCAGGGCGGAAATGAAGGGCGCGCCGGCGTGCCCCGCCACCTTGGCCATGCGGCCCAGCAGTTCGGCATGGGGCGGCGTCATCTCAAAGCTGTAGGCCCCGAGGATCGCCGACAGAGGTCCCTGTTCTTCGTCCAGCAAGGGATGCTCGACCAACAGCCTGAATAGTCCGCTGTTCTCCAGATCGTTCTGGGCCGAGAGATCGGCCGCGAACTCCTCGGCCGACACGTCGAACAGGACTACCTGCAGCTCGGTCGAGGTTTCCAGGCGCCGAACCAACAGATCGACCGACCGCCAGAGCGCTTCGGCGGTCTGAAAATCGGGGTGGTGGAGAACCTTGCGCATGACCTCGGACAAGGCTTCGTCCACATGCGCCACCATTTCTTCCTGGCGCGGGTCCTTGGCCGGCACGATATGGGGTCCCACGACCTGACGCAGCAGATCCTCGATGCTGCTCTCTTCCCGGACCGGGGCCGAGGGTTGTCCTAGAAGGCGGGCAAAGTCGCTCAACTTGCCGCCCACCGGCACCACCGCCCCGCGAGCCGGTTCGCGGCTGGCGACCGGGCGGTCCGCCACGCCGGCCCAGGACTGGACCTCCTCCGCGGCCGAGGCGAAGGTCGAGCTATTGCTGAGCCGCCGGCGCAAGCCGGCCAGCTCGGTGAAGATCTCCAGGTTGTCGTGCAACTCGTCAGGGTGCATATCATCCAGCGAGGACAGCTCGACCTCGACAGTGGCACCCTCCGCCCCGATCGGCAGGTGCAGCGTTATTCCCATGCGCTCGAAGAGGTCGTCGATGTTGTCGACATCGACCTTCATCTCCTTGCGGTTGGCGAGGTCATCGCCAATCGCAAACTCGCCGCGGTTGGCGCGCCCCGAAAAATCCCCCAGGACCGCAATCCGGAAGGGCGTCCCGATATCGCGTGCGATCGCCGGGCGGGAGACCGCAATAGATCCAAAACTCGGCGTGTAACCCGCTTCCTTTGACATTGATCTCCGCGCCTCCCGGTGTTGGACCGCATCTTGTCGATCTGCGACCGGGGCCGGGTCCTCGGCCTCCTCCCCGTCGTCATCGGCCAGCAATGCGTCGAGGTCGAGGTCGTCGTCCTCGTCAGCAGCGGCCTCGGCAGCGGGCGCCTCCTCATCGTCGTCGGCCAGCAAAGCGTCGAGATCCAGGTCGTCGTCCTCGTCAGCAGCGGCCTCGGCGGCAGGCGCCTCCTCGTCGTCGTCAGCCAGCAGCGCGTCGAGATCCAGGTCGTCGTCCTCTTCGGCAGCGGTCTCGGCAGCGGGCGCCTCCTCGTCGTCGTCGTCGGCCAGCAGGGCATCGAGGTCCAGGTCGTCGTCCTCGTCGGCAGCGGTCTCGGCAGCGGGCGCATCCTCGTCGTCGTCGGCCAGGAGCGCATCGAGATCCAGGTCGTCGTCTTCGTCAGCAGCCGCCTCGGCGGCAGGCGCCTCCTCGTCGTCGTCGGCCAAGAGGGCATCGAGATCCAGGTCGTCGTCCTCGTCGGCAGCGGGCGCGGCAGCGGGCGCGGCCTCATCGTCATCAGTCAGCAGCGAGTCGAGGTCCAGATCGTCGTCGTCCTCGGCTGCCGCAGCTTCGGCCGCCGGCGCCTCTTCCTCGTCGTCATCGGCGAGCAAAGCGTCGAGATCGTCGTCCGCGTCTTCGGCGGCCTCGGCGGCAGGTGCCTCCGCCTCCTCGTCGTCGGCCAGGAGGGCATCGAGATCCAGGTCGTCGTCCTCTTCGGCAGCGGTCTCGGCTGCGGGCGCCTCTTCGTCGTCATCGGCCAGGAGGGCATCGAGATCGAGGTCATCGTCCTCGTCGGCAGCGGTCTCGGCAGCGGGCGCCTCCTCATCGTCGTCGGCCAGGAGGGCATCGAGGTCGAGGTCGTCGTCCTCGTCGGCAGCGGTCTCGGCCGCAGGCGCCTCCTCGTCGTCGTCGGCCAGGAGGGCATCGAGATCCAGGTCGTCGTCTTCGTCAGCAGCCGCCTCGGCGGCAGGCGCCTCCTCGTCGTCGTCGGCCACGAGGGCATCGAGATCCAGGTCGTCGTCCTCGTCGGCAGCGGGCGCGGCAGCGGGCGCGGCCTCATCGTCATCAGTC
>JAJFGK010000048.1 GCA_021776195.1 Kiloniellaceae bacterium | reverse complement strand
ACGCGCCAAAATCGCGCCTCAAGCAGCAAAACCATCGGCGCCCCGGCACGACCAAAGAAAATCGCCGAACCGAGACGAGAAAACTCAACAAACTAACCGAAAAATCTACTTTAGAACCGTTCGTGAATTATCCGGGCTAGTTCGGTTCAGGCCCGTGAACAGGGATGCGGGACAGCCTTCCACGAGGCTTTCCCGCATCGAGCCCGCAAGGGCCGGCAACGGGATGGGAGTGCCATGTCAAGTTTCAACGAATCCTGGCGCAGTGTCGCCGCTGAACCTTCCAAGGCCCTGCCGCCGCGTGCGCTCAAGGAGCTGTTTGCCGAGCTGTCCTGTTGCCGGATCAGAATTGAAATGGCGCGCAAGGACCTTATGAACCTGCGGTGTAGCGACCCCACGCCGCGTGATCGGGCGAGGGCCCGAGAAGTGATGCAGGCCTTGACCCTGCTGCGCGCCGCGCTGGTCGAGCAGGAGGAACTGGTTAAAGCTCGGATGACGACACCGACGGATCAGTAAGGATAAGGCGCGGGCCGGGTTTCCAGGATCAGGCCGGTCGCGACATCGAAGGCGATGCGGCGGTGCTCGGCCGTATGAACGACAAAGCGGCCCGCCTCATCGAACCCCACCGTTTGGCCCCAGACGACGTGCGACACCGTGGGCCGCAAGCGCGCGGGCGCCGCGATCACCTCTGACAGGGGCACGCGGCGAACGATCCGGCCGCGCCGCCAGAAGGTGATCATGGTGGTCTGCGGCCGATAGTCCCGGTCCAGAAGGCTCAGTCCACCGTACCCCACGACCAGGTGGTCGCCATCGTCGGCCAGATAGGCATCGCGGAACCAGCCCGGCATGCGCCAGTGCAACTGGTCCTCGCTCGTTACCCGGATCTCGTTTGCGGCCAGATCCATCCGGGCGCAGAAGAGGCCGTTCGGCGCGCAGACCGTTTTGTCCTGTGGAGCCGGCAGAGGCTGGTCGGCAAGAGTTGCGGGGGCCAGGGTCGCAAGGGCCAGCATCGCAAGGGCCAAGGTGTCAAGCAGAGCCGTGGCAAACACAGCGACAACCGAATGCTGGTCTCGCATGGCGGGCTAACGATAATTCGACATATAGATCACCAGGGACAGTGTCAGGCCGCCGAGCAGTCCGATGGCCGAAAAAACAACAGCCAAGATGGTGCCGACCATGCGGCCGCGGCGGTCATGGGTGATGACGAGGCTGTGATTGGCGGCCAAGTCCGCATCCAGCGACCCCAGGACCGTAAGCCGGTAGCGGCCCGGCTGCGTGAGTTCGAAGGCGCGCAGCGACAGCCGGGCCTTCGAAAACCCCGAGGAGGAAGACTTCATCCAGATATCCGAAAGCGTCAGATCCCGATCGTCGGCAAGACGGGTCAGTCGGAAGTCCAGCCCGCCGAAGGCCGCGGACAGACGCGGCGCCTCGCCATGCAGCAGCATCGGCCCGGCGCCGTCCAGGGACAGTTCTTGTTCGGCGACCAGCGGGACCGAGAGGATTTCATCCGCCCGGTAGTTGTCGATCAGCCGCCACACCATGACCGGCAGGATGACCAGACAGATGAGTCCCAGGGGAACCGTTGCCCACAACCAATGCTGACTCATGTCACCCCTCAATCTTCGATGAACTCGAAGTGCAACGACCGGGCGCAGACCGGACAGTGCGCCGGTCCCGGCTCGTCGGTGGTTATCTCGCAGTAGGAACAGCACTGGGTCCAGCCTTTGCCGGATCTCTCGTTGCCGGTGGCGAGCTGGGGAAAGAAGATAGCCGTCCGGATCCCATGAAAAACCGCGAAGTAGTGGTAGCGGGCTGCGGCCGTCAGGTCATAGACCCAAGTGGACCGCGCCCAGCGGCGCCGGTCCCGCGCCAGAACACCTTCGCCCTCTTCGGAAAGGCGTGTAGGACCCGGTACTCGTCGACGGGGCCAGGCCGAGCGGTTGAACCACTTATCCTCGAAGGCGCGCCAATCCGCACGGGTTCTCAGCCGGTCGGCCTCGGCATAGTAAAGGTCGAGCTGTTGCATGAAAGCGGGTTCAAAGGCCATCCGAGCATCCATCCCGGCTTGGGTTGGGGCGCTCTCGCGGTGCCGCTCAGTTCGAAGTCGCCCAGATGGACTCTTCCACGGTGAAGGCGCCGGAGTCTTGCATCAGCAGCACCGTGCCACGCATCGGGAAGTCGTTCTGCTCGCGCGCGGTCAAATGAAGCCGCACTCCATCTTCGACAGCCTCTTCCTTTTCCAGCGCGACGTCCCGAAGGTCCTGACTCGCCTTGCGGACCCTCTCGACAGTGGCGGCCTGACTTTCTTCGTCGCTCGATTCATGACGGGCCCGCCACCAGGAAGGCATGAAGGGCGCGATGTCGGCGATGGACTGCGCCGTGGCCGAGGTCTTGAGGTAGTCGAGATAAAAAGCGAAGGCTGCGGACGGCTCGTCCGCCCTTGCGGATCCGGCGCCGAAGACGAGATTGCCGGACAGAATCGCGCCTGCGATGAGAAACGATAGAATTTTCAGCATATTTTTTTCCTCCGAATTCTTTAGCGTTCAACAGCAATTTCACCTCCGATCATGCCCAACAAAGGCTTCGGATGCGAGTCCGCGGCGTCGAGACAAGGCAATGGACAGGCCATGGGGCCGGACAGGTTGGATCGTGGCCTCGCGGGCCTCGGTCGTCCCTGGGTTGCTCCGGCCACAGGGTGCCGCCCGCGAACAGTGCCGGCGTAACGCGGCGAAGCCGCCCGGCAATCGGCCGGGGTCAGTCCGCCGGTGCGGGTCCTCCCGCTTCGCGCGGCCTTTCCCCGACGGCGCGCGGCCGCCTTTTGGACCTGACCAAATCCAGCCTCTAATCTATTGATATTAGAATGAAAATAACCGCGATCCTTGAGCCGGGAGGCGCGGCAAGCGAGCGATCCGCGCCAGGATTGGAGCACAGGCACTCGGCCGGCGCGGTCGGCACAATGCCTGGTTCCGGCCCTTGGCGGCCCGGGGTCGACGGCGTGATGGGTTCCATTGGCCCGCCCCGCCCGCCGTGGTCGGCAGGCTGTAGAGAAGCGATCCGGGACCGTCATAGTATTGGGGCCCACAGTGGCGAGGGCTTCTGTGGATAAGTGAGCAAGGGTCTGGAGCGGCGCCGAGACTGCCGCAAACCGACAAATCCAGCGTGCTGTTTTCTGCGAATTTGTCAGTATAACATGACAAAAAAGCCTCATTCTTTGTTAACCAACTGCGGATACGACTATCGCCAGTTCTGGTGGCACTCCAGCAACCGAGCGCTTTATTTGTAACTGTCGATAGGAGCCAGACATGGCTACGAAAGCAAAAGCGAAGACCAAGGCCAAGAAACCGGCGGCCAAGAAGACTGTCGCCCGCAAGCCCGCGGCGAAGAAGAAGACGGTCGCCAAGAAGAAGACCACGGCGCGCAAGCCCGCCGCCAAGAAGACCACGGCGCGTAAGCCCGCCGCCAAGAAGACCGTCGCCCGCAAGCCTGCGGCCAAGAAGAAGACGGTCGCCAAGAAGAAGACGGCCGCCAAGAAGCCCGCGGCCAAGAAGACTGTCGCCCGCAAGCCCGCGGCCAAGAAGACTGTCGCCCGCAAGCCCGCGGCCAAGAAGAAGACGGTCGCCAAGAAGACCACGGCCCGTAAGCCCGCCGCCAAGAAGACGACGGCCCGCAAGACGACCGCGCGCAAGACTGTCGCTCGCAAGCCAGCCGCCAAGAAGACGACGGCCCGTAAGACGACCGCCCGCAAGACGACCGCTCGCAAGACTGTCGCTCGCAAGCCCGCCGCCAAGAAGACGACGGCACGCAAGTCGACCGCGCGCAAGTCTGCGATCAAGAAGACGGCCGCCAAGAGGCCCGTGGCGAAGAAGTCCACGGCTTCGAAGACGGTGCGCGGTCAGCTCAGCAAGCTGCGCAAGGCGGTCAAGGCCGGCAAGATCAAGTCCGCCGCCAAGAAGCCGGTTCGCAAGTCGGCTGTCGCCAAGCGTCGTATCCGCAAGGCGGCCTAGGCTTCAAGACAAGATCGCACTAATCTTGGTGGGCCGGCCCGGACGTCTTCACCGGTCGGTCTGTCAGGCTCTTCAAGAAAGCGGCGCTTCCCTCGGGACGCCGCTTTCTCCTTTTTAGGTTCCCACCACCAATGTCTCGGTCAAACGCTTCAAGGTGGCGATGGCGGAGAGGGCGGTGATCTTGCCCGTGGCCGGGTTCTCCGCGCTCGGTACGTTCTCGATCGTCATCGAGAAGGTGGACACCTCGGAGATCACCTCGATGCGATGGGTGTTGCGGGTCACGGCCGGATCGGCCCAGATCTCGACCTCGGTGCGGTCGGGTCCGATACCGGCGAGCGACAGGGCGGCCGCGACGTTGACGTTGGCGGGAAACCCGCGCGCCGCCGCGCGGGCAGAGCCGGCAAAGACCCGCTTGGCCGCGCTTAGATCCTCCAGTGAAATCCCCGCCTGAATCAGGTGTGGTGCCCCCCGCAGGCCGCGCGGCGGCTTGCGGGTGACGATCTTGACCGATTCCACCTGGCCCTCGGCGGCGGCCTTCACGGCATCGAGGCCGATCAGGGCGCCGGTCGGAACCAGGATGCGCGCACCCCCTTCGCGGGCCCGGTCGACCAGATCCATGCGCTCTAGCAGGACGCCGACCGAGAGCGGCACGAGCACGCAGCGAGCGCCGATGGCGGTGCCGGCAATGGTCTCGAAGAGGGCGGCCGGTGCGCACTCCAGCACCACGTCGGCGTTCTCGGCGATGGCCGCGAGCGGGACGACGACCGGGGGCCGCGCGAAGTCGGCCACCGCCCGCGTGGCCTTTGCGAGATCGCGTCCGGTCACGCAGGAAACCATCATGCCCGGCACCGCGCCCTGATCGACCCGGCGGGCCACCGCCAGCCCGATGGTTCCCAGGCTTGCGATCGCCAATCGCAGCGGCGGCGGGTTCTCGCCAGCGGTCATGTCGTGCTCCCCTTCCAGGTCGGCAGGTCGGCAGGGCGCGCTCCGGCGCCCCGCGACCGCATGGTAGGGCCTGGCCGTCTGGGACGACAACCTTTGCCAGGGCGACGTCGCCGCGGACGAAGGGCACCGGACGGGTCTGCTTGATGTCAGGACCAACCCTCGGTTATCATGCGGGGCAAGTGGGAGAGTTGGTCTTGACGAAAAGCGATCAATCGCGCCAAGGGCCAGAGAAAAAACGGGTGAGTGTTTTGGCCGTGCTGACGGCCTACCTCGCCATTATGCGGCCCTATATCATAACCGTGGTGGGACTTGGGCTCGCCGTCGGCTGCTGGAATGCCGGCAACTGGCCCGGCACCTACTTCTTTCTTGGTGTCGCCGCCTTTCCCTACGTTTTGCGTCTGGTCCTGCACGGCGTGGGCTGCCTGCGCCGTAGCATCCAGACGTAACACTCCCCTGTTAGATACTATCCACTAGATCCGTCTCCAGCGGCTCCTCGGCCAGGGCCCGCAGCCAACGGGCCACGCGTCGGGCCGCCAGGGGCGGCGCGATGCCGGGCGGCCGGCAGAGGTAGTAGCTGGCCTTGGATCGATCGGGCGGCCCAAAGGGGGCCTGAAGGGAGCCGGCGGCAAGGTGGCCGTCGACCATGGGGCGGCGCCCCATGGCCAGGCCCAGGCCCCGTTCGGCGGCTTGCAGCACCTGATCCTGGGAGTCCAGCTTCAAGGCGCCGTCCAGGGACAGGGTATCGATGCCACGCGCCTGAGCCCACTCGTGCCACTCGTCGGGATAGTAGCCGTTGACGATCAGGCGGCAGGAGGCCAGTGCCGTGGCGACCCGTCCGGCGGGGATGACGCCGCCGTCGCCGCTGGCGAAGAGATCGCCGCCGAGCAGGCCCGGCCGGCCGACCGGCAGGGTGGTCTCGGCGAGCAGAAAATCGGCCTCGACATCGCCCCAGTTCCCTTCGCCGTGACGGATCGCCAGATCGATCTGTTCGCGCGCCAGATTGCACATCCGGGTCGTGGTCACGAATTGCAGGTCGACCTCCGGATGGGCGGTTTCGAACCCGGCCAAGTTGGGGATCAGCCAGAGAGTGGTGAGGGATGGCGGCAGGGTCAGGACCACACGGTGACGCTCGGCGGGCCCGATCAGGCTGCGGGTGGCGGCCTGGATGCGGGCCATGGCGGGGTCGATTTCCGCGAAGTAGCGCTGTCCGGTCGCGGTCAGTCGAACTTTGGGCCCTTGCCGCTCGAACAGCGAAACCCGCAAGAAGTCTTCCAGGCGCCGAACCTGATGGCTGATCGCCGACTCGGTGACGCCCAGGGTCTCGGCGGCGCTCCGGAAGCGACCCTGCTGGGCGGCGGCGTGAAAGGCTCTGAGAGCCGGAAAGGGCGGCATCCACTGATTCGCCTCTGACATCGCCTGGAATCTCCGTAGTATGAATTTAGCTCAAGTAAGGTTGCGCCGAATTCGCTCGAAATGCAACGCTTTCGGTATAATCTTAGTCCCATGGAAT
Source organism: Kiloniellaceae bacterium (assembly GCA_021776195.1). The sequence goes on along the minus strand of JAJFGK010000048.1, from coordinate 5,822 downwards.
TCATGGTAGGGCCACCCTGGCCCGCCGCCGAGACAGATCTCGAGAAGGAGTCACGATGATGCAACAGGCCGCCGTCTCCAGCCTCCGGTCCGCCGACAACGACTTGTTCGCGGAGCCGATCCCCAGGGTTACGGGGATCCTGACCTATCTGGCCGACCGCGAGCAGGAGCCCGTCACCTACATGAAACCGGGCGCGGGCGAACCGGAGCGGATCGGCGACTTCCGCGCCTTCGAGGTCGATATTCACGACGGCCGGTCGCTGACGCCGCCGCCGAGCCTGGACCTCCAGGGCTTTACCCTGCTGGGCCACCGAACGGGCTTTGACAAGTTCGACGACGACGTGGCGATCCGCGCCGGCTACTACGGCGAGACCGAGGCTCTGTTGCAGGAGCTGCTGGGTGCCAGCCGTGTGGTGGCCTTCGATCACAATCGCCGGGTCCAGGAACCCCAGGGCGCGGCGCGGCAGAGCCTGAGCAGTCCGGTGCGCCGGGTCCACAACGACTATACCACCGAATCCGCGCCGCAGCGGGTGCGCGATCTCTTGGGCGCGGCCGAGGCCGAGAACCTGCTGCGGCGACGCTTCGCCTTCATCAATCTCTGGCGCCCGCTGCGCGAGCCGGTCCTATCGGCGCCTCTGGCCCTGGCCGACGCCTCGAGCGTGGCGCCCGAGGACCTGGTGGTTAGCAAGCTGGTCTATGACGATCGGGTTGGCCTGACCTATGCCGCGGCCTTCAGCCCCAGGCATCGCTGGTACTACTTCCCGAAGATGACCCGGGACGAGGTGATCCTGATCAAGTGCTTCGATTCACGTGACGACGGCCGGGCGCGCCTGTCGCTTCACACCGCCTTCGACGACCCCACGGCGCCGGCCGACGCGGCGCCGCGCGATTCGATCGAGGTGCGCACCATGGTGTTTTTCTAGGGAAGGTCTCTCATTCGACCCGGCCCTTCCGGGCCGTGCGCGGGTCTTTGAAATTTTCAAAGACCCGCCACCGCGCCATAGGTCAGGCCAGCCAGAGTCGCGCCGCCCATCCCCAGGGCGACATAGGTCGCGAAGACCCGCTTGTTGACCAGCGCGAAGACGGCGGTCATGGCGGGAATCGAGCTGACCGCGCCGGCGACCATGAAGGCCATGGCGGCCCCGGCGCCCATGCCCTGCTCCATCAGCCCGGCGACCAGCGGCGGCGCGGCATAGGAATTGAGGTAGGCCGGCGCGCCGATCAGGGCACTGAGCAGGATCGGCGCGATGCCCTCGCCACCGACCAAGCCGGCGATCGCCTCGGCCGGGACGTAGGTGATCATCAGACTTTCCAGCAGGTAGGCCAGGGTCAGCCACTTCAAGAGGAAGTGCCCGTTGCTGCGCGCCTCGGCGCCGAACTGGCGCCGCCGCGGTGCCTCTTGCCAGAAGCGCCAGACCGGTTTGCGGTCCTGGAGCGCCGTGCCGCAACCGCCGCAACCGCCGCTGTCGCGGAGCCGCAGCGGATTGGCGAACCAACCGGCCCGGGTCGCCGCGCTCACGGCAAAGCCGCCCAGAAGTCCCAAGGCCACGGCGGCGACCGTCTTGGCGACGGCGAAGTGCCAGCCCAGCGCGCCGGCGGTGATCAGAAGGGCCGGCGGGTCGATCAGGGGCGAGGCCAGCCAGAAGGCCATGACCGGGGCGAGCGGCGTGCCCAGGGCCAGCAGGCCGGCGATGAAGGGGATCACCTCGCAGGAGCAAAAGGGCGCCAGACCGCCGATCAGGGCGGCCAGGACGATCATCCGGGCTTCGCGTCCCTTGAAGGCGCCGGCGATCATGCTCTCGGCCCCGCTGGCCTTCAAGCTGGCCACGCAGAGAATGGCGAAGATTATAAAGGGCGCGGTGCTGAGAAGGGCTTCCGCGGTGAAGCGCAGCGACGGGACGACTTCGCTGGCGTCGAGGGCCGCCAGGGCCAGCAGGATGGCCGCGACCGCGAGCCAGGCGCGGTCGATCCGCAGGGCCGGAAGCCGCTTCAGCGAGGCAACGATCGCTGTCATGCCGGGGGTTCCTTTTCGTCGGCGCAGCATTCGCGCAGGAGATAATCGGCCAGCGCCGTGATCGCGTCGAAAGCCGCGCGGCAGACGATCTCACGGCCGCGTTTTTCCTGGTCCACGAGACCGGCCGTGGCCAGCGCCCGGATATGGTGCGCCAGAGTGGAGGCGGGGACCGCCAGACGGCTTTGGATTTCGCCAACGGTCAGACCATCGCGGCCGGCCTTGACCAGGGCCAGAAGCACGGCCAGGCGCGGCTCCGAGCCGACGGCGGCAAAGCCCTGGGCGGCTCCCTCGAGGCGCAGGCTGTCAGGCCGGCTCGGTTGTTTTGCTTGTTCCATTAAATAACTATAATGCTAGTTATATCGAAATACAAGCCTTATGACAGTTCCCGTATTCTCAAGCGCTGGACCGGTCAGGCGTTGCCGAGTTGCGCCACCTCGGGAAAGCAGAGCGGCGAAATTTCCTCGACCGTGCGGCCGCCCCAGTCTTTCTTCGGCACCGCGGCCATCATGGTCGCCTGCGCCTCGGCCAGGGTGTCGAGGCTGGCATCGAGGTCGATGTTCAACACTTCGCCGTTCCTGACCGCTGCCTCGCCGTCGACATAGACGTCGCGGATCGCGCGGTCCGAGGCCACCGAGATGAGGTTTTTCAAGGGGTCGCGCACCGGGCGCATATAGGGGTTGTCGAGGTCGACCAGCGAGAAATCGGCCTTGGCGCCGACCGCGATGCGCCCGAGATCGGGACGCTGCAGGATTGTGGCCCCGCCAATGGTCGCGGCGGTGAAGGCATGCTGTGTCGAGCCGGCGTCGAAGCGGCCCTGCAGAATGCGCCCGGCCAGGGAGGCGGCCCGCATCTCGTCGAGCATGTTGTGCGGGTAGGTGTCGGTGCCGATGCCAACGGTGATGCCGTTGTCCATGTAGCGCGCCAGGGTGTTGAGGGCGATCCCGCGGCGCATGAAATTGACCGGACAGTGCGCCACCGCCGCGCCGGAGTCTTTCAGGATCGCGAAATCGTCGGCCTGGGGGTAATGAATGCGCGGATGGTCGTTCAGGAAAATGCCGTGGCCGAGGGTCGCGCCCTCGGTCAGGACCCCGATCGAGTCGAGCCAGGCGACCGGCGTCATGCCGTAGCGCCGGGTGATCTCGGCGAACTCGACATAGGACTGCGCGGTGTGGAGCTGCCAGGGCAGGCCGGCCTGGCGGGCATAGGCATGGCTGTCGCGCAGCAGCCCGGCGCTGCAGGTGTCGATCTGGCTCGGCCCGACCATGGCGCCGCAGCGGCCCGAGGGGTGGGCCAGAGCCCGATCGATGACCGCCACCGCCGCCTTGAAGTCCTGCCGGCCCTTTTCCTCGTCCCAGCGGTAGTCCACCTTGTGGCCGTCGTCGGTGAACCAGGTCGCGGAATGAAAGCGCGGGCAGAAGATCGGCCGCACGCCGGTCGCCACCAGCTCTTCGATCCAGTTGTCCGTGGGCGAGCCCCAGTCGACGAAAGTGGTGACCCCGCTTTTCAGCGATTCGGCGATCGCCACGTTGCGGGCGGCCGGGGCGAAGGCGGAGTCGATCGAAAAGGCCTTCATGATGTCGTACAGGTTGGACTGGCCCATGCGCCGGCTGCCGACGTCGTCCAGCAGGCCCTTGTTGCCGGGCTCGGACCCCGGATGGGTGTGGATGTTCAGCAGGCCCGGCATGATCATCAACCGGTCGCCGGCGATCTCGCGTTCGGCCGGCCCGTCGTAGTGACCTCCCACCGACAGAAAGCTGTTGCCACGAAAGGCGACGTCCTGGCCACGCAGATAGACGTGGCTCTGTTCGGTCTCGCTCCAGGCCACGATAAAGTCGGCCTTGCGAATGACGGTGGTTTCTTGGGCCATGGATCCCTCTCTCTCACTGGTCCTCTTTGGCCGGCAGCTTATCGCCCTGGCGGGCGCCGTCGAGCCCCTATTGCAGACGGTAGGCCTGTACCACGGCAGGATCGGGATCGCGGCCGAGGCCCGGGCCCGCCGGCAGCATGAAGGATCCGTCGGCTGTCGGATCGATGGCATCGCCATAGAGGCTGGCCTCGAGATCCAGGTGGAACCGCTCCACCAGGGCCCCGGGCAGTCCCTCAGGCGCCGCGCCAGCCACCAGATGCAGGGTCGCCAGGAAGCCCGGCCCGAAGTAGGGCGAATGGGGCATGACCTTGACCCCGGCCGCCTCTGCCGCCGCGCAGACCTTGAGAAACTCGGTGATGCCACCGACCTTGGTCACGCTGGGCTGGGCATAGGCCACGGCCTTGGCCGCGAACATCTTGGCGAAGTCATGGACCGTCGAGGCGTTCTCGCCGGCAGCGATGGCGATCCCGGTCTCGTGGCCGAGACGCGCCAGGCCCGGGTAATCTTCCGGCGGAAAGAGCGGTTCCTCCAGCCAAGTCAGGCCGAAGGGCTTCAAGGCCCGGCAGGCCGCAAGCGCCTCCTCCAGACTCCAGGGGCAGTTTGTGTCCAGCATCAGGGGCAGATCCGCGCCGGCCACCTCGCGCGCGGCGGCAACCATCGGTGCCGCGGTTTCGTGCAGCTTGATCGCGCCATAGCCCTCGGCCAGGGCGCGTGCGCAGCGTTGAGCGACAAGCTCGGGATCGCCGTAGCGAAAGAGGCTGGCATAGCCGGGCACCAAGGTGCCTCGCCCGGGCCCCAGGAGGTCCCGCAGGGATTTTCCGGCGGCCTTTCCGGCCAGATCCCAAAGCGCGATATCCAGACCGGAGAGCGCGAAGAGCGTGATGCCGTAGCGCCCGAAGAGGTGTAGGGCGCGCTGTAGGTCCTCGTTCAGGCCGGCAATATCCCGAGCGTCGCGGCCGATCGCCAGGGGTGCCACCATATCCTCGAGCGCGGCCTGCACCGGGCGCAGGCAATTGTAAGCGAAGGCGTCGCCGTAGCCGATCAGGCCCCCGGCGGCCTCGACCCTGACCAGAAGCGTCGGCAACCGGTCCCAGATTCTGCCGCCAAAACCGGCCGGCAGGCCACCGTGGGTGAAGGGGATAACCAGGGGGATCGCCTCGACCCGGGCGATGGTCATGCTCTCAGAGCCCAATGTCTCGGGGGTGTTGGCTTGGTCCGTCATGCCGTGACCCGGCAGGCGAGAAACTCCTCGGCGGCGCGGATTCCCGATAGATGGGCTCCGGCCACGGTGGCGTGCCAGTCGGCAATGGTGGCCTCGCCGGCAAAGAAGAGGCGTTCGTCGAGAGGGCGGGCCAGGGCGGCCCGGGCGTCGGCCCGGCCCGGTCGCGCCCCGCTGTAGGCGCCCAGGGTCAGGGGGTTCCGCCACCAGTCGGTCCAGGCACCGTGGCTCGGTTGCGGGACGGACTTGCCGCCGAAGAGCGCGGTCAGGGCCTCGCGGACCAGGTCGCGGCTGGCTTCGAAGCCGGCTTCCTCCATGGCCTTGGCATGACGGCCGCCGAGAAAGGCGAGCGTCAGCGGGCCGCCCAGATAATTGATCCGCAGGCCGAGACCGACATCGTCGCTGGGAAAGTAGCTGGCCCGCAGATCGTCCCCCAGGCCCGGAATGCCGTCGCCGAAGCGCAACGCGACCTTGTTCAAAAGGCCCATCGGAAGATCTTCGGACGCGGTCGTCTTCCAGTCCGGCAGGGCCGGGCGAAAGGCGATACGCCCGGCGGCCAGGAGGCCGCTGGAAACCGTGACGATGGCGGCCTCGGCCGACAGGTCGCCGCGGTCGGTCTGGCAGGTCACGCCCCTGCCCGACCAGTCGATGGCCCGGACCGCGGTGTCGAGCGCGACCGGCAGGCCCTCGCCGAGACGAGCGATCAGGCTGCCCAGACCCTCG
>JAJFGK010000047.1 GCA_021776195.1 Kiloniellaceae bacterium | reverse complement strand
ACCTCACCGATCTTGTGGGACCGGCCGGTGTAGTAGAGCACGCGTTCCGTGGTCGTGGTTTTACCCGCGTCGATGTGAGCCATGATACCGATGTTGCGGTATCGCTCCAGGGGGGTGGTGCGCGACATGTCGTCTACCCTTTACGTTGACTACCAGCGGTAATGAGAAAAGGCTTTGTTCGCCTCGGCCATCCGGTGGGTGTCTTCCCGCTTCTTGATAGCCGTCCCCCTGCTGTTCGCCGCATCCATCAGCTCCCCGGCCAGGCGCTCGGTCATGGTCAATTCCGAACGGCCACGGGATGCTGCGATGAGCCAACGAATCGCCAAGGCCTGGGCACGATTGCCCGGAACCTCGACGGGAATTTGATAGGTCGCGCCACCGACGCGCCGCGAGCGCACCTCAACGTCCGGGCGAACATTGCCCAGGGCGTCATGAAAGACCCGCAGCGCATCGCCGAGACCCTTTTTCTCGATGCGCTCGAAGGCCCCATAGACAATGCCCTCGGCGGCCGACTTCTTGCCGTCGAGCATGAGGCAGTTCATGAACTTGGTCAGCACACGGTCGCCGTATTTGGCGTCCTGGAGTACTTCGCGCTTTTCGGCACTATGACGACGAGACATGGCGTTCTCTCAATTTTATTTCGGCCGTTTCGCGCCGTACTTGGAACGGCGCTGACGGCGGTCGCCGACACCTTGGGTATCCAAGGTGCCGCGAATGATGTGGTAACGCACGCCGGGCAGATCCTTGACGCGACCGCCTCGGATCATGACCACGGAATGCTCTTGCAGGTTATGCCCTTCGCCCGGGATATAGCTGGTGACCTCGAAACCATTGGTCAGGCGCACGCGCGCGACCTTGCGCAGCGCCGAGTTCGGCTTCTTCGGCGTGGTGGTATAGACCCGGGTGCAGACGCCGCGCTTTTGCGGGCAGGCCTCGAGGGCCGGGACCTTGTTTCGCGCAACCGGCTTCTTACGCGGCTTGCGAATCAACTGATTAATAGTCGGCATTGGGCGTTCCCACTCATGAGATCTCGAAGCAAAGCGCCGCAGGCAGGCCAAGCCCGGCCCTGCGGACGCTGTAATCGCTGTCGTAACAGCGGGTAAATTTTATACCGCTTTCTGCAGGGGCTGCGTCTAGGCCGCAACGGGCCTACCACCAGCCCCCTTCGAAGGATGGCGCATACTATTGACGGCCCCTATTTCCGTCAACCCTCGAAAAGGCTTTTTTTTCACCGTTCTAAGGGCTCTTTGCGACGCAAAAAATCGACCGATTCTTGCGCCGCTAAAGAAGGGCTCGACACAAACGAACAGCCGCGCTGACCGCACCAGCATTTAGGCTTCTTCGGCCTCCATTTCGGCCTGGGATGCCAGTTCCGCGGCCTCGCGCTCGGCCAGCAGCTCGGTATCGCGGGTCTGGGCCACCGTACGGAGTCGGTTCATCACCGCCCCCGTGCCGGCCGGCACCAGCCGCCCGACAATCACGTTTTCCTTCAAACCGATAAGCGAGTCTTCCTTGCCGTGGGTCGCCGCCTCGGTCAGGACCCGGGTGGTCTCCTGGAAGGAGGCCGCCGAGATGAAGGAACGGGTCTGCAGGCTGGCCTTGGTGATGCCCTGCAGCACCGGGCTGGCCTTGGCCGGGATGCCGTTTTCCAGCGCCGCCTTCTCGTTCGCCGCCTCGAACTCCTCGCGGTCGACCTGTTCGCCCATCAAGAAGGTGGTGTCGCCGGCGTCCTCGATTTCGACCTTCTGCAACATCTGGCGCACGATGACCTCGATGTGCTTGTCATTGATCTTGACGCCCTGCAACCGGTAGACGCTCTGGATCTCGAAGATCAGGTAGTCGGCCAGCGCTTCGACCCCCAGCACGTCGAGAATGTCGTGGGGCACCGGGTTGCCGTCCAACAGCATGTCGCCGACCTCGACGAAGTCGCCTTCCTGGACCGAGATATGCTTGCCCTTGGGGATCATGTACTCGCAGGGCTTGGCCTCGGTATCCTCGGGCACCACGACAATGCGCCGTTTGGTCTTGTAGTCGCGGCCGAACTCGACCCGACCGGCGATCTCGCTGATAATGGCGTAATCCTTGGGCTTGCGCGCTTCGAACAGCTCCGCCACCCGCGGCAGGCCGCCGGTAATGTCGCGGGTCTTGGTGTTCTCCCGCGGAATTCGCGCCAGAACGTCGCCGGCCTGGACCAACGACCCGTTTTCGACGGACAAGATGGCGTCCACCGACATGAAGTAGCGGGCCTCCATATTGTTCGCCAGGGTAATCACTTCGCCGGCATCGTCGCGCAGCGTGATGCGGGGCTTCAGTTCGCTGGCCTTTTGCTGCTGTTTCCAGTCGACCACGACCCGGTTGGAAATGCCGGTCGTCTCGTCCATCACCTCGCGCATGGATATGCCTTCGATGAGATCGACGAAGTTGGCGATGCCCTGCTTCTCGGTGATGATCGGAATGGTGTAGGGATCCCACTCCGCCATCCGGTCGCCCGGTTTCACCTCGGCGCCCTCGTCCACCAGCAGCCTGGCGCCGTAGGGGATACGGTGCTTGGCCCGCTCGCGGCCCTGCTCGTTCTGCAGCACGATCTCGAGATTGCGCCCCATCACGATCGGCACGCCCGAGGAGTTCATCACCACATTGCGGTTCTTGATCACGACCGTCGCATTGATCGAGGCCTCGACCGAACTTTGCTCGGCGCCGCGCTGAGCGGCCCCGCCGATGTGGAAGGTGCGCATGGTCAACTGGGTACCGGGCTCGCCGATCGACTGGGCCGCGATCACGCCGACCGCCTCGCCGACATTGACCCGGGTCCCGCGGGCGAGGTCGCGGCCATAGCACTTGCCGCACACACCGCCCTTGGACTCGCACATCAGGGTCGAACGGATACGCAGGGTATCGATCCCCGCGCGCTCGATCAGATCGACCTTGGCTTCCTCGATCAATTCGCCGCCCGGCACGATCACGTCGCCGGACAGGGGATCCACGACATCCTCCAGTGCGGTGCGCCCGAGGATACGCTCGCCCAGGGGGGCAATCACTTCGCCGCCGTCGATAACCGGCCGGGCCGTCAGACCGCGCTGGGAGCCGCAATCCTCTTCGATAATGATGGCATCCTGCGCCACGTCGACCAGGCGCCGCGTCAGATAGCCCGAGTTGGCCGTCTTCAGGGCGGTGTCGGCGAGACCTTTTCGGGCGCCGTGGGTGGAGTTGAAGTACTCCAGGACCGTCAGGCCCTCCTTGAAGTTGGAGATAATCGGGGTCTCGATGATCTCGCCGGAGGGCTTCGCCATCAGACCGCGCATACCGGCCAACTGCTTGATCTGCGCCGCCGAACCACGGGCGCCGGAATGGGCCATCATGTAGACCGAGTTGATGGTCTTGCCCATGGTGCCGGAGATGACTTTCATCATTTCATCGGCCACGCGGTCGGTGCACTGCGACCAGACGTCGACCACCTTGTTGTATTTCTCGCCCTTGGTGATCAAGCCGTCGAGATACTGCTGCTCGAACTCCTTGACCTCATTCTGGGCCTCTTCGATCAGTTTGGCCTTGGCGTCCGGAATCTTGAGGTCGTCCTTGCCGAAGGAAATGCCGGCCTTGCAGGCATAGCCGAAGCCCAGGGCCATGATCTTGTCGCAGAAGATCACCGAATCCTTCTGACCGCAGTGGCGATAGACCAGATCGATCACCTCGGTGATCTCCTTCTTGGTCAACACCCGGTTGATCATGCTGAAAGGAACCATGGTGTGGCGCGGCAGAACCTGGGAAATGATCATCCGGCCCGGCGTGGAGGAGACCACGGAGGTCATCGGCTCGCCGTTCTCGTCGACCGAGTGGTAGCGCGCCTTGATCTTGCTGTGCAGCGTGATCGCGCCATGCGCCAGGGCATGCTCGATCTCGCCCATGTCGACGAAGGCCATGCCGTCGCCGACCTCTTCCTCGGCCTCCATCGAGAGGTAGTAGAGCCCGAGGACGATGTCCTGGGACGGCACGATGATCGGCTTGCCGTTGGCCGGCGAGAGGATGTTGTTGGTCGACATCATCAAGACCCGCGCCTCGAGCTGAGCCTCCAGGGACAGCGGCACATGGACCGCCATCTGATCGCCGTCGAAATCGGCGTTGAAGGCGGTGCAGACCAGGGGATGAAGCTGAATCGCCTTGCCCTCGATCAGCACCGGCTCGAAGGCCTGAATGCCGAGACGGTGCAGCGTCGGCGCCCGGTTCAACAGCACCGGATGCTCGCGAATCACCTCTTCGAGGATGTCCCAGACCTCGGGCCGCTCCTTCTCCACCATGCGCTTGGCCGCCTTGATGGTCGAGGCCATGCCGTAGATTTCGAGCTTGGAATAGATGAAGGGCTTGAAGAGCTCCAGGGCCATCTTCTTGGGCAGGCCGCACTGGTGCAGCTTCAACTCCGGGCCCACCACGATGACCGAACGGCCGGAATAGTCGACGCGCTTGCCGAGCAGGTTCTGACGGAACCGGCCCTGCTTGCCCTTCAGCATGTCGGACAGCGACTTCAAAGGCCGCTTGTTCGCACCGGTGATGATGCGACCGCGCCGGCCGTTGTCGAACAGCGCATCCACCGATTCCTGCAGCATGCGCTTTTCGTTGCGCACGATGATGTCCGGCGCGCGCAGTTCGATCAGGCGCTTCAGGCGGTTGTTCCGGTTGATCACCCGGCGATAAAGGTCGTTCAGGTCCGAGGTCGCGAAGCGGCCGCCGTCAAGCGGAACCAAGGGACGCAGCTCCGGCGGAATGACCGGCACCACATCGAGAATCATCCATTCCGGACGGGCGCCGGACTCGAGGAAGGCCTCGGCCAGCTTCAGGCGCTTGACCAGCTTCTTGCGCTTGGCCTCAGAGTTGGTCTCCTTCAGCTCGACGCGCAGCTCTTCGCGCTCTTCCTCCATGTCGAGTTCCGACAGCATCGCCTTGATCGCCTCGGCGCCGATCATCGCGGTGAAGGAGTCCTCGCCGTACTCCTCCTGGGCGTCCAGGTATTCCTCCTCGGTCAGCAACTGCTGCTGCGACAGGGAGGTCAGGCCGGGCTCGGTCACGACGAACTGCTCGAAGTAGAGAATTCGCTCGAGATCCTTCAAGGTCATGTCCAGCAGCAGGCCGATACGGCTGGGCAGCGACTTCAAGAACCAGATGTGGGCCACCGGGCTGGCCAGTTCGATGTGGCCCATGCGCTCGCGCCGAACCTTCGAGAGGGTCACCTCGACGCCGCACTTCTCGCAGATGATGCCACGATACTTCATGCGCTTGTACTTGCCGCAGAGGCACTCGTAGTCCTTGATCGGACCGAAAATTCGGGCGCAGAAGAGGCCATCCCGTTCGGGCTTGAAGGTCCGGTAGTTGATGGTCTCCGGCTTTTTGATCTCGCCATAGGACCAGGAGCGAATGCGCTCCGGGCTGGCGATCGAGATGCGAATCTGATCGAAGCTCTGGGCTCCGGTCGGCTGGCCGAAAATGTTCATCAACTCTGTGGTCATGGATTTCTCCCGATCTCAATTCCGCGGGACCGAAGGCCCCGCTTCACCGCAAATTGGCTTGCGCCACCTTGCGAACGCCCCGGGGCCGGCACGGCCCCGGAGATAGACACCTCTAGGACTGCGTCAGGTCGACATTCAAGCCAAGGGAGCGCAGCTCCTTGACCAGAACGTTGAAGGATTCCGGAATGCCGGCCTCGAAGTTGTCGTCGCCCTTGACGATCGCTTCGTAGACCTTGGTCCGCCCCGACACGTCGTCCGACTTCACGGTGAGCATTTCCTGCAAGGTGTAGGCGGCGCCATAGGCCTCCAGGGCCCAGACCTCCATCTCGCCGAAACGCTGACCGCCGAACTGCGCCTTGCCGCCCAGCGGCTGCTGGGTGACCAGGCTGTAGGGTCCAATCGAACGCGCATGGATCTTGTCGTCGACCAGATGGTGCAGCTTCAGCATGTAGATATAGCCGACCGTGACCGGCCGCTCGAAGGTCTCGCCACTACGCCCGTCGGTCAGATAGACCTGGCCGGAAGACGCGAGGCCGGCCTGGGTCAGCATCTCGGAGATGTCTTCCTCGCGGGCACCGTCGAAGACCGGCGTTGCCACCGGAATTCCATTGGAGACGTTGCTCGCGAGCTCCATGATCTCCTCGTCCGCGAGGTCCTGCACACCGTCCTTGAAGGACTTCTCGCCATAGACCTCGCGCAGTTTCTTCTTGAGCACATCGACCTTGGCGCCCCGCTGCACCTCTTCGAGGACCTCGCGAACCTGGCCGCCGAGGCCGCGGCAGGCCCAGCCGAGATGGGTTTCGAGAATCTGGCCGACGTTCATCCGGCTCGGCACGCCAAGCGGATTGAGCACGATATCGGCCGGTGTGCCGTCTTCAAGATAGGGCATGTCCTCGATCGGCATGATCTTGGAAATCACACCCTTGTTGCCGTGCCGGCCGGCCATCTTGTCGCCGGGCTGCAGCTTGCGCTTCACCGCCACGAAAACCTTGGCCATCTTCATCACGCCCGGCGGCAGCTCGTCGCCACGCTGGAGCTTGTCGACCTTGTCTTCGAAGCGCTTGTTCAACTCGCCGATGGCATCGTCGAACTGCTTGTTGAGAGCCTCGGCGTCGGCCTGACGCTTGTCGTTCTTCACCGCCACCTGGCGCCACTGCCCCGGCGTGAAGTCCGACAGCACTTTTTCGGTGATCCGCACGTTCTTGGCCATGCCCTTGGGCCCGGTCACGGCGGTCTGGTTCAACAGCAGATCCTTCAGGCGGCCGAAGAAGCTGCGCTCCAGGATCGTCCGTTCGTCGTCGCGGTCCTTCGCCAAGCGCTCGATCTCGGCGCGCTCGATGGCCATGGCACGCTCGTCCTTGTCGACACCGCGGCGCGAGAAGATGCGCACGTCGACGACCATACCGGTGACCCCGGGCGGCACCCTCAGCGAGGTATCGCGCACGTCGGAGGCCTTCTCGCCGAAGATCGCGCGGAGGAGCTTTTCCTCCGGCGTCATGGGCGACTCGCCCTTGGGCGTCACCTTGCCGACCAGGATATCGCCGGGGCCCACCTCGGCACCGATATAGACCATGCCGGCTTCGTCCAGATTGCGCAGGGCGTCTTCGCCGACATTCGGGATATCGCGGGTGATTTCCTCCTGGCCCAGCTTCGTGTCGCGGGCCATGACCTCGAATTCCTCGATGTGAATCGAGGTGAAGACGTCATCGCGCACGATGCGCTCGGAAATCAGGATCGAGTCCTCGAAGTTGTAACCCTGCCAAGGCATGAAGGCGACCAGCACATTGCGGCCCAGGGCGAGTTCGCCCAGGTTGGTCGAGGGTCCATCGCCGATGATGTCGCCCTTGGCAACCTCGTCGCCCACCTTCACCAGCGGGCGCTGGTTGATGCAGGTGTTCTGGTTCGAGCGCTGGAACTTCAGCAGGTTATAGATGTCGACCGCCTGCTCGCCGGCCCCCAGATCGTGGATGACGCGGACCACGATACGGGTGGCATCGACCTGATCGACGACACCGGGACGCCGGGCCACGATGGCGACCCCGGAATCCCGGGCCACGGTGCCCTCCATGCCGGTGCCCACCAGGGGCGCCTCGGTCTGGATCAGGGGAACCGCCTGACGCTGCATGTTCGACCCCATCAGGGCGCGGTTGGCGTCGTCGTTCTCGAGAAAGGGGATCAGCGCAGCGGCCACCGAGACCACCTGCTTGGGCGACACGTCCATGAACTCGATGTCATCGCCGCGGCTCATCAGGTACTCGCCGCCCTGCCGGCAGGAGATCAAGTCGTCGGCGAATTTTCCGGCCTTCGTCAGCCCGGCGTTCGCCTGGGCAATCATGTAGCGGCCTTCTTCCATGGCGGAAAGATAGACAACCTCGTCGGTGACCCGGCCCTTTTCGACGCGGCGGTAGGGACTTTCGATGAAGCCGTACTTGTTGACCCTCGCAAAGGTGGCCAGCGAGTTGATCAGGCCGATGTTCGGGCCTTCCGGCGTTTCGATCGGGCAGATCCGGCCGTAGTGAGTGGGGTGCACGTCGCGCACCTCGAAACCGGCGCGCTCGCGGGTCAAGCCGCCCGGGCCCAGGGCCGACAGGCGACGCTTGTGCGTAATTTCCGAGAGCGGGTTGGTCTGATCCATGAACTGGGACAGCTGCGAGGAGCCAAAGAACTCGCGCACCGCCGCCGCCGCCGGCTTGGCGTTGATCAGGTCGTGCGGCATGACCGAATCGATCTCCACCGAGCTCATGCGCTCCTTGATCGCGCGCTCCATCCGCAACAGCCCGACCCGGTACTGATTTTCCATCAGCTCGCCGACCGAGCGAACGCGCCGGTTGCCCAGGTGATCGATATCGTCGATCTCGCCCTTGCCGTCCTTCAAGCCGACCAGGATCCGCAGGATCTTGAGGATATCCTCCTTGCGCAGCGTGCGCAGTTGGTCGTCGGTCTCGAATTCGAGCCGGGCGTTCATCTTCACGCGGCCGACGGCCGACAGGTCGTAGCGCTCGGAATCGAAGAACAGACCGTTGAACATGGCCTCGGCCGTCTCCAGCGTCGGCGGCTCGCCGGGCCGCATCACCCGGTAGATGTCGATCAGCGCTTCCTCGCGGGTCGCGTTCTTGTCGGCGGCCAGCGTATTGCGGATGTAGGGACCGACATTGATATGGTCGATCGACAGGGTCTCGATCTGCTTGACCCCCGCTTCGGCCAGGGCCGTCAGGTTTTCTTCGGTGATCTCGTCACCCGCCTCGACGATGACGATCCCGTTGGACACATCGATATGGTCGACGGCGAAGTACTCTCCGAACAGGTCCTCATCGGATACGAACTGGTCCTTGAGGCCGCCCTCGATCAGCTTGCGCGCCAGGCGCGGCGTGATCTTGGTGCCGGCCTCGGCCGCGACCTCTCCGCTCTTGGCATTGATCAGATCGTTGGTGACCTTGATGCCGCGCAACCGGTCGGCATCGAAAGGCGTTTTCCAGCCCTTGCCGCTGCGCTTGTAGACGATGTTGTTGTAAAAGGTATCGAGGATTTCCTCGGCTGCCATGCCGCGCGCCTCGAAGGGCTGCAGCGGCTCTCCACTGGACCGCTTGGCCTCGGTGGCGGCACCGTCGAGGGCCAGCAGCAAGGTCGTCGCCGGCAGCTTGCGGCGCCGGTCGATGCGCACATAGACCAGATCCTTGGCGTCGAACTCGAAATCGAGCCAGGATCCGCGATAGGGAATGATGCGGGCGGCAAAGAGATACTTGCCCGACGAGTGCGTCTTGCCCCGATCATGGTCGAAAAACACGCCCGGGCTGCGGTGCATCTGCGAGACGATCACGCGCTCCGTGCCATTGATCACGAAGGTGCCGTTCTTCGTCATCAAGGGCATGTCGCCCATGTAGACGTCCTGCTCCTTGATGTCGCGGATCGACCGCGAGCCGGTGTCCTCGTCGATGTCCCAGACCACCAGACGCAGCGTGACCTTGAGCGGGGCGGCGAAGGTGATCCCGCGCTGCTGGCACTCCTCGACATCGTACTTCGGCTCTTCCAGCTCGTAGCGCACGAACTGCAGCTCGGCACGCTCCGAAAAGTCTTGAATCGGGAAGACCGACTGAAAGACCTCTTGAAGGCCCGTAACGGTGCGAGCAGCCTCAGGAACGCCCAGCTGAAGGAAATGATCGTAGGAGGTCTTCTGCACCTCGATCAGATTGGGCATCTGGGTGACCTCGGTGATCATACCGAAGTCCTTGCGTACACGCTTACGGCCGGTGAAGGATGTTGCCATCGCAGTTGCGTCCTCGTTATCTCGTTTCGGTCACGGCTTGGTTGCCGAACCTGGCAGCGCGCAAACGGCGATGCGCCCCTGGGTATCGCTCCGATACCCGGCGTATCACCGGTCTAGTCTATGTCCCGACACCGCGAACCCGGTGCCAAATGCGGGCAGCGAGCGCGGCGGGACCCAGCCACACTGACGGGGGAGCACTGCTTCCCCCGCCAGGCGGCCGATAACAAACAACGGTCTTGCGTCAACTACTTGAGCTCGACCGTCGCACCTACGTCTTCGACCTTTTTCTTGATCTCTTCGGCTTCGTCCTTGCTGACGGCTTCCTTGATGGCCTTCGGCGCGGACTCGACCAGGTCTTTGGCTTCCTTGAGGCCAAGGCCGGTGATGGCCCTGACTTCCTTGATCACGTTGATCTTCTTGTCGCCGATGGAAGCCAGAATCACGTCGAATTCCGTCTGCTCCTCGGCGGCTGCCGCGGCACCGTCGCCGGCACCCGGCATCGCCGCCATCGCCATCGGCGCCGCGGCGGAAACGCCCCATTCTTCTTCGAGCTTCTTGGCCAGCTCGGCGGCCTCGATCACGGTGAGCTTCGAAAGCTCCGCAACCAGATTGTCAAGATCAGCCATTTTCTGTGTCTCCTAGGCTTGAACGTTCGAAAAGTGTGTCTTACGCGGCCTCGTCTTTTGAGGCGTATGCACTGAGGACTCGGGCCAGTTGTGAGGCCGGAGCCTGCACGACACCCGCCACCTTGGTGGCCGGGGCCTGCAGGAGGCCGATCAACGATCCCCGCAGTTCATCGAGAGACGGCAACTTCGCCAAGCTTTCCACGCCCTGGACATCCAGGACCTGGGATCCCAAGCAGCCACAAAGAATGGCCAGCTTGTCGTTCTTCTTGGCAAAATCGACGCAAACCTTCGCCGCCGCCACCGGATCACTTGAGGCCGCTATGGCCGTGGGACCGGTGAAGTACGACTGCAGGGCCTCGAACTGCGTGCCCTCCAGGGCGCGACGCGCAAGACGGTTCTTCGCAACTTGGTAGCTGGCACCGGCCTCTCGAATGGCCCGTCGGAGATCCGAAGACTCGGCGACCGTCATCCCAGACTGCTGGGTCACGACCACCAGATTCACATCGCCGAAGAGGTCACCGAGCTGCTGGACCAGCGCTTCCTTTTGAGAACGGTCCACTCGTCACACTCACTCTTCTTTCGGGACCCGGCCCGATCCCGAGGGAACGAACCGAACTCCGGTTGCAGGTAGACCGCCAGGCCGTGACCCGGTGGTCCGGTGCACCTGTCCCGGAAGTTCAAGCCTGCCGGCATCGCACGCGATAACCGGCCACAATCTTGATCTCCCGTCTATGCTGGCTCCAGATCTGGACTTAAGCCCCGCGGCAACCAAAGCCACCGCAAGACACCCGCAGTCTCGGACAGGGTGGATGGGACCCCGAAGGGCTTCCATCCCCGGGCCGCAGACCCCGAAGGCTCTCCGACCCAAACCCGGTGGAGCGACAAAATCGCCCTGCCGGGTAACGCGCTACGCCACGCCGCGGCCGTTAGGCCGAAAGGCTGGCGACATCGATCTTTACGCCCGGCCCCATGGTCGAGGAGAGCGAGATCCGCTTGATGTAGGTGCCCTTCGCGCCACTTGGCCTGGCGCGCTGAATGGCATCGACAAAGGCTTTGACGTTCTCGAACAGTTTGGCCTCCTCGAAGGAGATCTTGCCGACGCCGGCATGGATCAGGCCGGCCTTTTCGACGCGGAACTGGACCTGGCCGCCCTTGGCGGCCTGGACCGCCGCGGCCACGTCGTTGGTCACGGTGCCGAGCTTGGGATTCGGCATCAGGCCGCGTGGCCCCAGCACCCGGCCCAGCTTGCCGACCACCGGCATCATGTCCGGCGTGGCGATCACCCGGTCGAAGTTGAAGTTGCCCTTCTGGATCTCCTCGGCGAGATCGTCGGCGCCCACCACATCGGCTCCCGCGGTCGTCGCCTCCTCGGCCTTGGCCGCCTTGGCGAAGACCGCCACCCTGACGGTCTTGCCGGTACCATTGGGAAGGGAGCACATGCCCCGCACCTGTTGGTCGGCGTGCCGCGGGTCGACTCCGAGGTTCAAGGCGATCTCGATCGTCTCGTCGAACTTCGTCTTGGCAAATCCCTTGATGAGCGAAATCGCCTCACCCAGCGGATAGTCCTTGTTGCGATCCAGCGCCTCATTGGCCTGGCGAAGTCGCTTGCCCTGCTTAGCCATGGCTCAGCCCTCCACTTCGATGCCCATGGAGCGAGCCGACCCCATGATGATCTTCATTGCGGCGTCGATGTCATTGGCGTTGAGGTCCGGCATCTTGGCCTCGGCAATCTCGCGCACCTGGCTTTGGGTCACTTTTCCGACCTTGTCGCGGTTCGGCACCGCCGAGCCCTTCTTCACCTTGGCCGCCTTGCGCAGGAAGAAACTGGCGGGCGGGGTCTTGGTGACAAAGGAAAAGGAACGGTCGGTATAGGCGGTGATCTCCACCGGCGTCGGCGTGCCCTGCTCCATGCTCTGCGTCGCGGCGTTGAAGGCCTTGCAGAACTCCATGATGTTCAATCCGCGCTGTCCCAGCGCGGGTCCCACCGGCGGCGAGGGATTCGCCTGTCCGGCCGGGATTTCCAGCTTGATATAGCCGGCGATCTTCTTTGCCACTGTGCACCCTTTCTCTTACGGGTCTCGTGGTGCGGCCCTGCCATGGACTTCTTGGCAGGCAGCCTCCCACGAACTCGAACGGCCACGGCGCCATCGCCGGGCCCACTTCACGTCAAAGCTTCTCGACCTGCGAGTACTCCAATTCGACCGGCGTCGACCGTCCGAAGATCGACACCGCCACCTTGAGCCGCGCCCGCTCCTCGTCGACCTCCTCGACCATCCCATTGAACGAGGTAAAGGGACCGTCGGAGACGCGAACCTGCTCGCCAATCTCGTAAATCACCGAAGGCTTGGGCCGCTCGACGCCTTCCTGCACCTGCTGTTGGATGCGCAGGGCCTCCTTCTCGGAGATCGGCGCCGGCCGACGATTGCCCAGAAAACCGGTGACCTTCGGCGTATTCTTGACCAGATGCCAGGTCTCGTCGGTCATCTCCATCTTGATCAGCACGTAGCCCGGAAAGAACTTGCGCTCGGCGCTGACCTTCTGGCCGCGGCGCAGCTCCACGACCTCTTCGATCGGCACCAGCACCTCTTCGAAGAGGTCGGCCATACCGGTCTTTTCGCTTTGATCGCGAATAGCCTCGGCGACTTTCTTTTCGAAGCCGGAATAGGCGTGGATCACATACCAACGGGCAGTCATGGTTCAGCCCCCCAGCCCGAGAATCGCGCGCACCGCGAAACTGAGAACCTGGTCGACGAGAAAAAAGAAGGTCGCCGCCAGGAAGACCATGACGAAGACCATCACCGTGCTGATTCCGGTTTCCTTTCGCGTCGGCCAGGTGACCTTTTCGATCCCCTCGTGCCTTACCTCGCGAATGAACTGTGCCGGATTTATCTTAGCCATTGAGTATCCAACTTCGTTCCACGTGCAAGCCCAACTGGCCCCATCCAAAAGCACCCCTCGTCTCAAGACCGTTTCCGGCGGCTGCCTGCCCGGCGATGGCAGGAGTGGAGGGACTCGAACCCACAACCCCCGGTTTTGGAGACCGGTGCTCTGCCAATTGAGCTACACTCCTCCGGACCATTCGCGCAACCTTGCCTGCTACGGCATCGCCGGCCGCCCAGGCGCCTTCGCGAGGGGCCGTCAAGTCTACTTATCGATCCCGGCGACGACACCGGCGCCGACGGTGCGACCACCTTCGCGGATCGCAAACCGGAGCCCTTCGTCCATCGCGATCGGCGCGATCAGCTCCACGATCATCGAAACATTGTCGCCAGGCATCACCATCTCAGTGCCCTCGGGCAGCGTCACCACACCCGTCACATCCGTCGTGCGAAAGTAAAACTGCGGACGGTAGTTCGTGAAAAACGGCGTGTGCCGACCGCCCTCTTCCTTCGTCAGGATGTAGGCCTCGGCCTTGAAGTTCGTGTGCGGCGTGATCGAGCCCGGCTTCGCCAGAACCTGACCCCGCTCGACCTCCTCGCGACCGATGCCACGAAGCAGCGCCCCGATGTTGTCCCCCGCCTGGCCCGAATCGAGCAGCTTGCGGAACATCTCAACGCCCGTGCAGACCGTCTTGCGCGTGTCCTTCAGACCGACGATCTCAACCTCGTCGCCGACCTTCACGATACCCCGCTCGACACGGCCCGTCACAACCGTCCCACGGCCCGAAATCGAGAAAACGTCCTCGATCGGCATCAGGAACGGCAAGTCGACCGGACGGTCCGGCTGCGGAATGTACTCATCCACCGCCGTCATCAGCTCCTTGATCGAGTTCTTGCCCGAGGTATCGTCCTCGCGACCCTCGAGCGCCGCCAGGGCCGAACCCTTCACGATCGGAATGTCGTCGCCCGGGAAGTCGTAGCTCGACAAAAGCTCGCGAACCTCTAGCTCCACAAGCTCCAAAAGCTCCTCGTCGTCGACCTGATCAACCTTGTTCAGGTAAATCACCAAGGCAGGCACGCCAACCTGACGCGCCAGCAAGATGTGCTCGCGCGTCTGCGGCATCGGACCGTCGGCCGCCGAAACGACCAGGATCGCGCCATCCATCTGCGCCGCGCCCGTGATCATGTTCTTCACGTAGTCCGCGTGACCAGGACAGTCCACATGCGCGTAGTGACGCGCTTCCGTCTCGTACTCGACGTGCGCCGTCGAGATCGTGATCCCGCGCGCCTTTTCCTCCGGCGCCTTGTCGATCATGTCGTAAGCCGCAAACTCCGCGCCGCCCGACTCAGCCAACACCTTCGTGATCGCAGCCGTCAGCGTCGTCTTGCCATGGTCAACGTGACCAATCGTGCCGATGTTGCAGTGCGGCTTCGTCCGCTGAAATTTCGCCTTCGCCATGGC
>JAJFGK010000046.1 GCA_021776195.1 Kiloniellaceae bacterium | reverse complement strand
TTGTGCGCCCAAATCCGGACCAAAGTAGAGGCTTCTCGGATCATCGGATTGACGTCGCTCGAACTCTCTCGCTGTCGTTGCCGGACTTGATCCGGCAACCCAGGAATTGCTCGGTCCGCGCCATTCCTAGAGCCTTTCTTTGTCAAATGCTTCCGTATGACAAAGAAAGGCTCTAGCGCGCAGGCGACGGCAAGGGGTCGGCTTTCTCCTTCAAGGCCCGCTGATGGCTCCCGACTGCGGCTGCCGGCCTTCGAACAGGTCCTTGTGGGCGCGCAGCAGTGCGGCGAGGCGGCGCGACAGGCGCCGGATTGGCGCCAGGTGCCGATCGTCGTCGTGACTGACCAGCCACTGGTCGTGGCCCAGTTCGGCGATGGGATCGGAGACCCGCATCAACCCGGCCTCGCTGTCGCCGATAAAGCAGGGCAGGACCGCGAGGCCCAACCCCGATCGCGTGGCCTCCAGCAGGGCCTCGGCCGTGGAACAGCGGACCCGCGCGCTGCGCAGCGAACGCTGCGCCAGCCAGACCGCGGTCGGCACCTTCGGTCCCTCCGGGGCAAAGGCGATCCAGGGGCAGGCCTGATAGCGGCGCTCGTCGCGTGCTTCGGGAAAGCGTTCGTCGATGCCGCGTGCGCCGTAGACCGCAAAGGCGACCCGGACCAGGCGCTGCCCGGCAAGGCCGGGCTGGTCCGGCTGTCGGTTGCGCAGGCCCAGGTTGGCCTGGCGGCGGGTGAGATCGGCCAGGCCGGAGGCGGTGCGGATTTCCAGCGTCATACCCTCATCGGGCGCCACCAACGTTGCGCTGTGCCGGGCGACGAAGGCGCTGGTCCAGGCGCCGGCCGCGATGGTCACGACGGGCTGGGTCTCCGCCGCGCCGCGCCAGCGGTCGATGGCCAGGGCGCCTTGCTCGAATTCCTCGGCCAGCGCCAGCAGGTTCCGTCCGGCGGCGGTCAAATCATAGCCCAGGCGATGCCGCAGGAAGAGCGCGACACCCATGGCCCGTTCCAGCGACAACATGCGCCGGCCCAGGGTCGGCGCCGACAGACCGGTCGTGCCCACCGCCCCGGCCAGGCCGCCGGCCCGGGCGACGGCCAGAAAGAGTTTCAGGTCATCCCAGTGCCACATTTCGAAAATGTAACACGAGTTTTGCGATTGATCCTTTCAAACACAGCCCGAATCGCCAGTTTCCGACTGATGGGGGCCTTTGCGTTTCAAAAACAACAGGCTCGCTCATTGGCAAGAAGGAATGGAACATGACCACTTCACCGGCACCACGGCACCTCGGAAGATCGGGACCGCTGGCCGGTCCCATCGGGATCGGCACCTGGGCCATCGGCGGGCCCTTCAGCAGCGGCGCGGGATGCCGCTATCCCACCGGCGCGCCGCTCGGCTATGGCGATGTCGACGACGCCGTCTCGCTACGCGCCCTGCACTGCGCGCTCGACCTGGGGGCCCTGCTGTTCGACACCTCCGACGCCTACGGCACGGGCCACGCCGAGCGCATCCTCGGGCAGGCCTTGCGCGGCCGGCGCGAGCGCGTGTTGATCGCCACCAAGTTCGGCAACACCTACGACGAGGCCACCAGGCAACTGACCGGCGCCGATGTCTCGCCGGCCTACATCCGCCAGGCCTGCGAGGCCTCGTTGCGGCGGCTCGAGACCGAATGGATCGACCTTTACCAACTGCATCTGGGCGACCTTCCCCCGCGCGAGGCGGAGGG
This sequence comes from Kiloniellaceae bacterium, assembly GCA_021776195.1. Next base: position 28,042 of record JAJFGK010000046.1, on the reverse strand, counting down.
CGTCGCCGACACCCTCGACCGGCTCTGTCAGGAAGGGCTCATTCGAGCCTATGGCTGGAGCACCGACGACCCCGCGCGCGCCGCCCTTTTCGCTGGGCGCCCCGCGGCTTCGGCGGTGCAGTTCGACCTGAACGTCTTCGAGGACGCCCCGGAAATGATCGAACTCTGCGCGCGAGGCGATCAGGCCGGCCTTGCCCGCGTGCCCCTGGCCATGGGCTTCCTCAGCGGCAAGTTCGCGGCCGGCGCCCGGCTCGCCGCCAACGACATTCGCGCCCGCCCGCCGGCCTGGCTGCGCTACTTCGAGGAAGGCGGAAGCCCGTCCGCGTCCTGGTGCGAGCGTCTCGACGCCATCCGGGACATCCTGACCAGCAAGGGCCGCAGCCCGGCGCAGGGCGCGCTCGCCTGGATCTGGGCCCGGAGCCCCCGCGTCATTCCCATTCCCGGCGTCCGCACCGCCGCCCAGGCCGAGGAAAACCTCGCCGCCGTCGCCTTCGGCCCGCTGGAGCCGGCCCAGATGCAGGAGATCGAGCGCCTGCTCGGGCGCGCGGAAGGTTGATCGGTCAGGCGGGCCGATCCGTCAGGCGGGCCGCGTGGCGACGATGCGCGCGCCGCCGGTCACGCCGGTGGCGTAGAGGTCGGCGACGACCCGAAAGAATTCCTCCAGCCCGGCGGTGACCTCGGGTCCGTTGACCTCGATCTGGCGCGCGCGGTCCTGCTGGAAGGCGGCGTAGCGGCCCTGCACGAAGGCCGACCAGGACCCGGTCAGGTCGGTCAACTCGACCGCCTCGAAACCGGCCTCCCGGAGCTGCCGGCAGTAGGTTTCGGGCGTGGGAATATAGGAACAGAAGACCTTGGACTTCAGGTCGGCCCACTGGGTCTCGCTTGGCTCGGCCAGCTTGGTGAAGTCCTCGATACAGATCTTGCCGCCGGGGCGCAGCGCGGCGAAACACTCGGTAAAAAGCGCGGGCCGGTCGGGAATATGCAAAAAACACAGCAGCGAGGTGATGGCGTCGAAGTCCTGGCCGCGCAGCGGGCCCTGCAGCATGTCGCCCCGGAGGTGGCGCAGATCGCCGGCAATCCGGCAGCGCCCGCTCAAGGCCTCGGCCGTGGCATTCAGGTCGGGTTGCAGCTCCAGCGCGGTCACATGGCAACCGGTGGCATGGGCGATATAGCGCGCCGGCCCGCCGATGCCGGCGCCGACCTCCAGGACCCGGCTCCGGGCGGTGAGGCCAAGGGCGGCGATGGCCGCGTCGCAGGCCGCGGTGCCGTGGTAGTGATACTGATCGAAGGGCGTCAGGTCCTCGACCGCCAGCGGCGCCTCCTCGTCGATCCCCAGGGCGCGCAGTTCGTTGTGGATGCGCTCCACCTGATCGTAGAGCTTCATCGATTTGATTGCCTGAACCGGCGCATCCATATGCCGGGCCTCCCTGATCGCTTTTTTCTGATTCTAGCACGCAGCAGCCAGAGCGCCAACGCGCGCCCGGTTCAGGGTAGGGTCGACAGTGGCCGCGCGCTTATTCGAGCTAGGCCGCGCGGCCCGCAACGGAGTTTATGTTTTGGCGGCAAGCGGGCAGAAGCCGACCGGGGTCATCAGTTTGTTGGCCTGGCTTTCGAGCGCCCCCAGTTCCGCGCTCTTGCGCGTATAGGCCAGCCACTCCTCGTCGGCCCATAGAGCGGCGCGCTTCGCCTCGCGGTCGCCGGCGTTCTCGTAGACCCAGATATGCACATACTCGTTCGGATCGCCGGTCTCGCCCTTGAGGTAGCAAAGCGGCGCCCCGAGGCAGCGGAACTGAGGCGTCTTGCCGTGTTTTTCGTAGAGGTCGAGATGGGCAGCCAAGGTACCGGGCTTGCAGCGATAGGTGCGGACGTCGAGCAGCATTTAAGCCTCCTTCTTGTCGATCGACGGAAATCGAGGGCCGTGATTTGTCGCGGCGCGTTAACCGGGTCCTACGGGTCCAGCCCGGCTGCCAGGCCCGCCTTGTAGCGCGCTTCGGCCTGCCGGAAGACGGCCCGGGTCTGCTCCATGTCCCAGGGCTGCTCGGCCAGGGTTTCGTGATCCCATTGGCTGCGCGCCTCCGGCGGATCGAAAAAATCGCCGCCATAGACGTGGATGGCGCTGGTCAGCTTGGCGATCGGGTTGGCCACGGAATGGATAATGTTTCGGCCCAGGGTCGCCACCTGCCCGGGTCCCATGGAATCGGCCCCGGCCGCCTCGATGCTGGGCCGCGGGCCGTTTCCGCCGCCGTCATCCAGACGCCGCCAGAAGATGTTGTCTTCCCGGCCGCTGTAGATGCCGATGACCGCGAACATATTGTGATTGTGCGGCAGCAGCGTCATGCAGGGCGCCCAGACGAAATTGATCACCGTGAGTTCGGCGGATTTGTAGATCGGAAAAACGCCGGCCCGGGTCGGCTCGCCCAGTTCGGCGACGATGCCGGCGGGGTCGGCGACCGCTTCCGACACCAGCTCGCGGATTGCCTTTTGCCCTTCTGTTACGGCAACTTTGCAGTCCTCGATAAAGCGATCCTTTTGAAACATTCGCGCACTTTCCTCAGTTGCCCGGCCAGGCCGCAAGATTGTCGACAGGCTCCAATTCGACAATCAGTCGTCGATACGAAGTTGGGTTTCCGGGTCGTCCTCGATCTTGTGGATGGTGATGTTGAACCACCCAAAGGCCAGGGTGACCAGAGGCGACAGCCAGCAGAAAAAGGCGAAGGGCAGGTAGGCGATCGTCGCCACGCCGAGGACGCCCGCCTGATAGGCGCCGCCCGAGTTCCACGGCACCAGATTGGCCGTGACCGTGCCTGAATCCTCCACCACCCGCGACAGGTTTTTGGCGTGCAGGCCGCGGTCGCGGTAGGCCTGGGCATAGGTGCGCGCGCCCATGACGATGGACATGTACTGGTCGCAGAGAACCAGGTTGGCGGCCAGGGTGGTCAGCACGGTCGAGGTGATCAGCGAGGCGGTCGATTTGGCCTGTTCGAGGATCTTGGCGACCAGCACGCGGAGCTGATCGGTCCGCTCCATGATGCCGCCGAACATCATCGCGACGAAGACGATCGAAATGGTGTAGAGCATGGAATTCATGCCGCCGCGCGACAGCAGGGAATCGACCGACTCGACGCCGGTTTCCGATGTGTAGCCGTTGAAGGCCACGGCCATTACCTGTTCATAGGTGTTGCCCTGCAGGGCAAAACCGATGATCGCGGCGGTCAGGACGCCAAGGGCGATTCCGGGCAGGGCCGGGATCTTGCGGTAGGAAACCACCATGACCACCAGCGGCGGGATCAGCATCACCGGGTTGATGGTGAAGTTGGCATCCAGCGTGGTGAGAATTTCGCTGATCCTGACCAGGTCGGCGCCGCCGGCGCTGTAGACGAAGCCCAGCACGATCTCGATGATCAGGGTCAGGCCGAATGCCACCCCCGAGGTATAGGACATGTGCTTGATGTGGGTGTAGAGATCGGTGCCGGCCATGGCCGGCGCCAGGTTGGTGGTGTCGGACAAGGGTGACATCTTGTCCCCGAAGTAGGAGCCCGAGAGCACGGCGCCGGCGACCAGCGGCAGGGGAAAGCCAAGGCCGGCGCCGATCCCCATCAGCGCCACGCCGATGGTGCCGGTGGTGCCCCAACTGGTTCCGGTGGCCAGGGACGTGATCGCGCAGATGATCAGCGTGGTGGGCAGGAAAATCTCGGGACTGAGGATCTTCAAGCCGTAGTAAAGCAGCGTCGGCACCACCCCCGACAGGATCCAGACCCCGATCAGGGTGCCGATGATCAGCAGGATCATGATGGCCGGCAGCGCGTTGCTGATGCCCTTGACCATGGCGCCCTGAATGGTCGCCCAGCCATGGCCGCAGCGCCAGGCCACGAGACCGGCGACCCCGACGCCCAGCAGCATGGGGATCTGAGGGTCGAGGCCGTAGAAGGCGATGGAGATGCTGATACCGGCGACCAGAGAGAGCAGCGAGATCAACGCCTCTGGAATCGTCGGAAGCCGTGGTTCGGATTTCTCGGTCATGCTGTCCCCCTGTCTGCACATCCGGTTCCCCCCGGATGCAGCTGCGTCAGTGCGTCAGAATGACATGACCTGCGGGTTTTGCCTAATCCATAGCGGGTGTTCCCGAGGATTTCGCGCCGTGGCCAACGCGGTCGCGCCGTCGCCGGTAAAGCAGGACGCGCCCCTGGCCATGGCGGGGCAAGCCGCTAGGATGGCGGCGGAACCAACAGGGGAGGCTTTCGATGGCCGCTTACATCATCGCCCGGGTCAAGGTCACCGACCCGGATCGCTATCCGGACTACACCGCCCAGACGCCGGGCATCATCGCCGCCAACGGCGGCCGGTTCATCGTGCGCGGCGGGCGCTGCGAGACCCGCGAGGGCCCGCAGGAAGACCGCCGCATCGTGGTCATAGAGTTCGACAGCTTCGAGCAGGCCCAGGCTTGTTACGACTCGCCGGAGTACCAAGCCATCGTCGGCATCCGCTGGGAGGCCGCCGAGTCTGAAATGGTCATCGTCGAGGGGCCCTGAAACGGGCGGGTCAAAAGTATGTTTAAGGTGACACAGACAAAGCAAAGAGATCATCGAGCTAAGCGATGCGCCTCCCTGTCCTCTGTGGTAAAACTCGGGTTCGCGTCCGGCGCGCCGTTTTTAGACGGGATCGCCTCGACAGTGGCACCGGGCCTAGTCTAGAAACGCTGTGAAGACTAACCCCATTTTCGTCAAGTCGAGGTACCCCCATGGCCGACCCGCGCGTCGACAATTCCCGCCACATCGCATCGCCTCACGGCAGCGAACTCAGCGCCAAGTCCTGGCTGACCGAGGCGCCGCTGCGCATGCTGATGAACAATCTCGACGCCGCGGTCGCCGAGAAGCCCCAGGAACTGGTGGTCTATGGCGGCATCGGCCGGGCGGCGCGCAACTGGGCCTGCTACGACGCCATCGTCGAGGCGCTGCGCGATCTGGAGGCCGACGAGACCCTCTTGGTCCAGTCCGGCAAGCCGGTCGGTGTCTTCCGCACCCACGCCGACGCCCCCCGGGTGCTGATCGCCAATTCCAATCTGGTGCCGCACTGGGGCACCTGGGAGCACTTCCACGAGCTCGATAAGGCCGGGCTGATGATGTACGGTCAGATGACCGCCGGCTCCTGGATCTATATCGGCAGCCAGGGCATCGTCCAGGGCACCTACGAAACCTTCGTCGAGATGGGCCGGCAGCACTTCGGCGGCGACCTGACCGGACGCTGGATCCTGACCGGCGGCCTGGGCGGCATGGGTGGCGCCCAGCCCCTGGCCGCGACCATGGCCGGCGCCTCGCTGCTGGCGGTCGAGTGCCAGCCGAGCCGCATCGAGATGCGCCTGGAGACCGGCTACCTGGACGCCAAGGCGGGCGATCTGGATCAGGCCCTGGCCATGATCGAAAGCGCCAAGGCCGACAAAAAGGCAATCTCGATCGGCCTGCTGGGCAATGCCGCGGAGGTGTTCCCGGAACTGGTGCGGCGCGGCGTCAAGCCCGACGCGGTGACCGATCAGACCAGCGCCCACGATCCGCTGAACGGCTACCTGCCCGCCGGCTGGAGCCTGGCCGACTGGGAGGACCGCAAGGCGAGCGACCCGGCGGGCGTCGCCGCGGCGGCCAAGGCCTCCATGGCGGTCCAGGTCCGCGCCATGCTCGATTTCTGGCACCAGGGCATCCCGACCGTCGACTACGGCAACAACATCCGCCAGATGGCGCAGGAGATGGGGGTCGAGGACGCCTTCGATTTCCCCGGCTTCGTGCCGGCCTATATCCGCCCGCTCTTCTGCCGGGGGATCGGTCCCTTCCGCTGGGCCGCGCTGTCGGGCGACCCGGAGGACATCTACAAGACCGACGCCAAGGTCAAGGAGCTGATCCCCGACAATCCGCACCTCCACACCTGGCTCGACATGGCCCGCGAGCGCATCCACTTCCAGGGGCTGCCGGCGCGGATCTGCTGGGTCGGCCTGGGCGAGCGGCAGATGCTCGGCGAGGCCTTCAACGACATGGTGGCCTCGGGCGAGCTCAAGGCCCCGGTGGTGATCGGCCGCGACCACCTCGACTCCGGCTCGGTCGCCAGCCCGAACCGCGAGACCGAGGCCATGCGCGACGGCTCCGACGCGGTGTCCGACTGGCCGCTGCTGAACGCGCTCTTGAACACCGCCAGCGGCGCCACCTGGGTCTCGCTGCACCACGGCGGCGGCGTCGGCATCGGCTATTCGCAGCATTCCGGCATGGTGGTCGTCTGCGACGGCACGCCCGAGGCCAGGTTGCGGGTCGGGCGGGTGCTGCACAACGATCCCGCCACCGGGGTCATGCGCCACGCCGACGCCGGCTATCAGATCGCCATCGACTGCGCCCGTGAAAAGGGCCTGAAGCTGCCGATGCTGGGGAAGTAGGGCGCGAGGCTCCCGGCCCGGAAAGTCAGTGCGCGACTCTCCGGCTTCTCCTATGATTCCCGCGAACAACGATGCGGCGGACCGGACCGGTTCTTAATGTTGATGCAAAGCAATCGGCTATGGCTTCATCTGCTGGCGGCTTTGTTTGTCTTCCGCGTCCTGGCCCAGGCGCTTCAGGCGGTGGTCACGGTTCCGCTCCTCCCGGCTTTCGATGCCTGGCACGGCGCGGTGCTTCCCTATCCGCTTCTTCTCGCCTCGCAGATCGTCGTGGTCGCCCTGCTCTATACGGCGATCCGGCGGGTCAAGGCGGGCGCCATCGCGCGCCGGCCCTGGAAGTACCGGGCCTGCTTGTGGCTCGGCGGAATTTACTTCTGCGTGATGGCCATCCGCCTGGTGGCGGGCCTGACCTTCCTCGCCGACGATCCCTGGTTTTCCAAGAGCCTGCCGGCCCTGTTCCATCTGGTGCTGGCGGGCTTCCTCCTGGTCCTGGGCCGGCAGATCTATGACCAGGGTCGCGGCCTGGGGCCCTCAGCGCATGACTGAGCCGATCCGCCCCGGACCGGGCCCGCGGCTGGTCGCCGCCGCCGCCTATCCGGTGACCCTGGCGATCGGTTTCGCCCTCTTCGCCGCCTTGACCGACGCCGGTCTCCCGGCCCTTGCCGCTGCCTACGGCGCTGTCCTGGTCGGCGCGGCCCTGATCACCCTGCACGAGATCTTCCTGCCCTACCGCCGGTCCTGGCGGCCGGGCAGAGCGGAGGTGGGCGGCGATGCCCTCTTCATGGCCGCGGTGCAGGTGGCGCTGCCCTATTCGCTGTCGCTCTTCGTGGTGCTGGCGCTCGCTGGGCAAGCGCCCTTCGACGGCACCGGGATCGCTTCGCTCTGGCCGCATCGATGGCCGGTCGCCGGCCAGGCCCTGCTCATGCTGCTGACGGCCGACCTTGCCCGCTACTGGCTGCACCGGGCCTTCCACCGCTTCGAACCCCTCTGGCGCTTCCATGCCGTCCATCATTCGCCTCAGCGTCTCTACTGGCTGAACGTCGGGCGGTTTCACCCCTTCGACAAAGCGCTCCAGTATGCCTTCGACGCCCTGCCCTTCCTGCTTTTGGGGGTCGCCAAGGAGGTTCTCGCGGTCTACTTCGTCTTCTATGCTCTCAACGGTTTCTTCCAGCATTCCAACTGCCGCCTCACCCTGGGCTGGCTGAACTATCTGGTGGCCGGGCCGGAACTGCACCGCTGGCATCACTCAGAACGGCCCGAGGAATCCGATCGCAACTTCGGCAACAACCTCATCGTCTGGGATCTGGTGTTCGGCACGCGGTTCTTGCCCCGGGATCGCGCCGTCGGGTCCTTGGGCCTGAAGAACCGCGCCTACCCCATGGGGTTCCTCGCGCAGATGACCACGCCCTTCACCCCCGGCCGGGACAAGGGGTGACCAGGACCGTGCCCCGGCTTGTGGACGAGGCGGCTCACGCGCTTCTCAAAACCGCGTTCGGCATGACCCAACGCGGCCACTATCGTCGCCTTCTGACCGCCGCGAAGGATCCGGCCGCAACCCAGGAGGCCTTGCTGCGGCGTGTTCTCGCGGCCAACGCGGAGTCCACCTTCGCCAAGGACCGCGGTCTGTCGCGGGTCCGCACGATAGAGGACTATCGCCAGGCCGTGCCGGTCCAGAGCTATGAGGACCTGCGGCCCCTCATCGAGCGCCAGGAGATGATCGGGGAGCGCTGCCTGACCCACGAGCAGCCGGTCTACTACCACCGCACCAGCGGCACCCTGGGCGCGCCCAAGAACATCCCGGTCACGAAAACCGGCCTGCGGGCAATCCGCGACCACCAGCGGGTCTCGGGCTATGTCCAGGCCACCCAGGCCGACATCTTTCGCGGCAAGATCTTCGCCGTCACCGGCCAGGCGATCGAGGGCCGCATGGCGGGTGGAACGCCCTTTGGCTCGGCCTCGGGCCTGCTCTACCAGAACCAGTCGCGCTTCGTGCGCGCGCGCTATGTCCTGCCGCCGGCACTGTCGGATATTCATGACTACGAAGAGCGCTACCTGGCGATGGCGATCCACGGCCTGGCGGCGCGATCCGTGAGCTGCATCGCCACGGCCAACCCCTCGACCCTGGTCCGCCTCTTGTCGACGATCCATGACAATCTCGATCTCATCTTGGAGACCATTGCCACGGGGCTTCGCCCCGACCGGGGCGAGGCGCCGGCCGAGGCTGGGACCCGCTTCAGACCCGACCCGGCGCGTGCCAGTCAGCTGGCCCAGGCCGCCAGGGGCACCGCGGCCTTGAGCTATGCGGACATCTGGCCGGAGCTGCGCGGTCTCGTGACCTGGACCAGCGGCAGCTGCGCCTTGCCGCTGCGCCGGCTCGAAGGCCTGCTGCCCGAGGCAACCAAGGTCATCGAACTGGGATACCTCGCGAGCGAGGTCCGTGGCACCCTGCCCGTCGACCTGCGGCGCGGCCTTTGCCTGCCGACGCTGCTCGACAACCTCTTCGAGTTCGTCGAGCGGGCGGCCTGGGAGTCCGGATCCGGGGACTTCCTCTCCCTGCACCAGCTCGAAGAACGACAGGAGTATTACATCTTCGTCACCACGGCCGACGGACTCTACCGCTACGACATGAACGATATCGTCCGCGTCACCGGGCTGGTCGAGCGAACCCCGACCCTGGCCTTCGTGCAAAAGGGCAAGGGCGTGACCAACATCACGGGCGAGAAGCTCTCGGAGTCCCAGGTCCTGGCCGCGGTACTGGCGATGGCGAACCATCGGGGGCTTGAAACGGGTTTCTTCGTCCTGCTCGCCGACCAGGAGAATGCCCGCTACCGGCTGTACCTGGAGCCCCAATCCCCGCGCCTCCCGGGCACCGGAGACCCGCGCACGGACGATCTGGCCCGCGCGCTGGACAAACGGTTGCGGCAAACGAACATCGAGTACGACGCCAAGCGCGAGAGCGGGCGGCTGGCGCCCCTGATCCTGCGGCGGCTCCAGCCCGGCACCGGCGAACGCTACCGGCGCGCCCGCGTTGCCGGCGGTCAAAGAGATGCCCAGTTCAAGGTTCAGCATCTCCAGTATCTTCACGAATGCGGGTTCGACTTCGAGACCCTGTGCGAGCCGGAGTGACGCCCATGCGTGTCGCCCGCTTGGATCTCTTCACCTTTCCGGTCCCCTTCAAGATCGTGTTCCGCCACGCTTCGGCCAGCCGGGACCGGGCCGAAAACATCATCGTCATGGCGCGGTCGGACTGCGGCAAGGTCGGCTACGGCGAGGGCTGTCCCCGGTCCTACGTGACCGGCGAGACGGTGCGCTCCTGCATCGACTTCATCCGCCAGCAGGAGGCTTCTATCCTGGCCGCGGCCGGCAGCGTCGAGGGCCTGCGCGCCTGGATCGACGGCCACCGTCCTGCCATCGACCAGAACCCGGCGGCCTTCTGTGCGGTCGAGCTGGCGATCCTCGATCTCCTGGGCAAGGTCGCCGACGTACCGCTCGAGGATGTCATCGGACTGCCACGCCTGAGCCGGACCTTCCGCTATTCCGCCATCCTGGGCGACGCGCCCTATCCCGCCACCTGGTGGCAGTTCCGACGCTATTGGCGGCGCGGTTTCCGCGACTTCAAAATCAAGCTGTCGGGTAAGGCGGGGCGCGACCGGCGCAAGATCGGCCTGCTCCGGGGCAGGCGCGATCCCGACCTGCGGGTCCGGCTCGATGCCAACAATCACTGGCTCTCGCCGGTGGACTGCATCCGCCATATCCAGGATCTGTCCTATGATTTTTTCGCCCTCGAGGAACCGCTTCGAAAGGGCGATCTCGCCGGCTTCGCGTCGGTCGGTGCCCAGTGCGACTGCAAGATCATCCTCGACGAGAGTCTGGCCCGCCCCGAGCAACTCGATCTGCTTGACGACGGCGCGCCCTGGATCGCCAATCTCCGGGTCTCGAAAATGGGCGGCATTCTGCGCTCCCTGACGCTCGCCGCCAAAGCCAGGGAGCGCGGCATCGCCATCATCGTCGGCGCCCAGGTGGGCGAAACCAGCCTCCTGACCCGCGCCGCCCTCGCGGTGGCCAACGCCAACCGCGACAATCTCGCGGCCATGGAAGGCGCCTTTGGAACCTACCTGTTGCGTCGCGATTTGACCTCACCTAGCTTGACGTTTCACGGGGCCGGCTTGTTGACGGCTGGACCGGATCTGAACCCCGCGGCGGCGGGCCTGGGCCTGGCGGTCGAGGTGCACCTGTTGGTCGCGGCGAATTCATAGAGTTTAACCGGTCGGCCCTTTGGCTTTGGTCGGCCCTGGTGGCGCCAATTTAGTTTAGAGGCTTGAAACCCGATGGCCGCTCTCCTCTTCATTAGCCAGATCGACGATCCGGAGATCTGGCGGCCCTACTTCGCCAAGGCCTTTCCCAAGCTGGAATTTCGGGTCTGGCCCGAGGTCGGCGACCCGGAGGAGATCGAGTACGCCCTGGTTTGGAAACAGGAGCCCGGCGCCCTGGAGGCCCTGCCGAACCTGCGCCTCGTTCACGCGCTCGGCGCCGGCGTCGATCAGATCCTGGCCGACCCGGCGTTCCCGCGGGCGGTCCCACTGGTGCGCCTGATCGAAGGCGCGGGCATGGCCGAACAGATGAGCGAATACTGTCTCTGGGGCGTGCTGCAGTTTCACCGCCAAATGGGCCGCTATCAAAGCCAGCAGCGCGACAAGGTCTGGAAGATGGGCCCACCCGCCATGCCGCAGGACTGCAAGGTGGGTATCCTGGGGCTCGGCGTGCTGGGCAGCGACCTGGCCGGCAAACTGGCTGTCCTCGACTACGACCTGCGCGGCTGGCGGCGCAGCGCCGGGGCGGTCGAGGGGGTTACGGTGCATCACGGACAGGGCGGCTTCCAGGCCTTCCTGGCGGACTGCCAGATCCTGATCAATCTGCTGCCGCTGACCGAAGAGACCCAGGGCATTCTCTGCCAGGATACCTTCGACCTGCTGCCCGAGGGCGCCTACGTCATCAACGTCGGGCGCGGCGGCCACCTGATCGAGGAAGACCTGCTCGAAGCCCTGGAGAGCGGCCAGATCGCCGGCGCCCTGCTGGACGTCTTCCAGACCGAGCCCCTGCCCGAGGCGCACCCCTTCTGGGACCATCCCAAGGTCATCGTCACGCCGCATATCTCGACCCAGCCCTTCGATGCCCTGGCCATGGAGCAGGTCGGCGCCAACCTGAAGCGGGCGATGGCCGGCAAACCCCTGGTCGGCCTGGTCGACCCCGACAAGGGCTACTGACCCGAAGATGACCGGCGCCATGACAGCCGAGGCCATCGACAAGGCCGCCGATATCCTGCTGATCGCGCGGCGCCTGGGAGACGTCCTGCCGGGCCTGCCGGAAGACTGCGCGCCGGCAAACCTGGAGGAGGCCTATGCGGTGCAGGCCGCCCTCTTCGAGCGTTTGGGCGGGCGCCGCGCCGGCTTTTTCGTCGGCTGCTCCAACCCGGTGATCCAAAAACAGCTCGGACTGCCGGCGCCCTATCGCGCGCCGCTGCTGGTGGAGACGCGCCACGACTCGCCGCTGACCATCCCGGCGGCCCACTTTCCCAACCTGACCCTGGAGGTCGAGTTCGCCTTTCGTCTCGGCCGGGACCTGCCGCCCCGCGACCGGCCCTATGAAGAAGACGAGGTCGCCGCCGCGGTCGCCAGCCTTCATCCCTCAATCGAGATCGTCGCCAGCCACCTGGAGGATTGGACCCGCCAGCCGATCTGGTCGATCATCGCCGACAACGGCACCGATGGCGGCCTCGTGGTCGGACCGGGCCGCGAGGACTGGCTGACGCTCGACCGGCCGGCCATCGCGGTCACCCTCTATCTCAACGGCGAGAAGGTCCGCCAGGGCAGCGGCGCCGACGTGCTGGGCGATCCACTGACGGTCTTCACCTGGCTGGTCAACGCCTGTGGGCGCGACGGCGTGACCTTGAAGGCCGGCGAAATCTGCAACACCGGGAGCTGCACGCCGATGATCGCCGCCGCCCCGGGCGACCACGCCCTGGCCCGCTTCGAGGGCCTGGGCGAGGCCGAGGTCACCTTCACCACGGAATCCTAAGTCCAGGGCGCCAACGCAAGGATCCAGCATGGATATCGTCTACATCCGCGATCTGAAGATCGAGACCGTGATCGGCATCAACGACTTCGAGCGCGCCATCAAGCAACACGTTTCGATCGATCTGGAGATGGCGGCGAACACCGCCAAGGCGGCGCGCAGCGGCGCGATTGGCGATGCGTTGAACTACGCCGATGTAGCGGCGCGGGTCGAAGCGCTGGTCCGGGCGAGCGACGACGGGCTGGTCGAAAGCCTGGCCGAGCGCATCGCCGCGACGGTTATGCGCGAGTTCGGCGTGCCCTGGCTGCGCCTGCGCCTCGGCAAGCCGGGCGCCGTGACCGGCGCGCGCGAGGTCGGGCTGGTCATCGAGCGCGGTCAACGGCCCTGACTCAGTTTTCTTACTGAAGGCGCGGTCCGGGACGGGCTCGTTTTCCGGAGGAAATGGTGCCTGTCCCGGGTCTAGCTCCGGCCTTTCCGCCGCATCTTGCCCGCCAGCAAAAAAGGAATTTGGCGAATAGCGCGGATTCAGAGCGCGGCGAAAATCTGCAGACTGCGCTCGCCGGTCCAGAGCGCGGCGATGGCGATGCAGGGCAGGGCGACGGTCCAGCGGGCGAACAGCACCGGCTTTTCGCCCTTTTTGCCGAGCAGCCAGATCGCCGGCCAGACCAGAAGGACAATGGCGACCTGCCCGGCTTCGACACCGATGTTGAAGGAGACCAGGCTCTGCCAGAGGTTCGGCGCATCGACCCGCAGGATCTCGCGCAGCACGAACGAAAAGCCCAGGCCGTGCAGCAGGCCGATCAGGGCCGTGATGACGACGGTCCCGGCAGCGGGCCTTTTCAGCAGCGCGATGATCCCGGCATAGACGATGGAGAGCGCGATGCCGGTTTCCACCGCTGGGATGAACCAGGCCGCGGTGGGGACGAAACCGAGAAAGCCGGCAATCAGGGTCACGGTGTGCCCGACGGTAAAGCCGGTGACGCGCCACAGCAGGTTGCCCAGCCCCAGGGCGCCGATGGTGAGACAGAGCACGAAGAGAACGTGGTCGGTGCCTTCAAGTATGTGCCTGACCCCCTCGATCACGAAGCCCAAGGCCGCCATCAGGACCGAGCGCGACACCTCGAGGGGCACGGCCAGCAGGCCGGTCTCGCGAAACACCAGCGGCTCGCCGGTCAGGTGATCGAGCACCAGGTTGGCGGTCTGGTCCTGGCCGGCGAGACCGGGATCGAGGGTCGAGGCGAAGCCGTAGCCGTAGACCGGCTCGCCGGCCGGATAGAAGAGCTGCACATCGATCACGGAATTGCCGACGAAAGTCTCCCCCATCTCCGGCGGCAGGAGGGGACCCTCGAAGGAGCGCTTGGCCTCCTCCAGAGTGGCGAAGGGCGCCTGTTTTAGCGCCAGATGAAGGCGCACGGCCTCCACCGCCGGAACCAGCGCGATACCCGCGACCGTCAGGCTGTGGCCCTCGGCGACCAGGCGCCCGAGCCCCAGGGGATCGGCCTCGATGGCCGCCGGGTCGAGGCTGTGCATGAGCTCGCCCTCGACCAGCCGGTTGCTGGTGAAGGGTGCTGCCTCGACCGTGCCGTCGGCGCGCGGCGCACCGGTCAGGCCGGCCAGGACGTAGGGCGTGGGCAGGCGCAAATAGACCCGCAGCCCGTCGTTAAGATGTTCGATATGGACGACGCGAATATTGACGTTGAGCTGAAAGTGCGCGGCCAGGGGCCGGACCAGCGTCACCAACAGAACGACGACCGCCAGCAGCCCGGCAGCGAAGCGGATCGACGAGGACATGGACCTGTTCACCTTGGCAAGAGGGCGGCCGGGTCTGGCCGCCGGGGCGCGCCGAAACGCGCCCCGGCGGAGCGAAGCTACCTCCAGACCGCTAGGTTACGATCCTTCGGTCACCTTGTTGTTCGAGCCGAAGTACATCACATGGCCCTTCTTGCCTTCAAGGTCGGCCGGGCTCAGGGAGATCTCAGCGGAGTCCAGCATGGTGTTCTCGTGGGTCTCGGCCCATTCCATGGCCGGCATGAGGGTCGAGGTGTAGAAGGTGGTCTCCGGCACCAGGTAGTGATGCGGGATCGCGACCTTGGCGCCGGACTTGGCGACCACCGAGTCGGCCTGTGCGTAGTCCAGGATATGGCGCGAGCCGTCGACCGGCACGAAGATCACGTCGACCTGGCCGATCTTGTCCCAGACCTCTTGCGGCGGGTTGGGCCGGTTGTCGCCCCACATCAGCAACCGCAATCCACCGGTCTCGATGAGAAAGAGCGAGTTGTCCATGTGGCGGAAGTTGGTCGGCGGGCAGGGGTTGTCGCGGCCTTCGAACTGCTTGACCGCCTCGGTCCAGGCGACGGTGCCCGGCGCCACGCATTGATGCTTGTCGGCAATGGCGGTGATCTTCACGTCGCCCAGCTGGAAGGTGCCGGCCATGCGGTCGAGCAGCATGTTGGCGTCGACCCGGTCGAGGGCATCGTGGTCGAAGTGGGCATGGGTCGACATGCCGATGTCGACCTCGACCATCGGAAAGTCCATGCGGTACCACAGGCCCCAGGCCCCCGAGGGGTCGTTGCGCCAGGGATCGACCATGATGGTCATGCCGCGCGGCGAAGTGATCTGAAACGAGGAGTTGCTGTAGTAGGCGATGCCCACCTTGCCGCTATCCTCCTGCACTCCGCCCTTGTTCTGGAACTCGACCAGGCGGTTGTTGTTCTTGCCCGATTCCCAGGACACCAGATGACTGACCGCCGGGCCGGCGAGTCCGACCGAAAGTCCGGTCACCACGACCCCGCTGATCAGAAGGGTCTTCATATTGATCATTGTTGCCTCCCTCAGTTGTTAGCCCCAATCTTTCGCCGACCGGGCACAAAATCGATGCACCAGTCGCCCAGGCGACGCTAGCAACTGCGGACAATGGAACCCAGGGCGGTTTCTTGGGGGGAAACTATGGGGGAAATCCCCATAGTCAGGCGAAGGAGGACAGGTAGTTCCTCAGGTTGACGGCGGAATTGGTGATGCCGACCTTCTTGCGAATGTTGTTGCGGTGAAAATCGATGGTGCTGGTGGCGATGCTCATGACGCCGGCGATTTCCTTGGTCGTCTTGCCCTGCATGATCAGCTTGGCGACCTCGATCTCGGTGGGCGTGAGGGTCGAGAAGGTCGCCGACAGGCGGTTGGGAAAGGCCGCCGCGATGTCCTTCAAATTGGATTCGAGCAGGGCCAGATAGGCCTGGGATTTCTCGCCGACGCTGAAGCGTTTCAACTTTTCCAGATAGGGCACGATCTGCTCGTTGATGTTCCAGACGATCTGTTCTTCGGTTTCCTGCTTGGCCTCCTCGATACCCTGGATCAGGACCTTGAGGGCGGTGTTGGTTTCCTCCAGTTCGATCTCGCGCTTGCGCAGGGCCTTTTCGCTGCGCTGGCGGCTGGCGATTTCCAGCCGCAGATCGGCATTGGCCTGGGTCAGCTCTCGGGTCCGCGCCTGGATGCGCCACTCCAGCTCCTCGTGGACCTTCTGCAGTTCCCGTTCCACCCGCCGGCGCTCGTCCAGTTCGACCAGCAGCTTCAAATCGCTGTCGACCACCGCCTTGAACTCGAGCAGAAGATCCCGATAGCAGACGGCCTTGGGATTGTTCTGCCGGTCGAGGACGCAGATGGTCCCGAACAGGGTGCCGTCGGGCCAGGTCAGGGGGAAGCCCATGTAGAAGACCATGCCGTGCTCGAGGTCCGGGTTCCGGTTCCAGACCGGGTCCTGCAGGGCATTGGGCACGATCAACAGGCTGCGCTCCGCCATCACCGTGTCGCAGTAGAGGCCGGTATCCAGATCGAAGGAGGTCTCGGTGCTATAGGGATTGTCCGGCGAGATGCTGGTCACGAACACATGATGCCTGGGCGGCATGACCTTCATGATCAGGCCCGCCGGCACCTCCAGCACCCGGGCCAGGATGTCCACCACCCGCTGCCATTTCGCGAGCAGATCGTCGGGAATGGGTGGCTTGGCATCGATCATCGCGATTTCTACCATGCCGGGCGCGGGATGTCATACCGCCCGAGGCCTCGGTCACTCCGCGACAGACAAGTCCCGGCGCAAATCCTCGCAGACCCTCGTGAGCTCGTCGGCCCCATGGGGCTCGGCCGGGCTGTGGCCCCAGACCGGCCCGGGCCAGGCCGGGTCGTCGCGGTGGCGGGCAATCACGTGAAGATGGAGCTGCGGCACCAGGTTGCCCAGCATAGCGACGTTAATCTTGTCGGGGATCTTGTCGGGCGTCCCCTGCGGCGCGGCGGGTCGCTGCAACAGCCGTGAGGTCCGGGTGATTTCGCTCATCAACAGAGCCTGATCCGCTGGCGCCAAGTCGTGCAGCTCGCGCAGATCCGGGCGCTCCGGTACCAGGATCAGCCAGCGATAGCGCCGGTCGTTCATCAGCAGCAGGCGCGAGAGCGCCAGCCGCGCGACGAAGGCGGTATCGGCTTCAAGGCGTGGATGGAGCGCGAACATCGCGGGTTCGCGCCTCCTCGCGCCTGTTCCCCCTCCGTCCCGGTCAGCTCCAGGGGAAGGGGCTGTTGGAGACCGGGTGCAGGTCGCCTTCCTCGTAGCGGCCGAAGCGGAAGGGCTTCAGCAGGTCGGGCTTGCCGTTCATCATCTCCTCGGCCACCAGCTTGCCGACGCCGATCATCTTGTAGCCGTGGTTCGAGTCGGCGATGAAGTAGACGTTCTCGCGGAAGCGGTCGAAGACCGGGAAGGAATCGGGAGTGAAGCAACCCAGACCGCCGGAGGCCTCCCTGCGGTACTTGCCGATCTGGCCCTCGAAGCGTTTCTGACAAAAAGCCAGCGCCGAGCACCACATGTGGGCGAAGTTGTCGTCAACGATGAACTCCGGCGAATCGGGCCCATAGGGGTCGAGCGCCACCTGGTCGACCGGGGTCTTGACCTCGTAGGGCGCGGCGCCGCCCTGGACGCCGTTGAAATTGAAGTCGGGCTTGTAGTAGATGCCCCACATCTCCTCGGTAATAACCGAACCGTCCACGTCGGATAACAGCGGCTGGTCGCTGTCCACATGGATCACCGGCGGCATCTTGCCGTCATTGGTTTTCTGGTAGTTGGGGTCGACGCCCAGGGTGCCCTCTTCAAGGCACCAATAGCGCCAGGTCGGCACGCCGGCGTGGAGTTCGCCGTCGGCGCTCTTGATGGTGACCGTCTCGGGCAGCTCCAGCATGGTCCAGAGCTTGCTCGCCCAGGGGCCGACCGCGACCACCACCTGCTCGCATTCGATGTCGCCCTTGTCGGTGGTCACCGCGGTCACGGCGTCCGAGTTGTGGCCGTGCTTGAAGCCGGTCACCGTCACGCCGGACATGATGCGCACGCCCAGCGCCTCGGCCTTGCCGGCCAGCCCATAGATCGCCGCGGTGTTGTTGGCGTAGCCGCCGCGCTTCTCATGCAGCACCGAGGTGATGCCGCGGGCCTGCCAGTCGTCGAACAGGGTCTTCATGTAGGTCATGGAATCGGCTTCGCCCTCGATGAAGACCGACTCGTAGCCGATGGCCTTTTGCTGCGCGTAGATCGAGGCGACGTCGGCATGCATCGATTCCGGGCTGATCTGCATGTAGCCCACCGGATGGTAACTGAAGGCCTTGGTGTCGCTTTCCCAGACATCGACGCTGTGGGCCATCAGCTGGCGCATGGCCGGCTGGAAATAGTTGTTGCGCACCACGCCGCAGGCAATCCCGCTGGCGCCGGCGGCGATCCCGGACTTGTCGAGCACCAGGACGTCCTCGCCGCTGCCGCCCTTGGCCTTGAGCTGTTCCGCCAGGTGCCAGGCCGTCGAAAGGCCGTGAATCCCGGCACCGATGATCACGTACTTGGCCTTTGTGGGCATCGCCATGATTTCGTCTCCCTGGCGCCCGCCTGGGACGCGCATTGCCTGCGGATGAATCTGCTGGGCTCTTCTATAGGTGTCCCCGGGCCGCCGCCGTAGCGTCCAGGCGACCTCCAGTACCAACGATTCGACAGACCGGCGCTGGTTGCGGCGGCGGGCGTGCCGATCGTGGAAATTTTTGTTGCGGCCGCCTGGCGAGGAGCAGAATGTTCGTTCGATACCAAACCTTCAGTGGCGGGAGACCGACGATGGAGACCAAAGCGGACCAAACCAACCCACTTTCGGCCCCGGTGACAGAAGAAGATAGCGCCGCTTTCCAACGCGATGGCGCGCTCTGCCTGCGCGGCCTGTTCGCCGACTGGGTCGAGGTCCTGCGCCGGGGCGTGGCCTACAACGAGGCCCATCCGAGCCGCTTCGCCGAGGACGCGGCGCCAGGCCAGGGACGGTTCTTCGGCGACTACTGCAATTGGCAGCGCATCCCGGACTACGAGGACTTCATCCGCCACTCCGACCTCGCCCCCGCCGCCGCCGCCCTGATGGGATCGCGCGAGGTACGCATGTTCCACGAGCACGTGCTGATCAAGGAGCCGGGCACCGCCAAGCGCACCCCCTGGCACCAGGACCTGCCCTACTACAACGTCCAGGGCGACCAGACCATCAGCCTCTGGCTCGCTCTCGATCCGGTGGACCGGGCGACCTGTCCGGAGTTCGTCGCCGGCTCGCACCTCTGGGGCAAGCTCTTCTACCCGCGCCACTTCCTGACCAACGACAACTATGCCTATGACAGCGACGCCTTCGAGACCGTGCCGGATATCGAGGCGGCGCGCGACGACTACAACATCCTGTCCTGGGACATGACGCCGGGGGATGCGATCTGCTTTTCCTACAAGACCCTGCACGGCGCGCCGCCCAACCTGTCGCAGCACCGCCGGCGCGGCTTTTCGGTCCGCCTGGTCGGCGACGACGCGCGCTATGCCGAACGCCCGGGCGAGACCTCGCCGCCACTGATGGACATCGGGTTGAAGGACGGCGACCGGCTCGACGACAACCATTTCCCGGTCATCTGGACCGGCGAGTCTCTCGCGGCGGAATAGTGCTCGCGGCGGAATAGACGGCCGGATCAGCGGCTGGCCGCTTGGCCACGCCCCGATGGTCTCTCCCGCTCGGAGATCGGCGGCCCGGTGATCTCGAAATAGAGCTTACGCTGGATCGCCCGGGCGAAGGCTTCGTAGTCCTCGGCGGTGATCAGGAAGGACCCCGGCCCACCGACCACACCGGCCCGGTAATAGCGGTCGAGGTCGGGCTCCTCGTTCAGGATAGCCAGGCCGTTGATCGTGATGCCCAGCGTGTTCGCCCGGTGACGGGCGGCCGCGGCGGGGACGCCCTGATTCGCGCGGCCATCGCCGGAGACGTCGATGATCTTGCGCTCGCCCTCGAAGTCGTTGTCCAAGATCCAACGCGTGGCGACATCGATGGCCGTGCCGACCGCGGTCGGTCCGCCGGTCACGACGCGCGGCGTCCGGTCGATCTCGTCAGCGAAGGCCAGAGCGTCCGGCACCGTTTCGATCAGCGTCCAGTCAATCGCCGGCTGCTGATTGAGCGCGCCCGACCAGTGCACCATGGCGATGGCGACGCCGCGCCGCCCGCCCTCCTGGATCGCGGCCAGAATACCGGGGTCGCGGAAGGCCGCGGCAAATCCATCCATTTGCAGGGCGAACTCCTGGCCGCTGACGCTGGAGGAACAGTCGACCGCCAGAACCAGCTCCAGAGCCACCGGACTCTGGGCCCGGGCGCTCTCCACCATCGGGGGCCAGGACCCACCGGCCAGCCACAGGGCAGCCAGGACAGCGATAAGGCTGGCGATAAGGCTGGCGAGCCGGCGACGGGGGGCCCTCATAGTCACCATGTGGGGTGGCCCGCTATCGGCCTTCAGGCGTTTGATCTTGCGCCACCCGGCTGGTGCCGGGAACCTCGGGCGCGCCAAGCTGCGCCCGGCGGTCGAACTTCAGGTGGGCGTGCGGCCCGTCCTGGCGAACATAGTGCAAGAAGATCTGGACCTGCCACTCGCCGGCGAAACGGTCGCGCCAATGAGGTAGCTCCGGGCCGGTGTAGAGCAACGCGTCGCCGCGGCCCAGGATCATGTCGCGGCGCTGGCCCTGCTTGTCCTCCAGCGAAAAGGGCCAGGGCTGGGCGCTCTTGTAATCGATGGTCAGGGAACAGCTGACCTCACAGGCCCAACGGTCCCGGTGCCTTATTAACTCGGCGCCATGACGATAGACCCGCGAATAGGAATAGGTCGGAAACAGAGCCGCCCCGGCATGCTTGGCAATCGACGGGGTCAGCATGGCGAGCAATGTCTCGGACAGCGGCAGACCGTAGGCGGCATGGCCCAGCTCGACGAACTGGTCGCGGGGCTGAATCATCTGATTGGCAACCAAGATGCTATAGTAGTGCGAGACGAACTGGCACATCGAGGCGGGAAGCAGACCCTTGACGACCTGATAGCCGTCGCGCAGCAGCAGCGGTTCGCTCTTTTCCCTGGAGGTCGCTTGTGCCTGGTCCGACGAGGGCATGGTTTCACTCTTGCTAGCTGCGGTGGGGCCTGCCATGGGTGCCAGCCCAGGCCGACACCCGCGATACCTAGCATAGCGGCCCAGCCCCGGCCAAGAGTGGCAGCGGTTCGAACCAGTCCCAGAACCGAACTTGCCTACAGCCGACGGGGCCTTGACCAGCCGGCTGCCAGAGCGAAGACTGGCGCCCGGCACAACAGGTCGAGACGGCAAAGCATGAGCGGTGACATTCTGGTGATCAACCCCAATTCCAACCAAACCGTGACCGCGGGCATCGACCGCGCGCTGGCGCCCCTGCGCTTCGCCGGCGGCCCCGGGCTGCGCTGCGCCACCCTGGCGGAAGGCCCCAGGGGCATCGAGAGCCAGCGCGACGCCGACAGCGTGATCGGGCCGCTCTGCCGCCTCGCCGAGAGCGACAACGAGGCCGGCGCCTTCGTGATCGCCTGCTTCAGCGACCCCGGTCTCCATGCCCTGCGCGAGGCCACCGGCCGACCGGTCCTGGGGATTGCCGAGTGCGGCATCCTGACCGCCCTGACCCGGGGCGAGCGCTTCGGCGTGATCGCCATCCTGCCGGGCTCGGTCTCGCGCCATCTGCGTTTCATTCGCGCCATGGGCCTGGACAGCCGCTTTGCCGGCGACCGCCCCGTCGGCCTGGGCGTGGGCGACCTGGCGGCCGGCGATGCGGTCCTGAACCGCATGACCGAGGTCGGCGAGACGCTGCGCGACCAGGACGGCGCCGATGTGCTGGTCATGGGCTGTGCCGGCATGGCCGACCACCGCGCCGCGCTGCAGGAGCGCCTCGGCCTGCCGGTCATCGAGCCCTGTCAGGCCGCCGCGACAATGGCTATCGGCCGGGTCGCCATCCATTAGTTCCCATCGCGATTCCCGCCCCCCGGAGAGGACCCGTTTCATGAGCCAGGCCGCGACCCCGACCGTTTTTATCGACAACGAGCAGACCCGGGTGACCGAATGGCGTTTCGCCCCCGGCGCCGCCACCGGCTGGCACCGCCACGAGATGAACTACGTCGTGGTCCCCCTGATGGACGGCAATCTGAAGATCGTCACCGGCGACCAGAAGGAGACCATCGCCGAGCTCAAGCACGGTATTCCCTACTACCGCGATCTCGGCGTCGAGCACGACGTGATCAACGCGAACGACTACGAGTTCGCCTTCATGGAGGTCGAGTTCAAGTAGGCGGTTTTGCGCTATCCCTCGCCGGCCGGCAGGTAGCTGCCGTCGGCATCGTGGGTCTCGCCGCCGGTCAGGGCCGGGGTGAAGACGCAGGCCAGTTTCATCCGGGTGAAGGCGCGAAAGGCGTGGCGGTCGTGCTTGTCCAGGGCATAGAAGGTGCCCGGCTTGATGGCGTACTTCTCGCCGGTGGTCAGATCCTCGACCTCGCCCTCGCCCTCGAAGCAGTAACAGGCCTCCAGGTGGTGCTTGTACCACAGCACGTGATCGACCCCGGCATCCACGGTGGTCTCGGTCATGGTGAAGCCGAGGCCGTCCTCGGCCAGGGAAAAGCGCTGGCTCGACCAGCCGGTGCCCCGGGTGTCGTTCTTGGTGCCCTCGATATCCCGCAGGGTCTTTACGATCATGGCCTCGTCCCTCCCAGTATTCCGGCCGGCAACCCAATCCTCTCCGGCGCAGAGAGAGACTAGCGCCCTGGGGCTTCTCTTGTCAGGACCATAGTTTCGGACCGGCTCGCGGTGGCGGCGCCACTGCCGGTTCACCTCGACGTCAGGGCCATGGCCAAGCGCGATAGCGGCACCCGCCAGTCGCCGTCGCGCGGTCGTCGATAGAGCCGCAGGGTATCGTACCAAGGTGTGCGAACGCCTTGCAGTCCCCAGCGCCAGTCCGGCAGGGACGGCAGCAGCAGATGGGTCCGGACCCCCAAAGCACCGGCCAGATGGGCGGCCGGCGAATCGATCGAGACCACATGGTCCATGGCGACAAGGCGCGCCGCCATGTCCTCGAGGCTGCGGATCGGGGTCTCGCTGCTTTCGCCCACCAGCTCGACGCCGAAGTGCCGGTTGACCTCCTCCAGCTCGGCCCGGTCCGCGTCGGGTTGCAGGGAGACGAAGCGCAGGCGCGGCTGCGTGAGGATCGGCGTCAGATCCTTGAGATCGACAAGCGTCCGCCGCTGCGTCGGGCCCTTGGCGGTAACAGGGGCGGCACCGCGCCAGATCAGGCCGACCAGACGCTCGTTGGCGTCGCCGCGATAGCGCCGGCGCAGCTCGGTCCGCTTGAGCCGGTCGACCTTGAAAAAGGCATCCTGGTCCTGCAGCGACCCGATATCGGGGACGAGGATTCGAGCCAGGTCGCTCATCGCCAACTGATCCGTAGCCTCCGGTACCAGGCGCCGCAACTCCAGGGGTTCCAGGGGCGCCATGGCAATGACATTGGGAAAGGCGCGACTAAAGAAGGGCACCAGTTCCGGGTCGACCAGGGCCACGACCCGCTTGACCCGCACTGTCAGGCGCGGCAACAGGCGCGCGAACATGATCTGATCGCTGACCGGCCCATCGGCCCAGACCACGACCGTACAACCCGGATCGGCGCGCCCCGCGTACTCGGGCAAGGGCGGCGCCCGCCAGCGCCGCGCCCCAGCCTCGTAGCCCCAACGGTAACCGCGCCAGCCCTTCAGGAAGTCGCCGAGTAGCAGTTGCAGCCTTGCCAGGGCCCACTGGGCCTCCGCCAGACCCGGATCGGCGCGGATGGCCTCTTCCAAGGTCACCAGCGCTTCTTCGAAGGCGCCGGCCTCCAGCAAGGCCTCGGACAGGGCAACACGCAGCGTGCCATCGCTCGGATCGAGCTGCACCGCACGCTGAAAGGATTTCACCGCCGCGCGGGGGTCGCCCTGGGCCAGCAACAGGTTGCCCAGGTCGCTGTGTAGCATCGACCGGTCCGGGGCCAGGCGGATCGCAGCGGCCAGCAATTGCTGACCCTGCTGGCGCTCGCCACGCCGCGCCGCCAGGACGCCGAGGCCCCGCAGCGCCTCGACCGATTTGGGTGCACGCAAAAGAACCCGGGCATAACCGTGCTGCGCGGCGGCGAGGTCGCCTCTGCGATGGGCCATCTCAGCGATCGCCAGCTCGCTCGCGACGATAGGATCATCGCCGAACTCGGATGGTTTGACCGAACGGAGATGGTCAGTGCCGGCCGGGAGCTTAGCGACCATGCGGCACCGCCCGGGTTAAGACCAATGTGCAAATGTCCTGAACGATCGTCATGATCGCATTTCCTCCAACACCCTACCTGGGCGCGCGCCAGTCCTGGCGCCGTGCATCTCTATTTTATAAATAGAGAATTACTGTTACTGACGCAACTCAAATAGAATATTTTTTTTATTTAATCTTGTACAATAATTATCGTATAAATTCTGAATAATATGCTTCTAATTATATCTAATTTACAAACTATCGGGCTCACGGCAGTGCGGTCGGCGCTGGCTCGAAGGCCAGGGCGCCGACACCGAGGCCATGACGCCGCGCCGGCGAGGCATCGAGGGCAAAGGGTGCCGCGGGCCGATCCATGTGCAGCAGCAGGTAGGTCTGCGCATCGGCCCGATGGCGGCGGGGGGGATCGAAGGCTTCGCCTCGATAGCGAGCGACAGTGGAGATCCGCACCTCGTCCAACGCGCCTTTGAAGGGAAAGACCGGCCGGCCCCTGTCGCCCGGTTCGGCACCGACGTAGAGCGGCTGGCCGTTGCCTCTGCGCAGGCCGCCCGTGGCCTCGCTGGCGATCAAGCGGCCGTCCAGATAAAGCCGCAGCTCGGCGCCATCGAAGACCCCGGCCATGTGGTGCCAGGTGCCCTTTTCGACCGCGTTCTCGGGTCCGCCGCGGGCGATCGTGTAGCCCGCTCCGCCGAAATGGGCAAAGACGTGGGGCCGGCCCTTGACCAGCGCCAGGGCGAAACCGGACTCATCGGTTTTGGCGAGCAGCGCCTGATTGCGCTCCGGATCATCGGCGCGGAACCAGGTCTCCAGGGTGAAGGGCCCCTGCGGCAGACGGATCCGGCTCTCGGGAAACCACAGGCTCGCCCCGCTGCCGTCCAACAGCAGCACCTGATCGCCCTCGAGCGGCCAGTCCGCCAGATCCAAGGCCTCCGGCTCCAAGGCGACGGGACGGGAGCGCTGCGGCAGGGCGACCGCTTTCGGCCCGCCCAGGTAGTCGACGTCGAGAACAATTTCGGGGACCGAGAGAAGCCCGGCCAGGTCGTCCGGACGGCGCTCCAGCTGGACGGTAACATCCAGGCTCTCGCCGGGCTCCAGCCGGCCGCTATGGCTGCGCGGCCGGTAGGACCAGCCGCCGCCGTTTTCCGCCTGGGCCGCGAGGGTAACCTTCACGGGCCCGGTGCCGTTGTTGTCGACGCGATAGGCGACACTGCCCTGGGCGGCGCCATCGGCGCCCAGGGCCAGGCCCTCGGACTGCAAGGTGATCGGCAGGCGCGTCGCCTTTTGGACGGCATCCAGGTAGGCCGGTGTCATGGTCTTGGGGTCGTAGACCACGCCCACCGGGATCGAGGCGATTTCGAAGCTGGACCCCCGCACCGTCATCAGGTCCATGTGATTGGCCCAGCCGGTTCCCGGCTTGTCCATCGGCATTCCGCCGCCGATCGTGGCCAGGGCGTAGTAGAGGATGCCGTCGCGCAAACCCTCATAGCGTTGCCGGTGAATGTGACCGGCGAAGACAGCGCTCACGTTGCCGGCCGCGGCGAGCAGGGCATGCACCTTCGGCCAGTTGGTCTCGGGGTAGATCCTCTCGATCCAACGGGGATGGTGCATGAACACGAAGACATGATCGAAGCCGGCGGTGGCGGCCAGGGTTCGCTCCAGCCAGGCGATCTGCCGAGGACTCATCTGCGTGGTCGCGGCGTCGCCAAAACTCTTCCTGCCGGTCTCGGGGTCGCCCTCATCGGTATAGAGCACCACGAAGGCCGCGTTCTTGTGGGCGAACCAGTACCACAGCGGGCCGAAGTTCGCTTCGTAGTCGCCCTCATGGTGCCCGGGCGGGCGGTCCTCGCCGAACCAGTAGATATCGTGGTTCCCGGCCACCGGGTACCAGTCCATCTCCAGACGGTCCATGATGGCGCGATACGCGCGCATTTGCTCGAGCCATTCCGGGCGCTGATTGTAGCCCTCTACCAAATCGCCGACGGTCATCACCAGGTCGGGGTCCAGCAGGTTGGTCTCCTCGACTGCCTGGGCCAGGATCTCGACCCCCTCTGCCGGCCCGCCGGTGCGGTCGCCATAGACGACGAAGTGAAAGACCTCCTCGGCCCGGGGCGCGGCCAGACCGCGGGCCTCGGTTCGATCGGTGATTACCTCGGCCGGGCGCGTCGGGGCGCAGGCGCCAAGGACCAGCAAGACGAAAGCAAGACCGCGGAAGGCGAACGACGGCAAGACGGCATTCCTCATGGACCGCAGCGAAGCGCGGCGGCATCAAGAAGTGCTAACCTATCGCGTCGTGATCTGTTAAACCTTTTTCCATGCAAGAGAGCCCCATCAGCGCAAAATTGAGGCCCGCCAGGCCCGACGAAGCCGAGCGGCTGACCGACCTCGCGCTGC
This sequence comes from Kiloniellaceae bacterium, assembly GCA_021776195.1. The sequence goes on along the minus strand of JAJFGK010000046.1, from coordinate 1,550 downwards.
GCTCCAAGGCCCACTGGGGCTACGACGAAGCCTTCATGGCGGCCTGCCGGGCCGAGCTGACGATTACCCCGGCACGGATCGAACGGGAGGTCTTCATTGTCGCCGAGCAGGATGGCGAGATCGCCGGATGTGCCGGATTCTCGGTCGCCGAGGACAGCGGCGGCATCGCCATCGGCGAGGTCGAGGATGTCTTCGTCGAGCCGGCGTCGATCGGATCGGGCCTCGGCGGCCGCCTGATGACCGCCCTCCTCGAGGCGGCCCGTGCCCAGGGGCTCCGCCGGCTCTTCGTCGACAGCGACCCCAACGCGGTCGGGTTCTACGAAAACCAGGGATTCCGGCGCATCGGCGAGGCGCCTTCCGGGTCGATCCCGGGCCGCACCCTGCCGCGTCTGGTGCAGTCGCTGGAGGAAGCCGCGGCTCAGTGAGGCGCGCGCCAGACCACCGGCCAGAGGTCGCTGTCCATGGGCCCGCCGGCCTGGATCTCCGGGAGCGGCGGCATATGCTGGATGCCGTCGTGGGGATAAAAGCGCGCCTCGTCGCCGGTCCAGCGCGTCACATAGGCGCGGCGGCGGCGGTCGGCCCGGGCATTGCCCGGCGCATGATGCACCAACAGGCCGTGATGCACGGTGCAGTCGCCGGGTTCCAGATCGAAGGACACGATATCGTGGCGCTCGCGCTCGGCCTCGATGTCGGGCACCGGCGGCAGATCCTCGTCGAAGGTCACGGTGCCGCTGAAGGTCTCCGGCTTGAGGCGCTGGCCCCAGCGGTGCGAGCCCTTGATGTACTCGACCGCGCCGCTGTCGGCGGTCACGGGATCGAGCGCCAGCCAGAGGGTGCAGACCTGATCTCCCAGCACCGGCCAATAGGGCATGTCGTGATGCCAGGGGGTTTCCACCAGAGTGCCCGGCTCCTTGATCAGCCACTGGTCGAAGAGAATATTGGACTTGGTCGAGCGCATCAGCCGGCCGGCGATTTCCGCTGCCGCAGACCTGTGGACGAAGTCGCGGCAGATCTCGTTGCGCAGCCAGACGAAGGTATCGAAGAAGAATCGGCCCTTCGCCTTCTTCAAGTCGGCGATCTCCATGACCAGGTCGCCCGGCGGGGCCGCCATGCTGTCCTCGGCCGCCTGCCGCAGTCGCTCGACCTCGTCGGCATCGAAGAGACCGCGCAGGCAGACGATGCCGTCTTCCTGGTAGGCCTCGATTTCGCCAGCGCTGATGTCGCGTCGCAGGATGGTCATGTTCGCCTCGAAGGTCTCACCGGCCGGCAACGAGCCTAAAATCGTGGCACGGCCTGTCAAGACCGCCTCACCGATCGGTGATGCCGCATGGCGGATGTGATCCGACTCGCGGTCGGTTCCTGACTATAGCGGGCCTCGCGCGGTCGCTAGGATCCGGGCCACTACATATTTGAACAGGGGACTTGGATTGATGGTCAAGAGCGATATCGAGATAGCGCGCGAGGCGGTGATGCAGCCGATAGGATCGATTGCGGAGAAGCTATCGATTCCGGGCGATGCGCTTTTGCAGTACGGACCGCACAAGGCCAAG
>JAJFGK010000045.1 GCA_021776195.1 Kiloniellaceae bacterium | reverse complement strand
GCCCAGCGCCAGTGACTTGCCGACCCGCCGGCCCCAGGTTCCGGCCGTGGCGCGGCCGACCAGCTTGCCGCCCTTCAGGATCGGCTCGTTGCCGATCGCGTCGGCATCGGTGACCTCGCCCACCTCCAGGGTCACGAACTGATTGGCGAAGCCCCGCTGCTGCCATTCCACCAGGGCATCGCGCCCGATGAAGGCGCCCTTGTTGGGATGGACGAAGCGCTGCAGGCCGGACTCGTAGGCCGCGTACTCGATCGACATTTCGGTGCCGACCAGCTTGTAGGACTTCTCGACCCTCAGGCTGTCCATGGCGCGAATGCCGAAGGGCTTGATGCCGTGGGCTTTGCCGGCCTCCATCAGCAGGTCGAAGATGTGGTTCTGCATCTCGATGGGATGGTGGATCTCCCAGCCCAATTCGCCGACGAAGTTGACCCGCACCGCGCGCACCGGCGCCAGGCCGACCGAGATCATTTGGCCGGACAGCCAGGGGAAGGCGGCGTTGGAGAAATCGCTGTCGGAGACCGCCTCCATGACCGCCCGCGACTTCGGCCCGGCCAGCACCAGCACGCCGTGGCGCGTGGTGATCTTGTCGAGCCGCACCGAGCCGTCCTGGGGCGCCGTCTTCAGAAGATAATCCCAGTCGTAGCGCTCCTGGGCGCCGGCCGAGACCAGGTAGAAGGAGTCCGGCGCGTCTCGGGTCACGGTGAATTCCGAGGACACGCCGCCGCGGCTGTTCAGCGCGTGGCAAAGGTTCACCCGGCCGATCTTCTTGGGCACCCGGTTGGCCAGGATGTTGTCCAGGAAGGCCTCGGCGCCGGGCCCCGACACCTGGAACTTGGAAAAGGCCGACATGTCCAGCAGGCCGACGTTCTCGGTCACGTTCTGGCACTCCGCGCTGACCGGCTCGAAGTAGTTCGAGCGGCGGAAGGACCAGACGTCCTTGGGCTCGGTGCCGGCCGGCGCGAACCAGTTCGGCCGCTCCCAGCCGAAGACGTTGCCGAAACAGGCGCCCAGCGCCTTCATGCGATCGTAGCAGGGCGTGGTCTTCAGCGGCCGTCCGCCGGGGCGCTCCTCGTCGTGGAAGTGGATGGTGAAGACGCTGGCGTAGGCCTCTTCGTTCTTCTTCACCAGGTAGGCCTTGGAGGCGTAGTCGCCGAAGCGCCGGGGGTCGACCCCCAGCATGTCGATGGTCGGCTCGCCCTCGACGATCCACTCGGCGAGCTGCCAGCCGGCGCCGCCGGCCGCGGTGATGCCGAAGGAATGGCCCTCGCTGATCCAGAAGTTGGTCAGCCCGTCCCAGGCCGGACCGATCAACGGCGAGCCGTCGGGGGTATAGGAGATGGGGCCGTTGATCACGTCCTTGATGCCGACCTCGCCGAAGGGCGGCATGGAGGCCATCGCCGCCTCGATGTGCGGCTCCAGGCGATCCAGGTCGCCGGGGAAGAGGTCCTTCTCGAAGGTCGAGGGCACGCCGTCGGCGAAGCAGGCCGGGGCGCCCTTCTCGTAGGGCCCGAGGATGAAGCCCTGGCGTTCCTCGCGCATGTAGTAGGAGGCGTCGGACTCGCGAAAGACCGGCATCTCGGGCAGACCCTGGGCCTTTCTTTCCTGCAGGATGGGATGCGGCTCGGTTACGATGTACTGGTGCTGGACCGGGATCGCGGGGATGTCGAGCCCCACCATGCGCCCGGTTTCGCGCGCATAGTTGCCGGTCGCCGTGACCACGTGTTCGCAGGTGATCTCGCCCTTGGGCGTGGTCACCAGCCACTCGCCGTTCGGCTTGCGGGTAATCGCCGTGACCGGGGTGTGGCTGTAGATCTCGGCGCCGCGGTTCCGCGCGCCCCTCGCGAATGCCATGGTCAGGTCGGCCGGCTGGATATAGCCGTCGTCGGGATGGTAGATCGCGCCGACGAAGCCCTCCGGATTGCAGAAGGGCACCATCTCGTGGATTTCCTTGGGGCTCAGGACCTGAACGTTGACCCCGATGGTGCTGGCGGTGCCGGCATAGTGCAGGTACTCGTCCATGCGGTCCTTGTTGCGCGCCAGACGCAGGTTGCCGTTGACCACGAAGCCGACCGGCTGTTGGGTCTCCTGCTCCAGCTCGTGGTACATCTTGACCGAGTACTTGTGGATCTGGCCCACCGAGTAGCTCATGTTGAAGAGCGGCAGCAGGCCCGCGGCGTGCCAGGTCGAGCCGGCCGTCAGCTCGGTGCGCTCGCAGAGCACGACGTCCTTCCAGCCCTTCCTGGCCAGGTGATAAAGCGTCGAGCAGCCGTTGACGCCGCCCCCGATCACGACCACACGCGCATGGCTCTTCATGGCAACCGCCTCCCTCTCCCGCCGCTTTGGGGTCCGCCGGGCGCCGGCGAAACCGCCGGCCGGCCCGCAGGACCGGCGGGTTTTGTAGCAGAGACCGCGCCGGGCCACCAAGCAGCAGCGACCGCGTTTAGCGGATTTGCGTCAGGGAGCGATCGCGTGACAGCCGCGATCCCACGCCGCAAATCCACCTTTGACGGTCGCGGGCGCGACAGAGGGGGACCCCGCCCCTGGAATAATTCCACGACGCGACAAGAGCCGGCCTTTGGGGTCGGCGCAACGAGGACGATCACCATGAGCGACACAGGGGCGGAAGCCGCGGCGGCTTCAACGGAAGGCGAAGGCCGGCGCGGACGGCGCGGGCGCGGCGGTGGCGGCGGGGCCGATGCCAGGCGCGCCCTGCGCAGCGGCGCCATTGCCCCCAAGAACCGCTTCATCGAGCGCGATATCCCGCTCTACGAACCGCTGAGCGAGGAGGGCCTGGCGCTGGTCGAGGCCAACACCGAAACGGTGCTGGAGGAGGTCGGCATCGACTTTCGCGACGACCCCGAAGCCCTGGCCATCTGGAAAGAGGCCGGCGCCGACGTGAAGGGCGAGCGGGTCCACTTCCCGCGCGGCCTGTGCCGCAAGCTGATGGAGACGATTCCCAACAGCTATACCCAGCAGGCCCGCAATCCGGCGCGCGCGGTGGAAATCGGCGGCAAGAACCTGGTCTTCGCGCCGGTCTACGGCCCGCCCTTCGTGCGCGACCTGGAAGGCGGCCGGCGCTACGCCACCATCGAGGACTTCCAGAACTTCGTGAAGCTGACCTACATGGCGCCCTCCCTGCACCATTCCGGCGGCACGGTCTGCGAACCGGTGGACATCCCGGTCAACAAGCGCCACCTCGACATGGTCTATGCCCATCTTCGCTATTCCGACCTGCCCTTCATGGGCTCGGTGACCGCGCCGGACCGCGCCGAAGACACCGTGAAGATGGCTCAGATCGTCTTCGGCGAGGACTACGTCGACCAGAACTGCGTGATCACCAGCCTGATCAACTGCAACTCGCCCATGACCATGGACGACACCATGGTGGGCGCGCTGAAGGTCTATGCCCGGGCCAACCAGGCCTGCATCGTCTCGCCCTTCATCCTGTCCGGCGCCATGGCCCCGGTCACGCCGATCGGCGTGCTGACCCAGGCTCTGGCCGAGGCCATGGCCGGGCTCGCCTTCACCCAGCTGCTGCGGCCCGGCTGCCCGATGATCCTGGGGACCTTCGCCGGCTCCATGTCGATGCAGTCCGGCGCCCCGACCTTCGGCACCCCCGAGCCGGCCCTGGTGCTCTATGGCATGGGTCAACTGGCCCGGCGCCTGGGCGTGCCCTACCGCTCCGGCGGTTCGCTCTGCGCCTCGAAGATGGCCGACGCCCAGGCCGCCCACGAGTCGAGCCAGACCCTGCTCCCGACCCTGCTGGGCGGCGTCAACTTCTGCCTCCACGCCGCCGGCTGGCTCGAGGGCGGACTGGTGTCCTCCTACGAGAAGTTCATGATCGACTGCGACCAGTTGGGCATGATGCAGACCATGGCCCGGGGTTACGACATGACCGAAAACGGCCAGGCGATGGATGCGATCCGCGAGGTCGGCCCGGGCAGCCACTACCTCGGTTGCGCCCACACCCAGGCCAATTTCGAGACCGCCTTCTACCGCTCGACGGTGGCCGACAACAACTCCTTCGAGCAGTGGCAGGTCGAGGGCAGCAAGGACACCGCCCAGCGCGCCAACGCGCTCTGGAAGCAGTCCCTGGCCGACTACCAGGCCCCCGACCTCGACCCGGCCATCGACGAGGCCCTGCTGGCCTACATCAAGCAGCGCAAGGACTCCATGCCCGACGCCTTTGCCTGAGGGGTGGCGGCTTCCGGCGCAACGAGCCGATGAAGCTGCGCAAAAAAATCGGCCACCAGGAAACTGAATTCTTCGAGAGGGAGATCCGGGCGATTTGCCGCGTCGAGTCCGCCGATGGTTTGCGGGACTTATCGATCTCACTTCGAATAGTGGTTGATCCCCTCAAACCAAGAGGTTGATGCGTTACGATAGCGGGCTACTATGTCGTCAAATATAAACTGTTAGATTTAATGTTACGCTACTCTTGACTTTTCTGGTTGAATTTCCTCCAATAGCTTCAGAGCGGCATACAAGACCGCGTGGGACAAAGGCTGGGGAGACGCGGGCGACCATGGCGGAGCCACGCGAAACGGATCGAACGCGAAGTTCTGAACGCGGCAACAGGCGGTGGTTCGGCAGTTGGACCAATTGGCGCAATTGGATCAACTGGCCACGCCCGGCGGCCGGCGGGATCTTTCGAGACCGAGGCGAGCGCGCACCGTCAAACACCGCCCGTTTCAAGATATGGATGGGCTTTTGCGGGCGGTGGCTGGGCTACACTTTGATCGGCGTCGCGCTGCTAAGGATCGATTTCTTCGGCCTTTCCGACTATGTCGCGCGCAGATCCCAAGACTTGTTCATGGGGGTGGTCTTGGGGCAGTCGCATGCGAGCATCGCTCGGCGAGACGAAGCTGAATGGCTCTGGGGTCTGTTCACGTCCGAACAGCCGGGCGGCAACGAATTTGTCGGCAGAGACCGGGTCTCTGTCGTCATGGTGGACGACGACACTCTGAGGGCCTGGCCGCCAAAGAAAGAGAATGTTGGCGCGGCGCCCGGGCTTGCAAACGTCGCCGCACATGCCACCTGGCCGTTGACCTACGGGCGACATGCAAGGGTCCTCGAACAGATCCTGAGCTATGGCCCCAGCGCCGTCCTGGTGGATATCTTGTTCATTGACGAGCGCAACGACCCATCGATCAAAAGGCTGATTTCAACCCTCGATCGATACGAAAAACATAAGGTGCCGGTGTATCTTGCGGCGAACCACCTCAACCTGGAAGCGCCAATCCATTCGGCAATTGCCGCCAAGTTCCCTGCCGCCGGTCCGAAAACTGAAATTCAAGAGTCAAAGGACAAACAGAACACCTGGACCAAGATCCATCTGGTTCCTGTACCCACACAATTCGACGCCGACGACCTTGGTGTCGCCCGCAAGTATGCCACCATGGTCGATCCAACCGTGGGGCGCCGGTCCCCGGCTGAAACCGGGTTTTGGCGGGGTCAAAATTTGCGCGAGACGGCCGCGTTTCAGATTTTCAAGGATCTATGCAGAAGCGAGGACGGCGATTGCAACCTGGACCGCAAGATAGAGGATTCCAGTTATTTAACTCTGATCTATGGAACGACGGTTCCGGCGATCAACAAGTCTTGGATGGTCGCGACACGAGAGGACGGGAGCGTCGAGAGATGCCGCGAGCAAGGCTCCCTCCTCGGCCGCATCTACGATGCTTTAGTGGACTTAGAGAATCTTTTCCCGAGTTGCCCCTACATTAAGGAGGTTCCGGCGGAAGAACTGGGACGGCAATTGGATCCCGATATCGAGGCCGCCATTCGGAATCGTATCGTGGTTTACGGCGTTGCGCTCATCGGCATGGGGGATCGCCACCCCACGCCGTTGCACGGCCGGCAGCCCGGCGCCCGGATTCACGCGGCGGCGCTGGACAATCTGTTTGTCTACGGTCCTTCCTACAAAATCGAAGACCGGACGACGACGGTCTTCGGGGACGATCTCGAGATTCATTCAAGCATGGCAATCGATATATTCGTCACAATGACAATTGTGTTCCTTTCGCTCTACATCCTGAGACTTACGGAGACCCGAGTAGACTGGTCGAAAAGGATCATATTCGTCCACATTTGCGCGTGGGCATCTTGCCTGCTGTTCCTCGGCGTCTTTGGCACGGCGCTCTACTGGCTCGCGGACCTTACAGCTCTGAACTGGATCGGCTCCATAGGCGCGCTGGTGGTCATTCAACTTATGTACTCGTGGAGACTTGTGGAGAAACTATGGAACGAGCTTGGCTGGTGCTGCGCTTACCTCTCCGAATTCTTTGCAAAGATGATGGGGCAGAAATTGTGACAAGGCGGATCAAGACCCGAAGCTATCCTGGAATGTCGACTGCTACGATTTGGTGCCTGTCGCTTGTGTTCGCCGTCGCACTTCTTCCCGGCGCTTTCGCCGGCGAGGCTTGCGAGAAATCCGACAAGTACATTCTCACCAACCTCAGTCAAGAGCAGCGGAAGGTCTGGTTCTTCAAGGATTCGGCAGGCGAGGAGGACTACGGCAGCGGTTCGATGAACGAACTTGCCGGCAGCCACGAAGTCCTCTGCGAAGACGACGACTACGAGACGATCAAGGTCAAGCACCCCCAACACGGCGAGGTCTGGATCCTTCGATCCGGTGTTGCCCTGAGCGGCGAGGACGATGCCGTCGCCTGCAAGGCCGTGGCCGGCGCCAGCGACGCCATGGGCACCCGTGGCCTGGGCGAAGGGTGCCCTGACGATGAGACCGACTAGGTTCGATGCGACAGGGAGCGCGTGAAGTCATGCCACGAAGAAACCTCTGGATCGGGCCCATCGCCGCCCTCCTCTTGGTCCTACCGGCCGGCACCGCAGGCGCGGGTGTTTTCGACTGGGGCGGCTCGGCTTGCGGCACCGAAGACGTAGCGGTCCTGGAGGCCTACAGGGCCGGAGACCTGGGGCCGCTGGTGCCCCCGGCTGGGCCGCCTAGCAGCGACCACAGCCGCTCGCTCAACATTTTTCGCTCGCGTTTCCATGGCCTGGTGCCGGCCGAAGAATTGAATGGCTATCTGACCCAAAAGCTCCAGGACATGCTGGCCAAGGGTCTCAACACGACGACCCCGCCGCCCCTCGCGGTCTACGTGACGACGTCAGGCGATTTCAACGCCGCCGCCGCGCCCGATGGGGCGATCTACATCCCGATGGCGACCCTGCAGCAGATCAAGAACGAGGATGAACTGGCATTTCTCCTGGGGCATGAGGCATCCCATATCCTCCTCGCTCATCATCAGTCCGACTGGTTTGTGAAGACCCAGTACTACGCCTACCTAAGTTGGGTGGCGCTCGACCAGGTGCTGCAGAAGCTGAACGACTTGCAGCCCCTTACCTCGACCATCGCCCCCGAATGGTCGACCGAGATGCACATCATGAAGCTGGTCTACACCGCCAGCGAAAAGGTCGTGCATCCTCTTTGGAAACAGGAACAGGAAAGCTGTGCCGATCTGCTGGGCTACGAACTGATGAAGGCGGCACGGCACAGCCCCGCGGCGGCGACCACTTTTCTGACCAAGCTCGTCTCCCTCGAGGAGGCCCTTGAGTTGGCGAAAAAGAACAAGAAACAGGCCGAAGACCTCGCAAACAAAGTGGGGCAGGCGGACGCCGATGGCCATGAAGGCCAACAAGGCTCGGGCCAAACCCAGAGCGAAGCATTTAGTCCTCTCGACATCTTCACGAAGATCGAAGACCTCTTCATCGACACCACGGTCGAGGTCATTAAGGAGGTTGACGACCACCCCAGCGCCAGCGATAGGCTCGCCGCCGTCATCGCCTACCAGACCGCGATCGATGCGCGCTCGAAAGCGCCGGCACGGCCGACGAAGATTCGCAAGTTGCCCTGGAAAGCAAAGGAGGCGCGCTTCGCAACCCTGCTGGCCAACTACGAGACTGCCTACGAGGCGCTGCGCAAGAGCGCCGCCGCAGGAGAAGAGAACAAGAATGAGGCCGCCAAACTGGCACTCCGGAGTCTCAAGGACCCAACCAAGCAACATGTTCTGCCCTGGTTCGCCTTCGCGCAGGCACGTCGGGCCCAGAACCGCCCCAAGGACTACATCGAGAACCTGGAGATCGGACTGAAGCGCAGCGCGGAGCCGTCACTCTGGGCCTATACCGAACTGATCGAACATCGCCTGAGCCACGGCCAGCCGGCCCAGGCTTTGGCGATCGTCGAGACGGAGGTCGTGCCGCGCTTCGCTGAAACGCCTCCGACCCTGCCGTTGCGGATCCGCGTCCTGATGGCCAATGGCCGTAAGGAACAGGCCCACGGCCTGGTGCCACTCTGCCTGGAGTACGACTTCAAAGAGCTCCATGAGCACTGCAAAGCCGAAGCCGGCATTACAGATCCGGATAGCCTAGGCATCCCGATGGAGGCCAGCTCCGGTTCCGAGGCGCAGACCGACTCTTCGGACAGCGAACCGACCAAAAGCAGTCTGGAACTCCGCTCCCCCTCGAAGTAATGGCCCCCTCGAAGTGATCGGCCCTCTTGCGGTGACCGGCACAGACCTGCTTGGCCCTGTTTCGCAGCGCAGATACACGGTGCCCGACGCCTTTCCCTCTGCGGTACAGGGACGGCAAGTCCAGTTCCGCGATCGCTTCGAACTCGTTTCGGGCTCCATCCGGGCGCTTGGGACCGCTGGGCTCGGGCCGATTCCATGCGCTGGATCGAGATTTCCAGGGTCGCTTCTCTTATCGATTAATTAATGATGCCTAACGATATTAGCTAATCGATCGACTGGCTGCTCATTGGGTGAAGCCTGCTCGCTATCGATCGGGAAGTCATAGGGGGCTCATTGAAGCCTCCAAAGGCTGACCGCAGCCGGAGGCTTGCCTTACCTCCCGGCTTTCGTTCGGTGCTCCTCGTGGCTTGGCCAGACCCCTTTTTCGCGACTCGAGACAGGCTCACATGACGAATAGCGAACTAGAGGCGGGGCAGCTAACACGGGAGCGCGAAGCCATCGCGCGGTCGGGACGCCTGCACTGGTTTCATTGGGCCATCATCTCCCTGTCTCTGGTGCTCACCCTTGGCGCCTGGTTCTTCGTGAAGCAGCAGATCGACGCCGAGACCGAAAGCCAGTTCGGGCGCGCCAGGGATCAGGTGCTCGAACTGGTGTCCGAGCGCATGCAACGCTACGAAGACGGGCTTTGGGGCGGCGTCTCGGCGATCCAGGCCCGCGGCGGTCGGATCACTTTCGACGAGTGGCGGGTTTTCGCCGAAAACCTGAGGATCGATCTCAAGTACCCCGGCATCAATGGGATCGGCGTCATCCATCACGTTCTTCCCGGGCAACTGGATGCCTATCTCGCGGACCAACGGCGGTCGCGGCCCGACTATGGGATTCATCCCGCCCATGGCGAGGCCGAGTTCCTGCCGATCACCTACATCGAGCCGGCGCGCGCGAACGCCAAGGCGGTCGGCCTGGACATGGCGCACGAAGCCAACCGCTACAGGGCTGCCCTGATGGCCCGCGATACCGGCGTCGCCCAGATTACCGGGCCGATCATCCTGGTCCAGGACGAGAACCACACGCCCGGATTTCTGTTCTATGCGCCTTTCTATGCCGGTGGCACCTACGACACGATAGAGGGCCGCCGCGACCGCTTCGCCGGCATGGTCTACGCCCCCTTTGTGTTCCACAAACTGATGCAAGGCGTCCTGGAAAAGGAGAAACGTCAAGTCAGAATCCGGGTCAGTGACGGCGAAGAGACCCTGTACGATGAGCGCGGGGAAGATGACCCCGAACATGAACCAGCCCCCCTCTTCGACACCAAAGTCGATCTCGAACTCTACGGCCGCACCTGGACCTTCGATGTTTGGACCACGAAGTCCTTTCGCGAAGCCGCCGACAACGGCCAACCGGCCCTCATACTGGTCGGCGGCCTCACCGTGGACTCGTTGCTCTTCTTGATCTTCGTCTTGCTGTCCCGGTCGAACCGGCGGGCGGTCGATTTCGCGGATCGCATGACGCTCGAACTACAGAACAAGGCAAGCGCGCTGGAACATTCGAACGCGGAGCTTGAAAGGTTCGCCTATGTGGCATCGCACGATCTCAAGACACCGCTGCGCGGCATCGACGATCTGACGGAGTACCTGGAAGAAGACCTCGAGACCTATATGGGTGACCCCGACGCAAATCCCGATGTCAGAAAGAACCTGCTGCGACTGCACGATCAAGTGGGGCGAATGGACAATCTAATAAAGGGCATCCTGAGTTACTCGAGCCTCGGGTCGGCGCCCAAGGTTGTCGACAAGGTCGACTCGCGGGAGCTGGCCTTGACGCTGGCGGCCGGCTTGGAGCTCCGCGAAGACCAGATGCTTCTGAAGGGGACCTGGCCCGAGATGATCACCGATGTGGTCCGGTTCGAGCAGATTCTGGAAAACCTCATAAGCAATGCGCGAAAACACCATCACGCCCCCGAGCGGGCCCTGGTGACCATGACTGCCGGAGAAACCTCGGACTACTATGTCTTTTCGGTGGCCGACAACGGTCCCGGAATCGATCCGCAGTTCCACGCGAGGATTTTCGAGGCATTTCAGACGCTGCAGTCGAAAGATGTGGTGGACAGCACCGGCATCGGCCTATCGATTGTCAAGAAGGCGGTCGAACGTCATGGCGGTCGGATCACACTATCCTCGGACCTGGGACAGGGCGCTGAGTTTACCTTCGAGTGGCCAAAGGCCATTTACCAGCAATCCTCGACAATGGCTGCGGAGTGACGATATGCGATGGAAACAAGCCACCTTTCTGGTGGTCGAAGACAACGACCTCGATGTCGAAAAGATCGAACGCGGGTTCGCCCGCCTGAAGATCCCCAATCCGGTGATACGGGCGAGGGACGGTATCGACGCCTTCGACCACCTCGAAGGGCGCAACGGGTGCGAACCGGTGAGCCGACCCCTCATCATCCTGCTGGACTTGAACATGCCAAGAATGAACGGCTTCGAGTTCCTGGAGAAACTGAGATGCGAGCGACAGTATGACAACGTGCCCGTTTTCGTCCTCACGACCTCCGATCGGGGTCGAGACATCGAGGCCGCCCACCAGAAGAAGATCTGCGGCTACATCGTCAAGCCATTGGACCGAAATCTGCTGCTCGAAGCGCTGAGCTCGCTCGATCTTTTCTGGAGTCTTTGCGGACAACCCGAAGAAAAAGAACAGGCCAGCTAGTGAGTCGCCCTCAAGAAGAATCGCCCGTGCGATCCGGTCATGTCGTCATCATAGACGACGATGATCTCGTCCTGGAACGGGTCGAGCGAACCCTGCGAAACACGAACTGGACGGTCCATTGCTTCTCGGATGTCGATGACGCGCTGTCGCATTTTCAACAGTCGGGCATGCCGAAGGTGCTCATCGTCGATAATCTGATGCCCAAGCTGGATGGGGTGGATCTCCTGGAGCGGTTGGCGCTTGGCCCGGTTGCCGAACCGCTCGAACTGTATCTTTGGTCTAGCGTGAGACCGCCCGCCAAAGTCTTGGCCCGCGTCAAGCAGGTCGGCGCCCGCATTCTCTCCAAGGATATCCTCTATGACGAGGCGGCGTTTTTCGACCTGCTCGATCGCAGGTCGGCGACCTCTGCCTGAACCCGCCCCGGTCGCTCACTTCGACTTTGCCGCGCTCACGAGGCCATCCAGGCTGTCGAGGAAACTGTCCAGGGCCTGGGCCGCCGACTCGTCGATCTCGTCCTCTGGACCGGCCGCGGTCTCGGGCGCGGCGGGATTACCCTCGGCCGCCGGATCGACCTCGCCCTCGGTCCAGAAGGCAAGCTTGGCCGCCAGCTCTTCCGGCACGACAGGCTTGGAGACGTAGTCGTTCATGCCGGCCTGCAGGCAGACCTCGCGGTCGCCCTTCATGGCATTCGCGGTCATGGCGATGATCGGGGTCTCGTCGCCCTGCCGGCGGATTTGGCGGGTGGCCTCCAGTCCATCCATAATCGGCATCTGCACATCCATCAAGATCGCGTCATAGCGCCCACTGGCGGCCTTCTCCACCGCTTCGCGGCCATCGCCGGCGAGCTCGACACCGTGGCCCGCCCGGGTCAGGAGAAGCTCGGCGAGGCGTTGATTGACATCGTTGTCCTCGACCAGCAACACCCGCCGCGCGGCAATCGGCGGGGCGCTTTTGTCTTCCCGCAGGCTGCGGCCGCCAAGTTCCCTGTCGGGAGCATCGACGACCGCGGTCCGGGCTGCCGGTGTCAGATTGTAGATGTGATGGATACAGTCCAGCAGCGAGGTCCGATGCAGGGGCTTGGGCAGGCCGGCGTCGAAGCCGAGATCCCTGGCCTGCTGGTGGTTGCTGGTCATCGCCGAGGAGGAGAGCACGAGATGGCCGGCGAAGTCCGGCCAGCGCCTCCGCAGGTGCCCGAGGAAGGTGAGGCCGTCCATCTCCGGCATCTGCTGGTCGATGAAAACCAGCCCGAAGGTCTCGCCCTCCAACAGGGCCAGCGCCTCGGCGCCCGACGCGGCCTGGCCGACCGAGACTCCAAGTTTGTGCAGGAAGCGCGTGAGGATCTGGCGATTGACCGCGTTGTCGTCGACGATCAGGGCCCTTGTCCCGGCCAGCGCTTGCTTCGCGGCTGCGAAGCGGATGCCTCTGGTCGTGTTCTGCCGCTCGAGCAGCAGGGTGAAAATGAAGCGGCTGCCTCGGCCCACCTCGCTTTCCACCCAGATTTCGCCATCCATGGCCCGGACCATTTCGCGGCAGATCGCAAGACCGAGACCGGTGCCGCCGAAGCGCCGCGTCGTCGAACTGTCGGCTTGGGTGAACTTGTCGAACAGTTTGGCCTGGTCCATCTCGGCGATTCCCGCGCCGGTGTCCGTGACGACAAATTGGATCCGGGACTTTGTGCCCGGGCTCTCCTGGTTCTCCACCTCGATCGAGACCCCGCCGGCGGCCGTGAACTTCAGCGCGTTGCCGACGAGGTTGATCAGAACCTGCCGCACCCGACTGGGGTCGCCGCGCAGCGCCAGAGGCACCTCGGGGTCGATGTAGGCGGCCAACTCGACCTCCTTCAGCAGGCCCTGGGTCGCGTTCATCGCGAGAACCGATTCGACCAGATCGGCCAGGTCGAAATCGGTCTCCTCCAGTTCCAGCTTGCCGGCTTCGATCTTGGAGAAATCGAGAACGTTGTTGATGATCCCCATCAACACCTCGCCGGAGCGATAGGCCGTTTCGGCGAGGTAGCGTTGGTCGTCGGCGAGTTCGGTGTCGAGCAGCAGGCCGGTCATGCCGAGCACGCCGTTCATCGGCGTGCGAATTTCGTGGCTCATGGTGGCAAGGAACTCCGACTTGGCGCGGTTGCCCAGTTCGGCGGCCTTCTTGGCCTCCTCCAGCTCGCGTTGATGGCGCGACTGACGCATGAGGACGCCGCGAAAGACCTGCAGGGCCTTGGCCATTTCGCCGATCTCGTCCTTGCGGTCCCGGGCGCCGATGCTGACGCCATACTCACCCTGGGCCAGGCGCGACGTGGCCTCGATCATCTCCAGGATGGGACGGACCAGACGCGATCCGCCGACCCACCCCAAGGTAATCGCGGCGAGGGCCAAGAGCAGTCCCGTGAGGATGTACTTCTTCTTCAGTTCCTCGACACCGGCGAAGGCCGAACGGGTCGAGATGCCGACCCACAGGGACCATTCGGGATCAGTCAGACCGTTCACGCCGCTTGAATCCGCGCCGTGCAGCAGATAGGCGCCCGCCGCCGTGGTCTGATAAAGCAACTCGCCCGGCGCGAGGAAGGTCGAACTGTCGACCTCGGACAGCCTGCTGGCGCCCGGCGTTTGATAGAGGATATCACCCGTGGATTCATCGATCAGACGCAGCAGATGCGCCTCGTCCTGACCGGCGCGGCCGATCGGCAGGCTCTCCAACTGCATCTCGATGACCGACCAGTCGACCTCGCCGACCAGCACGCCCAGAACCCGGTCCAGGTCGTAGGTCGGCGTGATCGGCAGTGCGAAGACCAGGCTGCGGGATTTCGCATCGCCATGGCGTCGCACGCCGCCCTGATAAACCTCGCCCCCGATCGCTGTCACGAATGCGATCCTGTCGATCGTCTCGGGCCCGTCCAGGCCCTTCGAAGAGGCGACCACATATCCCTGACGGTTGATCACGTAGAGGCTGGAGAACAGGGGATACTGGTCTCCCAGAATAAGAAGCTGGCGGTCTATGTATCCCCTGACATCATCGAACTGGACATTCTGCATGACCTCCAGTCGGCTCCAGGTCGCGAGATCGGTCCGGGCCTGGGACAAGAGCGCCATGAGATTGCCCAGCGCGGTCTCGACGGTCACCGTCAGCTCTTCCGCGACTGCCTGTTCGGCATCGCGTTTGGACCAGTTGTAAGAGCCGAAGGAGACGATCAGGAGCGGCAGAAGCGTGCAGGTGAACAGCAGCGCGACCAGCTGGCCGCGGATTTTGAGAAACGATCTCATCGCATCTGTCCAAGCGCCGGTCCAGGCGTGGCGAACTGGACTGGGTGCAGGGCAAACAACGGCACACTCAGGCTGATGCTCAAAGATCCGACTCCGCCAGCAGCGACAGGCCAAAGCGTGTCCTCGGCGGGAGCGGCGCATTCGACCAATAGTCGTAAACTAGGCGAAACTTAGTTTAAATCTGCTTAAACTCGAACCGTCCCGCGGATTTCGCCCTTAAGAAAAGTGGTCACCGCATGATGAGGGCCCCGCCACGGGCGCATCAGGGATGCCGTTCCAGACGGTCTCGGGGACCGGCGCGGCCATTCGACGGGCGCTCGGACACCTGAGAAAGTGTCGAGGGTCTGTTTTACACTTGCTGCCCAGGGAACGTCATTCCGGAACCCGGGTCGGCCCAAGTCTCCGATTTGGCGGTCGGAGCGAGGTATCCGGAATCTCGGGCCGGCGCCTGACCTCATGTCCGCCCAGATCTCGGATCGCGGACTTTCCTTCGTTAACAGACTCTAGACCGGCACGTTGTAGAGAATGAAGTCGGTTTTGGGAGCGTAGCTGTCGTAGAGCTTGCGCGCCGGATAATTGAACTCCTGGGTCAGCCATCTCACGCCAGGAAGATCCCTGTCCTTTGCGAACCTCAAGACATGGTCGATCAGGGCGCGCCCGGCACCGGACCCCCGAACGGCCGGATCGACATAGAGATCGCTGAGATAGCACACCATGCCACCGCCCAAAGACCGGTGCATCAGTTGGTACTGGGTGAAGCCGATGATTCTGCCCTCGCCGGTCTCGGCGAGATCGCACCAGAAATCGTTCTCGGGATCGAAAATCCAGCCCCAAACCGCATCGAAGCCGCCATCCGGCACAGACGTCTTGTAGAATTCGGCATAGGACTGAAACAATTGCTCCCATGCGGCCCGGTCCTTGTCGCTCAAGGGGCGTATCTTGAAAGTCATTCCGATTTCTCCTGGGATGAACTGCAGGTGACGGCGTGGCTGCGAATGCGGCCAATCTTGGAAAGTCTCAGGGGCGGCTGTTCCTGGGCAAAACCAGCGTCAGCGAGATCGACAACACGACCATTAGCAACGAAGCGACGATTTGCCACGTCAATGTTTCCTCAAGAAGGAGGAGCGCGGACAAGACGCCGACGATCGGAGCCGTCAGTGTCGCAATCGCCGCCACGGTCGCCGGAAGCCTGCCCAGCAAGACCGTCCACATCACATAACACACCACCATCGGGCCACAGACATGGAAGGCCATCGTCCATAAGACCGGCGCGCTCGGCCAGGCCTGCTCCCAGGGCGGCTCGAACAGGAACACCAGTGGCCAGCATAAAAGACTCGAGACCGCGAAGAACCAGACAGTCATGACGAGGGGCGACAGATCCCAGTCCCGCGACTTCAGGGCGACATTGCCAACGGCCCATGACAGGGCGGCACCGCCCATGATCGCCGGACCCCATGGCTCGCTCACCAGGGCGGCCAAGTCTTCGGACGCGAGAACGCCCAATCCCGCCATACCGAGGACGAGCGCGAGCACCAGGCGCATGCCGAGCCGGTCACCGAGGAACACCACCGCGAGAACGGCGGTCAGCGCCGGCATCGTGTAGGCAATGATCGTGGCTCTCGATGTCTCGACCAGAAGCTGTCCGAACGATGACATGACGTTAAATCCGAAAACGATGAACAAGCCCGTCGCCGCCACCGGCAAAATCTGGTGCCGGGGGATGCGCAGTTCATGCCCCATCGCCCGCGCGATGATCGCAAGCGTCAGGGCCGCCAATGGGAAGGCGACGGCCCGGATCGTGAGCGGCTGAATTTCGGTCAGCATGAATTTGACCGCGGGCCAGTTCAGGCCCCACAGCAATCCGATCAGCGCGACGGCAAGGATCGATGCGCCGCTGGCATGAGTCTTCAGGAAATTGATGGCTACAGTCTTCAATGAGTGTTCGATGTCGTACCATCAAGTGGCGCCAATTCATTGGGCGATGTCAAGCGGGCCATAAACGGCGGGGAGTCTCGACCGGTGGCGAGGCTATTCCCAGGTCAGGGGCCCCGGAGTAGGGTCTCGTCATGGCAAGTCAGTCCAATTTCGATCAGCCCAGTTTTATTCGGCCCGATTTCGTGCGGCCCAACTTTGTTTGGATCGTGGCCGATCATTTGGCCTTCGGAAATCGGCCGCACTTGGCGTCGGCATTTCGGATCCAATCGCGGCTGGCTCGCGAGGGTATGCGCTTCGGGCGGGCCTACACCGTTCTTCCCGTTTGCACGCCAGCCCGGGCCTCCATGCTGACGGGGGTCTATCCACATGCGCATGGCTTGACGGAGAACGACGGCAGATTTGGCGGGCGCGCCAGTATCGGCCAGGCCGAATGGCTCCTGCATCGGGCCTTAAAGCAGCAGCAGTATCGCTGCGCCTGGTTCGGGAAATGGCACCTCGACAACAGTCGATCCGCCCAGGATTACGGTTTCGAGGGATTCTCGCTTCCGGGTTACGGCTATCCCTACGGGACGCAGGCGTACCGGGATTACCTCGAGCATATCGGCGCCTCACCGCCCGTCGCCGAGGTCGAGTTGCGGGGAGAGTCGGGCCTTGCGCCAGGCACGCGGGTCGAGCTGACCGAGGTCAATCAGTGGTTCGACTACGAATCGGGAACGGCTCTGCTCGATGGACCGGCAGAGAGCCACGAGGCGTTTTTCCTGTCCCATCTGGCGGCGCGTTGGCTCAGCGCGAACGGAGACGACCCCTTCTTCTTGCGGATCGATCCCTGGGGCCCTCATCCGCCCTACACGGTCGCCCACCCCCATTTCGGGTCTTTGGAAGACAAGGGCATCGACCTCGCGCCAAACTTTAGCGTCGATCTTCAACAGAGGCCGCCGCATCACGAGGCGTATCGCGACTACTGGCGCGACACCCTGGGATTCGATGCCTCGGAATGGAACTTGATGGCAATCAGGTCGCTAGAGCACGTCGCGCAGGTCGAAGCAGGCCTGGCAACCCTCCTCGATGCCCTCGATCGAAAGGGGCTGGCAGAGAATACCTATGTGATCTTTTGCGCCGACCATGGCGATGCGGTCGCGTCGAATGGCGGCGTTGCCAACAAGGGCGGCTTGATGGTCGAAGAGACAATGCGCATTCCAATGTTCCTGCGCGGGCCCGGCATCCCCGCAGGAACGACCAGCGATCGCCTGGTGAGCAACATGGATATCGCACCGACCGTTCTCGAACTGAGCGGGATCTCGACACATCCCGATTTGCACGGCTCGAGCCTCGCGCCCTTGTTCGGCAATCCAAACGCTGATTGGCGAAGCGGATTGATGACACAACACTATGGACTGCATGAACCTCTCCCTCAGCGGGCCTACTACGAGAGGAACTGGAAGCTCGTGGTTCAAGATGACGGATTTTCCGAACTGTACGATTTAGACAACGATCCCTACGAAATGCGAAATCTGTCTGCCCGGGGCGAAAATGCACGAGAGTTGGCTCACATGAAGAACGAACTGCGGGCAGCCATGATCGGGACCGGGGACGAGGGAACGCGAGTTTCCGACGCCCTGGTGGACAAAACCTAAGAGCCTGACTCAATATGATATGAGTGATTTCAAGGGCCTACCGAAATGGCCCGTTTGTTTACTGTCACCCTCGGGCTCGACCCGAGGGTCCCGGAATGGCGCGGGCCGTGCGATCCCTGAATTGCCCCCGGCGCGCCAACGCGCTGTCGAAGCAGTTCCGCGCCGACGACCGGCCCCCCGACATCGACCCGACCATCGACGAGGTCCTGCTCGCCTTTATCGAACAGCGCAAAGACTCGATGCCGAATGCCTTTGCCTGAGGGGGCACCATGGACGAGGGTTCCCCCAGTCTGCCGCTTTTGGTAGCGTGCTCGTGATATCGGCAATCGACGCCGGCAACCTGCACAACCGCAAGAACAGCCATGGCCCTGCAAGTCAGCAAGATCAGCAATCCACTCACTTTGATTGCGGTCTTCGCGAGCTTGGCCGAGGTCGTGGCGACGGCCGTCCTGCCCACCCTGGAAGGTCCGGTCCAGGACCAGTTCGTCTGGTTCGTGATGCTGTTCCCGGTTCTCCTGGTCGGCCTCTTCTTCCTGACACTCAACTTCAACAACAAGGTGCTCTATGCGCCTGGCGACTACGAGGACGAGGCGAACTTTTTGAGGACCCTGGTCGGGGCCGTGGCGTCGCCGCGCAACTTTTCCCTACCGGTCTCCGATGGCGCTGCCTTGCGCCACTTTTGGAAGGCGGGCGGTCAGGTGATCCCGGCGAACGAGACGCGTTTGCGCGACTGGCTGGAGCAAAACGGCCAAGGCGATACGCCGATCACCACCTTTTTGTTCGGCAACGAGTTTGCTAAGCTGCGCAAGAAGGCGGTGCGCGATCTACAGCTTTCGTAGGGACTTGGAAGAAGCAGGATGGATCCGAATTCAGTTCTCAAGGACGTCCCCGACGATTACGTCGCCCAGGTCCGCAAGGACTACGAGAGCGAGGGCGCCAAGGTGACTCTGGTCCGCCAGAAAGACGGCAAATGGACAGTCGTGGCCGAATTCGGCGATCCCACGGCGGCAAAGTAGCCGCGCGGAAAGTCGGGCGGCAACACCCAAAAAGCCCGCGCCTCACCGCATGATGAAGGGGTCCGCCATGGGCGCGTCGGAGGTGTTGATCCAGACGGTCTTGGGGCGGGTGTAGTCGAGCACCGTCTCTAGGCCCGACTCGCGGCCGTAGCCGCTCATCTTGTAGCCGCCGAAGGGCGCCACCGGCGAGACCGCGCGGTAGGTGTTGATCCAGGCGATGCCGGCACGCAGGCGCTTGGCCACGCGCAGCGCCCGGCCGATGTCGCGGGTAAAGGCGCCGGCGGCCAGGCCGAAGCGCGTGGCGTTGGCCTGGGCGATCACCTCCGCCTCGTCGCGGAACTTCAGGACCGAAAGCACCGGGCCGAACATCTCGTTTTCGACCACGTCCAGGGACTGATCGTCGCAGGCGACAATGGTGGGCTCGAAGTAGTAGCCCCTGTCGAACTCGGGCGCCTGCGGCCGCCGGCCGCCGTGCAACAATCGACCGCCGGCCTTCAGGGTCGCGGCCAGGGACGTTTCGATGCGGTCGCGCTGCGCCTCGGTGCAGAGCGGCCCCATCTCGGTCTCGTTGTCCAGCGGGTCCCCGATCTTGATGCGGCCGGCCTTCTCGACCACGCTGCCCACCACCTCGTCGTAGATGCTCTCCTGCAGGAAAAGCCGCGAGCCGGCAACGCAGGATTGGCCCGAGGCGCCGAAGATGCCGGCCACCACGCCGTTGGCGGCGGACTCCAGGTTGGCGTCCTCGAAGACGATGAAAGGCGACTTGCCGCCCAACTCCAGGGTCGTGGCGGCGAAGTTCTCCGCGGTGTTGCGGACCACATGGCGCGCCGTCTCCGGCCCGCCGGTGAAGGCGACCCGGGCGACGTCGGGATGGCTGGTCAGGGCCCGGCCGCAGGGCTCGCCAAAGCCGGTGATGACGTTGACCACGCCGGGCGGAATGCCCGCATCGTGGATCAGCTTGGCGAACTCGAGGATCGGCGCCGGCCCGGTTTCGGCCGCCTTGATCACCACCGCGTTGCCGGCGGCCAGTGCCGCGCCGACCTTCACCGAGGTCAGGAACATCTGCGAGTTCCAAGGCACGATGGCGGCGACCACGCCGATGGGCTCGCGCAGGGTCAAGACCAGCATGTCGGGCTTGTCGATCGGCAGGGTCTGGCCCTCGATCTTGTCGGCCAGGCCGGCGTAATAGTGCCAGAACTCGGCCACGTAGACGGCCTGGCCCCGGGTCTCGCGGATGATCTTGCCGGTGTCGCGGGTCTCGATCTCGCCCAGGTCGGCGGCGCGCTCGGCCATCAGGTCACCTACCTTGCGCAGCAGCTTGCCGCGCTGGGTCGGGGTCATCGAGCCCCAGGGGCCCTCCTCCATGGCGCGCTTGGCCGCGGTCACGGCGCGGTCGACGTCGGCCGCCGAGGCCTCGGGCATCACGGCCCAGACCTCGCCCGTCGCCGGATTCACGGACTCGAAGGTCTTGCCGCCCTCGGCATCGCAGAACTGACCGTCGATATAGAGCTGAAAGCGTTCCAGGTCGCTCATCGCACGCCCCCTGTTCTTGGAGTTAAACCCTGTCTGGCAATAAGAAGTCGAGAAGCGCCCGATTGACAAGGGCCGGGTCCTCCAGCGGCGCCATATGGCGCAGCTTCGGGATCACCTGGACCTGTCCACGCGCATAGGCGCCCGCCAGATCGGCCGCCATGTCCGGCGTCGAGTTCAGGTCGTTCTCGGCTGTCATGGCGAGCATCGGCAGGTCGCGGGCTTGGTCCGGCACCGGCACGGCGCCATCGGACAGACCATAGATTCGATAGCACTTGAGGAAGGCCTGTGGATCGTTGCTCTCCAGGCGGCGGCGAACCGCTGCCACGATCGGCGGATCGCCGGCCAGGAATTCAGCGGTGAACCAGCGCTCGATCGCGGCGTCGATGATCGAGGCGGGTCCCTCGCGCTCGGCCTGCTCCAGGCGCTGGCGCACGCCGCCCAACTGGCTGGGGTCGCGCGGCGCGATGGTGTTCATGAAGACCACCCGCTCGAGCCGGTCCCAGTGCCGGGCGACAAAGCCGCGCGCGGTCAGACCGCCCAGGGAAAAGCCGACCAGATCGATTGTCTCCAACCCCAGCGTATCGATCACCAGGGCGAGCTGATCGACCAGATCGTCGAGACGGCGCGGTCCCGGTGGATCGATCGACCGGCCGTGGCCCCAGAAGTCATAGCGAATCACGGTGAAGTGGGGCGTCAGCACGGGAAGCTGAAACTCCCACATCCTGTGGTCCAGACCGACGCCGTGCAGCAGCACCAGCGGCGGCCCATCGCCCTCGATCAGAACATGGGTGCCCTGGATTTCCCGTTCCTCGGCCATGCGCCGCCCCCTGTCGGTCAGGACGTGACGGCCTCGCCGTCGACCTCCTTGAAGACCTCCTTGGCGGTGCGGAAGGAATCGATGGCGGCCGGCACGCCGCAATAGATCATGGCCTGCAGGAAGACCTCCATGATCTCCTCGCGGGTGACCCCGTTGTTGAGCGCGCCCTTGAGGTGGAGCTTGACCTCGTGCGGCCGGTTGAGCGCCGTCAGCATGGCCAGGTTCAGCATCGAGCGGGTCTTGCGGTCGAGGCCCTCGCGGCCCCAGACCTCGCCCCAGCAGTACTGCGTCACCATCTCCTGCAGCGGCTTGGTGAAAGCATCGTCCGCGGCGGCGGCGATCGACTTGTCGACATACTCGCGCCCCAAGACTTCGCGGCGGATCTCCAACCCCTTGTCGAACAGTTTCTGGTCCATGACTGGCCTCCCTTGTCAGCTGCCTTTCGGCGAAGCGGTCCTGCGCGCCGCGGCTGGGTGGCCCGCCATGGGATCGTCCCCCATCGGTATCGCTGCCCTGCCGCCCGGCGGCCAGAGACTAGTACCACCGGCGCCCCGGGGAAACCGGATATGCGGACTATCGGTCTTTGGGTTTTGTGCGCCCGGCGGACTTGCTTTGCGGCGCACGCGGCTTGGGCCGGTCCTGGGCCACCTGCCGTTCGGCGACCGCCTCCCCAACCGCGTCGGGCTCGCCGCGCAGGGCCGACGGAACCATTTCGTCGTCGACCGGCTGTTCGCGCGCCACCGGCAGGATCAAGCTAAAGCAAGAGCCTTCCCCGAGGCTGCTCTCTACCTGAATGTCGCCGCCCAGTTCGCGGGCCAACTGGCGCGATATGGCAAGGCCCAGACCCTTGCCCTCCTCGGATCCCTCGCTGCCCTTGGCCCGGTAGTAACGCTCGAAGACCTTGTCCTGCTCTTCCGGGGCGATGCCGATACCGGTATCGCGGATGTGCAGGTGGATCATGTCTTCACGGGTCGCCTCGGCATCGAGCCGCACCTCGCCGCCGGTCGGTGTGTAGCGCAGGGCATTGGACAGCAGGTTCAACAGGATCTGCCGCAGGGCGCGGCGTTCGCCCTTGACCATCGGCAGCACGGCGGGCAGTGCGTTGATCAGGTCGACCCCGATCTGCTCGGCGCGCTCTTCCATCACGATCATCACGAAGCTGACCACCTTGGTCATGTCGACCGGTTCGGTGTGCTTGAGCGCTTGGCTTTCCTTGTCGGTGATCTCCAACAGGTCGTTGACGACGTCGAGCAGATGCAGGCCGCTGTCATGGATGATACCGCCGTACTCGCGGTAGCGTTCCGGCGAGTCGCCGATTCGCCAATCGCGAATGATCTCCGAAAACCCGAGGATCGCGTTCAAGGGGGTCCGCAGCTCATGGGCGATGGCGCCCAGGCGCGACCAGCTTTGCAGACTGTCCCTCTTGTTGTTTTCGCGCTCCAGGGCGTCCTTCTGCTCCAAGGCGTAGTCCAAAAGCGCGAGCAACCGGCGATGCGAGTCGCCGAGGTCGTTGTCCCTGACATCCAAATCGTGAACCCAAAGTCCGGTTCCCCGATAACCCGAGAAGACGCCGGTCTCGTCATCGTAGAAAGGCACGCCGGAAAGCAGGCATGAGATCACGTCGCGTTCGCGGGTCATGACCGACACCGGGTGCTGTCGGAAAGAACGGCGCGATTCCATCATCGCCGCCAATCCACCGCCTTCGGGATCCTGCCCGACCAGGACCCGCTCGCAAAAGAGCGTCGTCAGGGGCATCCCGCGCAGTGTGGCGGAGGCAAAGCCCAGGAAGGTGGCAATGGATTCCGTCACCCCGGTGAGGGCGAAATTACCGTCGGTCTCCCACACCCAATCGACGGCGGCTCGCAGGAGGTCGTCGTAGCGCTTGAGTGCGGCCTTGCCGCGCTGATGTTTGCGATCGGTCATGGCTTGTCCGAGTCCGCGCGGTGTGATTTGGCCGCCTTGGGGAGATTATCACATTCATATCACTGAGATAGGATTAAGAGAAAGCCGTCATCGCGACCCGATCAAGGGACAGAATTTCTGGGCGTCGCCAACGATTTCGACGTTCCGCGGACGGCATCCCCGGCTCGACCTCCGGGCCGTCGAAAACGGCCGCTGTCGGCTCGGCCCTCAATCGTCCCGGATGGTTGTACGGGCCACCATAGGGGCGCCACGCGCGATCAGGCCTTCACCGCTCGGAACCCGGCCTCCCGTGCCAAAGATCAGACCCTGGCTGTTCTTCCAGCTGCGTTCAGCCTGGCGATCGTCATCGAGACCGATCAGGCCCAGCATCTCCCAAACCTCCGCGCGGGCACTGGCCCGGCTTCTGGCCGAGCCGGGCGCGACGGCCTCGTCGAAGGGATCGAGGAGGGTGAGGCCCCGCGGAAAGAGCTCCCGGTAGGCGACACGCTCGCCGAACCCTTGGGCGAGCCGGAAGCCGAGCCGCGGCGCGAGCTTGTCCAAAAGCGTCTCGACCTGCTTGTGATTGCGGTTGTCGAGATGCGCCAGACGGTTCCTGACCACGATCCAATCGAGCGGATGGCCGGTGACAAGCATGCGCAAGCCCCAACGATCCATCACCGCGACGCTGTAGCCGCTGGGCCCGATGATTCGCTTGGCTTCGGCGTCGAAACGCACGAGCACGTCGAGGTCGAGAAAGGAGTCGTTCATCGGCGTGATCAGGCAGTCCGCCAAGATGTGCCCAATGCGAGACAGGAAGGTGTCGTTTCCAGGCGTGTCGATGACGATGTAGTCATGATCCAGCAGGCCGTCCAAGGCCATTTGCAGATGCGCGGTTTCTTCTTCTTCGGCATCGGCGACGGCACTCTCCAGCGATGAGTCGATGCGCCAATGGGTCGGCATATCCAAGGGGAAGGCCGAGCCCTTGGCGTGACGCACCCGGTTCTCGACAAAGTGCGAGAGCGTGGCCTGATCGCCGTCGAGGTCGAGGGACCCGACACGGTAGCCGCAGCTCATCAAACCGACCATCAGGTGCATGGCAACGGTGGTCTTGCCCGAACCGCCCTTTTGATTTCCCAGCGTGATGACGCGGGGCCGGATCGGCTTGGCGAACCAACTGCGCAAAAAGGCCGTCGTCATCCGGCGGTTCCCGTCCGGCCGGAGGTCGTACCGCCCAGCCCGTCTTCTTCGCCGAGCCCAACAACCGATCGCAATCTCAAAAGCACCTTTTCCTGATCCTCGCTGCCAAGCGCCACGCGGTAGTAGCGCAAGAGTGCGGCGTAATCGCTGTCGTTGGACAGGGCCCAGCGCTCGAAGCGATTGAGTTCGCCTGGCGAAAGGACGAAGGCGAGCCAGAGGCGAAAACGGTCTGTCGCCTTCAAGGCCTGGATACCGCGCCAAGCCTTACCCGAGCGGCCCTTCACCGAATTGGTACTGCCGGCCGCCGGTAAACCCCAAGGTTGTCGAACACCGCCACGGGCAAGACCGAGCAATGGCGCCAAGGTCCGCGGCTTGCGCGGACGCCGTTCCTGTCGGCCTTTCGAGCGCGGCGACCCGCCACTCATGGTATCATTGCCCTTCCCAACCTTGGCCGCTTGGCTCTGCGGTCTCTTTCGACTCGGGTTCGGATTTCACCACGTCATCGCCGAGGGTGGTCTCAGTACCAAGGAATCCCTCGCTAAATCCGCCCAGACGGCCCAACCCCCGATGGCCACGGTGGATGTCGATTTTCCGATTTCTTGCCGATCGGATCTCGTCACACCCCCAGATTTAGGGTCTCGTTCTCCCAAACACACTATACCTCGCATAACCCGTGACTCGAGGCAAGAAAAAGTGAATAGGATCTTTTGCTTAGACGCGCCGCCGAGCGGTCTGGACGCGGGGCCCGAGAGGCCCGGAATGTTCAACCCATGCTATCAACATATTGCGATTGGTTTTCCAACACCCTACAATCTGTGGCGTCCGTGGGATGACCGTCTAAATGCGAATGGCACTACTCGACCTCCCTGTTGAGTAGAAGGGATCGGCCGATGCGGATAGGGCAGCTTTAGAGTTCGGCATATCGAAAAGGACGACAAGCATGGATATCTT
This sequence comes from Kiloniellaceae bacterium, assembly GCA_021776195.1. The sequence continues at coordinate 22,977 of JAJFGK010000045.1, read as the reverse complement.
GGCATTCGCATCTCAAAAGGGCGGGTCCGGCAAGACCACCCTGGCCGCTCACATCGCGGTGCAGGCGGAATTGCAGGGGCACGGCCCGGTCGCGCTGATGGACGCCGACCCCCAGGGGAGCCTGTCCGATTGGTGGAATGAGCGCGAGGCCGAGACGCCGGTTTTCGCGCAAACGTCGGTTGCACGACTGGCCGATCACTTGGACGACATGCGCAAGCTCGGCATCAAGCTATTGGTCATCGACACGCCGCCCGCGATCACCTCGACCATCGGCCATGTGATCAACCTGTCGCACCTGGTGGTCATTCCGACCCGCCCCAGCCCACACGATCTACGCGCCGCCGGCGGCACGGTCGACATCGCCGAACGGCTGGATAAGCCGCTGGTCTTCGTCATCAACGGCGCGCATCCGCGGGCCCGGATCACGACGGAAGCGGCCATTTCGCTTTCCCAGCACGGACCGCTCGCGCAACAGGTCATCCATCAACGAACCGATTTCGCCGCCAGCATGATCGACGGGCGGACCGCAATGGAAGTCAGCGGCAAGACCCGCTCGCCGGCCGAGATCGAACGGCTCTGGGACTACATCCGCGGTCGGCTGGAGCGGTCGCGCGGCCAGGGCGCACGCCACCCGATAGCCGCCAGCGCCGGCGGGCACTATCAGGTGTCGAAAGCCCTCGGCCCCGACGCCGCGGCCGACGGCAGTGCCGCACCGGGGACGGCGGCGCGAGGCCCGGTCGCCCTGATGGCCAACGCCGGGCCCGATCCCAGCTGACGATTTGGCCGTGAATTTCGCTGGGGCCTATGCGATACTGTCTTGAACACAGAGTTCCTGCCCCCGCGCCGACATCGACGGCGCCGACACCGATCAGGCGAGACCCTCTAGGGTGAAAAAGAAGCCAAGCAAACTGTCCGCCACCATGGTTTCGCGCGACAAGCGGCGGAGCAACGTCGGGTTTGTCATGAGCGAACCCCGTCGCGACGTCGAGCCCGCCGCGGACCAGACGGCGAGACGCGGCGAGGCCCGGGCCGCCGCCTCCGCTGGCAGCGCCGTGCCTTCGATCCGGGCATTGAACGCCGGCCTCGTCACGCACTCTATGCCAGAGGCCGCAAGCGCTGAGTCTCGAGTGGGACACCATGGCGAGCGGGAAGACACCGCGGCAGGCTCGCCCCCGGCCAACGTTTTGCCCTTTCAAACACCCGCCCAGGGTCAGACGGTCGATCCGGACCGCGAATCCGCTGCCGAGCCCGCTGTTGCGCCGGCCGAAGGAGAACGCACAATGGCGCCAGGCGGGCCGGTAAAAAACTGGCGCGACCATCCCATGGCGCCGAGCGATGCGGCACAGGCATTGGTCCAGGCGCTTCGCGCCGCCGATCTGGCCCTGGCCGAATCTCTGTTCGGCGACTTGACCGGCCTGTCTTCCTCGGACGTCCTGCGCGTCCTCTATGCGCCCGGCGGCGAGGATCTGGCCTTGGCCTGCCGGGCCCTCGGCCTGGAACAGCTCCAGTTCGTTTCGATCTTCATCATGACCCGGAAATTGGGCCTTGGCGAAGAGGCCCTGGACCCCAAGGAGTTGGCGCGGATCGTCGGCCTCTTCGAGGTCACCGATCCGGCCGAAGCCGATCAGGCCCTGGCCAGTTGGCGCGCCTGACGCGCGGTTTCACCGCCGATCGCGAGCACTTTACCCGTCGGTACGACTGAGCACTTGATTTCGGCAACCGTGATGAAGGTCGCGCAGAACCGGGTCGCGGCCGGCAATCGACTCCACCGGAACGCCCTCGCGCCAGGCTTCCCAGGACATGGCGGCGTTGCGCAGGACGTAGCCCTTGAAGCTGTAGCGCGCGGCGATGCCCTCGGTCACGCAGTTACAATAGCTCTCGGCAATAGTGGCGCCGGCCAGCTCGGCCGCCTGCCTCTTGCAGGCCTTACCCTCGAAGGCCAGGAAGTGCGCCGGGATGGCGACCTCGTCGCCCTCGGCGGCGAAACCCGCCAGGACCGCCGCGCTGACGCCCGCAAAAAGGAGGTATTTGATCATCGGTCTCTCACCCTCCGGCACCGGCAAGGCCGGCGCGAAGGGCAAGAGCCTAGAAGGGAGACCTTAAGAAAGGGCTTCGCGGTCCAGACCCAAGACCGATTCCCTGCGGGCTAGGTCGCCCGCGCCTGATCCTGCGCCCGCTTGTGCGCCTCATCCAAGGCTTCGAAGTCGTGCCCATAGTCCGCGTTACGGGCGCTGGTCAGGAACACCTCCCAGCGGAAGGCATCGGGATCGATCGCCCAGCTCTTGGTGGAGCGGTGGTAGCAGCAGATCGTCTCGCCTTCGTCCAGGGTTTCGATGCCCTTGCTGTCGAGCCGGTCGGTGACCTCGCCGAGGTCTTCGCGGGTCTCGGCGTCGATGCCGAAGTGAACGCCGCCGGGCGCTTCGCCGCAACAAGAGGCCGTGACCGACAGATTGACGGGCGGATCCTTGGGCGCCCACTTGGCGTAGTCCTTCTCCAGCACCAACGGGTCTTCACCCAGAAGGGCGGAATAGAAGGCCACCGATTGGTCGAGATCCTTCACCGAAAGGCCGATATGAATGCGTTTCATGGCGCTATCCTTCTATATTTCGATATTTCTGGTTTTATCGAACTATAGAAGGATAGTCAAGCCCCTTGATCAGCCGATCGTGACACTGGCCCCGCCCAGTCCTTCCAGCGAGACCTCGACCCGGTCGCCGGGGGACAGCCAGACGGTCTGGACCAGGGACCCGAGCAGCACCACCTCGCCCGCCGCCAGTCCCGCCGCCTGACTGCCGGCCCCGACTGTCAGGTGATTGGCCAACCAGGCCAGCGCCTCCAGCGGATGACCCAGGATGTCGCGGCCGCGCCCCTGCCCCACCGACTCGCCGTTGATCCACATTTCGCCGCCCAGACCGGCGAGATCCAATTCCTGCCAATCGCGGCGGGCGGCCCCGACCACCGCGCCCCGGGCGAAGAAATCGTCGGCGATCAGCGTGGCGGCCGGCAGGGCGCGCCAGTCGGCATAGCGATCGTCCACCAGTTCGATCGCCGCGGAAAAGGAGTCGACCGCCGGGCGGACAGCGTCCCGGTCGAAGGGGGCTTCCGCCGCCGTCAAATCGCGGCCGAGGCGGACGGCTATCTCGCATTCGACACCGGGTCGCCGCAGGTGGTCGGCAGCGACCCGTCCCTCTTCCTCGAACAGGGTCGACGCCATGATGCCGCCGCCGCAGGGATGGTCGATATCGAGGTAGCGCTGCATGATCGACGTCGTGCAGCCGATCTTCCAACCGACCCGGGCCCCCTGGCCGCGCGCGCTCAAGGCCTCGTGCAGGGCCGACTGGATGCCATAGCCAGCCGCCTCGTCGGGCGGCGCCAGGGCTTCGGGAAACCCGGCAAAGGGCTGGCCCGAGAGGCGGTGCTCGGCGAGCAGCGACGCGGCGGTTCCGATGGCGGTCCGATCCATGGCTTGGCCTTTCACAGTCCGAGACAGGTCACAGTCCAAAGCGGTCGGCCGCGGCGTGCCAGCGTACCAGCGCCGGAATGAACCAAGGCGTCCCGTTGTAAAAAGGTCGGCTGTCGAAGGAAATCCCGTCCAGGGCGCTGGCGCCTTCGGGATCGCCGAGCATCTTAAGCGCGGCCTTTCGGCCGAAATAGGTCGCCCGGCCCACGCCCGATCCGCAATAGCCCATGGCGAAGTAGAGATTCTTCTCCAGAGCCCCGAGATGGGGCGCGTGGTCGAAGGTGTAGGCCACCGTGCCGGACCAGGCATGGGTCAGCGCCCGGCCCTTCAATTGCGGAAAGATCCGCGTCATCTGAGCCGACAGGTCGCGGATGTAATGGTCGGGCTTGTCCGCCAGGTCGAAGGCCCGGCCGCCGAAGATCATGCGCCGGCCATCCGGCGAGGGGCGGTAGTAGAGCACCAGCCGCGAGGTGTCGCCAAAGCAGTACTGGCGCGGGCTGATCTCCTTGGCGACATCCTCGGGCAGGGTTTCGGTGGCGATGATCGCCGAGCGGATCGGGATCAACCGCCGGCGGAGCTCCGGGAAGGCCTTGGTGGTGTAGCCGTTGGTGGTGACCAAGAGCTGGCCCGCGGCGATCTGCCGTCCACCGGCGATCTGCACGCGAAAACCCTCGCCGTCGCGCTCGACCCCGGTCACCCTGGTCTTGCCGAACAGCCGCGCGCCGGCGTCCCTGACCCGGCCGATCAGGCCCTTGATGTAGAGCCCGGGATGAAGATGGCCGTCGTTGGGGTAGATCGCGCCGCCGTAGTAGACGTCCGAGCCGATCGCGTCGTGTTGCTCCATGCGCGGCACCATGTAGGCCTCGAGCCCCACCGACTTGCGATAGGTCTCCAACTCGCGCGCCAGGCGGTCGTAGTGCGATTCGCGGATGGCGCCGCGAAAGCGCCCGACCCGTTTCAGATGGCATTGAATGCCCTCGGCCGCGATGAAATCGCAAAGGTGCTCCAGGGTGGCCATGGACTCTTCCAGAACGGCCTGGGCCTTGGCCTCGCCATGGGCGGCGCTGAGACCCTGCAGACCCAGCTTGTGAAACGACGTGCCGATCAGGCCGCCGTTGCGCGAGGAACAACCGAAACCGGGGGCCTCGCTATCCAGCACCACCACCGAGCGGCCGCCGCGGGCCAAGGTGAGCGCGCCGGAGAGCCCGCTGTAGCCGCCGCCCACGACCACCGCGTCGGCCCGCTCCGGCAGCGCGCTGGCGGCCTCGCAGTTTGCGGGCAGATCGAGCTCGCCGTCGTCCCACCAGAAAGGAACGCCCACCTGTCCTGCAATATCGCTGCTGTCCGCCATCGCCGCCGCCCCCAAGATTCCGATCCGCCGGTGGCGAGCCTATCAGGGCTGCTCGGCGCGGTCATCCTCCGGGTCTTGCGGCGGCTGATCCTGTTTGTCGGGCGCCGGGCCGGGCTCGGCGCCGGGTCCCGGCCCGGCGCTTCCGGTGCCGCTGCGGGCATCGATGTTGCTGACAATCTGGGCCTGCACCAGGCTGTCGCCGAAGGTCGCGCGTCCTTCCTCCAGCGGTGCATCGCGTCGGGTCATGCGGAAGACGACGAAGGCGGCCAGGGCGACGTGGACAATCGCGGTGAAGACGAAAAGGCCATAGGGTCCGCGCAGATCCATCAGGGTCGCCGCCAGGATCGGGCCGATCACCGCGCCGGCGGCGAAGACCAGCATCAGGCCGCTGGCCGCCTCGACGTAGCCGCCGGCCTCGACGAAGTCGTTGGTGTGGGCGGTCAGCAGCGAATAGACCGGAAAGGCGAAGGCACCGAACAGGGCGCCAAAGAGATAGAAGGTCCAGGGGCTCCAGGCCCCGGTCGCGACCAGCCCCAAGGCGGCGAAGCAGGCACCGAGACAACAAACGATGATGATCTTGCGGCGATCCATCTTGTCGGACAAACGGCCCAGCGGCCACTGGCCCAGGGCACCGGCGATCACCGTCACGCTCATGAAGACGGCAACCGCGTTCAAACTGCCGCCGACGCGCTCGGCATAGACCGGCGCCAAGGCCCAGAACGCCCCATTGCCGAATCCGATCGCCAAGCAACCGATCACCCCGACCGGCGAGAGCTTGTAGAGGTAGCGCGGTCTGACCCTGACGATCGCGGGCGGGGCCGGGGCCGGGGCCGTGGTCATGACCACCGGCACGGTGGAAAGCGAAACCAGGATCGAGGCCACGGCGAACAGCGTGAAGGCCGCCGGACTGGACAGGGTCAGCATCATTTGACCGATCGTCATGACGCTGAGGTTGATGATGGTGTAGACCGAAAATACCACGCCGCGGGTCTCGTTCGTCGCCTTCTCGTTCAGCCAGGACTCGATCACCATGTAGATGATCGCAAAGCAAAAGCCGGTGATCGCGTGAAAGATCCACCAGGCCCAGGGCTGCAGAACCAGGCTGTGGGCCAGCGCCACGGTCGAAGCCACGGAGACCACGCCGGCGAAACTGCGGATATGGCCGACCCGGCGGATCACATAGGGGCCGAGGAAGCAGCTGAGGCCGAAGCCCAGGTAGTAGGCCGCGCCCATGACCCCCAGGGCATAGTCGCCGAATTCCTCGAGCGAGCCCCGCACCGGCAGCAGCGTGCGCTGCAGGCCGTTGCCCATCAGGAGGATGGCCACGCTGATATAAAGCGCGACGACGGGCCGTAGGGCGGCGCCCATGGTTTAGTGGCTCCCTACTGTGCGGCGGCGCTGCGGCCGCTCATGAGACCGCGCGTGTAGCGTTCGATGCGGTCGATGGCCTCGTCAAGACGATCGTCGGGCGCGCCGATGGAAATGCGGATATGGCCCGTGGCGCTGTCGCCAAAGGCCTCGGCGGGCAGGACCGACACTCCCTCCTGATCCAAAAGGCCGTCGGCATAGGCCTGCGGCGAAAGTCCGGTGCCGCGCACGTCCGGCATGAGAAACATGCCGCCGGGCGGCAACAGACAAATCAGGCCCGGCGTGGCGTCGAGACGCGGGGCGTGTTTTTCCAGCCGGCGGCGATAGGTCTCGCGGATCTGGGTCACCTCCTGCAACTCCTGCTCCATGGCCAGGGCCGCGCCCTCCTGGAGGAAGGACGACAGGCCGTAGGAGGTACAGAGCAGCACGTTGGCGATATGGGGGATCAGGCTTTCGGGCAGGATCGCCCACCCCATGCGCCAGCCCGCCATGGCGTGCGATTTCGAGAGCGACGACAAGATAATACTGCGGTCGACCAGTCGCGGATCGGCCGCCGGACTGTGGAACCCGCCGCGATAGACAAGGGATCCGTAGACCTCGTCGGCGATGATCCAGAGGTCGTGTTTCAACGCCAGATCCGCGATCGCCGCGATGTGTTCGGCGCCCAGGACCATGCCGGTCGGGTTGTTCGGGCTGGCATAGAGGATTGCCCGGGTGCGCGGCGTCACCGCGGCGGCGATGTCCGCCGGATCGGGCAGAAAACCGTTCTCCGGGCGCATCGGCACCATGACCAGTTCGGCGCCGGCCAGGCCCGCGACCGCCTCGTAAGTCACGTACATCGGCTCCAGCACGATGACCTCGTCGCCGGGCGCCAGGGTGCAGAGCGCGACCACGCCCAGCGCGCCCTGGGCACCGGTCATGACGGCCACGCGCTCCGGCGCCACGGGCAGCCCCCAACGTTCCGTCTGGCGGGCTGCGATGGCCTCGCGGAAGCGGCGCTCGCCCATGGTCGCCGAGTACTTGGTGCGCCCGTCGCGCAGGGCGTCGATCGCGGCCTCGGCGACCGGAACCGGGGTCGGCTGGTCGCTGTCACCCACCGTGAGAAGGATCACATCGCGTCCCTCGCGGGCCATCTGCGCCGCCCGGCCATGAATCGCCCAGGCTTCGGCCCGCTCGCCGCCGATCCTGTCCACCAGGGGAGACATCCGCATGGTGTCACTCCATCTCAACCGTCACGGTTCGAAATTGCTCAAGATTCCAAAGCGGCGTGGCCGGCTGCCAAGAGCCCGACCACGCCTTGGCCGGACCCTGCATCAAAGGCCAAGCGTCCGGCAAGGAAAATCACCGCTTGTGGGGATAGACCAACGGTCAGACTTGGCCTCGCGACGCGGATTTGGCAGGCTCTTGCCTCGGCGCATAGCGGGCACCGGAGAGCATCGGCGAACGGGGCGACCATGACGGCCAACACCATGAACCTGGGGACTCTCTTGACCCAGACGGCACGCCGCCTGCCGGACCATCCGGCGCTGATCTGGCGAGAGCGGACCTGGACCTGGGGCCAGCTCAATGGACGGGTCGATGCCCTGGCCACCGCCCTGGCGGCGCTCGGGCTCGAAAAGGGCGAGCGCCTGCTGGTCCAGGCACGCAACTCCAACCAGATGGTCGAGACCATGTGGGCGGCCTTCAAGCTGGGCGCGGTCTGGGTGCCCTGCAATTTCCGCCTGACCCCACCGGAGATCGCCTTTCTGGCCGAGGCCAGCCAGGCCCGGGTCATGATCGCCGACGACGTCTTCGCCGAGCACAGCGCGGCGGTTCGCGCGGCGACCGACCTGCGGGGCCTGGTGACCATCGGCGAGGGCGAGCCGGACTACGAGAGCTTCATCGCGCCGCACGGCGGGCACCCCTTCGAAGCGACCGATGTCGCCGGCGACGATCCGGCCTGGTTCTTCTTTACCTCCGGCACCACCGGGCGGCCCAAGGCGGCGGTCCTGACCCACGGCCAACTCGCCTTCGTCACCAACAACCATCTGGCCGACCTGATGCCGGGCACCAACTGGCGCGAGGACGCCTCCCTGGTGGTGGCGCCGCTCAGCCACGGCGCCGGCGCCCACCTGCTGGCCCAGGTCGCGCGCGGCGTCACCTCGGTGCTGACCGACGGCACCCGCTTCGACGAGGCGGAAGCCTGGGAGCTGGTCGAGCGGCACCGCATCACCAATGCCTTCACGGTGCCGCTGATCCTGACCCGCCTGGCCCGCCACCCGGCGGTCGACACTCGCGACCATTCTTCCTTGAAGTACGTGATCTACGCCGGGGCCCCGCTGCACCGGGCCGACCAGCGCTACATCCTGGAAAAGCTCGGCAAGGTGATCGTGCAGTACTTCGGTCTCGGCGAGGTCACCGGCAACATCACCGTCCTGCCGCGCGAGGAACACCACCTGGAGGACGCCAAGATGCGGGTCGGCTCCTGCGGCCTGCCGCGCACCGGCATGGAGGTGGCGATCTTCGATGCCGAGGGCCGGCGCCTGGCTGCCGGCGAGCAGGGCGAGATCTGCGTGCGCGGACCCGCCGTCTTTGCCGGCTATCACAACAACCCCGAGGCCAATGCCAAGGCCCTGAAAGACGGCTGGTTTCACAGCGGCGATCTGGGCCGTCTCGACGAGGCCGGCTACCTGACCATCACCGGCCGGGCCTCGGACATGTATATCTCCGGCGGCTCCAACGTCTATCCGCGCGAGGCCGAGGAGGTGCTGCTGACCCACCCGGCGGTCCGGGAGGTCGCCGTGCTCGGCCTGCCGGATCCTCAGTGGGGCGAGAGCGGTGTCGCCGTGGTGGTGCCGGCCGAGGGGCCGCCAACCGATAGCGCGGCGCTGGAAAGCGCGCTGCTCGCCTATCTTCAAGACAAGCTGGCGCGCTACAAGCAGCCCCGGCGGGTCTTCTTCTGGGAGGCGCTGCCGGCCTCGGGCTACGGCAAGATCCCCAAGCACCTGGTGCGCCAGGAGCTCTTGGCCCGGGGTGAGGTGATCGGGGGTGAGGTGATCGGCGGCGAGGCGATCGGGGGCGAGGCGATCGGGGGCGAGGCGATCGAGGAGAAGACCCCATGACCCCCACGGCGGCTTTGCGCACCCTGCAGCAACCCGGGCCGGCGCTGGCGCCGCGCGGCCTGCTGCGCTGGTCCGGCGCGCACCGGGATCTGCGGATCCGCCTGCCCGTCGGCGCGGATCTCATGGACGGCCTGGTCGCCGCGCTCTCCGGCGCGGGCATTGAGCAGGCCGGGATGGTCCTGCTCGGCGGCGACCTGGCCCGTGTCGCCTACTCCACCGGGCGGGCCGACGAGACCGGCTACCGGGTGGCGACACCGCACGGGCCCTTCGAGTGCGAGGGGCCCCTCACGGTCATCGGCGGCAGCGCCCTTCTCGGCCGCGACAAGACCGGCGCCCCGCTGCTGCACTGCCATGCGGTCTTCGCCGACCGCGCCGGCCGGGTCCTGGGCGGTCATCTGCGCCCGGGGCGCTGTCCCCTCGGTCCCGCCGGGCTCACGGCCAGCGCCGCCTGTCCCGGCGAAGGCGGCTTCCAGGTGGCCGACGACGCCGAGACCAACTTTCCGATTTTCCAGCTTCTCGGCCCGGAGGTCGCGCCATGACCGACCACCCGCTCCTGGAAAACGGCCGCGCCGGCCGGCTCTGCACCCTGCGGCTGAAGCCGAACGAAGATCTGGTCACCGCTCTGGAGAGGCTCTGCGCCGAAGCGGGCATCGAGGCCGCGATCCTGCGCGCCGGGGTCGGCAGCCTGAACGATGCCCATTTCGACTGCGGCGACGGTCAGGTCACGGTCGAGGGCCCGGGCCTGGAGATCGTCACCCTGACCGGCGAGATTGCGCCCGACGCCGCAGGCCGACCCCGCGCCACGCTCTCCGGCTCGGTCTCGGACCGCGAGGGCGCGGTCCACGGCGGCCGCTTCCGGCGTGGCGAGAACGCCATCTGCATCACCCTGGAAGCCATCCTGCAGGAATGGCTGCCGGAGCCCGAAGCGTAGACCTGAGCAAGCCAAAAGAATGCGCGGAGCAGGATGATCCAGTTCGCGCCCCTGCCATGCGGAACCTGCACTGGACAGGGACGTTTCGGACTGCTACCGCCGGTGACCTGCGCTGCGGTACACTGTCCGCCGACTGTCCCGAGGATCGCCTGTCATGACCGAGCTTCGCCTGGCCCACGGGCTGGCCTTCGATGATCTCTACAGCCGTGCCGGACTGCTGCGGATAGACCGCCTGTTCCTCGATCACCTGGGTGCGGTCGAAGCCGGCCTGGCCGGGCGCCTGACGACTGCGCGGGCGGACCCGGAAAGCCTCGAGCCCAAGGCCTACTCCGAACTGCTGCTCGACCTGGCGCCGCACCTGGACGACTTCATCGGCGAGCTCTTCGGCATTACGGGCGAACTCGGCGCCCTGGCCGCCGAACACGACCGCCTGGCGCCGCTCTATAGCTGCAAGCGCCTCTTCGTGCAGCGCCAGGCGGCCAAGAGGATCAAGCCCGAGGCCGCCGAGGCGTTGGACGGACCGGCCCTGGAAGCCGAGTTAGTCACACTATTTGGCGAACCGGTCAGCGAACTGGCCTTCGCCTGCCGCGTCAACGCCTGGGAGGCCGAACGCGAGGCCCACGGGCCGGCGCTGGAGACCGCCCTCGCCTATGCCGCCTGGGCGACCCACAGCGCGGCGGGCCAGGCGCGCTGGCAGGGCGGCGTGCTGTTCAAGCTGCCGCGCAAGGTCGATCCCTTCAATCTGATCGAGCTGGAAAGCGCGGTGCAGTCCGGGGCGGCGGTGTTGAAGCTGCCGGAATGTCACCTGCGCCAGCGCGAGGGCTTCGCCCTGACCGACGCGGGCATGGATCTGGAACAGGCCCTGGATCAGGCGAACTACTGCATCTGGTGCCACAAACAGGGCAAGGACTCCTGCTCGCGCGGCCTGACCAACCGCAAGACCGGCGCGGTCGAGCTGAACGCCTTCCAGGCACCCTTGGCCGGCTGTCCGCTGGAAGAAAAGATCTCAGAGATGAACCTGGCCAAGATTCGCGGCCAGGCGGTCGGCGCCCTGGCCATCGTCGCGGTCGACAACCCGCTTTGCGCCGCCACCGGGCACCGGATCTGCAACGACTGCATGAAGTCCTGTATCTATCAGCGCCAGGAACCGGTCGACATTCCCCAGGTCGAGACCCGAACCCTGAAGGACGTGCTGGCCCTGCCCTGGGGCTTCGAGATCTATGGCCTCTTGACCCGCTGGGTGCCGCTCGACCCGCGCCGGCCGGTGCCCCGCACGGAGAGCGGCAACAAGGTCCTGGTGGTCGGCCTCGGGCCGGCCGGATTCAATCTCGCCCATCACCTGCTGAACGACGGTCACACGGTGGTGGCGGTCGACGGCCTGAAGATCGAGCCGCTGCCGGCGGATATCTGCGGCGTCGGGTTCGACGGCGGCCGCGCGGCCTTTCAGCCGATCCGCGACATCGAGACCCTGCGCGAGCCGCTCGACGACCGGGTCCTGGCCGGCTTCGGCGGCGTTGCCGAGTACGGCATCACCGTGCGCTGGGACAAGACCTTCCTGAAGATCGTGCGGCTGCTGCTGGAGCGTCGCGCCGCCTTTGCCATGCACGGCGGGATCCGCTTCGGCGGCACCCTGACCATCGAGGACGCCACGGAGCTCGGTTTCGACCACGTGGCGCTCTGCGCCGGGGCCGGCAAGCCGACCTTCATCCCCATGCCCAACGCCCTGGCCAAGGGCGTGCGCATGGCCTCGGACTTCCTCATGGCCCTGCAGCTGACCGGCGCGGCCCGGCGCAACTCCATCGCCAACCTCCAGGTCCGCCTGCCGATCGTCGTGGTGGGCGGCGGCCTGACCGCCATCGACGCCGCCACCGAGGCCCTGGCCTATTACCCGGTGCAGGTCGAAAAGTTCCTCCGGCGCTACGAGACGCTCTGCGCCGACCAGGGGAGCGACGCCGTCCGCGCCGGCTGGACCGAGGAGGAGCGCGACACCGCGGAGACCTTCCTGGCTCACGCCGAGGCGCTGCGGGCCGAGCGCGCCGCCGCGGCGGCCGAGGGGCGCGAGCCGCAAGTGCGCCAACGGCTTCAGGACTGGGGCGGCTCGACCATCGTCTATCGCCGCCGCCTGATCGATGCGCCGAGCTACACCGGCAATCACGAAGAAGTCGCCAAGGCCCTGGAGGAGGGCATCGGTTTCGCCGAGTGCCTGACCCCCAAGGGCGTCGCCCTCGACACCCACGGCGCGGCCCGGGCGGTCGAACTGGCGGTGACCGCCTTCGACGAAGACGGCCGCCTGCGCGAGACCGGCGAAACCCGAACCCTGCCGGCGCGCACCCTGCTGATCGCCGCCGGCACGCAGCCCAACACGGTTCTGGCGCGCGAGGATCCGGACCACGTGCCGCCGCTCGACGGCAAGTACTTTCAGGCCTACGACCTCGATGGCAACCCGGTGACCCCGGAGCCCAGCGTCAAACCCGACCAGCCGCAGATCTTCATGGCTCACTACGAGAGCGGTCTGACCATGTCCTACTGGGGCGACCTGCATCCCTCCTTCGCCGGCAATGTGGTCAAGGCCATGGGCGGCGCCAAGCAGGGCTATCCCCTGGTCACGGCCAAGATGGCGCAGCGCCCGCCCCAGGGCCCGTCGGGTCCCGAGCTGATCGCCCGGCTGAACCGCGAGATGCGGCCCCGGGTCAAGGAGGTCATCCGCCTGGCGCCGGAGATCGTCGAGATCGTCCTGACCGCGCCGATCCAGGCGCGGCGCTTTCAGCCGGGCCAGTTCTACCGCCTACAGAACTACGAAGCCCTGGCGCCCAGGCGCGGCGACACCACCCTCGCCATGGAGGGACTGGCCCTGACCGGGGCCTGGATCGACGAGGAAAAGGGCCTGATTTCGACCATCGTCCTGGAGATGGGCGGCTCGTCCAACCTCTGCGCCGAACTCAAGGCCGGCGAACCGGTGGTGCTGATGGGCCCGACCGGCACGCCGACCGAAATTCCCAGCGGCGAGACCGTGGTACTGGTCGGCGGCGGACTGGGCAACGCGGTGCTCTTCTCGATCGGCCAGGCCCTGCGCGCGGCGGGGTCGCGGGTGCTCTACTTCGCCGGCTACAAGAAGGCCGCCGACCGCTACCACGTGGAGAATATCGAACGGGCGGCCGACAAGATCGTCTGGTGCTGCGACGAGGCGCCGGGCTTCGCCCCGACCCGCCCCCAGGACAAGAGCCTGGTGGGCAATATCGTCCAGGCCATGCTGGCCTACGCCAAGGGCGACCTCGGCGAGCCGGAGATCCCGCTGACCGAGGCCGACCGGATCATCGTCATCGGATCCGACCGCATGATGGCCGCCGTGGCCGGCGCCCGGCACGCCGCGCTGCAGCCCCACTTCCGGCCCGGCCACGTGGCCATCGGCTCGATCAACTCGCCGATGCAGTGCATGATGAAGGAAATCTGCGCCCAGTGTCTGCAGCTCCACCGGGATCCGCGGACCGGCGAGGAACGCGTGATCTTCTCCTGCTTCAACCAGGACCAGGACCTCGATCACGTCGATTTCGGCGCGCTCAACACCCGCCTGAGCCAAAACGCCGTACAGGAAAAGATCACCAAGCAGTGGGTCGGCCGCTGCCTCCAGACCCCGGCGCAGGAGAATGCCGCCGGCTAGAGCCACGATTGCGGCCGGGGCGTTGCGCGCGCCGGCCGTTGCCCCTATAGAACCGGCCGCAACGACATTCGCCAGAGGGAGCGCGGGACGATCATGGTCAAGGCTATCTATCTTGAGGAAAGCGACGGCAAGGTCCAGGCGGCGGTCACGGACCTGAGCGACGACCAACTGCCCCGCTACGAGGGCCAGGGCGAGGTCACCGTCGCCGTCGAGCACTCGACCCTGAACTACAAGGACGGCCTGGTCCTGAACGGTCTCGGCCGTCTGGTGCGCAGCTACCCCCATGTGCCGGGCATCGACTTCGCGGGGATCGTCGAGGCCAGCGAGCATCCCGACTACAAGGCCGGCGACCGGGTCATCCTGACCGGCTGGCGGGTCGGCGAGGCCCACTGGGGCGGCCACGCCGAAAAGGCCCGGGTCAAGGGCGACTGGCTGGTCCCCTGCCCCGCCGGGCTGACGACCCGTCAGGCCATGGCGGTCGGCACCGCGGGCTTTACCGCCATGCTGGCCGTCACCGAACTGGAGGCCCACGGCATCACGCCGGCCAGCGGCGAGGTGCTGGTCACCGGCGCGGCCGGCGGTGTCGGCTCGGTGGCGACGGCGATCCTCGGCAAGCTTGGCTACCAGGTCGCGGCCTCGACCGGCCGGGCCGAAACCCACGACTACCTGCGCGACCTCGGCGCCAACAGCATCGTCGAGCGGGCCGAGATCGCCGAGCCTTCGGGCCGGCCGCTGGACAAGGAACGCTGGGCGGCGGCGATCGATTCGGTGGGCGGCGCCACCCTGGCCGCGGTGCTGCCGCAGATTGGCTACGGCGGCTCGGTCGCCGCGGTCGGACTGGCCGGTGGCAGCAAGCTGGACACCACGGTGATCCCCTTCCTGCTGCGCGGCGTGAAGCTGCTCGGCATCGATTCGGTCATGCGCCCGCGCGCCGACCGGATGACGGCCTGGAGCCGCATTGCGACGGATCTGGATCTGGCGAAGCTGGAGGCGATGGTCACCGAGGTCGGCCTCGCGGACCTCCTGACCCTGGGCAAGGATATTCTCGAAGGCCAGGTCCGCGGCCGCGTGGTGGTGACGCCCGGGCATTGACGGTGGGCCCGAACGCCGGGCACGCCGCCGTCCTAGGTTTTAGCCTTTGTAGAAGAATCCCCTATTGTGGCCGAAGCGGCGGCCATGGCCGAAGCCATGCTTCTTGCGGAAGTGGCGCCTCTGGAAAGAGTGGTGACGCGCCCCCCTTTTCACGAAGCGCTTCTTCACGTGGCCCTTCTTGAAAAAGCCCTTCTTCCCGTAACCTTTCTTGCCATGGCTCTTTTTGACAAAGACCGCGTTGCCATGGCGATCGATCTTCTTGACGATCACCGGCTGATGAAATCCGCTACCGCGATGGATCTTTACGTGCGGCGACGCGTGGTGCTGTCCGTAACCGGAATTCCAGCTGCCGGCCTTGGCCGGCTGGACCATGGCCAGGCTGCCGAGCAGCAGGCCGAAGGCCAGGAGCGTGGAGCCTAGGACACGGGCCCTGGCCTGATGCCGGGTGGCTGGGGTCTCGCTGTCGAGCCTGTCGCGGCGGCGGCGGATGGCGGTCATGGCAACCTCCTCTTCCCTTTTCGTGGCGGCGCCCGGGGCTGGGCTTTCCGGTCATGAATGAGAAGTGGGAAGCAAAACGGCCGCGGAGGAGTGATATCCATCACCCCTCACGCGACCGTCAACAGGCTTGTTCTCTAGCCCAGCCCGTTCTCGCAAAACTTCAATGTCAGTTGCCGAAGAAGACGAAGAAGCCGCTCCGGTGATTTTGCCGGCGGTGGCCATGGTTATGACGGTGGCCTTGGGTCCAGCCGGCGTGTTTGTGCCATTGGCCGTTGTGCCAGTGGCCGACGAGCTTGTTGTTGTGATGGCCGTGCCCGTTGTGATGCCCGTGCCCGCTATGATGCCCGTGGCCATTCTGGTGGCTGTGCTTCTTGTGGTGGTGATGCTTTTTATGATGGCCGTGCCCGGTGTGAACCTTGCGCACGTGCCAGTGGCCATATCCGCCGCCATGGTCGTGCCAAAAGCGCTGGACCTGGACCGTCTGGTGATGGCCGTGGCCGTTGGGGTTGCTCCAGCCGGAGCCCGCCTTGGCGGGTTGCGCCAGGATCATGACGGCGGCGACCAGGGCGAGAACCGCGGCGGCCTTGGCCAAGATCGAGGCTGTCAGGGCGAAGGGGTCTTGTTGTTCGCGTGTCATCTCTAGCTCCATTCTTGGGCCCTGATCCTCGGACCGGGCCGGTCATCCATTGCAGATGAGATGGGGGCGCCAAGCTCACGCAAAAGTGAGACTAGTCACACATGGCCTCGATCCTTGGCGACGCCCTTTCGAGCGCGAGCCACGCCGGCGGCCTGGCGCCAAGCCGGTCGTCTCTCACCGCACGCCGTTTAGCCCGGAAAACCGGCCAAAGGCTTTGCGACTTCAGGGTCGGGGGCCTCGCATTGGGAAAGGAGTCCCCTAGGAGCCATCAAAAGAGTCTCTATAACAAAGAAAGGCTCTGAGAACCGCCGCTGGTCAGGCCGCGACCCGTGCGACAGCCGCCATGCCGGCCTTCATGTGCTCCAGGACATGGCAATGGAACAGCCAGTCGCCCGGATTGTCGGCGACGAAGGCGAGTTCGACCGTCTCGCGCGGCCGCACCAGCACCGTATCGTGCCAGATCCCGCGGGACTCCGGCCGGCCGTCGCGCGCCAGCAGTTTCATGTGATGGCCATGCAGGTGCATGGGGTGATCGAAGACCGTCTCGTTGCGCAGGATGATGTGCTGGGTGCGGCCCGGCTGAAACTGTAGTAAAGGCTCGCGGGTCCGGCCCGGTCGCTCGAAGCCGGCCCCGGCGACGCCGTTCAGGCCCCAGAAGAGCCCCCGCTCGGCCAGGGCGCGAGCCTCCAGGCGCTGGCCGTCCAGGGTCATGGCGCTCATGCCCCCCATGGCCCCGCCCTCCAGCGTAACCCTATGGCTTTGGGCGTCTTCCACGATCGGTTCGGGGATCGAATTGGCGGTGACCCGAATGGGCGCATCGAGCGCCGATTCTCGCAAGGGAGGTCCGGCGTCGTAGATCAAGTCGACGAAACGGTAAGCCTGGGCCCGGTAGTGGTCGTCGATTACCTCGTAGCGCTCGCCCGGCCGGCCCGTCATATCCAGGATCACATCGATCCGCATGGCCGGCCCCAGAACCACGCGGCCCGCCTCGGGCTCGTGCGGCCGGCAGCCCTGACCGTCGACGGCGACGATCCAGGGCCGGTGGCCGGCGAAGTCGAGCGCGAAGATGCGCGCGTTGGCGGCGTTGATCAGGCGCAGGCGCAGACGCTCACCGGCGCGCACCGCGAGGTGATCGATGATCTCGCCATTCACCGTCACGCTGTTGCCCAGACGCCCGGCGTGGCTCAGGTCGTGGCGGTTCTCGAAACCGCCGACGATCTGGGCCTGAGCGTTCAGGCGCCAGTCATCCAGGAGCCAAACCAGCTCGCGGTCGACCTGGGGCGGGTCGTCTTCGGCCACGATCAAGGGCCCGGAGAGGCCGCGCGCGACCTGTTCCTGGCCGTTCAGATGGGAGTGGTACCAGTAGGTGCCGCTGTCCGGGGGGACGAATCGGTAGGCAAAGTCGCGGCCCGGCGCCACCGGATCCTGGGTCAGGCCGGCGACCCCGTCCATGGCGTTTTCGATCCGCAGGCCGTGCCAATGGACCGTGCTGGCCACCGGCAAGCGGTTCTCGAAATTGATCTCCGCGGTGGCGCCGCGCGCCAGACGCAGCAAGGGGCCCGGGACCGTGCCGCCATAGGCCCAGACTTCGGTCGCGGGATAGCCGGCCCCCACCAGCCGGGCCTCGGCCGCCGCCGCGACCAGACTGCGCGCCGCCGCCGCTGGCCGGACGCCCAGCGCGGCCAGGCCGCCGACGGCCGCCGTGACTTGGAGCAGCCCGCGCCGCGACAGGCCGGCGTGGGACCGCATATCCTTGCCTGGTCCATTAACCATGTTAAATCAAAGGCTTGGCTCTTGGCGTTCAATCTGCTATGCTTAATTAATCGTTAAGCCAAGAGATCACAAGGCTAGAGGAGGCCAAGATGGCCAAGAAGATGTCCCACCCGTGGACCGGCGCCGGCCTCGTCACGGCCCTGCTCGCGCTAAGTGCCTGCAGCGTCCCGCAGCCGCACTACGTCTACGCCCAACCGGCCTGTTACCGCACCCTGGCCAGCGTCGACTGTCACTCTGCGCCCCTGGCCGGCGAGGAGTCGCGCCGGGTCGGCCATTACCAGGCGCCGGTTAACTAGTGCCCCTCCGGCCGGTCGCGAGGTAGATGCCCGGCAGGATCAGCGCAGCCCCCAGCAGCGTGTGGTTTTCCAGCGCCTCGCCCAGCAGCAGGTAAGCGAAGATCCCGTTGTAGAGCGGGATCAGGTACATCAAGAGCGCGGTCTGGCCAGCGCCCAAGGTTCGTTGGATGCGTCCGTAGGCCAAGTAGGCACCGAGCCCCGGCACCAGGGCAAGAAAGACCACGGCCAACAGAGTGGGGCCATCCCACGACGGCCAGCCCTGGGCCACTCCCTCCCACAGGGTGAAGGGCAGGAGCACCGCGAGGCCGGCCAGGGTGATCGCGGCAAAGCGGGTCATGGGCGTCAGGGACGAGGGCCGGTGGCGCAGCAGCACCGAGTAGACCGCCCAGCCGAAGGCCGCGGCGGTAATCCAGATGTCGCCGCGCGTGAAGGCGAGATTGGCAAAGACCGCCGCGTCGCCCCGGCTGATGATCGCCAGGACGCCGCCGAGGCTGAGCAGCACGCCCAGGCCCTGGCGCGGGCCGAGGCGCTCGCCCCAAAAGGCCCGGGCCAGCAGCACGATGGCGACCGGCGAAGCGCCATAGATCAAGCCGATGTTGGTCGCCGTGGTGGTATCGGCGGCGATGTAGACGAAGGCCCCGCAGACCCCCATGCCAAGGCCGCCCAGTGCCAACAGGTCGGCCCACTCGCGGCAGACCGCCCGTCGCTCGCGCCACAGCGCGCGGCCGACGAAGGGCAAGAGGATCAGAAAGGCGAGGCCCCAGCGACCGAAGGCCAAGGCCACCGGCGGAATGAACTCGGCGGTCGAGCGGGCCACCAGCATGTTCGAACAGAACAGCGCCGGCGCCAGATACAGCAGGAAATAGGCGAGCTTGCGCTCGTCGTAACGCATGGGCTCGCGGTCCATTGTGCGAGAGAAAACGCGCGGCGCTGTTCCGGTCGACCGCCGCCCGCACGGCCGGCGATCCCCCTGGTAGCCCCACCGCGCCTTGATACCCGCCGTCTTATGCTTTGCAAAGCGAGAGATTGAGGCTAGGATTTTGCGAAATTTAGCCGGAACGACCAAAAAACATCATCGAACCAAGGGAGAACTGCATCATGTCCGAACCGCGCGAGCATCGCTACATACCCAAATTGAAGGAACAACTGGTCGAAGGCCGGATCGACCGGCGCGACTTTCTGCGCACCTCGACCCTGCTCGGCCTCTCGGCCGGCGCCGCCTACGGCTTCCTCGGCAAGGTGACCGGCGAGACTTTCACCCGCCCGGCCCAGGCCGCCAAGCCCAAGGGCGGCACGCTGCGCCTCGGCCACCGGGTGCAGGAGTACGACAATCCGCACACCTACTCCTGGAGCCAGAGCGAGATCACGCGCCAGGTTTGCGAGCACCTGACCCGCACCGGGCATGACAACGTGACGCGCCCCAATCTGGTCGAACATTGGGAAGCCGCCGACGACCTGAAATCCTGGACCTTCAAACTGCGCAAGGACGTCAAGTGGCACTCAGGCCGCGCCTTTAACGCGGACGACATGGTCTGGAACCTGCAGCATGTGCTGAATCCGGAAACCGGATCCTCCGTGCTCGGCCTCATGGCGGCCTACATGATGAACGACGCCGGCGATGCCATCTGGGATGCCAACGCGATCGAGAAGATCGACGATCACACGGTGCGGCTGAACACGCGCAATCCGCAGGTCGCGATCCCCGAGCACCTCTTCCACTATCCGCTCCACATCCTCGACCCCGAAGAAGACGGCAAGTTCGGTGTCGGCTCGAACGGCACTGGTGCCTTCAAGCTGGTCGACATCCAGGTCGGCGAAAAGGCCGTGCTCGAGGCGGCCGGTCCGCATTGGCGCGATGGACCCTATCTCGACAAGATCATCTTTGTCGATCTCGGCGACGACGGCTCGGCCTGGCTCGGCGCCTTGGCGTCGCAACAGGTCGACGGCGTCTACACGATCGATATCGAGCAGCTCGATCCGATCAAGGCCCTGCCGCACTTGAACCTGCACAGCGTCACCACGGCCCAGACGGCGGTCGCGCGCATGCGGATGACCGAAAAGCCCTTCGACGATCCGAAGGTACGCAAGGCCCTGCGTCTGGCGGTCGATGCGCCTCGGGTTATGGAACTGGCCCATCGCGGGCTCGGCACGCCGGCGGAGCACCACCATGTCTGCCCGATCCACCCGGAGTACGCCAAACTGCCGGCCATGGACCGCGATGTCGAGGCGGCCAAGTCGCTGCTCGCCGA
Source organism: Kiloniellaceae bacterium (assembly GCA_021776195.1). The sequence goes on along the minus strand of JAJFGK010000045.1, from coordinate 2,563 downwards.
AGCCGGCCATCCGGACGGCATCGACGTTTCGATCGACTGCAAGCCTTCGCCGGCTTGGGAACTGTCCGCGGTCCAGGCCATGGTCGAACAGTGGAAGGACGCGAACATCCGGGTCGCCATCAACGTCATGCCCGGCGCCCAATACTGGGATGTCTGGGACAAGACGCCCTTCGGCTTCACCGGCTGGACCCACCGCCCGCTCGGCGTCATGGTCCTGGGCCTCGCCTATCGCACGGGCGTGCCCTGGAACGAGTCGGCCTATTCCAACGCCGATTTCGACGCCACCCTGACCAAGGCCGAAGGCACCCTCGACATCGAGGAGCGCCGCAAGCTCACCGGGCAACTCGAGACCATCATGCAAGAGGACGGCCCCATCGTGCAGCCGCTCTGGCGTGCGGTCTTCACCGCCTACAATAAGAAGGTCCAGGGTTTCGCCATGCACCCGACCTCCTACATCTTCGCCGAAGAACTGGCGATCGAAGCTTAAGGCCCCCGGCAAGGGGACAGACGGGCGGCGGGGCTCTCCCCGCCGCCTTTTTTTTTGCCACGGAAAATGAGTCCCCAAGGCCGTCCTTGATCGCGATCAAGGACAGGTCGCCATCGTGGTCTTAGATTCCGCTCCTTTCAGAGCGGAGGAACGCCATGGCAGTCGCCGGTATCGGCCACAACAGCGAAGATAGCGACCTGGAGGTCGAGGTCCGGCTGTTCAACGCGCTGGCAGGGCGCAAGAGCCGGACCCCGGATGGGAGCGGACGTGGCGGCGGCAGGATGGCCGGCGGCAGGATGGCTGGCAGCAGGATGGCTGGCGGCAGGATGACCGGTGGCAGGATGACCGTCGCGAGCGGGACCACCGTGGGCGACATCGCCAACCGGCTGGGGCTGAGAGCCGATGCCATTCATCTGGTCCTGGTCAACGGACGCGACATCACCGGCGGCTGCGTCGGCGACCCGGTGCGGCGGACCTATGCGGTCGAACAGGGCGACGTGATCGCCTTTTCCGGCCCGGTTCCCTACAGCTACGGCTATGGGGCCCCGGTGGTTTAGAGCGAATTTTTTACCGGGGAGAGAGCGCTATCGATCGGCGCGGCCCGGCACAGAGAAAAGGGGACTGTCCCCTTTATTTTTTCTCAATGAAATCAATGATGCTAGAGGCGTAAGCCCGGCTGGGAGTGGCCCCCACCCGAGAACGCCCCCTACTCCAGAATGGGACCTACTTCAGAACGATGAGGGTCGCGATGCCCCAGAGCAGCATGAAAAAGTGCGTGCTTTGGGGCGACTCTTCGCTGACCCAGTAGTGGAACCACTGCCCGCCGACCAGGAAAGAGCCCCAGATGGCGGTGAAGGCGAGCACGGCCAAGAGCGCGAACCCGCGCGCGAACTCGGCCGCGACCTGCCCCAGGGCCGCGAGAAGCAAAAAGACCGCCGCCGCCCAGAGCAGGCCCGCCACCAGGGCTTCCGACAGGGAGACCGCACGGAACAGGAAGTCGACCAACCGCGGGCTGCTCCAGGCCCGGTGCTTGTGGTCCTCGTATATTTCCGGGCTTTCCTTGGTCAGCTCCATGGTCACGACATCGACCACATAGTCCTTGTTGGTCCGCGGCCAGCGCAGATTGCTGTAGGCCCCGAGCGACAGCCAGGCGGCCTGGAGCGCGACCAAGAGGACCTGGACCAGGAGCAAGACGACATCTGCGGCGGATTGGGCGGCGGTCATGGTCTATCGAGCGCTCCCACGGCCAGTCCCCACGGCCCGCCCCCACAGCCAGCCGCCCGACCGACCGAGAAAACCGGGCTTGGCTGTTTCGAAGAACCGCGGCCAGGGTTCGCCGGCACGCACGCTCAGGCCTGGCGGTACTTGAAGGACCTGTCGAGGCGGGCCTGGATCGCATCGCCACAGGCGACCGCCGGCGTTTCGATCGCCGGGTCGTCCGGCCAGATGTCGCGGGCGTCGATCCTGGTCTCGTAGTCCGGGTCGAAGGCGAAGACCAGGGAGTAGCGCTCGCGCCCCGAGCTGTTGATCACCCGGTGCGAGGTCGAGCGAAAACGCCCGTCGGTCCAGCGCTCCAGCAGGTCGCCGACATTGATCACCAGGGTGCCCTCGATCGGCGGTGCGGCGATCCATTGGCCGTCCAGGGTCTGGACCTGCAGGCCGCCGACATCGTCCTGGCACAGCACGGTCAGGCAGCCGTAATCGGTGTGCGGCGCGACGCCGAACTGCTCCTGGCCCAAATCCGGCGTCTGGGGTGGGTAGTAGGTGATGGAAGCGCGGCTGATCGGGCGCTCGCCGTGGCGGTGAAAGAAATCGGGTTCCAGGTCCAGCCCCCGGGCAAAGCCGCTGAGCACCGCCTGGGCGGTCGCCTCGGCGGCGCTGAAGAAAGGCATCAGGCTTTCCCGCAAGGACGGCATGAAATCGGGCCACTGGTTCGGCGCCGGCAGCGGATAGGGATTGGGCGCGGCCAGCTCGCCCTCCCAGCCCCAGACGAAGGATTCCTTCAGGTCCATCTTGGCGCCCTTGGTCATGAAGGCCTGGCCGACCGGGATGAAACCGCGATGGTTGGCATCCACC
>JAJFGK010000044.1 GCA_021776195.1 Kiloniellaceae bacterium | reverse complement strand
GGCCTTCGCCGAGGCCCTGGAGGCCGAGGCTGCCTACTTCCCGCCCTACTATTCCGGCATGATCCGCGCCGGCGAGGCCGGCGGCTCGCTGGAGGTCGTGCTGGAACAGCTGGCCGACGTTCTGGAGCGGACCCTGCGGCTACGAGCCAGCGTGCGCTCGGCCATGACCTACCCGATCATCGTCCTGGTGGTGACCCTGGGCACGCTGGCCCTGCTGATGGCCTGGGTTGTCCCCGAGTTCACCCCGCTGTTCGAGGAGGCCGGCGAGGAGCTGCCGTTCCTCACGCAAATCGTGGTCGGGCTGTCCGACCTGACGGTCGACTACGGCTGGGTCTTTCTGGTGGCTCTTCTGGTCGGCCTCGTCGGGCTGCGCCGTCATAATGCCTACCCCGAAGGCCGTCTGCGCTGGGACCGATTTTGCCTGGGCCTGCCGCTCTACGGCTCGCTGGTGCGCCGGGTCGAGATGGCCCGCTTCAGCCGGACCCTGGGATCGCTGCTGCGCAACGGCGTCACTGTGCTGAACGCCCTGACCATGGCCAACCAGACGATCGTCAACCAGGCGATGCGCGACGCCGCCGAGCGGATTCGCGGGCCCCTGGCCAAGGGCGAGGGCCTGGCCGGCCCCATGGAACAGACCGGCGCCTTCCCGGCCCTGGCAACCCAATTGATCTTTATCGGCGAGGAGAGCGGTCAGCTCGACACCATGCTGCTGCGTGTCGCCGAGGTCTACGACGACGAGGTCCAGCGCGGCCTCCAACGACTGCTGGCATTTCTGGTGCCCGGTCTTACATTGGGACTGGGACTCGTGGTCGCCTTGATCATGGGCGCACTGGTGTCCGCTATCCTGGGTTCCTACAATGTCGCGTTATAGGGCGATACCAACAGACGACGATCCAATCGAGAAAAGGAACGGCCAAGTGGCTGAAGAAGACAAAAGGGCAGCTCGCAAACGCAAGCAGCGCGGATTTACCATGGTCGAGTTGCTGGTTGTCTTGTTGATTCTGGCTGCAATCGGCGCATTGGCGGTGCCGGCTCTGTTGAATCAACTGGGCGGGGCCCGCGTGGACGCGGCAAAAATCCAAATCGATCGTCTGGGCGGCATTCTCGATCTCTATGTCCTGGATGTCGGGCAGTACCCAAGCGAGGACAGCGGCCTGGACGCCCTGCTCGAAAAACCAGCCGATGCCGAACGCTGGAACGGTCCCTACTTGAAGAAGGCCGATTCCCTGATCGATCCCTGGGGCAAGCCCTATATCTATCGCTTTCCCGGCGAGCATGGCGACTACGACCTCTACTCCCTGGGCGCCGACAGCCAGGAAGGCGGCGAGGACAAGGACGCCGATATCACCAGTTGGCAATAGCGCCGGCGGACCGGGCAACATGGGCCAAAAGGGCTTCACCCTCGTCGAACTCCTGATCGTGCTGGCGATCATGGGACTGGTGATCGCCTTCGTTCCCATCGTCGCGCGCGAGACCATTCCCTCCCTCAAGCTGCGCGATGGCGCCGCCGAGCTCGCCGACGCGGCCCGCGCGGCCCGCGCCCTGGCGATCCGCGAGAACCGCGACGGCCTGCTGATCCTCGATCTCCAGGGACGGCACTACCGGATCGGCCGGACCGGCCGCGAGCGGCGGATCGCCGACGGCTTTCAGTTGCGCCTGGTGACGGCCGCCGCGGAACGGACCGGCGACCGCTCGGGCCGCATCCGCTTCTTTTCCGACGGCAGCTCGACCGGCGGCCGCATCACCCTGGTCGCCGGCGACCGCGCCACCGATCTGCGCGTCGACTGGTTCGACGGCGGGGTCACGGTCGAGGAACGCGATGCGGATGACCTGCCATGAAAGGAGTGGGCCGTGAGAGGGGTGGGCCGATCGAGAGGTCCAGTTCCCAACGCGGCTTCACCTTGCTCGAGGCGCTGGTCGCCTTCGCCATCATGGCCATCGCCTTCACCGCCCTGCTGCAGGCCTTCGGAACCGGGTTGGGCGGTCTGGACCGCGCCGAACGCCACGCCCTGGCCGCCTTGCAGGCGCGCTCCAAGCTGGCCGAGGTCGGCGTTCTCATTCCGCTGGAAGCCGGCCGCAGCGAGGGCGAGTTGCCCGAGGGCGGCCGTTGGAGCGTCGAGATCGAGGCCCAGGAGGCGCTGGGCCGGGTCGGCCCAGCGCGCCGCAAGATCCTGCCCTACAGAATCGTGGTCGAGATTCGCGACGAACGTGGCGGCGGGCCTGTCCGCCTGGAAACGCTGCGCCTGGGGGAGGAGCCATGAACGCGGCCTCCTCATGGCACAGGTCGCGTCGCAATCGGTCGCGCGGCTTCACCTTCGTCGAGCTTCTGATCGCCTTGCTCCTGCTCGGCCTGATGTCGCTCGCGCTGGTCGGCGGACTTCGTTTCGGCACCCGGGCCTGGGAGGCGGGGACCCGTCAGGCGCAGACCGCCGGCAAGATCGAGCGGGTCCAGAACCTGCTGCGCCGCCAATTGACCCAGCCGCTGGTGGCGCCGGCCGGCAATGCCGAGGTCAGCAGCGCCTTTGCCGGCGACCCGCAGAGCCTGGTCTTCGTCGCGCCCTGGCTCGCCCAGGTCGGCGGCGGCGGTGCCACGGCCTTCCAGTTGACAGGCGAAGACGGCGAGGAAGGGCCCCGTCTGGTGCTGCGCTGGTTTCCGTTCGGCGAAGACTGGGATGGATCCTTTCCCGACGATCCCGAACGAACCCGGGTCCTGATGACCGGCCTGCGGGATCTGGCCATTTCCTACTACGGCGTGCCCCAAGGCGCGGAGGCCGCCGAGTGGACCGACGACTGGACCGGTCAGCAAACACCGCCGGCCCTGGTCGCCATCGAGGGGCGCTTTGACGAAGCCGACCGGCGGGTCTGGCCGCGCCTGGTGATCGCGCCGCGCACCGCGTCGATTCCCCGTCAGTGATGCTATCTATTAGGCGATATCCCGCCGTCGCGTTTCAGCCATTTGCTTCCAGCAGGATCGAGGCCGCCGCGCTGGCCATGACCTGACAGCCGAGCACGATGTCTTCGTCGGCGGTGTCCTCGGCGAAGTCGTGGCTGACGCCGCCGATGCTGGGCACGAAGAGCATGGCCGAGGGCAGGCGCAGCGCGAAGACCTGCGCATCGTGGCCGGCGCCGCTCGGCATCGCCATCCAGGCGCCCGGGGCGTGGCGTTGGGCGGCCGCCGTAATATGGGCCTGGAGACCCTGGTCCATGGCAACAGGGGCCACCCCCTCGCCCAGCATCGCCGCCTCGACCGCCACGGGACCGGGCGCTTGGGCTTCGGCGACCAACTCGAAGAATCGCGCCTGCATCCGGTCAAGCTGCCCGGCATCGGGGTCGCGGAACTGCAACAGCATCTCGGCGCGTCCCGGGATGATGCTGCTGGCGCCCGGGTCGAAAGCCATCTGTCCGACGGTCCAGACCGTCCGCTCGCCGGCCAGCCGGGCGAACTCTTCATGGATGCGCGAGGCGAGAGCCACCGCCGCGACGCCGGCGTCTTTGCGCAGATGCATGGGCGTCGTCCCGGCATGGTTTTGCTGGCCGCGGCAGACAATCCGCGCCGTGCGCAGTCCGACGATCCCGGTCACCACGCCGATCTGCTTGCCGCTGGCCTCCAGATGGGGCCCCTGTTCGATATGGGCTTCGAGGTAGGCGATATGGCGCTCGGGCTCCAGCTGGGCGCGCGGTTCGCCGGCGATACCGGCCGCCTCGATTGCGGCGGCCAGGCTCTCGCCCGCCTTGTTGGTCACGGTCTCGAAGGCCACGTCGTCGGCAAAGCCACAAAAGGCGCGGCTGCCAAGGAAGCCATAATAACTACCCTCCTCGTCGATCCAGGAGCCGATATCGACCGGGAGAGCGCTGGTCTCGGGCGCCTCGGCCAGGGCGCGGGCGACCTCCAGGGCGTAGATCACCCCCATGGCGCCGTCGAGCCAGCCGCCGCGCGGCTGGGTATCGCTGTGCGAGCCGATGAGAAGGGCCTTACCGGACCGCGGCGCGCGCCCATAGACCGTGCCGACGCCATCGATTCGGGCCTCGAGTCCGGCCTCGGTCATGCGTTGGCAAAGCCAGTGCCGCGATGCCACGTCGATGGGCGACAGCGACGGGCGCACCACGCCGGTTCCCTCGGCCCCGAAGGTTCTGAGGTGACGCAGGTCGGCGAGCAACCGCTCCGGATCGATCTTTGCCATGGATATTCCGTTGTCTGCCTTAGGCCCGGTAACCTTAGCACGAGACAGGGCACGACAATCGAGCCGAAAGTTTCCGGACTCCATAGCGGTGTTCAGGTCGAACGCGACGGCCGGGCGCCGCTTGAGATTCCCGCGGGGCACTGTCAAGTTGCCGCGGCACTGTGGGATAGTCACTGATATGGATCCAGCGATTCTGGCGGTCGATTCTGGCTCCAGCGCCGTCAAGGCGGCGGTGGTCGGCCCCGATGGCGCCATCCTGGGCACCGGGGTCGCGCCCATCGAAACCCGGCTCGCCGCCGGCGGCGTCGCCGAGCAGTGTCCGCGCCAGCTCTGGGACGCGGTCATGCAGGCCTGCAAGGACGCCTTGCAGGCCGGTGCGGCGACCCGTGACAGCCGCGTGGCGGGCATTGCCTGCAGCAGCCAGTATTCGTCGGTCGTCCCGGTCGGCGGCGATGGCGAGGCCTGCGGCAACCTTGTCCTTTGGCGCGACACCCGCGGCGCCAGGCACGTGCGCGCCCTGCTGGACGCGCGGCCGGACGCCCCGCGGCGCTGGGGGGAGATTCACGGACTGCCGCCCTCGCGCGAGGGCCGCGACACCCTGGCCCACATGCTGCACATCAAAAACGACGCGCCCGAGCTCTATGAGAAGACCCGCGTCTTCCTGGAGCCGGCCGATTTCCTGGCCTTGAAGTTCAGCGGCGAAATCGCCGCGACCCCCTGCAGCGTCTTCAAGATGCTCCTGACCGACAACCGCGACCCGGACCACCAGGACTACGATGCCACGCTGATCGGCCTCAGCGGCGTCGACCCGGCCAAGCTGCCGACCTTGATCGCGCCCGGCGCGGTGCTCGGCAGGGTCCGCCCCGCGGTGGCCGCCGAGTTGGCCATTCCCGCCGACGCCAAGGTGCTCTGCGGCATGAACGACAATCATGCGGTCGCCCTGGGGACGGCGGCGCTGGAACCAGCGACGGCCGGCCTGTCCATCGGCACGACGGCCAATGTCTCGGCCCGGGTCGGGGGCATGAGGTCCGATGAAAAGCACCGCCTGTCCTCCATGCCCACGCCCCTGCCCGGCCGCGCCATGGTGATGGCGGAAAACGGACTGGGCGGCAAAGTCCTGGAGATCTCGCTGGCGCAGATTTTCTGTCCCGACGGCGCCTGGCCGGCGGACCGGCGCTTTGCCGATCTCGAGGCCGCGACACGGCGCAGCAAGCCGGGCGCGGGCGGGGTCTTGTTTATGCCCTGGCTCAACGGCGCCGGGTCGCCGGCCAATAATGCCCAAGCCCGGGCCGGTTTCCTGAACATTTCCGTGGAGACGACACGCGACGATATGCTGCGGAGCCTCCTGGAGGGCATCGTCTTGAACCTGCGCTGGCTGAGCGACGTGGTCGAGGATTTCGCCACGACCCGGTTCGATCGTCTGATGTTCACCGGCGGCGGCGCGCTGTCGGACGGCTGCGCCCAGATCATGGCCGACACCTTTGCCCGGCCCCTGCACCAGATGGAAAACCCTCGATTTGCGCCCTGCCGTGGCCTGGCTCTCTTCGCGTTCCGCCGCCTGGATCTGCTGGACCGGCCGGCGCCGACGGATTTCCTCCGCGTCAAGCAGGTCTTTGCGCCACAAGCGGCCTTTCGCACCCTCTACGAAGACCGCCTCGGCGGATTTCTCGAAGCCTACGAGCAGGTGACACCTTTGGTATCCGCCCTCAACCAACCCCGATCGGGAGACGACCATGTCCGATAAGCTGCGCCGCGACCCAAAACGGTCCTATCCCTATCATGGACGCTACGGCGCCCTTCATGAGCTGCCGGAGAAAGGCCTGTCCCAGGCCGAGATCCTGCGCCAGGCCGAGGAGATGTCCCAGCTCGAGGAAGGCGTTTGGGCCGACGGCAAGTGCTCGGGCACGATCTATGCCGGCGATCACGATCACTACAATTTCCTGAACGACGTCTTCGCCAAGTACTCCCACGTCAACGCCCTGCAGCGCGACATGTGCCCCAGTCAGACCCGTTTCGAGTCCGAAATCATCGCCATGACCCTCGACATGATGCACGGCGAGGCGGTCCAGCGGGACACGCCCGGGCAGGAGCCCTGCGGGGTCGTGGGCAACGGCGGGACCGAGAGCATCATCAGCGCGCTCCTGGCCTACCGCGAGGTTCACCGCGAGCAGCGCGGCATCACAGCGCCGGAGATCATCATCCCTGTGACCGCCCACGCGGCCTTCGACAAGGGCGCCCACTATTTCGGCATCAAGGTCATTCATGCGCCGATCGACCCGGTGACCACGGGCGTCGACCTGGATTTCGTCAAGCAGCGGATCACGCCGAACACGATCGCCCTGGTCGGCTCGGCGGGGAACTATCCCTACGGCACGATCGATCCGATCGACCGGCTTTCGGATCTGGCCCTGACCCACGGCATCGGGCTACACGTCGATGGCTGTCTCGGCGGCTTCATTCTGCCCTGGGGCGAAGCGCTGGGCTATGAAATCGCACCGTTCGACTTCCGTCTGCCGGGTGTCACCTCGATCTCGGCCGATACCCACAAGTACGGCTACGGGCTGAAGGGAACATCGGTGCTGCTGTACCGCGACAAGGCGCTGCGGGCCGGACAGTTCTTCAGCCAGCCGCTCTGGCCGGGCGGGATGTACACCTCACCCGGTATCGGGGGCAGCCGGTCGGGCGGGCTGCTCGCGGCTTCCTGGGCCTCCATGGTCTCGCTCGGTCGAGAGGGTTATCTGCGGCGGGCCCGGAAGATCTTCGAGACCTCCTATGCCATGCAGGAGGCCGTCACGGACATCGCCGACCTCAAACTGCTCGGCGCCCCCACTTTCTGCTTTTCCTTCACCTCCGAGGCCTTCGACATCTACCATCTGAACGATGCCATGAAGGAACGCGGCTGGCGCTTCAACGGTCAACAGTACCCCAGTGCCCTGCACATGTGCGTCACCGGGCCGCAGACCCAGGCCGGCGTCGTCGAGGCCTTTCGCCACGATCTGCTGGAGGCGGTCGCCTATGCCAGGCACCCGACCAACAATATACCGAAAAGCGGGTCGCTCTATGGCGGCGCGGGCTTGCAGGCATCGCCCGAGGACGTGGACCTGGTCGAACTGCGCGCGGCCCTCATTGGCGCGCTGGAGTCCTACCTCGAGCAGCCGGTCTCGCTGGAAGGCCTGGACTAGAAAGCCTTGACGGCTGAGAGGGGACTGGCGCGAAGGGACCGAACTCTACCGGCTCGATCCCTTCGGCACCAAGTTTAGTTGGTCGTGGTGACGGTCTTGCCCTTGTCGCGCACCATCCGCCCCTCATTGTCGAACACGACACTGGCGCTCTCGAAAAAGCTGAAGGGGATTTCCAAGGCAATCTCCCGCGCCTTGAGGAAGTTGATCGCGATGTCCGGCGGCGAGACGATACCGACCTTCAGGTCGCCGGCCTTGACGTGGCCGTCGAGAATGTCGGCGCCATAAATCGCGGCGATATGGGCATTGGATTCGAAGCTGATGCCGATGGAAAGGACGGCGCTGTCCTTGCCTTCCTGGACCACCTCCGGCACCACGCTCAACACCGGAACCCGGTCGGCGTTCTCGTTGATCGCCGTGATCTCGCGAAAGACGCTCGTGCTGCCGGTGACCCAGAAGACGCTGTTGTTCAAGGTCGGGTCGTTCTTGCGCATGGTGGCGACCGCGTCGGCGACCAGCTCGGCCACCTCTTCCTTGGCGTTATCGGGATCCTGCACCGCGATGTCGAGAACGCGGATGCCACGGCTTTTGGCGTAGGCGGCAATCGGCTTGGCCTGGGTTTCCACGGCGCTGACGTTCTTGCTGTCCACCAGGACCCCAAGATTGGTCAACTCCGGCTTCAACTCCAGGACATAGGCCATCTGAACCTCGATGGGCATGTTCAGCGACGTGAAGGCGAAGTTGGTTCCGGTCCCGCTCTCATAGTCGTCGATCTGCCCCAGCATCACGGGATCCTTGGAGCAGACGGAAACCACCGGGATCTCGCCTCCCTGGTAGTTGCTCCACAGCCAGGCGGTCGCCACCGATCCCATCGAGAAGATCATGTCGCTGTTGTTCGCGGCCGCCAGCTTCAACGCCGCGCGCGCGCGCGCATCGTCCTTTTCGAAGTTGACCACCGTGAACTCCGCATTGACCTGCTTTTCCTCGAACACGGCGAGAATCTTGGTAATGGCCAGGTCATAGGCGGAGGATCGCTTGGGGTAGAGCACGAAGATCTGTTTCGTCTTGCCCAAACCCTCGGTGTCGCTGCGCCGAATCGACAGCTGATTGGGATTGCCCTCGACTTCCAGGAACTCCCAGGTCTTCAGGGCGTCCTCGCCGTAGCCGAACCAGTGATCGTAGAGCGGCGCTGCCGCTGCCGGCGAAGCTCCGGCAAGAAGGGCCAGGGTCATACAGGCCGCCAGGAATCGGAACAACTCACTTCGGAAACGTTTTGCTACGAAGACCATCAGGTCAACTCCTCGTTCGCGGTGTTTAGCCTTTGCCCGGCATCCTTCACCGATGAGCCGGGCCCGATGAGAAAGAGAAATCCAAAGACCACAATGGCGGCGCCGATCCAGGTCAGGAGAACGGCGTTCTGGCCGCCAAACATGAACAATTGCCCCACGATGATCGGTCCCGCGATATGACCGATGCGTTCGAGGAAGCGGTAGGTCGCCGTCAGGGAGCTCTCGCCCACTCTTTGCGCCAGTTCGGAGTCGGCGACGTGGGTGACGACAGGTGCGTTGATGAAGCCGTGGCCAATGCCGATGATCGCCACGCCCGATATCAGAATGACGGTTTCCAGGACCGAGGTGCCGCCACCCGCGGCCACCGGCTGCCAGTCGATCAAGCCAGTGAGCATCAAGGCGAGACCGCTGATCACCGCGCCCCAGAAGAGAATGCTCTGGGTTTTCCCAACACGGTCCGCGAGACGCGAAGAGTACCGGCTGGCCAACACTACGCCCGCCGCGTAGACCATGATGATCTGCCCGATATCTTCCGACGGATAGCCTTTCCGGGCCAGGATCAGCGGCAGGGCAAAGATCACGACTCCGGTCAGCACCGCTTTGGTCGGGATTCCGATCAGGAACATGGTCTTGAGGAACTGGAAGTTGCCCAAGACCTGCCAGGTACTGCGCCGCAGTTGACCGAGCGTTTCGCCCAGCCGAATTCCGGTCGAAAAGTGCTGCCGCGGAACGGGAACCACGATGATCGCGTAAAGGGCCAAGGCAATCGCAACGCAGCCGCCGAGCATGAACACGCCAGCCGGGCCGATATAGGTAACCAAGAGCGATCCGATCGCCATGCCGGAAATCATGCCGCCTTGAAATCCAAACACGATTATTCCGGCGCCCTGGGTTTTCTTGCCCGGCGAGGCCATCGCGAGAATGTAGGATTGGACGCCGATGAACAGCATGCCCTGGCCGACGCCGGAAAGGGAACGCGCGACGACGGCGGTACTGAAATCTACAGGGAAGGTGAGCATCAGCATGCCCGCCGCCGCAAGCCCCAGCCCCCAGTAGATTAACGAGCGGGGATTGGAGCGCTCGGCAAAATAGCCCGCGGGCACCAGGGTCACCGCGAAGAACAGGTAGTAGCTCATGAAGGGCAAGGCGGAGTACCCCGCCGAGAGGCCCGCCTCCGCCACGAGAGTTTGGATGAACTGCGGCAGGAACGCATAGGTTAAGTGTTCGACCAGAACAGCGACCAGGAACACCGGCTTGACCAGATCCAGAGCGGCGTCGCCGTTGCTGGGCGCGCATGATTCGAGGCTCGGCGAGCGTCCCGTGGCATGGAATCGTTGCATCGAGGCGGCAAGTTGCAGGAACACGCCGGCGAGAAAGGCCGAGGCCACGAACAGGGCCGCAAAGTTCTTTACGCTGCGCGTTATCTGGCGATAGACCACGGCCGTCGGCAGCGACACCGCCACTCGGATTTCCCGGGGACCGCCGGGCGGGGTGAGGTCGACGGTGTACTCGTAGGTCGTGGGATCGCTAATCCACCTATGTCCGACCCGGATGGGATCCGAATGAATCTTCACGATACCGTCGATGGTGAGGCCAGCCGCGCTAATATCGGGATTGAGATCCAGATACTCGCCGAAAATACGGTCCAAGCCGTAGATTTCGCCAAGGTTGAGATTGAAGGCGACGAGGTCCGACAGACGCTGTCCAAGTGAATCGGCCAGGGCTTTCGTCTTCACCTGCGTGCCATCTGAATAGATCGAGATCAGGGTGCCAATCACGAACACGGCCATCCCGACAAAGGTCACCGCATAGGCGATCTGGAGCCACGGCATCCGGTGTTTGAGCAGCTTGGGTCCATTGATCGAGACGAACAAGGCAAAGCAAAGCGACAGGACCAGACCGGCCAGTAGCAGGGGCTGAAACGCCGTTTTGATGCGTTCGGCAACGACTTGGCGTGGCATTGTGATAGTCAGACTGCCGACCGCCTCGAAGCGATTTCGCAGCGGCAGAACCACCTGAACATAGGCATCGGACAGCCGCACGCTGCCTTCGTCGGTTACCTGCTCGCCTGAAGCACCGCTCAACGGCAAGAGCGGGACCGCTTCATCGCCACTGACAAAGATCAAGCTGCCCGATTGATCGAAAACGCTAAGTGCCGCGATGGTGTTATCGGATTGAATCAGCTGGTCGCCGCGTGTGGAGAACCCAACGTACTGTTTCAGCGGCAAGCCAGGCCGAAGAAACTTTTCCACGGCGTTCTGGACGACTTTGGCCTGTGCGGTGATCTTCTCGACATGAAACTGCTGATAGGTTCGCTGTGCCTCGCCAAACCCAATGTAAATGAGAAGCAGGAGCGAGAGGCCCGACACGACGAACATCGTCGTCGCGTCAAAGATGCGCAATCGAAGTGCTCCAGGGCTGCCGTTCTTGTTGGGGCTGGTCGACTGCATGTCGGATCCCCCTCAGTCCAGCAACGCCAGGAGGTGCGTGACGGTGCCACGTTTCTGGCTGAAGAGGAGGTCGATCCGGTCCGCGATCAGCGAGTAGATGAGATCGTCATAGCTCATCCCCTCATCTGCGAGACACTCGCACACAATGCTGGTTTGCGCCTCGGACGGCGCCTTCAAATCCGGTTTCGGGTTGGCTTCCAGGACGTAGAGTTCATCGGCCTCATCGGCCCGGACGTCCAGTCGGATGAGGGTTTCCAGATGGAGCTCCGTGAAAACCTCCCGCGCCAGCGCCTCGAGACGCCCGAGCACGTCACAGTCTTTCTCCCGGTTCAGCGGCCGCACCCGGTCCGCGGTGATGGGGCGAAGGTCCATCGATGTAAAAATCTTTTCGCCCATGTCGAGGACGCGTTCCACCGCGGCGAACACAAAGGGGCCATCGCGCTGCTCGAGGACGCCGGCGCGGGCGATGACCGGGCCACAGGCCGCGATGCAATACTCTCTGCCGGGAAGATAGGTTTCGATCAACACGTGGTTTTCGGTCGCGTGGAACACCGCGGCCACCGCGTCGGTCAGGTCGGCGCGACACGCCGCGACCTTGACATGCAGCGACGCCCGGCCTGAGACCGGTTTCACGATGAACGGTCCGTTGTAGCCGGCAAAGACGCGTCGAAAACGCTCGTTCTGTGCCGGCTCGAAGGGACCGCGCGAAAGGTGCCAGGTCAGAAACGGCGCCGTTCGGATACCCATCGCCTCGAGCTCGCGCTTGAAGACGTGCTTGTTGTCCAGATTGCCGCCGACCAGCGGGTCATGTCCGACGTAGGGAATGCCGAACAGCTCCAGCATCGAAGAGGCATGGCAGACCGGATTGTATCCCTGGACACCACCGGTGTTGAGCCAGGCCATATGGATCCCGAGTTTCTTCAGATTCTCGCCCAGCCGCATGTCGTCGGCCAAGAGCACGACATGCTGAAACCCAATTCTTGTAAGAGCCGTGGCAATGTCCGCCGCGACGGCTTGGTAGCTCTTCCAGGGCCGGGTATTTGGGGTCTGGTTGATGACCGCGCCTTCAGCTGTCTTGTCGCCGCCAAAAATCACGGCAATCCGCATCTGGGAGAAAAGCCTGTCGATCTGCGCCGCGAGCTCGGACGCCCGTCCGACACGCCGTGGCGCGATCGTCGGCTGCTGTTCGTCCAGCGCTAAGGGGACATTCGAAAATGACTCAACCATCGTACCCAAAACAAAATTTCCTCAAGGCGAGCGCGACCCTAAGCAACATTGATTAAAATACCCTGAAACCACTGCGCGAGAGTTACAACCTAGTAACTCAATCTTAAAACTGTTCTGCGATGATCGATGCCGATCTTGGGTGTCGCTCCATCGCTACACTAAAAACCGCTGCATCAGAAGAAGTCGTAAGGCTCATGTAGCGCCGGGCGGAACGGCCTTTTCTTCGAAACGGGAAGTCCTCGCGAATGCCGTTGCAGAACTCAAGAATGCCCAATGCAGGAGCCTCGGACTCCATGGCGCCCAGCGATATCACCTCTGCCGCAGACCAGGCCCGGCCTGGAGAAGCGGGACAGGTGAACCGAGACCAACTCGCCGTCCTTAACCTGATCTCCAAGCCGATCTGGGTTTGGGATCTGGAAGAGCAGAGCCCCTGCTGGGCCAACCAAGCGGCTGTCGCTTTTTGGGACGAGGAGAAATTCGAAGCGCTGCCAGGAAGGTCCGACCTGATCTCGAGTGCGACGCAAGATTGGGTCACCCGGTCATGGAAACTACTGGCCCCGGGTCAATCAACCCACGGTCACTGGGTCACCCGGTCGGAAACGAGCCCCAAGAACAGCCTCTGTCGCGTGACCCCGGTCACGATCGATAGGAAACGCCCGGCGGTCCTGGTCGAGCTCCTCGCCAATGAGGTCGGCGAATTCGATGCGGTTGCCGAATCGGTGATGGTCGAACACCGGATTAGCCTGCTGACCAAAGGCCAGCTTGATATTCTGGCGTCACTGGGGCGCGACTTCAGCCTGGCCAAGACACTGGAAAAGATCGCCACGGTGGTCGAGACTTGCGTGTCGAACAGCCGTTGTTCCCTGCTGCTGTTCGGTCCCGACAAATGTGCCCGGTTCGGAACCTCCACTCAGGATCTTGCCCCCGTACTGCAAGAACAGCTTCAACGGCGCTGCGCCAAGACCGAGGCCGCGCAACATGACGGTGCCGACGCAAGCGATCAGGAGCTACTGGTCGATTTCCTGGATGACCCAAGTCAGGCCTCCGCCCTGCGAGAGGCCGCGCTGACAGCCGGGCTGCAAACCTGCTGGGCGAGGCCCGTCCTCAGTTCAAGCGATGAACCGCTTGGCATTCTGGCGCTCTATCTCGGCACAAAGCGCCTTCCGGATGTCACAGATCAACAGATCCTCGAGGCCATGGCCTCCCTGGCCCGGCTGGCCGTCGAAACCGATCACCGGAAGACCGCCCTGCAGTCGGCGAACGATCGATTTGCCTCATTGGCCGCCAGCGTGCCTGGCGTCGTCTATCAGCGCAAAGTCACCCCGGACGGCGACATTCGCTACACCTACATCAGCGAGGGAGCGCGCGAGCTGTTCGGCGTTTCGCCAGAGGAAATCGTCGCCGACCCCCAGGCCCTGTTCGACCGTCACGGGTCGGAGTACTACGCCACCTTCCGGGACAGATTGATCGCCGCATCGAAGGCTCTGAAGATGTGGGACGTGGAGGCGACGATCGTCACGCGCGATGGGAAGCGCAAGTTTACCCACGCCATCGCCCGTCCCCACCGTCAAGCCGACGGCTCGGTCCTATGGGATGGGATCATTCTCGACGCCACCCGTATCAAGGAAGCCGAGCTGGCGGCCGCGGCGACCGAGGGGCGCACGCGAAACACCATAATCGAGAGCATTCCACAAGGTTTCGCGCTGTTCGACGAGGACGACAAGCTCGTCACGCACAACAGCCACTACCTGAATCTTTATCCGACACTTCAAACGATAATCGAACCCGGTGTCGACTACGAAGCCATCAGTCGGGCGGAGATCCTGCAAGATCCCCTAAATGGTCCGGAAGAACTCAGCACCGAGGAACGGCTCGCCATCCGTCTTGAGCATCACAAGCTGCAAAGCCACGTCGTTGAGCGCCATCTCGCGGACGGCCGATGGATTCTGGCCAATGAGAAGCGCACCGACAGCGGCGGGACCGTCGTTCTCCACACCGATGTCACCGAGTTGAAACTGCGCGAGCAGGAGCTCCAGCGGAGCAATGAAGAACTGCAGAATTTCGCCTCGGTGGCCTCGCACGATTTGCAAGAGCCGCTGCGCAAGATCGAAGCCTTCGGCGATCGTCTCAGCAAAGCTTATGGGGACAGACTGGACGAGACCGGCGCCAACTACATTGAGCGCATGCAAAGCGCGGCGACCCGCATGCGAACGCTCATCAACGACCTGTTGACCTATTCCCGGGTAACGACGCAAGCCAGTCCCTTCATCGCCGTTGATCTGGAAGCTGTCGCGCGGGACGTCGTCGACGATCTCCAGGCTCGGCTCGAAGAAGGCGGTGGAAAGGTCGAATTGGGCGACCTGACGACGCTGGAGGCCGATCCGCTGCAAATGCGAATGCTGCTGCAGAACCTCCTTGTGAACGCTCTGAAGTTCAGCCGCGAGGGCGTCGCGCCCCTGGTCAAGGTCAGCGCCCGGATTCTCGAGCCCCCGCGTCCCGACACCGTTGCCCAGTGCGAGATTGTCGTATCCGACAACGGGATCGGATTCGAGGAAGTCTACGCCGAACGCATCTTCGGAATCTTTCAAAGACTGCACGGTCGCGAGGAGTACGAGGGCACCGGAATCGGTCTGGCCACCTGCCGCAAGATCGCGGAGCGCCATGCCGGTTCCATCAAGGCCAAGTCAGTCCCCGGCGAGGGGGCCACGTTTTCAATCACCCTGCCCGCAAAACAGTCTGTGCCGGAGGCTTCATCGTGACCAGAGAGACCCACCCCATCACCATTCTGATTGCGGACGACGACGCAGACGATCGGTTTATGATCAAGGAAGCCTTCGAGGCCGGCAAGCTGAACAACCGGCTGGACTTTGTCGAAGATGGGCAGCGTTTGATGGACTACCTGCTCCGCAAGGGCGATTTCGAAGAGCTTGCCGGCCAGCCTTATCCGGGATTGGTCCTCTTGGATCTCAATATGCCCAAGAAGGATGGCCGCGAAGCCTTGATGGAAATGAAGGCCGATCCCGACCTATGCCGCATCCCTGTTGTCGTGCTGACAACCTCCGAGGCGGAAGTCGACATCGTCAAGACCTACGGCCTGGGGGTGAACTCCTTCATCACCAAGCCCGTCACATTCGACCGTCTGGTCGAGATCGTCACCGTCCTTTGCAGCTATTGGGTCGAAATCGTCGCCCTGCCGCCGGAATGCGCGAGGCGGACCTGATTCCAGTGGATAGCATCCAAGAGCGATAAAAAAGACCGTTGGCCTGCACCTTGCGTGACCCTGGCGCCTCGCCATCACCGCAGGTTCCGATTCCGCGACTGGGTAACAGGCGTGCAATCGCCCCGCCATAGTAATTGCGAGAAGAGACGAGATAGTCCCTGGAGCAAGGTCACAGCAACTAACAGAGGAAGATGATCTTCTCCTCTTAATGGCATTCGGTACTTCTGGGCGCGTCGCCCGCCATTATTAGAATTTACTGTTTATTTATGCGTCCGAGGGCATAATTATCATGTGGCAGAGCACTTTAGAGATCAAAGAGAAAAAGTATCTGAGAAGGTAGGTTCCGAATATGGCCTCTCAGGCAATACATGTACTTCTCGTTGAAGATGACGACGATGACTATTTTCTAACCAGCGATGCCATCAATTCGATTGGCAGGGCACGCTACGAGATTGTCTGGTGTCAAACCTTTGAAAAGGCACTGGAGGCCCTGGGCAAACAGGCTTTCGATGTCGCCTTGGTCGACTACCGTATCGGAGTCCAAACAGGTATCGAGTTCATGGTGGCGGCCAAGGCCAGAGGTCACGATGTACCGATGATCCTGCTGACCGGCCTTCAAGACCACGAAATCGATATCGCCGCGAGTAATGCGGGTGCGGCGGACTACCTCAACAAAGATGAGCTTACGCCGGCCCTGATCGAGCGAGCGATCCGCTTCGCTTGCGCAAACGCGACCACGCAGAGGATCCTGGCGCAGCGCAGCGGGTTGCTGCAAACGACGCTGGACAATACCGGATCCGGGCTCGCCGCGCTCGACGCCAATGGGGAGTTGATCGCCTTCAACAAGAAATTCGTCGAACTGGGCTGCAAACTGGTGCCCTCGCCTGGCCCCGCGGCGGTTCGTCTCACGCCGGTTGGCGCGAACCAGACTCCTTTGGATGCCGTGATCGGCGAAATGCTGCGTGGTGCGACGATCGATACCAATGACCGCGCCGAACTCCGTACCCTCGACGAACGCATCCTGGACCTTGCCATCAACAGGACGAAAGAAGGTGGAGCGGTTGTGGTGGTTCAGGACATCACCGAGCAACGCCTGATCGAGGAAAACCTGACCCGGGCCAAGGAGAACGCCGAGGCCGCAAGCCGGTCCAAAACCACATTCCTCGCGACAATGAGCCATGAGCTTCGGACGCCGCTGAATGCGATCATCGGGTTCTCCGAGGTGATACTGAAGGGCGCGCAAACTAAGTCGGGGCTCGACAACTGCGAAGAGTACATCACCTACATCATCGAGAGCGGCCGGCATCTTCTTGAAATCATCAACGAGATTCTGGAGTTCTCAAAGGCCGAAGCCGGCGAGCGCACCATTGAAAAGGAAGTTCTCGAACTGAAAGCGGAATTGGACTTCTGCCTGCGAATCATGGCGCCCCATGCGGAGAAGGCCCGGCTCGACCTCAGGTCGGAACTCGAAGGCGTTGGTTGGTGCATCTACGCGGACTCGACCGCCCTGCGCCGCATCGTCATCAATTTGCTGTCCAACGCGATCAAGTTTACCCCCGAAGGCGGCACCGTCACCCTGTCGGCGAGAAGTCCCGACGACGAGACTCTGTCTATCTGCGTGAAAGATAACGGCATCGGGATACGCAATGATGACCTGCCGCTCGTCATGCAACCCTTTTTCCAGGTTCGCGGCGAGATCAACCGTCCCTATGAAGGGACCGGGCTGGGCCTGTCCATCGTCAAGTCGTTGGCTCAGATGCACGATGCCACGCTGAAGATCGATTCGGTCTACGGCAAGGGAACCACGGTCGCCCTCGATTTCCCCAGACAGGTCGACGCCGTCGAGGCGCCAGAAAATCTGAATCGAAAAATCGCCCAGTGACCGTTTCCTGGTTGGCGTAAGGTCTTCACGTCGGCGGTGGCTCGGTGGCGCGCGCGAGCGTCTGTTTGGAATCCTTCCGACGCAGAACTCAGCCCGTAGCTCAGTCGTGTTTTGCAAGTCGAAATGTTGCCCCGTCCGGACATTTCAGTGACACTGGCTCAATGTGATCCAATGCTTTTTCCGACGATGCGCGCCACTCGATTGCCGTCCTATCGGCTCGACAATCGATGGCAAATCAAAATCATAGCCTTTGGGAGGTCGAGATGCTTTTGGTGCGAAAAGTCGAGGGCCCGGAAACCGCTCAAGCCGGCGAAACGGTGACTTACCGGGCGACCGCCTTTAATCGGGCGAACCCGAGCGAAGCGGAAAAACGCGAGATCAACTGGCTGATCGAGAGCGACGGGACCGAGTTCCGCCGTCTGCTCGGCGCGGGTGCCAGTGTTTCCTTCGACGTTCCCGAGGCCCTGATCGGCCAAACAATCGTGGCCATGCCCTACGCCAACAGCCCGACTCGGGCGGTTTCCGCCGTGACCCTGGTGCGTCCCAGCCCGGCACGCGTTCTCCGTGAGGGATTCGCCGAGGTGCGGCGGGATTTTGCCGACATCCTCGACGGCCCCGCGGCGGATCTTGCCGATGCGGACCTGGCGCCACGCGTGAAGAGTCTGCGTTTCGCCCTCGACGATTTGCTCGACTCGGCCGGTCCCCTGGGCCGCGACGATGAAGACGACAGGGACGAGGATTCGCCCCCTGACGCGGCGATGACCCGACTGGCGATCATCGTGGGACACAGCGAACGCCGCTCGGGCGCCCACGCACTGCCGCCCATCGACCAGAGCGAGTACCCCTTCAACAAGGAGATCGCCCGGCGCATGGAGCTGGCCGCCGCGGGCCGGGACATCGCGGCGCGCACCTTTTTTCGCGACAACGTCGGTATTCAGGGCGCCTACCGGGCCGCCGCCGCCTTCCTGCCGGACGCCATCATCGAGCTGCACTTCAACGCCGCCAGCGCACGCGCGCGCGGCAGCGAGACGCTTTGCAGCGAAGCCCACCCACAGTCGCCCCGGCTCGCCAGGGACGTTCAGGAGGCCATGGTCCGGATCTTCGAGCGGGTCGGATCGGCGGACCGCGGGGTCAAGGTGCTGCGGGCCGGCGACCGCGGTTTCGGCAATGTCAGCGCCACCGCCTCTGTGCCCTCGGTCCTGGTCGAGCCCTTCTTCGGCTCGAACGAACAGGAATGCCGGCTCGCCAAGGAACGGGTCGCAGCCTACGCCGAGGGCCTCGTCGAGGCTTTCAAGGCCTTCGCCGCAGGGTCCTAACAGCGGCGAAGGGCACCGCCGCGACCAGCTACTGTCCAGTTGCCCCGGGCCGCCGGCGGAACCTCTCGTTTTCGGCGAGTCGGCCGAGCGGCGGCCGGTCCTGGAACAGCTCATCCAGGGCCAGGTCGTCGACGACCTGCTCGGCGATACGGTAGCCGAGTTCGCGGTAAGCCTCGAACTGCTCTTCGTCGAAGAACTGATCGGCCGTGGTCTCGTCGGGAAAATCCGGATTGGCGCCCTTGTATCCCTTGGCCGCCATCGAAAGAGCACTGATCATCGTGGTCTTGAGGTAGATGATGAGGCCCTTTCGCGGCCAGGGGCCGCCGCCGCGCTCACCGTAATCGACGCTGGCCAGAAAGTAGCCCTTGTCGGCATAGTCGGCTTTCCCGGGATAGAGGCCCTCGGCCTTGCGCGCGATGACCCTTTCCGGACCGGAAGCGACGAAGGCCCCGTCGCCGCCCTCGGCGACTTCCATGTCAAAGCTGACGGTCGCGCCGAAGTCCTGGCCGATGCGCTGGATCGCGGTGACGAAATCGGCGTAGGAGGCCTCGATGTCCTGTCCGCCGTCGCAGACGACGATAAGCCCGCAGCGCCGCCGCACCAGTTCGTAGATCGCGAGATTCTCGAAATGAGCGCCGTCGGTCAGCTCGACCATGGCGCTGGTCTCGCGGTGCCCGGCGTTGAAGATCGAATAGAGACCGCTCGGCCAGAAATGATTGGCCCGTTTGAACAGGGCCTTGCCCGGGCCCGGCCGCACCGTCCAATAGCCGAGACGAAAATTGAGAAGGCTCATGACAAGAGACACGAAAGGGTTGCGGGTGATGCCGCGGCCGCCGGGCCCGCTGCGCGGATTGGCCGCCGCGCCGGAGGTCGCCACGGCGGAAGCCAGGGTCATCTCGCCCCCCATGTGCACCTCGGTGCGCTGCCAGCCCGTCGCGGCGCTGCCGCTGTAGAGTGGCGACAGGATGAAGTTGTCGCCGCCGCGCGACCTGTGCTTGCCGGCGACGGCATTCACCAGGACAAGGTTGGTGTTGACGATATGATAGGGACCGCGTGGCGCAGGCTCTCGCCAGAGGTCGGCAATGCGCAGGTCGTCGGCGCGCCGGGCCGGACCCAGTACGCCTTTGTCCACGGCCTCCCGGTCGGCCAAGAACGCCTCGGTCAGGCGGTCCCTGTAGAACCGGTGAAGCGAGATGTAATTGACATTGCTGAACCAGCCCGTCAGGACCGCGACAATGAAAAGCCCGGTGAAGGCCATGCGCAGTTCAGCATCGCCAGCCTGGAAGCGCAGTGCGAGAAGATAACCGACCAATGCTAGACCGTAGAGGAAGACCAGGGACCCGACGATGAGGATCAACCGGGTTCCCCGGCCGTCGGCGGACTTCTGCTGCGACTTGAGATGCCCCCAAAAGGCGCTCGCGACCCCGGCAACGAGGCTCAGGACCCCTTCGACCCCGGCATAGCGCTCCCCGATCCAGGCGACCACAAGGGGGATCGAGCCCAAAACCAAGAGCCCGATGACGCCAAGCACCACATAGCCGAACGCGCGCTCGAACAAGCGCCGCCCGCCATAGCGAATCGACAGGCCCTCCCTTCGCAAGAGCCAGCGGATCAGGTAGGCGATCCAGAAATTCAGGAAGACAAAGAGCCCGACCAGAGCGACGACCTGGATTAACCCGGCGAGCCAACCCAGATTGACCGTGCCCCAGAGAAAATTCTGCGGCAGGCCCCACCGCAGAGCCCCGGCGAGCAGGCCATCCATGACGAAAAGCGCGCCGATCGCGGCAAAGACGTGGGCAAAGCCCTGCCACTCCGATGCGACAAGCTCGTCGTGGCGCGACACATAGAAGTACAGCAGAACTGCAGCGGCCAGAACCGCCACCCCCCAGGGCCACTGGCTGGCAAGTCCGCCTGCCAGGGTTTCGGGACTTTCGCCGCCGAACAGCGCCGGTGTCAGCGCGCCCAGCCCTTGGACCAAAAGGAACAGGGCCACCAGGTCGGCCAGACCGAGCAGGCCGACCAGGAGCCATCTTCCGACGAGCTTCAAGACTGAATGATGCGGGTCCTTCAGGACGCCCTTGCGTTCCACATGGACCTGGCGCTTGTCCGACTCGCCTCGGCCCATCCAGGAGAGCAGCGAGTAGTTGATCGACGACACCAGGAAGAGCGCGATCAGCAACACCGCGAGAAGCAGGAAGAGCAGGAAGACCGGCGGCATCACCTGGTCGGCCTCCAGGGCATTTGTCGGACTGATCAGCAGCACGATATCCGAAACCACCCCCGGCGCCAGCATGCCGACCATGCTGATCATGCCATTCAGGATCGGAAGCGTGCCGAGCCAGCGCAGCAGCAAGAACAGGCCGGCGATAATCGGGATCCAGACCAGAAGATTCAGCAGGACCGCGCGCAGGACCACGGCGACACCGGACCAGACTGTGATCCCGCCGCCGGGGATCAAGTACTTGCCATTGCGGCGCAGGAAGACGAGCAGCCGATTATCGTCGCTGCCGGCGTTCTTGGGGTCGTCCGTACCGTAGGGAAAGTTCTTGGCGAGATCGAAATTCTCCCCGCTCCCGGTCTGCCGGCTCAGCCACCAGGAGAGGGCCGCGCCGATGTAGCCGCCGCCCGAAACCGTGGAGAGAAAATCGACATGGCGCAGGACCGGGGCCCGGGCCAGCCGCTGCATGACACCGAGGGAGAAGGTGGCCGAGCGGATGCCGCCGCCCGACAGCGCCAGACCGACGAGATAGGACCGGTCCGGCGGCTGGGTCCCGTCCCTCAGGCTGTCCCGGAGGGCGGCGATGTGCGGTGCTTCCGCCCCCTTACTGTCGGCGATGTAGCCGACTTCCGAAGCGATCAGCTCGCGATCGGCCTCGGGTCCCCCGGCGCTTCGAAGCTCGCCCTCGAAAGCGCCGGGCAGATAGGGCTTGAAACTCTCTCGTCCGTTCATGGTCGCCCCCTCGGTGCGCTTGCGCTCACTGGGTTTTCAGGTACTCGAGCAGCTGATTCTTCTCTTCGGCACCGAGATCGAGACCGTAGAGGTGCCCGCCATTGCCGTTGCCGCGATCCGTCGTTCGAAGCTCGAAAACCCGTGGACAGGCTTTAGAAGGCCCGGACGACACGAAGCCCACATTCGCCGGATCGTAGAGATCGCAGCCGCGATAGAAGACCTGGGGCCGGTCTTGGGGTGCATTCAGGAGGTCGCGCAGGGTCGGCACCGATCCGTTGTGCAGATAGGGTGCGCGCAGCCAGATGCCGTCGAGCGGCTGACTGACATAGCCGACATCCTTGACCATGTCCTTGCGCTCCACGCCCATCTCCCTGGCCACCTTGTTGGTCGCATCGGCGTGTTCCTGGCTCCAGGTATCGAAGCGCTCCCGGTCCGTGCCGATTTCGGTGATCGGGATGACCTTGCCCAGGTAGGCACCGTCCCAGCCGTGGCAGTCGCCACAGTAACGGTCGTAGATCGGCTTGCCGGCCGCGGCCTTGGCCGCGTCGATCGGAAAATCCCGTGGGAAGGGCGGCGGCGCCTTGCTGCGCAGGTAGGCGCGCATCTCTTTCATGCGCTCGATGAAGGCGGGCCCCGGCGGGGCGCCGAGACCGAGGGCGGAGTCGATGAACACGGCCAGGGGATCCCGGGTTTCGCCGGCCCAGTTCAGCGAGTGGCCCTCGCGCACCCCCATGTTCCAGATCGAGGGAAAGTCGGCATTGCCCGTGCTGCCGTCGTCGGCGATCTCGATCATGAAGAATTTCGTCAGGTTCATGGGGTCGTCGCGGCCCGGCCCCCAATCCGGACGGCCCGCGGCCCGCATCCAATCGAACTGGGCGGCCTGCGCCTGGATGGCATCGCGGGTCATCGGGATGATCAAGAAGCGGTAGATCAGCTTGTCGACGAACGACAGGTCGAAGCTCCGCTCGATTGCCGGCAACATGATATCCGCCGTGAAGCGCGAGTCGTTGGCCGCGGCCTCGAGGAAATCGAGAAAGGCCTGGACGTTGGAGGTGTGCGACGGCCCGGTCGGCACGATGACGGGATTGGCCTCGGCACTGGTCCGATAGGTCGAGGTGTGACAGACGGCGCAGTTTTGCGTGATGCGCGGAAAACCGAGGGTCTTCTTGGAAAAGCCCACCGGGAGCTCGCGTCCCTCTTCCCAAGGGATGCCCAGCGCGCGGTAGCCTCCGGGGCCCGGCAGCAGATCGCCGAAGACGCGCGGCAGGACATGAAAAATCGGATAGGGCACGCCGCGGTCGGCTTCGGCCCCGAGCGAGCCGTACTTGAAGCGTTCTTCCGCCTCGTCGGGGCAGAGCGCCTCCTTGTTGGCCGGCTCGACATCGCTGCAGACGTCCTGGGGCACGACCCGGAAGAACTTGTAGTTCGCGTAGCCGAGCCCGAGCAGCACGAT
The DNA here is from genome assembly GCA_021776195.1 of Kiloniellaceae bacterium. The sequence continues at coordinate 110,639 of JAJFGK010000044.1, read as the reverse complement.
GAGACCGAGCAGCGCCGGGCCGAGGAGAAAACCGTAGCGTCGGAGCATCGATTTGGAACCGGCCCCGTCTTTCGTGCCAGACTTCTGTGGCGAATCGCTCGTGCTACTCATGGCCTTCTCCCCTCGTCAGAAGGTTTTCAGGTATTCGACAAGGGCGCGTTTCTCGCCCTCGGCCAGCGCCGTGCCGTAGTCGTGTCCGCCGTTGCCGTTGCCCGCACACCCGTCGGGGCCACAGGTACCGTTGTTCTGCGGCGGGCGGTCGCAGACCGGCGGATCGACCAGCCGGGTCTGGTAGCAAAAGAGCACCGCGCGCGGTCCGGCGGCGATTTTCTCCGGCCGGGATTCGAAGCCGACATTGACCGGGTCATAGACATCGTAGCCCCGGTAAAACACCGCCGGACGCTGAGACGGCGGCTTCAGGAGATCCCACAGGGTCGGCACCGAGCCATTGTGCAGGTAGGGCGCGCGCAGCCAGATCCCGTCGAGCGGCATGTTGGCGTAACCGTCGGTCTTGCGGAAATTCTGAAAGCGCTCCTCGCCGAACTCGGCATAGAGCACGTTCTGACTGACGGCGAGATCGTAGGTATAGTTGTCGAGGCGATAGCGATCGGTTCCGATCGCCGCGATCGGAGTCACCTTGCCGACCTTGGCGCCGGTAAAGTCCCGTCCGTTCTTGCCGTGGCAGGTGGCACAGTATCTGTCGTAGACCTTGGTTCCCAGCGCCAGCAGCGAGGCGTCGATCCGGTCGGGGAAGTGGTCCTCGAAGGATGGCGGCGCAGCGTCGAGAAGCCAGTCCTCCGTGCGTTTGACCGAGACCCGGTCGAGGATAGGGGGCAAGGCGCCGGTGGCGAAGGCGGCGCTGCGGTTGCGCTCCTCGACCTTCGCGTTGTTGCCGTCCCAATGCAGTTGCTGTCCCTGGCGGTCGCGTTGCAGCCAGATCGAGGGAAAGTCGACGACGCCGATCCGCTCGTGGGCTGGAACCTGGTCCAGCGGCCAGTTGAACAGGGCCTTGGCCGGTGAGAAGGTATCGTAGCGGCCCGGGCCGAAGGCCGGTTCGGAATCGGCAAAGCGGAAGCGCCGGGCGATCGTCAGGATTCGTTCCCGGAGTTGGTAGACGCCGATGAACCGCAGCGCCAGATTGTTGATCAGGTCGAGTTCGAGCTCCATCTCCTCGGCCTGGGCCAGGATATGCTCGGGCGTGAAACGCTCATCCAGCGCGCTGGCGATCAGGAAGTCCTGGAAGCCCTGCAGGTCGATCCGGTTGGCCGGCATCCCGACAAAGACCGTCGCGTCATCGTCCGGGGTCCTGCGCAGCGTCCCGCTGTGGCAGATCGCACAGTTCAGGAAGGTGCGCTCGACGCCCATGTAGTTGCGCAGCGAGGTTCCCACCGGGCGCCGAAACTCCAACCCGTCCGGCAGGTCGGCATCGTCCTCGTAGATGAAGCCAAGGGCGGCCCAGCCTTCCGCCTCGCGTCCCTCGGGCAGGTGCTGCCTGAAGAGCACCGGCAGGACCTGCCAGATCACATAGGGAATGCCGAAGTTCTTGTCGCCGCCGGTGGAGCCGTACTTGAACTGGGCCACCGGGTCATCGAAGCTCTCGGCCCGATCGGTGGTCAGGCGGATGGCCATGTAGGCCGAGAACACGACCGCCAGCGCGAAGGCCACCATAGCCAAGCGGCCAATCCAGCGAAGCGCGATCCGGTAAAGAGGCATTCCCCGCTCCATCCTTTTACACCCTCAGGGCCCCGCCAGCGCTCGATCGAGGTCGGCCAAGACCATCCGGCGGCGCAACGGCCCTGGACCAAGCGATTCCGCGGCACCCTCTGCGAGGCGGGCAATGGCCCGATCCAGCAGCGAGCGATCGTCGACGACCAAGGCCTCGGCGGTCGCCTCGCCTGCCCCGCCAATTCGCAGCGTGAGCGCTGCCAGCCGTTCGCCGGAGACGAGGCGGGCACTCAAGCCGGCGCCACTCTCCCGCGGCGTCATTTCGATAGTCTCGCCGGCTTCGCCCGCGCGCGCTGTGACGCTCGCCACACCCAGGCGCTGCAGGGCCGCTGTCTGGCCGAGCGACAGTTCGTCGATCCGCCCAACGGTCCGGGCCCCGCCGATGGTCACAAATCCCCGGAGCGCCAGTCCCAAACCCCTTTGGCCGCAGTCGAAGCGCAGCTCTTCCACCCCCGCCTGACGTGTCACGCGACCGAGACGGCAGGGCGCCGAATGACGCTGGCTCGTTTCGGCCTCCAGGTCGGCGAGACGGCGGTCCAGCCAGGCAACATCCGATGGCGACAGCTGTCTTGCGATCTCGCGGACCAGGGCGTCATAGGTCTCGTCCGCCGTGCCGGACTGGGCCCAAAGCAGGACCGGCGCCCGCGGCGCCTCGGGGTCGGCCGGCCCGAGCGCGTCGGGAATGTCGATGAGTGCCCGCCCCGCGGCCAGGTCTGGCGCCGGGTTGCGGTTCGGCAGGTCGGGGCTCGGCAGCCCGAGCCCCTGGGGCCAAAGGCCCGACAGGCGTTGCTGCAGCGCACCGCGGAAATCGGCCTGGGTTTGGGCTAGGGACAGCCAAACCGCCCGCTTGCCGCCGAGACGATAGATCAGGGCGGCCCGGAGAAGACCGGCCCGGCAAGCCGCCCCGTCCCTGCCCTCGCCGCAGCCTTCGCTCCACAAGCGGTTGGCCAGGGCGATACGGTTGGCGCGGTCGGTCGAGCGGTCGAAAGCGTCCGGCCCGTCGACCCCCTGCCGCACCCTGGCGCCATGAAACGCAGTGCCGAGTCCGGCCAGCCGTTCGGCGATCCAGGGATTGGCGTTGGTCTCGCTCCACAGGGGACGGGAAAAGATCGGTCCGTGGCCTTGATGGCATGTGATACAGATCGCACGCTCGGGGTATTCCACGAGCGGCGACGCAGCCCCACCATAGCCGCTGACGATCTGAAACTCGAAGCGGGCGGCGGCCTCGTTGTAGCTGATGACCTCGATCGTTTCGGAGGCCGGCTGATAGCCCAGATAAAGCCGGTCCTTCAGACGCGGCCGGTCGATGCCGGCCGTGCCTTCCCTGTCGACAGCCACGACCAGCCGCGGCGAGCCGAAGTAGTCGGGATCGGCGGCGAAACGCTGCAGCGACCGTCCGATGGGTATCAGCGCGGTCCGGGCACGGGCCGGCGCGAGCCTCGAATTGACCGCCCCCAGCAGGCGCTCGAAGGGAAAGGGGATCTCGTGGTCGCCGCCCTTCGCGAACAGCTCGTCGAAGAGCGAGCGGCCCAGCGGCGGCACTTGCGGGCCGGGCGCCTCGCTGGTGAGAAGCAGGGTCGGATCGCCGGCCCAGGAAGGCCCGGGTCCGGGCACCAGCCCGACCACCGCCGCTAGCGCGACGGCTCCAAGGTACATGCTGGCACCGACCATGCCGCGCTCACTGTGTCGCGGCGTGCCGGATTTGCTCGCCGATCCAACAGTCCTCGGCAACATCCTCGCCGGCCGCAAAGGCCTCCCCGCCGGCTTCCGCCACGGCGGGATTGTAGAGCGTGAAGTTCAGCAGGAAGATCCGCTTCGTGTAGGCGCGGCCCAGATAAAAGCCGGGACGGACCATGCGAATCTCGTCGCGAACCTGAAGGCCGCCGCGCCCCGCCAGACTGTCCGGGCTCGGCTGATAACCGGGCAGCTCGTCGGTGTAGGCATAGTCGATGATGACCGACTCGCGGCGGGCGTCGAGCAGGCTCTGGCCGCAGTGGAGCTTGGCCGGAAACAACAGCCAGACATTTGTCATCGGCCGGATGAACTTCAGCCAGCCCTCGCGCGGCACCTCGGCGGTCATGAGGGCCTCGGGATTCTCGATGATCGGGCGGAGCGGCTCGAAGTCCTCGATGAAGTTCCGCAACACCCGGTCCTCGCGATAGAACATCTTGCCCTTCCACAGACTGCGCCCGAGCTTCTCCAGCAGGTCGACTTTCTTGCCCGCCAGCCGGCCCTCGAAACCGCCGAGAATTTCCTGCAGGCGCGTCTCGAGCCCGGCCTCGCCGCGGGCAAAGAAGAGATCGCCCTGATAGGCGCCATCGGGAATGGGGCCCGCGGTCAGGCGCCCGTAGATCTGGTCGATCTCCTCCTGCTCCAGCGCCAGCAGACTGGCCGGCGTCAGTTTCATCAGATCGGATCGTGACAGGGGGTGTTCCCGTTCCACCTTGGCGAAGTCGACCCGGAAAACCTTCGCCGGATTGTCCGGGTCCTTGACCGCCGCGTCGCTCAAGGGGGCGAAGGGGATATCCGGGCGCTCGGCGACAACATCTTCCTGGGACCCCGAGAGCAGAACGGCGGCGACGCCCGCGCCGATCACGGCGAGGACAGCGGCGGCAATGACAATACGTTTCAGCATGGGTCCACCTCAGAGGGTTGCCACGAAGGCGATCAGCGCCTGTTTTTCCGCGTCGCTCAAATCCTCGCCGAAGCCATGTCCGGCATTTTCGATCCGGTCCAGGACGTTCGAATAGTAGCGCTGAATGAACCGGGCCTGGTCGCCGACCAGATCCAGCACCGCCTTGCCGGGCTGGGCCAACAGCGTGACGTGCAGCGACTTCAAGCTGTCCGACAGTTCGCGCCTTTGGTCCGCCGTCATGATCGTGGCGTACTTCTGTTCGAACTTTTCCGGGTTGCGGGTCACCAGAACCAGATCCTGGATCATGTCCTTCATGCGCAGGCTGTTCAGGGCGACCGCCGGATAACCCGCCGGCACGCGCAGGGACAGGCCGGTCTCGAGGTCGCCTATCTTCACCTCGGGCGCCACATCGACAATGACGTCCTGGTCCAGCACGAACATCTTCGGGATCCGCCGGCCCGGGTTGAGCAGCGCCTCCATCGACGCCTTGTAGAGTTCGTAACGGCCGGAGACGCTCGGATCGAAAGGCCAGCAGGCCGGCGGGTCGGCAAGCGGCTTGCCTTCACCGTCCACGTAGGGCGAGCGGTAGAAGTCCAGCGCCGGGTCCTGGGGCTTGCCGCAGATTTCCGGGCCGATAGCGTTGTTGTGCATGAAGGGTGCATGGGCCCAGGTCGACAGCAGGGAGATGTTCCGATAGTAGCCCCGGCCGCCGCCCCGCATGATCTCGGGCCGGCTGGCGTCGCTGGCGCGCTCCAGCAGGGTGACCGAGGCGTATTGCTCCCAGACCCGGCTTTCCATGTGGTTCGAATGCAGGGAACGGGCCGAGTAGGTGCCGATTTCGCTCGCCAGGGACGGCAGGTCGTTGCCCAGCCAGTCGATCCGCAGGGTCGGGTCCTCCGGGTCGGTGGCGTGGAAGTCGACGTTATCGTAAGGCCCTGGCTGGCTGGAATGACAGCGCGCGCAGTTGTCGGCATAGACGCGGCGTCCCGTCTCGACGGCGCCCTCGCCAAACTCCGCATCCAGTTCGATCTCCAGATCGCGCGGGCTGGACAGCTTGCGGGCCTCCCAAAGGTCGGTCGGCCGCTCGGCCAGGAAGAACTCCCTGACGTCGTCCAGACGGTCTTCGATCGCCCGGAAACTGGCGCAGTCGCGGCGGCACTGGCCGATATCGAAGGGCGTGTGGCCGTAGTTGCGCTGGGACGGGTCGGCCGCCCGCAGATCCGGTATGTGATTGAGCCAGCACTGCTCGGCGCAGCTGCCGATGTTGAAATAGACCCGCTGAATGGCCTCGTTCACACCGATCGAATCTTCGCCGCCCTTGAGGATGTTGGGCACCATTTCGGTCTGCAGGCTCCGCTCCCAGCACTTGCCGGGCTTGCCCGGCTCGCACCAGCAGGCCGCCGGATCCGATTCCGCCGCACAGCTTGCCGCCTTGCGCCACTTCAAGATGCTGTGCTCGTGCACCGGGCGTTTGCCGATGTTGATGAGGGCGTTCATGGTTCCCGGGTTCGAGACCTGATCCATCGGCAGGGCCGAGGTATCGACCACGCCCGGCCTGGCGCGGGCCACGAGCTGCCACTCCAGGCGGGTCTCGGGCATGCCCGAGCCCAGCATGTTCGACACCCGGCTGTATTGATTGCCGACCAGCCCCTTGATGTTCTCCCAGGCGGGATCGTTGGGGTCGTCCGGCGGATTCAACGGGTCGTAGGCAATATGGCAGGCGCCGCAGGACATGCCGATGCGAAAAGGCGGTTCGATAGAACCGTCGAACAGGCGGGTGGCGCGGGAATCGGGGTCGGCCGGATCGCTGGACAGGCGATTGCTGTAGCCGGCCCATGAAGCGGCACTGCCGTTGAGTTCCCGCCAGGCGGCGGCGTCGAATTTCGGGTTCGGAAACTTGCGCAGACCCAGCGCGCCGGTCGAGGTGCCGAACCGCAGATCGCAAGCGCTCTGGCGCTGGTCCTCGGACCCATGGGGGGTCGAATGCGGGAAGGGCCCGTCCTGAAAGTCGCAGGCCGGATCGCGATAGCCGTCCTTTCCGACGAACCTGAGCAGGTCGTCGTCGCCGGGACACCAGAGCATCCCATAAGTCTCCTCCAGCGAGGTCGCCGGGCAGTTCTCGGCGCCCGGCACGCAGCAGTCCGGATCGGGGATCGCGCCCCAGCCCTGAAACAGGTCGTCCCGATAGGGCGCGCCCAGGACCTTGTACCAGTCGATCGCCGCGCCGAGGCGCTGCGGATAGGAGTAGGTGAAGAAGCGGTCGTTGAAAGCCGTGGCAAAGAACCAGATTTCGCGCCCGGCGCGCTCCGTCGGATCGTAGCTGGAGTCGCCCGCCGCGTAGCCTTCGCTCAGCAGGCTCTGGGCCCGGACCGGTTGGGCCAGCCCGCTCAGAACAAGGATGCACATAGCAAGAGTGAAGCCCATCAAGCCGCGCATCGTGTCCGCCTCCTCTGACATACTTTCGGTGGTGGCAGCGAATCGCGCCACACCCTACGAATCGTCACCTACCCTACAGTCCTATCGATGAGTCGTCGCCCAAAGATTCGACTGACGACATAGTCAGAAAGTTGAATTTACCGGGGCGGCAGGCACCGCTAATCCGACAGCGGCAACGTCCTGTCAGATCGAGCAGCCGGGCGTCGTTTCCCGGTTCGAGCGATCTGCCCCGACACCTTCGGATGATGCCCTCGATGTTACAAAGGCGGACCGGGTTATGCTACTAAAAAACGGAGAGTTTGGTCCGGCTGCTATTCCTGGTAATTTCAGATGGAGAGCGACGCGATGCCAAATGTGTTCGAGAACAGCGCGACTCTGATTGAAGATCTTCATCTCACCAAGACACCGCCGGTCGCCGGCAACATCTATGAAGGCAGTTTCAGCGCGGTCCAGGATCATTCGGCACGCGGCGCGCCCTACAGCCTGATCACAGCCGCGCCATCGGGCAACGAAAGCACGCCGACCGAAGTGTCCCGCTTCTTCAGGGTCTCCGATTCGATTGCCGGCTGGAGCCGCGAAGTCATCCAAATCGGCCTGGCTCCGCCCAAGGTCCCGATTGAACGTATCGCATCCTATTACGTGGGCGCCGGCGGCAAGGCACAGGACGCGGCCCTGTTCGTCATGGCGCTCTATCCCCGCGCCGCGCCAGCCAACACTTTCCAACTGCAGGCCATGTGCCGCGATCCGGGTGGCAAGGACGCCTGGACGGCTGTCAATTTCCACGGCACGCCGTTCGATAACCTTCTGTCCGGATCGCTCCTCCAGCTCGACGCGCTGTCATCCTTCGACGGCAATACCCTGCTGTACGGAATCAGCGAGATCGAGCCCGGCAACAGCAAGGTTTTTTTCATCAACACCCGCAAATCGGCCGATATGGCCGACTGGACCCTAGCCGAGAGCACCTACAATGCGGGGACCTCTTGCCGGGTGGTTCAGTCGACCTCCGGGGACGGCCTCACCTTCGTGTCGTGCAAGCCCGACAAGACCCTGGACTTCACGCCGATCACGATCGATGCCCAGGGCGTGGTCGCCCTCGATACCGCAAAGCAGGCGAGCTGGTCCTATGGCGCGCTCAAGATCGCCAAGGCCGTCGACGCCGAGCAGATCATCCCCCTGCCGCAGAGCGCCGGCGGCTCCTATGGTTTCCTGATCCAGACCTGCGACGGGGCGCTCTACAGTGTCACCGGCTATGCCGCCGGCAGCGCGGCCGTCGAGGCCGAGGAACTGACCTCCAAAGCCGCGAGCCAGGATCCGCCGGCGGTCTTTGCGCCGCCCGCGAAGACGACCCGCGTCGAATGCGGCATCGACATCAAGGATCGCTTTAACATCCTGGCATCGGATGAAAACAACCAGCTCTGGGCGCTCGTTCAAACACCGGGCGACAGCCTCGCTTTTGGCGCCTGGCGTCCCCTTGGCGACGCGGTCTCCTTGATCGCCTGTCCGGCCAGAATGGTCTGTGGCGCCGAGGCCTTCTACTACGACGGCGCCGATGCCAGCGTTTACTACCTGTGCCAGGACCCCGCCACGACGCTTTGGCAAAACTACAGGGTCGCGGTGCCACAGGCCTCGGGCGAGAAGAAGCACAAGCAGTCCTACACGCTGCCCGACAACACCTACGCGCACGAGATTCTGCTGCAGGAGGCGGCCAGTGGCAGTCCGATCAGGAACGCCGCCGTGACCATCAACACCGACCGCAAATCGATCATCGAGGTCAATGGCGTCACCTACCACTGCGGACCCGGCAAGGACGACGCGATCGACGCGCTGCAGACCGACGTCGAGGGCAAGATCACGGTCGGCAGCCGGGCCACCGGTCTGCTGTCGCCGAAGATCACAATCACGGCCACCGAATCGAAAGTCTCCCAGGTCTTTTCGGCCGACGAGGATGTCCACCAGCGACTGGCCGGCCAGGACAAGGGATTCAAGGTCAACGGCACGACCATGCATCAAGGCGGCGTCCTGGCGAAATCCGTCAAGGGCAAGGACGCCAAGAAAGTGGCCGACAAGGTCACCTCGGTGGCGCAAGCCGGGCTCAAGCTAAAGAACGGGAACAGCCGGTTCGATCCGCCGGCCGGGGCCTACGTGACGAAGATGGCACCCGCTGGCCAGGGCCTGACCTGCGACCTGATCCCGGACGACGAGTTCGCGGCAATGCGGGCGGCGGCCAGTTCCTTCGGGGGCGACATCGGCGACGCCATCCACTGGTTCGAAAAGGCCGTGAAGAAGATCGATCAGGTCGCCATCAAGATCGAGCATGACATCGAAAAATCCGTCATCAAAGGCGTTCAGTTCGTGATCCGGCACGGCGGCAAGCTCATTCAGTTCGTGACCACCACGCTGGAGGAAACCTTCGACGCCTTGAAGAGTTACTTCGCGGTCATGGCCGAAATCATCAAGGACGTAGTCGATTTCGTGGTCGATCTTTTGAAATGGCTGCGGTTCCTGTTCGACTGGAAGAACGTCCTGGTCACCAAGGATTGCTTCAAGGACGTGGTCAGTGGCGGCATGCCGTTGCTCGCCGGCGGGATCGGGGATGCGATGTCGCTGGTGAACCAGGAAGTCACCAAGGTGGAAAAAGACATCGACCATGTCTTCGACGAACTGTTGGCCAAAATCATGCCCAAGGGTCGGAGCTTCGGCAAATCGGTGGCGCCGGTCAAATCGCCCTTCACCGGGTCGGGAACGCAAAGCCCCATGAAGGCGGCCGGCTACAACCAGACCCATCGCAAACACGCCATGCGCATGAACTACCTGAGGCGCAAGGCCCAGCAGAACTATTCCAGCGCGACCACGCCCTCCCTGTACGCCGAAGCCGCCCTTCCCGGCAGCGACCCGGTGATCGAGGCACTGAATGACGTCTACAAGAAGATCGAAAGCGACCCGGGCATCAAGCAAACCGGGCAGCAAATGCTGGCCAAGCTCGGCGACATCAAATCGTTGGACGACTTTCTGAAAGTCGCCGCTTACGAGTTCTTCTCGTTGTTCAAGTTGGCCACGCAGGCCGCCTGCGATGCGGTCAAGGGCGTTATCAAGGCCATCGGGAGCGTGGCCGAGAGTTGTCTGAAGCTGATGCTCGCGCTGCTGGAAAAGCCGATCCACATTCCACTGGTTTCGGATATCTACTCGATCATCAGCGGTGGAGCAAAACTACGCTTTCTCGATCTCTTCGCGCTGATCGGGGCGGTCCCGGCGACCTTGATCTACGAGCTTTTGTTCAACAAGGCGCCGATCAAGTCCGACGAGGTCGAGACAATCAGCGCTCTGGTCACGGCGGGCCGATGGGTGCCGGGGCAAAAGCAGGAAGCGTCGGGGACGGTCGGAAAAGCCTCCGATGCCACACTGCACAACCTTGCCATTGTACTCCTCCTATCGAGCGGCGTTCTGACCCTGTTCGATGCGGTGAACTATGCCATCGATGCCACCGAGGACGAAGAGGGCGCCGAGGCTCTTCCAGCGATAACTGACTTGCTGTCGGGCTGCAGCATTTTCTTCTTCTTCACCTCGCTCTGTCTGGCAACTATCAGCTATGGCGAAAGCCTGGAAGAGCGCGGCTTGAAACACGTCCCCATCTCCATGTTCGGCTTTGCGGTGCTGCTGGCCGTGGCGGTGTTCATCGCCGCCAACAAAGAGAACAGCGAGGATCTTGCCGAAGCCGCACCGACCATCAACGGCGTTTTCGGTATCCTGGTGCTGTATCTGTCGATCGTCGATACGCTTCAGGTCGATGGAGTCTATGCCGATGCGAACGAGCTGCAGAAATGGTCTCTCTGCCTGGCTCCGCTAGCGCCCATGTCCCAGTTCTTGCTGAACTTCGGCGTTGGTCCGGTCAGCAAGATCGTGGTCCTGATTCTCGGCGAGGTGATGATCGTGCTGGGCGATCTCATCTCACCGACGCTCAGCCTCTTCGCGCTGGAAAAGGATCTCAAGGCGGAGGGCGAGACATGATCTGTCAACTCCGTCTCGCCCTTCGATGTCTGCTCCTGGCTGCCTTATGCGCTCTGCCAGGGGCCATCCGCGCCCAGATGCCCGAGAACATGGTGGCTTTCGTCAAAAGCGAGGAAGGCTGTCCGGCCTTAGGGACTCAATGGGGCGCGATGACCGAGGCCTGGGGACGCTTCCTTTTGCCGGTTGTCGTTCCCAACCCGGGCGGGGAGGACGATGGGGCAGAGACCACGGCTTGCACAAACGGCGGGCCGCTCAGCGCCTGCATCGGTCAGGGGCTGGGCACGAACATGGCGTTTCAGAAAGAACAGCGCCAATACCAGGCCTCGGCCCATCAGCACGGTTACAAGGTCTCGGTCTCGGCCAAAAAGAAGAAGAGCACGGTCGCCTATAGGGCCGACGGGTTTCCCTTCATGGTGAAGGCCGGCACCTATGTCGACAAGAGCACGACCGTGCCCGTGACCGGCGCCGAGGGCACGAATGCCAACGTCGGTTTCATACAGTTTCCCGTTTGCCAGTTTCAGGGCAAGACGACCGCCGCCGACGCGATGCCGATAGGCAGCATCGCCTTTTTCAACAGCAAGAAAGAATGTCCGCCAAACTGGGGACCCTTCATTCACGGGAACGGGCGGTTCCTGGTGTCGCCCGAGAGCACCGCCAAACTCTATGTTCGGAGCGCGGCAGGCTGGACCGATGGCGAGAAGTTGAACTACAGCACCATGGCCGACCACCATCATGCCATCTCGTCCAAGATCGAGGTCGACAGCGTCAAACTGAGCCATGGCATCAGATCGAACTGCACGGCGAACTATGAGACGTTCAAGTTGACGGGGAGGACGGATCCGATCGCCGCCGGGCAACCAATGCTGCCCTTCGTTCCGCTGCTGGGGTGCCAGAAGACCACGGAGCCTAACGAGACGACAACCAAAATTCCAGTCGGGCTGATCGCGTTTTTTCTCCAGCCGCAATGCGATGTGGAATCAGGCTGGCAGCGGATCGACGCCCCCAACCAGTTCTTCGTCGGTGCGCCCGGAAACGCCCTGGCCGCGGGCAACAGCGCCGGAGATAATCTGGCGCCCTCCAGCACCGGCGTCCTGAACTATCCCCATCGCCATCAGGTCGCCGGCAAGATATCCGGCGGGAAATGCGACACGATGATCGAGCGCGGATTATATCATTTTGCGAAGTACAAGCATCAGAAGCGTCACTTCGCCTATGAGACGCTGACCCATTCGGCCACCTCGCCCGATGTCCCGCTTCAGCAGGTCGCGGCCTGCCAGTACATCGGAAACTGAGGGACTGGATGGACAACCCATTGAAAGTTACCAGCTAGCCGGCGCAGTCGGCCGCGACCAGGTCTTTGTAAAGTTGGCGAATGCGCAGCGTGACCGGCCCCGCGCGGCCCTCGCCGATGGCGCGGCCATCGATCTCGAACACCGGCGTCTGGGCGCCGAAGGTCCCGGTGATGAAGGCCTCCTCGGCGCCGTAGGTCTCGACCAGGGCGTAGTTGCGCTCGGCCACCGGAATGTCGTTGGCCCGGCACAGCTCGATGACCTTCTTGCGGGTGATACCGTTCATGCAGTAGTCGCCGGTGGAGGTCCAGACTTCGCCCTTGCGCACGATGAAAAAGTTGCAGGAGTTGGTCGTGTTGACGAAGCCCTGGGGGTCCAGCATCAGGGCCTCGTCGGCCCCCGCCTTCTGGGCGTGGATGCCGGCCAGGATGCAGTTCAGCTTGGAATGGGAATTGAGCTTGGGATCCTGGGTCATCGGCAGGCCCCGATAGACCGGCACGGTATGGAGGCGGATCCCCTGCGCCAGGGTCGCATCGCTGGGTTTGGAAAACTCCATGATGATGACGATGGTCGGCCCCGATCTGGACAGGCGCGGGTCCTGAAACGGCTTGGCCTTGATGCCGCGGGTGATCATCAGCCGGGCATGAACGTGCTCGGTCATGCCGTTGGCCGCCGCGGTATCGTAGAGCGCCTGTTCCAGGCCGGCCTTGCCGAGCCCGATATCCAGGTCGATGGCCAGGGCCGCCTCGTAAAGCCGGTCGAGGTGTTCCTCGAGAAAGGCAAAGCGGCCGTTGTAGAGCCTGAGCCCTTCCCAGACCCCGTCGCCGAGCATGAAGCCGGCGTCGTAGACCGAGACCTTGGCCTCGTCGCGGTGCAGGATCCGTCCGTTCACGTAGATCTTGAGATCGTCGTTTCTCGGGTCCGCATCCGCATCGTGGGTGCTGAGTTCCGAAGGTGATTTTTCCATGGATAGCCCTTTTTCGATTACCCGATCAGGCGCCGGCTTCACCCCGGGTCGAGCGACAGGGTTGGGGCGACGCCCTTGACGTAGATGCCGCCGCGAAGCGTACCGACCTGGATGTTGCCCCAACGCTCGCTCAGGAACGCGGGCAGAGGCCGGCCGTTGGGCGCCGAAAGCCAGAGACGGAGCAGGTAGCGGCGCTCATCGGGGTCATCGTGGTCTTCAAATGCGCCGCGCGCGTGCAGGACAACGTGATTGTGGATCAGTTGGATATCGCCCGGCTCGAGGATCATGTTCAATGCGATGTCCCGGCAGACCCCCTGCAAGGCATCGAGGGCCCGGGTCTGTTGCGCGGTCAGCCGAGGGACCTCCGGCAGGCGTTGCGCCGAGCGGATGTCCGGATCCATGCCACAGCAGGTCAGGTAGTCTTCGCAGCGATTCATGACCCGCACCTCGTAGAAGGGCGCCTTGCCTTCCGGGACTTCGTCGTAGCGGTCGCAATGGAACGTCTCGCAGAGCTGCGCCAGAGACTCCGGGTCGGTTTCACGCAGCCTGTTGTAGGCCGCGGCCGCGCTCGCGATGGCGCTCTCGCCGCCGCGCCTGGCGGCCCGCAGGCAAAGCAGACCGACGATATCGCAGGAGTCCGAATGAAAGGGCTGCGTCCGGTTGGTCTGATAAATTCGCTGGGCCGGACCGCCATCCCGGCGCAGATCGATGACATGGCCCAGAAGATGGCCGCGACCGTTCTGCGGCACGGGATCGCCGAACCAACGGCCGATCCCCCAATAGGCCCGGACCAGATCCTCCAGCGGCCAGGCCGACACCGGCAAGCCGCGCAGGACGATAAATCCCCGCCCCCGCAGCAAGGTCGATTGCGCCTGCGCGAAGACTTCGCCAAGGCGTGGCAGGGGAAAGGTTTCCCGGGTCAGGTCTTCGGCCCTCAGGCCCCGGTCGCGGCCGGCCCTAACCGCCTTTCCGATCTCTTCGATGTCCGGTTCGCCCAGCCGAAAAATCCAGGAGTCGTCGGAGGCAAAATCGCTCCCCATCCAGACTTCGGGACCTTCCCAGGGGCTGAACGGGTGCATCCTTTGCGTATGACCTCTCTGCGCCCGGGCCGGCGCTCGGGCGGTCCAGGGGGTGGGAACCTGATGAGCCAAGCGTAGCGTCCCCATGGGTCAGCACAAGGGCCCAGCCCGGGGGCCCAGTCCGGGGCCCCAGCCCGGGGGCCCAGCCCGGGGGCCCAGCACGGGGGCCGGGGTCTCAAGGCCAAGCCCCCGCCATCGGGTTCGCCGGGCACCCGTTCGGAAAGTCCGGACCACCGGTGAAACGACCGGACGTATCCCGAGCGGCCGCGAGAAATTGCGAGGTCTGGCACCGGGTCGGGCCTTGAGGTTCCTTCGGTTTCGAGACAAGCTTTTGCAGGGCGACTAACAGTGAACGGGAAGCCGGAAAAATGGCGGTCGAGATTAACTGCGATATGGGTGAGAGCTATGGGCTCTACAAACTGGGGGATGACGAAGGCCTGATGCCGCTGATCACGGTGGCCAACGTCGCCTGTGGATTCCACGCCTCGGACCCGGATCATATGCGCAAGACCGTGCGCCTGGCCAAGGCCAACAAAGTCGCCGTGGGCGCCCATCCCTCGCTGCCCGATCTCCAGGGCTTTGGCCGCCGCGAGATGAAAATGAGCCGCGATGAAATGGCCAACGCGATCATCTATCAGGTCGGGGCGCTGAAGGCCTTCCTCGATGCCGAGAACTTGCCGCTCAACCACATCAAGCCGCACGGCTCCCTCTACGGCATGGCGGCGCGCTACGAGCATATCGCGCACGCGGTCTGCGACGCCGCCGACGTCTTCCAGGTGCCGCTCTACGGCATGATCAACTGCCTGCACGACCAGATCTATCCGCAACGCGGACACCGCCTGGTGGCCGAGTACTACGCCGACCTGGAGTACCGCGACGACGGCAGCCTGATCGTGACCCGGGAGCACGATCCGGTCGACCCCGAACGGGCCTCGGTGCGCTGCATCCGGGCCGTCAAGGAGGGCAAGACCGCCTCGGTCAACGATGTCGACGTGGCGGTGCAGGCGGATTCGATCTGTGTCCATTCCGACACGCCCAACGCGGTGGCGGTGGCCAGCGCCGTCCGCCAGGCGGTGGCTGCTTGATCGAGGGGGGACAGTTCCGATGACAACTGGAGAGCGGGCCGAGGTCCTGATCATCGGCGCCGGGGCGTCCGGCGCGATTGCCGCCAAGCATCTGGCGGAGGCCGGCGTGCGCGTGGTCTGCCTGGAACAGGGCGGCAAGGTCGAGCCCGACGAGTTCTACGGCGACAAACCGGAATGGGAGTTGATGTCGCAGCGCCGCTGGCATCCCAATCCCAATGTTCGCGGCCTGGCCGACGACTACCCCATCGATGTCTCCGAGTCCGACGTCAATCCCTTGATGTACAGCGCCATCGGCGGCAGCACCATTCTCTATGCCGCCCATTGGCAGCGCTTCATGCCGTCGGACTTCCGCGTCCGTTCGCTCGACGGCGTCGCCGAGGACTGGCCCTTCAAGTACGAGGACCTCGAGCCCTTCTACGATCTGGTGGATATCGAGATGGGCGTGTCGGGGCTGGCCGGCGATCCGGCCTATCCGCCCATGGCCCCGCCGCCCCTGCCGCCGCATCCGATCGGCGCGGTCGGCCGCAAGGCCGCCCAGGGCATGAACGAACTGGGCTGGCACTGGTGGCCGGCACCCCAGTCGATCCCCTCGCGGCCCTATCGCGGCCTCAGCCAGTGCGCGCGCCGCGGGACCTGCATGCAGGGCTGCCCGGAAGGGGCCAAGGCCTCGGTCGACCTGACCCACTGGCCCGATGCCCTGAAGGCCGGCGCACGGCTGATCTCGGGGGCCAGGGTGCGCCAGATCACGCTGAACGCCACCGGGCTTGCGGATGGCGCGGTCTACCTGGACCGGAAGGGCGTCGAGCACCGCCAGGAGGCCGATTTGGTCATCGTCTGCGGCAATGGCATCGGCACCCCGAGGCTGCTGCAGCTCTCCGCCACCGCCGGCCACCCCGACGGCCTGGCGAATTCATCCGGGCTGGTCGGGCGCAACCTCATGATGCACCCCTTCGCCGCGGTCGTGGGCTATTTCGACGAGCCGCTGGAAAGCTGGCTCGGTCCCGCCGGGCAGGCCATCCATTCCATGCAGTTCTACGAGACCGACGAGAAGCGCGGGTTCCTGCGCGGCGCCAAGTGGAACGCCATGCCGACCGGCGGGCCGCTCGGCATGCGCTCGGTCTTCGGCGGCAAGCCGATCGAGGAGGCCTGGGGCGCCAACCTGCACAGGTCGACCCGCAAGCGGCTCGGGCGTTCCTTCGAGTGGGGCATCATCGCCGAAGACCTGCCCGACCTCGACAATCGTGTGGTGCTCGATGCCGGTTTGACGGATTCCGATGGCATCCCGGCCCCGAAGGTCATCTACAAGAGCTCGGAGAACACCGCGCGTCTGATCGACTTTCATCTGGACCGCGCCAAGGAGGCCATGCTGGCCTCCGGGGCCCAGGAAATGTCGACCACGACGCTGATGCGCGATTGCGGCTGGCACCTGATGGGCACCTGCCGGATGGGCGAAGACCCGAAGCACTCGGTGACCGACCAGTGGGGCCGGACCCACGATATACCGAACCTCTACATCTTCGACGGCAGCCTCTTCGTGACCTCCTCCGGCTTCAACCCGACCGCGACCATCTGTGCCATCGCGCTGCGGTGCGTCGCCCATATGATCGAGAACCGCGGTTCGGTGGAGGCTGCCTGATGGAGGATCACCCCTTAAGCGCCCAAGAACGCGAGACCCTGGCCGCCATCGCCGACCACCTCATTCCAGCGGCGGAATCCATGCCCTCCTTTAGCGAGATCGGCGCCGAGAAAACGCTCACCGCGCGGGTCCTGGAACTGCGCCCCGAACTGCTGACCGATCTGCGGCGGGCCTTGGCCCAGGCCGCCGGGGCCGACCCGGCCGAGGCCGCCGAGAGGCTCAATCGCGACGACCCGGTGGCCCTGGGCACCCTCGGTCTGGTGGCCTCCTCCGCCTACTATCTGGCCCCCGAGGTACGCCAGCGGCTGGCCTATCCGGGCCAGCAGAGCCGCCCGGCCAGCCCCGAGGAAGAGCACGACTACCTGCGCGACGACCTGTTGCAGCCGGTCATCGATCGCGGCCCGATCTACCGCGAGGCGCCGGATTAGAGCGCTTCAACAGCCACCTCGGTGATGCGCAGAAGACCGAACTCGTCGCAGCGAAGCTGTTGGCCTGGCAGCAGCAGGGTCGTGGTGGTCGCCTCTTCGATAATCGCCGGTCCCGCGAGTTCGGCGCCGGGCGGCAGCAGGTCGCGGTCGTGGACATCGGCCTCCCGGGGCCCCGCCTCGTCGAACCAGGCGGTGCGGCGGCCGCGGTGGCTGGCGGCCAGCGACCGTCCCGCGGCGGACAGGCGTGGCATGGGCGGCGGTGCGCCGCGCACCGCTGCCGTCAGGTGGTAGGAGACCAGCTCCACCTCGGCATCGGGAAGGTGGAAGGTGAAGGCTCGCTCGTGCGCCGCGTGGAAGGCCGCGCGCAGGTCGGCCATCCGAAACCGCGCCAAGTCGAGGTCCACGGTCACGCTGTGCTCCTGGCCATGATAGCGCATGGACAGCTGCGCGTTCACCTCGAGTGCCGCCACCGCACCCTCGGCCTCGTGAAAATAGGCGGCGGATTCTGCCTGCATGTCGTGGAAGACCGCCTGAATGCCGGCCAGGTCCAACCGATCCAGGGGCACCAGCGCCGTGCGCACCGTATCGCGGCGCGGCGGCGTCGCCAGCATACCCCAGGCAGAGAAGATGCCGGCGTTCCGCGGGATGATCAGCTCACGCACCCCAAGTTCCCGGGCCAGGCCGGCGGCGTGCATGGGACCGCCGCCGCCGCAGGCCAGAAGCGCGAAATCGCGCGTGTCGTGACCGCGCTGCACCGAGACCAGCTTCAAGGCGTTGATCATGTTAGCCTCGGCGATACGGATGATCGCATAGGCCGCCTCTTCCACATCGCCCTTCAGCGCGGCGGCGAGCGGCGCCACGGCGGCGCGCGCCCTCTCCCGGTCGAGCTTGAGGAGGCCAGCGCCGAAGCGGTTGGGATCGAGCGCGCCGGTCAGGAGCTTGGCATCGGTGACCGTCGCTTCGCGACCGCCGAGGCCATAGCAGGCCGGCCCGGGGGCGGCGCCGGCACTTCGCGGTCCGACCCTGAGCTGTCCGCCGTCGTCCAGATAGGCGATCGACCCGCCGCCGGCCCCGACCTCGACGATGTCGACCACGGGAACCTTGATCGGATGACCCGGATCGAGCCGGGTGCGGCCCAGACGATACTCCGAGTCGAGCTTGGGCTGTCCGTCGCGGATCAAGGAACACTTGGCCGTCGTTCCGCCCAGGTCGAAGTACACGATGTCCGGCGTGCCGATCAGACGGCCGATGTAGGCCGTGCCGCTGACCCCGCCGGCTGGACCCGATTCCACCAGGGTGATCGGGTGCCGGCGAGCGTGGGAGAAACGGGCCGTGCCGACGTTCGACTGCATGACGTTCAGCGGGCAGGCAAACCCGGCGCCGCGCGCATGGGCCTCCAGGCGCGCCAAGTAGGTTTCCATGACCGGCTGCACATAGGCATTCAGGACAGCGGTGCTGCTGCGCTCGAACTCTCGCCACTCCCGGGTCACTTCGTGCGAGGCGGTAATGAAGAGATCCGGCAGCAGTTCGCGAAACCGTTCGGCCGCCGCCTGTTCGTGGGCTGGCGCCCGGTAGCTGTTCAAAAAGCAGATCGCCAGGGCCTCGATATCGGCCTGGCGGCAGGCGGCCGCGGCGGCCTGCAGATCTTCCTCCGACAGGGGCTCGATTTCGCGCCCGGCCGCGTCGATGCGTCCGCGAACCTCAAAGACCCGGCCGCGCGGCACGAAGGGCTCTGGCGAGCGGAACCGCAGATTATAGAGATCGGGACGATTGCCGCGGCCGATGGCCAGCACATCGCGAAAGCCGGCGGTGGTCACCAGGGCGACCCGCGCGCCGGTCCGTTCGGTAATCGCGTTGATGACCGTGGTGCCGCCGTGAACAAAGTAGCCGACCTCGGCAGGCTCGGTGCCCGAGGCCTCGATGGCCTTCATGACGCCATCGGCCGGGCTGCCGGGCGTGGTCAGAACCTTGGCGACGCGCAGCGCGCCGCTCGCCTCGTCCAGGTGGACCAGGTCAGTGAAGGTGCCGCCGACGTCGGTTGCCAGGCGTCCGGAGGTTTCAGACATCTGATCCAGGAACCTCGGGGCTCCAGCCATAGAGCGCCTTGGCCTCCTCGGTCGACAGGTAGCCATGGGCGACGTCCTCGGCGATGGCCTTGCGGTCGCGCTGCGCCGGATCGCCCCAGCCCCCGCCGCCGCCGGTGACGATGCGCAGCCTGTCGCCCCTGGTCAGGGGAATTTGAGACGAGCGCGCCACACGCCACTGGCCGGCCGCGGTTTCTAGTTCGACGTAGTTGACGCTGCCTGGCCGACCGCCGGATTGGCCCCAGGGCCGCTCGCGCGAGCGCCCCAGGCTGCCATAGAAAAACGCGTCATCGGCCCGGATTTCGTATTCGCGCAACAGTCCGAAGCCGCCTCTGTGGCGCCCGGCGCCCGAGCCGTCGGCCAGGTTCAACTCATAGCGTCGGACCAGCAGCGGGAACTTGGCCTCCAGAAGCTCGATGGAATAGTTGTAGGTGTCGCCGTCGGTGGCCGCGATCAGCGCGCTGGCGCCGTCGCGGTCCTCGCAAGCGCCCCAGCCGCCATGCTGGGGCTCGATATGGACGAAAAGGTCGCCGCGCTCCGGGTCGCGCCCACAGAGGTAGGTGGCGCAGAGGCTCATGTAGCTGCCGGCGCTGAAGCGCTCCGGGGCGAGCGGCGCGAGCGCCTTCCAGACCAGTTCCGAGGCCTGTGCCGAGCCCTCGTAGTACCAGCCGACAGGGGCCGGCGGCAGGGCGCTGAAGACCGTGCCGTCCGGCACCTCGATGGTCAGCGGCTTGAACCAGCCGTCGTTCGAGGGGGCGTGGGGGTCGACCAGCGCCTTGAACACGGTCTTCACCGCCGACTGCAGGGCGCCGCGCGAGCAGTTCACCGGTCCCCGACAGGACGGCGCGGAGCCCGTGAAGTCGACCCGGAGGGTCTCGCCCTCGATCACGACCGAGACCCTGACCGGGATCTGATCCTCGACGACACCGTCGCCATCGATTATGTCCTGGGCCTCGTAGCGGCCGTCGGGCAGTGCGGCCAGCGCCGCGCGGCTGCGCCGCTCGCTGAGGCGCAACAGATTGGCAAAAACCGCGCCCAAGGTTTCAGACCCGTAGCGCTCGCAAATGGCTTCGACCCGGCGCTCGCCGATCCGGGTTGCCGCCAGTTCGGCATGGAGGTCGCCCAGGGCCAGATCCGGCATGCGCAGGTTGGCGCGGATCAGATCCTCGATCACCTCGAGAACCTCGTGCTCCCGGCAGAGGCGAAGACCGGGCAGGCGCAGGCCCTCCTGAAAGGTGTCCGTGGCATCCGGTGGCAGGCTGCCCGGGATCGCCCCGCCCACATCGAGCCAGTGGGCCACCGCGATGGCGAAGGCGCAGAGCCGGCCCTCGGCAAAGATCGGCCGCACCACCGCCATATCGCAGGCATGGGTGCCGCCCTCGAAAGGGTCGTTGGTGATGAAGGCGTCGCCCGGCCGCAGGTCCTGGCCGAACTTGCGCAGGATGAAGCGCACCTGGGCCGAGAAGGTGCCGGTGAAGAGCGTCAGGCCGTTACTCTGGGCGATGAGCTGTCCCTCGGCGTCGCAGATGCCACAGGCGAAATCGAGGACCTCGTAGATCACCGGGCTCATGCTGGCACGGGCCAGCACGATCGCCATTTCGTCGACCGTGGCCAGCAGCTTGCCTTCGATGATCTCGGTCTCGCCCAGCCTGGTCTGGGTCATTGCATGAGGCTGTTGCAGAGCCGGTCGATCTCGCGCCGGGAAGCCTGGGCCTCGGCGACGCTCACCTCGCGGAAGCGGTAGGTGTCGTGGGGGATCGATTGCCCCAGTTTCCAGAATTCGCCCGTCGGCACGGTGTAGGGGTTGATGAAGCCCCCGGTCGAGGGCCCGTCATTGACCAGAATAATCGGCATCTGGCCGCAGAGGTTGACCGCCCCGAAGGGATAGCCGTGATCGAGTATGTTGGAGGGATCCTGGCCGTGCTCGGGGCGCTTGTTAGTCGCCCGTTCGGCGAAGGTCCAGTCCGGACCGTCGAGGCGAAATCCGGTCCGGTTGCTCTTGGACTGCAGCGTCCAGTCGCTGCCGAGAAACCGGGCCTTGCCGGCCGCGTCGATCCAGTCGTCGTTGGGACCGGCGACCACATCGATCAGCCACTGCCGGCGGCCATCGATGGGCGGGCGCAGCTCTTCCGGCGCGATCCGGCCGCTGGTGCCGCCACCCTCGCCGAGGGGCACCCTTTCGCCGGCCTTCAAGGCCCCGTCGCCCAGCCCGCCGATGCCGGCCAGATGGAAGGTCGCGCGCGCGCCGAGCACCAGCGGTGTCTCGATACCGCCGGCCAGCGCCACGTAGGCGCGGGCGCCGCGCAGCGCCGAGCCCAGCGCCAGGGTCTGTCCGGCCTTGATCGGGACGCTTTGCCACATCGCCAAGGCCTCGCCGTCGATCGTCGGCTGCATGTCGGCGCCGGTGACGGCGATTACGCAATCGCGCTCGAAACGCAGGCTGGGACCGAGAAACTGGCACTCCAAACCGGCGGCATTCACCGGGTTGCCGACCAGGGCGTTGGCGATGCGGAAGGACCACATGTCCATCGGCCCGGAAGGGGGAAAGCCCTGCTCCCAGAACCCGATGCGGCCCGGGAAATCCTGCACGCTGGTCTCCAAGCCGGGGCTCATCACTTCGAACAAGACAGCCTCCCTCCCCGCCTCAAAATCGCTCGTCATGGTCGATGGTCTTCAGCCAGTCGTGATACTGGCCGATGGAGAAGCGTTGATAGTCGAAATAGTTGTGCTTGTAGCTCCCCTCCTCGACCTTGGCCTCGATGTAGTCGTACTCCTCCCGGTCGATCGGCGAGAATCGCACCCGGTCGCCCGGCTTGAAGAGCGCGAGGCTGTCCTGGAAGGCCGCCAGGCGCTGACCCTTGTCCCAGATCGGCATCGGCGTGCGCGCGAAGATCTGATAGCCGCCCGGCGTGCGATCAGGATAGATGCAGGTCAGCGAGCCGCCGTGGCCGATCGTGCCCTTGGGCGTCCAGGTGCGCGGCGGATTGTACTTGGGCGCCGCCAGCCGCGACCGCGGGTCGAGCGGCATCAGCGAGCAGAGGCCGGGCCAGAAGCCGAGGGCCGCGACGAAATACTCGCTGGCGCAATGGACCCGCTGCAACTGTGCCATGCCGGAGAGACCATTGAGCCGGATCAGCATCTCGGCGTCGGGCTCCTTGTCCGGCAGCAGCTTGGCCCGGTAGTCCGCGACGCATGCGAGAGTCCAGGGGTCGAAGTAGAGGATCGGCACCACATAGAGGCGGCTGTCCAGCTCCAGGCCCTCCAGGGAGCCCAGCGCGTCGAAAAGGGCGAGGATCTCGCGCACAACGTCGTCATAGGCGATCCGGTCCGGGTCGTAGCTGATCTGCATGGAGGCCAGTTCGGGGATCAATTCGACAATGCCCTTGATATCGGACCCGCGAATCCGCGCCGCCAGACTGTGGACCAGAAAGTTAAGATCGAAGCTCATCTCGTCGCCGAGCTCCATCTCGATGATCCGGTCGCCGCCGGGGAAGAATTTCGGCCGCTCGTAGATCATCGCGGACCGCGAGCCACCCATTGCAACGCGCGCTTCATGGCCTTGTTCCCCTGCTCCCCACGGCTTGTTCCCACCCGCGAGCCTAGCCTTCGGCCCGGCGGCGATCAAGCAACCACCCGGCAGGTGACACTGTTCGGACGGCCAGATAGTCTGTAGTCTTGTTTGGTCCGTTAGAAAGCCGAACTGGCCCAAGAGTGGAGAACGAGATGACAGGGACCGTGGATCCGATCACCCTATCGGTGGTGCGTGGCGTGCTGGAGACGACCCAGCGCGAAATGACCGTCGCCTTGGAGAAGACGGCGCGCTCGAGCGTCTTCAACCTGGCGCACGACTACTCCAACGCGCTGTTCAACCATGTCCCCGAAATGATCATGCAGGGCCAGGATATCCCCATCCACCTGGGCTCGCTGATCCCCGCCATGAAGGCGGTGGCCGGCTACTTCGGCGACGACATCCATCCCGGCGACGTGCTGATGCACAACGACCCCGCCTACATGGGGTCCCACATGATCGACACCTGCATGTACAAGCCGGTGTTCTATCATGGCGAGTTGGTCTTTTGGACCGTCTGCAAGGGCCATCTGACCGATATCGGCGGGCCGGTGCCGGCCGGCTACAATCCCGACGCCAAGGACATCTACGCCGAAGGCCTGCGCATTCCGCCGGTCAAGATCTACGACAAGGGCGTCCGGCGCTACGATGTCATCAACCTGCTGCTCACCAACATGCGGGCCCGGCGCGACCAGGAAGGCGACCTCAATGCCCAGCTTGGCGCGGTGCAGGTCGGCGAGCGCAACTTGATCGCCCTGCTCGACAAGTACGGTCTGCCGATGGTGCGCGACTGCATCGACACCCTCATGTCGATGGCCGACCGCCACATGCGCTCCTTGATCGCAAAGGTCCCCGACGGGACCTATCTCGGCACCGCGACCCTGGAGGATGCCGGGCACGGCTTCGGCGACATCGAGATCTCCGCGGAGGTGACGATCACCGACGACAGCTGTCACATCAAGATCGACAGTCCGCCGCAGATTCCCTACTTCATCAATTCCTACGAGGGCAACTCCTACTCCGGCGTCTACCTGGGCGTGATGATGTTCGCGCAGCTGCCGCCGCCCTATAACGAGGGCCTCTATCGCTGCGTGAGCGTCGACATGGGCCCCAAGGGCACGATCTGCAACGCGGCCGAGCCGGCGCCCCATATGAACTGCACGACCACGCCGATGGAGACCCTGACCGACGCGGTGCGCGTGGCCTTCGAACAGGCCGCCCCGGATATGGTCAGCGCCTCCTGGGGCCATGCCAATGGCTGCAACATCGCCGGCTGGGACACCCGTCACGACGAAGAGTACGTCTCCATGATCCTGGCCTCGATCATCTCCGGCGCCGGGGCGACCCCGGTGCAGGACGGTTGGCATGCCTGCGGGCCGGAGTGCTGCTTCGGCGCCCTGACCAGTGGCGATGTCGAGCTTCTGGAATACTCCTATCCAATCATCATTCACCGCTACAGCCTGATGACGGATTCCGGCGGCGCCGGCAGGTTCCGCGGCGGCTCCGGCACCTGCTGGGAGGTCGAGCCGATCGACAAGCCCATGACCTTCATCACCTTCGGCGAAGGCCGGCGCATCCCGGCCATGGGCGCGGCGGGGGCCGTGTCCCGCATGGTCGAGCCCAAGGTCGGCCGTATCGAAATCACCCGCGGCGGCGAGACCGAAACGATCAAGAAGAACATCCTGGAGATCATCAATCCCGGCGACCGGGCGGCCAACAAGAACCCCGGCGGCGGGGGCTTCGGCGACCCCTATCAGCGCGACGTCGAGAAGGTGGCGTTGGACGTCAAGAACGGCATCGTTTCCATCGAGGGCGCACGCCTCGACTATGGCGTCGTGTTCAGCGATGCGGATGCGCAGGAAGTGGACATGACCGCGACGGCGGATGCCCGCCGCACGCCGGCCGCCGCCGAATGAGGCAATGACCGAGGACCGGGACTAGAAGATAGAACCGCTTTTGCAGCGACAAAAAAAGCGGCACCAAGGGGAGAGATCGAGTTCATGCGTACCCAATATCGCCTCGGCGTCGACGCCGGGGGCACCTTTACCGACTTCATTCTGGCCGACGAGAGCGGCGATGTGCGGCTCTACAAGACTCCCTCCACGCCGGACGACCCGACCCGGGCCATCGGCGAGGGGTTGGATCTGATACAAAAAGATATCGGGGTCTCGCCCAGCGACGTGATCTCGCAGTGCGATCTCTGCATCAACGGCACCACGGTCGGCCTCAACGCGCTGATCCAGCACAAGGGCGCCAAGGTCGGACTGATCTGCACCAAGGGCCACGAGGACTCCATCGAGATCCGGCTCGGCCACAAGGAAGACGGCTACCGCTACGACGCGGAGTATCCCCCGGCCAAGGTCCTGGTGCCGCGCTATCTGCGCTTCGGGGTCGAGGAGCGTGTCATCTCCAACGGCGAAGTGCGGACCCCCATGAAGGAAGACGACGTTCGCACGGCTTGCGAGGTCTTCCAGCGCGAGGGCGTGCAGGCCGTCGCGATCTCGTTCCTCTGGTCGGTCCTGGACCAGCGCCACGAACGGCGCGCCGCGGAGATTGTCCAGGAAATGCTGCCGGGCGTCTTCCTGACCGTCGGCTCGGAACTCTACCCCCAGGTGCGCGAGTACACGCGCACCTCGACGGCGATTACCAATGGCTATCTCGGGCCGATCATGAAGGAATATGTCGACTCGATCGACGGCTACTTCCGCTCCCTGGGCGCCAAGTACCCGGTGCGCTTCTTCCAGTCCAACGGCGGCCTGGCGATTGGCCAGGTCATGACCGACCGGCCGGTCTACGCCATCAACTCCGGCCCCGCCTCGGCGCCGGAAGCCGGCCTCTTCACCGCCAAGCCTTTCGACAAGCGCAGTGTCATCACCGTCGACATGGGCGGCACGTCCTTTGACATCACCCTGACCAAGGATGGCACGACCAATCTCAACAAGAACATCGACTTCCTGCGCTATCGGATCGGCGTGCCGATGATCCAGGTGGAGACCCTGGGCGCCGGTGGCGGATCGATCGGCTGGATCGACACGCTGGGCCTGTTGCAGGTCGGCCCGCACAGCGCCGGCGCCGATCCCGGACCGGCCTGCTACGGCCACGGCGGCCAGGAGCCGACGGTCACCGACGCCAACCTGCTGCTCGGCTATCTCAATCCCGAATCCCTGCTCGGCGGGCGCATGACCATCGACAGGGAGCAGGCCGTTTCCACGATGCAGGAAAAGGTCGCCAATCCCCTCGGCATCTCGGTCGAGCGCGCGGCCTACGGCATGTTCACCATCGTCAACAACAACATGGTCAACGGCATTCGCCGGGTCTCGATCGAACGTGGCTACGACCCGCGCGATTTCGTGCTGGTCGGCGCGGGCGGGGCGGCTGGGGCCCATATCACGGCCCTGGCCAAGGAGATGGGCATCGAGACGGTGTTCCTGCCCAAACTGGCCTCGGGGCTTTGCGCCTTCGGGCAGATCATCTCCGATGTGAAGTACAACTTCATGGCCACGGCCCCGCTGCGCCTGGAGGGCGACGAGACCTACGCCCACATCAACGATCTCTACAAAAAGATTGAGCGCGAGGGTGTCGAGCACCTCAAGGGCGACGGCTTCAACGACGACACCATCGACATCCGGCGCAGCATCGACATGCGCTACGTCGGGCAGATCCACGAGTGCACCGTCGAGATCGAAAACTTCGAGATCAATGCGGGCTCGATCGACAAGGTGAAGGCGGCCTTCCACAGCCGCCACGAGCAGCTCTATACCTATGCCGAACCGAACAGCGCCATCGAGGTGGTCAATCTCGAAAGCACGCTCTATGGCCGCGTCCCCAAGCCGAACCCGCCCAAGGTCACCGCCGGCGGCGGCCTCGCCGGCGCGATCAAGGGTCATCGCGACATGATCTTCAGCGCCGACGGCGTGAGCGTCTCCGGCCCGGTCTACGACGGCGCCAAGATCGGTGCCGGCGACGAAGTCGCGGGGCCCGCGGTGATCGAAGAGGAGACCACCACCATCGTCATCGAGCCCGGCTGGCGGGCCAGCCTGCACGAAAGCGGCAGTTACGTCCTGCAGCAGGCGTGACGGCGTAACGTTTTGCCCCCGGGACTGCTTCCGGCTGGCATCGGCACCCCTGCGACCACACGATCAGCCCAATCGTTAACGCCCGCTTGAAGCCGAGACCATTGTCCAGGTGGACTTCGAGGACAGCCCCCTTACCAGGCGGTCCAGCCACCATCCACGCCAATGGTTTGGCCATGGACCTGGTTGGCGTCGTCGCTGGCCAGGAAGACCGCGGTCCCGACCATATCCTCCGGATCCAAAAAGGCCTGACCCGAGGGGGTGCGCCGCAGCATGTTCGCGGCGTGCTCCGGATCGGCGCGCAGGGCCTCGTTCATGGGCGTGGCCACGTTGCCCGGCGCCAATCCGTTGACGTTGATGCCAAAGGGCGCCAGCTCGACGCACAGGGACTTGGTCATCAGATTCAAGCCACCCTTGGTGACGCAGTAGGCGGTCGACAGCGGGAAGGCGCCGGTGCCGGCAATGGAGGATACATTGATGATCTTGCCGCCGCCCTTGGCTTTCATGCCGGGTGCCACCGCCTGGGCCAGGAAGAACACGGCCTTGAGGTTCAGGCTCATCATCCGGTCCCAGGAGTCCTCGCTGGTGTCGTCCAGCGGCGTTGCCAGAAAGAGAGCCGCGTTGTTGACCAGGACATCGACAGCGCCCCAGGTTTCGATGACCGCGCCGACCAGCTCTTCGATCTGGTCGAGCTGGGTGATGTCGGCCGGAAAGTGCCGGGCCACGCCGCCGGCGCGGGTGATGGCCTCGACAACGGCGGCGGCGCGTTCGACATGGCTGTGATTGACCACCGCCACCTTCGCGCCCTCGGCACCGTAGCGCCGGGCGATGGCGGCACCGATACCCTGGCTGCCGCCGGTGACAATCGCGACCTTGCCCTGCAATCTCACAACTCTAGGCCCGGCGGCGGCGGATGGTGTCGAGGAAGATCGCGCCGATGATGACCACCCCCAGGATGATCTGCTGGATGTAGCCATCGACCCGCTGCAGGTTCATGCCGTTCGACAGCACCGTCACGAAGAGCGCGCCCTGGAGCGGGGACCAGACCGTGCCTTCTCCGCCGCGCAGGGAGACCCCGCCGATCACCGCCGCGGCGATCGATTCCAAGGTGAGGTTGCCGCCCAGGTTGGGTTCGCCCGAGCCGGTTCTCGCGGTCAGCATCAGCGCGCCCACCGCGGCGTAGAACGAACAGATCACATAGGCCAGGGTCAGGTAGGTGCGGCTCGGCAGGCCGGCCACCAAGGCGGCGCGCGGATTGCCGCCGAGCAGATAGAACGAGCGCCCGAGAACCGTCCGGTTCAAGATCACGTAGGTCAGGGCCAGCATGATGCCGGCGGCCACCACCGGCGGCGGAAGCCCGAACCAGCGGGCCTTGTAGAACCAGACATTGAACTCGTTGGGAATATCGAAGATCGGAAAACCGCCACTGATGGTCGAGGCAAGGGCCAGGACGATGTTCAGGGTCCCCAGGGTGACGACGAAGGGGTTGACCTTGAGCAGGGACACGCAGAGCCCATTGACCACGCCGACGAGGCAGCCCGCCACGATCCCCGCCAGGCAGCCGAGCAACACGGCGATCACCAGCGAGCCCGGATGGCCGCCCAGCCAGGCCACCATGACCATGCCGCTCAGAACCGAAACCAGAGAGACCGTGACCCCCAGGGAAAGGTCGAACCCCCGGGTCAGGATCACCATCATCTGCGCGGCGGCGAAGACCGTGATGTAGCTCGACTGGATCAGGATGTTTTCCAGGTTGGCCAGGGAATAGACGTTGGGCTGGGTGATGCCGAAGCCAAGGAACATGACAACCAGCAGAACCGGCAGGATGCCGCGCGACAAGAAGCCCTGGAGCAGCGAGGATCCCGCGGTGGCCGTGGGCGAGGGAGACGGCGTATCAGTCACGGTTGCGCCTCCTTTCGTTCCACTGCTCGAAAGCCACGGCAAGGATCAGCACCACGCCGAGAACCAGCGTCTGGATCTTGGAATCGATGCGCACCAGGTTCATGCCGTTGGAGATGACAGAGAGGAAGAGCGCGCTGAGCGCCACCATCTCGACTCGCCCGATCCCGCCCCTCAGCGACACACCGCCGATCACCGCGGCGGCGATCGATTCCAGCATCAGCGTCGAGCCCATGGTGGCCTGCCCCGAGCCGATGCGCGCGGTCAGAAGCACGCCGGTCACCGCCGCCAGGGCCGAGCAGAGCACATAAGCCGAGATCAGGTAGAAGTTCACCGGCACGCCCGACACGCGGGCGGCCTGCATGTTGCCGCCAATGGCGTAGATATAGCGCCCCAGCTTGGTGCGCCGCTGGACGAAGTAGACCGCGGCGATGAGAGCCAGCGCAATGAAGATGGCCGCCGGCAACCCCAGGATAAAGGCCCGGCCGAACTCCTTGGTGAACTCGCGCGGCATGCCGTAGACCGGGATCCCGGTGGTGTAGTAAAGAGCGATCCCCGAGGCGATCGAGAGCATGCCCAGGGTCACCATGAAGGGCGAAACGCGCAGGAAGGCGACGCAGAGGCCATTGACCAGGCCGACCCCGGCACCGGCCAGGATGCCGGCCCCCACGCCGAGAAAGATGACCAGGGTGACCGCCTCGGGCATGACCTGCATCAGGGCCGCCATGGCCGTGGCCGTGACGATCGAGGTCAAGGCCACGACAGCGCCGACCGACAGGTCGAAGCCGCCAACGATCAGCACCAGCATCTGCCCGGCGGAGACGATGGCCAGGAACGACGCGTTGCGCAGGACGTTGAAGATGTTGGAGGGGCGCAGGAACCGCGGCTCGATCAGAGCGATCACCGCGACCAGGACGATCAGCAGAACCGGGAGCAGCCCGACGTTCAAAAAGGTATCCAGGGAACGCCCTTTCGGCCGGTCGCCGCCGGATCCCGCCCCCCGCAAGACACTCATCTGCGCTGTCCCCTTCCCGCTGCCATCCGCGGTTTACCCGGCCGCCCGGGCTCTTTCTTCCTCGTCGTCGAAAAAACACGACAAGACGGCTTCTTCCGAGATCTCGCCCTGCTTCAATTCCGCCACCAGGTTGCCTCGGTGCATAACATAGAGCCGATTGGACAGGTTCAAAACCTCTGGCAGCTCCGAGGAGATCAACAGCACCGCGGCGCCTTCTTCGGCCAGTGTCTTGATGTGTTCATAGACTTCGGTCTTGGCGCCGACATCGATACCGACGGTCGGCTCGTCGAACAGGAAAATACGAATTTCGCGGGTGAGACCACGCGCCAGCATGACCTTTTGCCGGTTGCCGCCGGAAAGATTGCCGACCTCGCGTTCCGTCGAGGGCGGGCGCAGGTTCAGGCGGTCGACAATGTCGCGGATCAGGCTTTTCTCGGACTTGAGACGCAGGAAGCGGCCGCGCGATATTTCCGGCTGATCGAGCGCCGCGATGGAGGCGTTTTCCCGCACCGGCCGGATCAGGGCCAAGCCCTCGGACACCCGGTCGGAAGGGAAGTAGCAGATCTTCCGCGCCAGGGCCCCGCCGGGGCTCGGCTGGTCCCAGACCTGGCCTTCGATCTCGATCTTGCCGCTTTCGATCGGATCGAGACCGTAGACCAGGCGCGCCAGTTCCGACTTGCCGCAACCGACCAACCCGGCGACGCCCACGACCTCGCCGGCCCGCACCTCGATGGAGACGTTCCGCACGTCGCCGCGGCGCGTCGTCACATCGTCCAGGCGGAGCAGAACCGTCTCGGGACGATGCTCGATCTTGGGAAAGAGGACATCGATCTTGCGCCCGGTCATCAGCTCGACCAGCCGGTTCTCCGTGACCTCGTCCGCGCTCATGGTGTCGATCTTGCGGCCGTCGCGCAGGACCGTGATGCGGTCCGCCAGCAACTTGATCTCGTTCATGCGGTGCGACACGTAGATGATGCCAACCCCGGCCGATTTGAGCTGCGCGATCAGGGCAAACAGCTTCGTCGTCTCGGACTCGGTCAGGGAGGCGGTCGGTTCGTCGAGGATCAGCAGCTTGACGTCGTGCAACAGGGCCTTGGCGATCTCGACCATCTGCTGATGGGCCCGCGACAGGTCGCGCACCCGGGCCGTGGGATCGAGATCGAAACCGAGTTCGGCCAGAAGGGCGGCCGAGCGACGCTGCATATCGCTTTTCTTCAGGACACCGGCCACGCTGGTCTCGTGGCCGAGGAACAGGTTCTCCTCGATGGTCAGGTCCGGGACCTGACTGAACTCCTGAAACACCGGCGAGATGCCCATGATGCGGGCCCGGTGCGGCGACAGGCCGCTGACCTCCCGGCCGCGGTAGAAGAACTTGCCGGCGTCGGGCGGATAGGTTCCGGCCAGGACATTGATCAGCGTCGACTTGCCGGCCCCGTTCTCGCCGAAGAGGACATGGACCTCGCCCTCGCGCAGGTCGAAGTCGATGTTGTCGAGCGCGACAACGCCGGGGAATTTCTTGGTGACACCTTCCAGACGCGCCAGCATCGTTGACGCAGAACCGGCCGCCGAAGCGGCCGGTTCCATTGCCTTATCAGCAAGGTTTTCCAAGGGAAGAAACCTCTGCCGCGCAGCTAGTCGACCGAATAGACCGGCTGCCAGTTTTGCGGAGCCAGCACCGCCGACATATCGACATCGCCCGCATTGGCCTTCGAGATCATCAGCGGCTTGGTGTAGATGAAGGTCGAGAGGTCTTTCTTCTCCAGCGCGCGCACCGCCATGTCGATGGCGATACGACCCTCGACGACCGGCCATTGCGTGGCAAAGCCGAGGATCTCGTCGTTCATCATGGCATCGAGCATCGCCTGGTTCTCATAGGACGACATGATGAGAATGTCCTCGCGGCCGGCCTCTTGAACGGCACCGATCGCGGCTTCCGCGGTGGGGGCGGTGCCCCAGATCACGGTCATGTCGTCGTAGGTCTGCAGCGCGTCCTCGATCAGCTTCAGCTGGACCGAAACGCCGGTGTCGCCGAACTTTTCCTCGAGCAGCTCGACGCTGGAGCCGTCCAGGGCTTCCTTGAAACCCTTGGCGAAGCTTTCCGCCCAGCCGGAAGCCTGCGGGCCGGGGAAGGACACGGCCTTGCCGGAGGCACCGCCCAGGTGCTCGAGCAGATAGGCGCCGGTTTGGTATCCCATGGTATCGAATTCAACGAAGACCTTGGCGGTCAAGGGTGCGTCCGACACCGGATTGACCGTGCTGATCACCGGAATACCCTTGTCCAGGCCTTCCTGGAACTTTTTGGCCATGCCGGCTTCGGAAATCGCACCGATAACGATCGCATCAGCACCTGAGGCCACGCAGTCATCGAACTGGGAAATCTGCTTGGGCAGGTTTTCGTAACCGCCAGCCTGCAGAAGTGTCATCTTGACGCCCATGCGCTTTGATTCTTCGACGATGCCATAGGCGACGGCGACCCAGAAACTATCCTTCATATGCGGAAACAGGACGCAGATGTTCCATTTCTTCTCGGCCTTGGCCAGCGGGCTGTAGGTCGTCTCCATCTTTTCGCCGGACGACAGGTCATAGACCGGGAAGGGCCACCAATCGTTGGCGGCATTCGCCATCGAGGAGGTAAAGAGCATCCCCGCAACGGCCGTGGAAATCGCTATCCCTGTTAATTTTCTCATTTTTTGAGCTCCTATGGACTGATGCAAGATTGATCTTAGGAGACATCAGACCGGCATATCAAGTTGTTTCGAGAATTCTGGTATTCGGACCAGTGATATTGATAAAACCGCGATCAGATCTGTATCGAAGTCTATGGCAACGTCAAAATGTCGGCACTCAACTCCCGGAATTCTTGGCTGCCCGGCAGACCAGCGGCATTTTGGCCGCGTCGACCCAGCCACGAGATCCATTGATCGGACAGGCGTCACGACAACGCCGATATTAGCGTTTCCTGTAGATCGTCATGACCACGCCGTTTGGTGACTGATCGCTTTTGACCAGCTCGAGGCGATTTGGCGCTGCGTCGGTTTCGAACAGCCGTTTGCCCGCGCCGACAATCACCGGAAAGCTCCACAAACGGAACTCATCGACGAGGTCATGCGCCAGGAGGGTCCGCAGAAGCTGCGCACTTCCATGCACCTGCAGCAGAGGGCCGTCTTGCTGTTTCAGAGCAGCGACCTCGGCCGGAATGTCGCCGCTGACAAGATGCGAATTGTTCCAGCTCAGATCCGGTGAGCCGCCCGAGACAACGTATTTCCGGGCCGCGTTCAGTACCTCGGCGGTCGGGTCACCTTCAACATTCGGCCAATGTGCGGCAAACGCCTCGTAGGTCTTTCGCCCCAAGAGCATATCGTAAGGGAGCGACATCGCTTCGCGACCCACCTGCACCATAACCTCTTCCCAAAAGGGGGCGGCCCAACCACCCCGGTCAAAATCGCCCAACTGCATCACGCCGTCGAGGGTTTGAAATGTCAGGATTGCCAGGTCTCTCATGCTTTCGCGTCCTCCTTTCTCCTCGCACGCCCTTGCAGTCGCTGCTTAACGTCCTCAGGTTTGTATGTTACCATGTATTTATCTAACCATATGGTAATATAATATGTCCACTGATAGATTGAGCCTGACTCTTTCTGCGCTCGCGCATCCGGCGAGGCGATCGATCCTGGCCAGGCTGACATCGGGTGAGCTGACGGTTTCTGAATTGACTGAACCCTTCGATATGACCGGGCCGGCGATCACCAAACATCTGAAGGTCTTGGAGCGCGCGGGATTGATTGAGCGTCTTCGCGATGCGCAGCGGCGGCCCTGCCGCCTGCGGCCAGGACCGCTGAAGGATGTCTACGCCCTTATCCAGCCTTATCAGAAGTTTTGGGACGAGAGTTTCGAGCGGCTGGACGGGTTCCTTGCGAAACAAGGAGATCGCGATGACGACTGAAGTGCTGATCGAAGGCAGGGAGGGTGGTCATGAGCTGATCTTTTCGCGTGTTTTCGCCGCGCCCGTTGACGTCGTCTATCGGGCATGGACCGACGCCGATCAGCTCGTGCGATGGTGGGGTCCGCGGGGCTTTTCCCTCACCGTACGCGTGATGGAGTTAAAGGTGGGCGGCCTGTGGGACTACATCCTGCACGGCCCTGACGGCACGGACTATCCCAACCGAGCTGTGTTCGAGGAGGTGGACCCGCCGAAGCGTCTCGCGTTCGTCAACACCGGCGGCCATGTGAGCGACAGGCATTTGACCTGCCGCATGATAGTCACCTTCGATGATCAAGGAGCGTCCACTTTTGTGACTTTGCGAATGCAGTTCGATTCATCGGCAGGCCTCGATCGGGCAAAGGCCCGGGGCGCGGAACAGGGCGGTGAAGAATCGTTCTTGCGGTTATCGGAATGGCTGGCCTATCAGACCCAGGGGTCTCGGCATTCCGACTAGGCCAGATAGTTGGGTGCGGAGCCGGCGAAGGCGAGGCGCAGGTAGTCCCGGAAGGCGGCGGCCGACGGCGACAGCTCGGCGCCCCGGCGCTGGGCAAGGCCGACATCCATGGTGGGCACGCCTTCGGTGAGGTTCTTCACCTCGATGCGCTGGCCTTCCAGCGACCAGGGCCGGTAGACCATGTCCGACAGGACCGTCACACCCATGCCGGTCGCGACCATGGAGCGCACGGCCTCGACCGATGAAGTGGTGAAGACGACCCGCGGCCGAAAAGGAGTGGCGGCCCAATAGCGCCTCGCAGTGATACTGGCCTCGTCGACGGTCAGCATGATGTAAGGCTCCTCGGCCACCTCCGCCAGCGAAACGGTGCTGTTGGCAAGGAGCGGATTGTCGGCGCTGGCCCAGAGACGGCGGCGGGACTGGATCAGCACATCGGTCTCGATCTCCGCCTGATCGCCCAGATTGGAAACAAGCATCACCGCCAGGTCCAACTTGCCCGCGACGATTTCGTCTTCGATACGGCTGCGCTCGTGTTCGTGCAGCTTGACCGTCACATTGGGGAAGGCCCGGGCAAAACGGGCCAACACCGGCGGCAGGAAGTAACCCGCCACCGTATAGGTCACCCCGACGTCGATGGTGCCCTCGATGTTCTCGCTGGTGCGGCGGGGCGCCTGGGTGGCCTCGGAGACGGCCGCGACGATGTTGTGCGCGTGCTGCAGGAACTGGTGTCCCTCGTAGGTCACGGAAACGCCGTTCGATTTGCGCTGAAAGAGCTGATAGCCGAGTTCCGTCTCCAGAGCCTTGATCGCACTGGTAATACCCGATTGCGAGACGTTGAGATTGGCGGCGGCCAGCGAGACCTTGCCGGCTTCCGCCGTGGCAATGAAGTACCGCACTTGTCGAAAGGTGAAGGCCATCGATTTTTCCGATTTCAGCTACCTCAAAATCGAATTTTACAAAGACACCTCCCGGGCGTCAAAGTCACCCTCCTCGGCCAGCCCGGCAGGCTTGACGCGGGACCGAGGTCAGGATTGTTAAACTGCCAGCAAAATGGGGTAGAGGATGCGCGTGGAAATCAACTGCGACATGGGCGAGAGCTACGGGCTCTACAAGATGGGCGACGACGCGGGCATGATGCCGCTGATCTCGGTCGCCAACGTGGCTTGCGGCTTTCACGCGTCGGACCCCAACCACATGCGCCAGACGGTTCGGCTGGCCAAATCATGCAACGTGCGGGTCGGCGCCCACCCCTCCCTGCCGGACCTCCAGGGCTTCGGCCGGCGCGAGATGAAGGTCGAGCGCGAGGAACTCGCCAACATCATTATCTACCAGGTCGCGGCACTGAAAGGCTTCCTCGAGGCCGAGGGCATGACCCTCAACCACATCAAGCCCCACGGCTCGCTTTACGGCATGGCCGCGCGCATGGAGCACGCGGCCCACGCGGTGGCCGACGCCGCCGATATCTTCAAGGTGCCGCTCTTCGGCATGATCAACACCCTGCACGAAGAGATCTATCAGGCCCGCGGCCACCGGTTCGTCGCCGAGTATTACGCCGACCTGGCCTACCGGGACGACGGCGCCCTGATCATCACCCGCGAGCATGAAGCGGTGGACCCCGAGCGGGCGGCGGCGCGCTGCCTCAGGGCCGTGGAGGAAGGCAAGACCAAGTCTGTGGACGACAAGGATGTGCCGGTGCGGGCCGATTCAATCTGTGTGCACTCCGATACGCCCAATGCCCTCGCGGTGGCCGAGGCGGTGCGCCGTGCCGTTAAGCCCTATTTGGCAGAGGCCGCTTGAGGGGTATGGTTGGGATCGAGGGCTGAACAAGGCAATCTCGGCCGCCGCCGGCTGACATCGACGACAAATCAAGGGGGACTTCCATGGCAAACAAACAGATCCACTCGCCGCTGCCCGGCACCTTTTACCGCCGCCCGGCGCCGGACCAGCCGACCTACAAAGAAATCGGCGACGTCGTGGCCAAGGGTGACGTGATCGGCCTTGTGGAGGTGATGAAGTCCTTCAACGAGGTGACGGCCGATGCCGAGGGCAAGGTGGTCAAGTTTCTGGTGGAGAACGAAGACGCCGTGATGGCCGGCCAGCCCCTGGTCGAACTCGAAGACTAGCCGGGGTCGGCAGATCATGGCCATCGGCAGCCTGCTCATCGCCAACCGGGGCGAGATCGCGGTGCGCATCGTCCGCGCCGCGCGGGAGCTTGGCATCCGCAGCATCCAGGTCCACAGCCAGGCCGACGCCGACTCCCTGGCGGTGCGCCTGGCCGACGAGGCGGTCGATATCGGCCCGCCCCAGGCCGCCAAGTCCTACCTCAAGATCGACGCCATCCTGGAGGCGGCGGCCAAGAGCGGCGCCGAGGCGGTGCATCCGGGTTATGGTTTTCTGGCCGAGAACGCGGACTTCGCCGATGCGGTGGAAGCCGCCGGCCTGATCTTCGTCGGCCCCAGAGGCGATACCATTCGGACCCTGGGCGACAAGGTCGCCGCCCGCCAGTTAGCCAAGGCAGCCGGAGTCCCCACCGTGCCGGGCAGCGACGGGCGCATCGACGACCTCGCGGCCGCCGGCGATCTGGTGCGGGAGATCGGGTTTCCGGTCATGATCAAGGCGGCGGCCGGCGGCGGCGGGCGCGGCATCCGCATCGCGGAAGACCTGGAGCAGTTCCAGCGCCTGGCGCCGCAGGCCAGCGCCGAGGCGCTGTCGGCTTTCGGCGACGGTGGGCTCTACATCGAAAAAGTCATCGACAACGCCCGCCACGTGGAAGTGCAGGTGCTGGGCGACGGCGACCGGGTGGTGCACTGCTTCGAGCGCGAGTGCTCGCTTCAACGCCGCCGTCAGAAGGTCTGGGAGGAGGCGCCGGCGGCCAGCCTGCCGGAGACCGCCCGCCATGCCCTGTGCGAGGCGGCGGTGGCCCTGGCCCGGCATGTCGGATACCGCGGTGCCGGCACCATGGAGTTCCTCTACGACGATCCCAGCGAGGCCTTCTACTTCATCGAGATGAACACGCGCATCCAGGTGGAGCATCCGGTGACCGAGATGGTGACCGGCATCGACCTGGTGCGCGAGATGATCCGAATTGCCGGCGGCGAGCCCCTGCGCCTGCGCCAGGCGGATATCCGCTGCACCGGCCACGCCATCGAGTGCCGCATCAACGCCGAGGATCCGGCCAAAAACTTCATGCCCTTTCCAGGCCAGGTGGAATCCCTCAGCCTGCCGGGCGGCCCCGGGGTCCGTTTCGATACGATGCTCTATCCGGGTTACGCCATTCCGCCCTTCTATGATTCTCTGCTCGGCAAGCTGGTGGTCTGGGACGAAGACCGGCCCAGCGCGCTACGCCGCCTTGGGCGGGCGCTGGACGAACTCGAGATCGCCGGCACGAAGACGACCATACCCCTGCACAAGGCGCTTCTTGCCAACGCCCGGGTGCAGACGGGTCAGGTCCATACCAAGTATCTCGAAGCATGGCTCGAAAGCGACGCGCCGGAGCTCATATAGCGCCGGGCGCCGTCAAACACTGGGAGGTGGTCGACCGATGAAGACACGATACTCATTTGGAGGCGACGAGCATATCTTCGTCGAGGTCGACGAGGACATGTCGCTCGAGGCCTTTTTCAAGAGCCTGGCCATGACCAACGCGGTCCGCGACAGCCAGATCAAGGGCGTCACCGAGATTTGCCCGGCCAATGCCTCGCTCCAGGTCAAGTACGATCCCGACCTGATCAGCCCGGACGATATGCTGGCCGAGCTGAAAACCCTGGAGGCCTCCGCCGAAAAGGCCGAGTCGGTTCTGCAGACCCGGATCATCGAGATCCCGGTCTATTACAACGACCCCTGGACCCATGAGACCCTGATGCGCTTTCGCGAGCGCCATCAGGACCCCAACAGCACGGATCTGGAGTTCGCCGCGCGCATCAACAACTACGGCTCGGTCGACGACTTCATCGCGGCCCATTCCGGGGCGCCCTGGTTCGTCTCCATGGTGGGCTTCGTGGCCGGCCTGCCCTTCATGTACCAGATGGTCGACCGGCCGCATCAGATCGAAGTGCCGAAGTACCTGCGGCCACGCACCGACACGCCGAAACATACCGTGGGCTACGGCGGCTGCTTTTCTTGCATCTATTCGGTTCGCGGCGCCGGCGGTTATCAGATGTTCGGCATCACCCCCATGCCGATCTTCGATCCCAATCAGGAGATCAGCTACCTGCAGGACTTCATGGTCTTCTTCCAACCCGGCGATATCGTGAAATTCAAGTCGATCGACCGCGAGGCCTATGACCAGGCCCTCGCCGATGTCGAGGAGGGCCGCTTCGCCCCGCTGATTCGCGATGTCACCTTCTCGCTCGATCGGTTCAACGAGAACATCGACGGCTACAACCAGAAACTTGGGGAGGTTCTCCATGGCCATTAAAGTCATCTCGCCGGGGCTGGCGACCTCCGTTCAGGACCTCGGGCGTCCCGGGTATTACCACCTGGGGATCCCGATCTCCGGCGCCATGGACCGCTATGCCCTGCGCGCCGCGAACCTGCTGGTGGGTAACGAGGAGGGCGCGGCCGCCCTGGAGACGGTCTTCATGGGCCCGTCGCTCGAATTCACCGCCGCCGCCACGGTCGCGGTGACCGGCGCGGACCTGCCGCCCAAGCTGGACGGCGAGCCGCAGGAGAGCTGGTGCAGCTTCCCCGTGAAGGCCGGACAGGTCCTGAGCTTCGACTTTCTCAAGGGCGGCGCGCGCGCCTATATCGCCATCAGCGGCGGCATCGACACGCCGCTCGCCCTGGGCAGCCGCTCGACCTACACCCTGGGCGCCCTGGGCGGGCATCAGGGCCGCAACCTGCAGGCCGGCGACGCGTTACCTGTGGGGACGGGCAAGGGCGCTGGAGCCGGCCAGGGCACGGGGCGGCGCGTGGCGCCGGAGTTGCGGCGCCTGCCGGGCCTGCCGGCCGAACTGCGAGTGCTGACGGGCATCTACTGGCACCGCATCACCGAAGCCGCCGGCGACCGCTTTTTCGCCGAGACCTGGAAGGTCGCCAACGAGGCCGACCGGATCGGCTACCGTTTCAAGGGCGGCACGCCCCTGGACTTCGTCGAGCGCGAACCGCCCTTCGGGGCCGGCTCCGATCCCTCCAACATCGTCGACGGCTGCTATCCCTATGGCTCGATCCAGGTCCCCGGCGGGACCGAGCCCATCGTGCTGCACCGCGACGCGGTCTCGGGCGGCGGCTACTTCATGCTCGGCACGGTGATCTCCGCCGACATGGACCTGATCGGCCAGCTCCAGCCCAACACGCCCACCCAGTTCGTCTCGGTCGACATGGAGAGCGCCCTGGCGGCGCGCCATGACCGGGCCAAGCTGTTGGGCAAGCTTCGCGAGTCCCTGGCCTAGAGCCCTCTCCCAACTGGGGGGGCGTTCCGCTGCTTGCCCGATGCCCAAGCGTCGTCAAGAGGACTCACCGCGCTGAGAAGCCAGGATACGCGGCCCCCAGAATGCGCGGCCCCCAGAATGCGCGACCCGACGGGCCTCTTGCCGGGCGGACGCGGCAAGCCATCGTAAGGCTACCCTAAGTTAGATTCTATCCATTCGACGACGGCGCCACTTTCGGCGCGTGGTTCAGAACGTCGACATAGTGTTCGCGGATTTTCGCCAGGTTCACCTGGTTGAGAAAGGCCGAATAGGCCAGGTAGGAAACCAGGAACCGCAGGTCCTTCGCCCAGGGCGGCAGGAAGCGGGGAAACTGGCAGAGACCTTCCTGGACCATCACGCAGAGCGCCGGGAGATCCTCGATGTCGAGTTTGCCGCAGAACAGCAGCCGGATACAGTCCAGCCTGTCGAGCTGAACCGCGACACGCAGAAAGTTATGAACCCGCAACAGGCCTTCCAGGTAAACGATGTCCTTTGTGAAGGGCGCGCCGCCGGAAACCAGGCCGCCGCGAACCACCCGGCGGGCGTTTTCGAAGGATTGGAGTGTGTTGTCGGATCGCTCCATAAAGAATTCGAAGACCTCGACAAAATCGGCGCCGTCGATCGCCATCTGTATGGCAATGACACGGTCGGCAAGTCGGCGCATCCGGCTCGCGTCCATCGCACCGCTGATGATTTCCGCAAAGACCGCGAGACCTTCCTGAGTGCGTGTCGTTCCCGGATGGCCCGCCGCCAGCAAGGGCATATGTTTTTGCTCATAACCATTGAGCGTCGTGCCGATATGAACGTAGGCTTCGTGCTGCAGAAGCTGCTGGCAGTCGCGGTCGGAAAACTCGGCGTCGCTCCGAAAGCGGATGTACTGGCCGCCCGCAATGGCCTTCGCGGAAAGATGGTCGACAACTTCCAGCCGAGGCGCCGCGTCACCGAAATGCGCGGTGATAAAGGGCTGGATTTGCTCAACAATCTCTACCGCATTGTACTTTACTGGCGCTTCATCGAGATGCAGTTCTTCCGGTTTGAAACCGGCGAGAACATCGTCGAGGGCGCGCGCGAGGTCGAGCGGACGCGTCAGATTGTCGGCCAGAGTTGCCTTGGGCCGACCATAAAGCACCGTCGACAATCTGTGGAAGTTCTTGGTTCCAACCGCGCCGACCATCTCCGCTCCTGTATCGACGACATCGGCGACCTTGCTCAGCCAACGATGGACCGGCGACGAACCGTCGATCAGGCGCCGCGCCGTCGCCGTGCGCTCGTGCGTGGGGGCGGGATCTGTTGGCGCGTACTGGACGTCGGGAAGCGACCGCCCCTTGGACTTCATAAAGGATTCGTATGCGTGTTCCGGCCAGGCGACGCCGCGCAGCACTCGAACGGGCCTTTCCGCTTCCCGCAGAGCGGCGGCCGCTTCGATGAGCCTTTCGCGTTCGCGGGGCCCGAACTCGTTCCTGGGTTTCAAACTCATGAAACTCCTTCGAGCGTTTGCGGCGGCGCTCTCATTGGAAAGGGGACCTCTGGCCCCATTCGAAAACCGCCCGCGCATGACTGTAGGGTTCTTATGATGAACAAAGCCTTGCAGTCTGCACATCCCTCCTCGCGCCAAAGCGGCGCCCCTCGCCAGAGGAGCGCCGCGTGAGGGCATGACCGCTGCGCTGGGCCGGTGAGTGAGCCCGAAGACTACTTCCAGCCCACCCGGTCGGCGATCTTTTGCGCCGTCGGTTGGTGTTGTCCGATCTCGGCGACAGACAGGTTGTCTGCCTTGAAGGTGCCAAGTGCCGCCAGGGCGGAATCGGCCGCGACGCCGTTGACGGCCGGATACTCGTTGTTGCCTTCGGCAAGGTAGCGCTGGGCGTCGGGGCTGACGAGGTACTCCAGAAACTGGACCGCGGCCTCGCGGTTGGGTGCGTGCTTGAGCACACCGGCCCCGGAGATGTTCACGTGGGTCCCGCGGTCCGCCTGGTTGGGGAAGATCCAGCCGATCTGCTCTGCAATGGCCCGGTCGCTTTCCTTGTCCGAGGACAGCAGCCGCACGAAGTAATAGGAATTGGCCACGGCGACGTCACACTCGCCGGCTGCCACGGCCTTGATCTGGTCGGTGTCGCCGCCGGCGGGATCGCGCGCGAAGTTCGCCACCAGACCCTTGGCCCAGGCCTCTGCCTCGGCCTCGCCCTTTCGGGCGATGATGGAGCTGAGCAGGGACTGGTTATAGACATTCGAACTCGAACGGATGCAGACCCGTCCCTTCAGGGCCGGGCTCGCGAGGTCTTCATAGCCCGTGAGTTGGGAACCATCCATGACCGCCTTGTTGTAGTAGATCAGGCGCCCGCGGGTCGACACGCCGAACCAGTGGCCTTCGGGGTGGCGCAGATGGGCGGGGATATTGTCCTCTAGAATGGTCGATCGCACCGGCTGGAAGAGGCCGGCCTGATCGGCCCGCCAGAGGCGCGCCACGTCGACGGTGATCAAGATATCGGCCGGGCTGTTGACGCCCTCTGCCGCGATCCGGGAAATCAGCGCATCGCCCTTGCCTTCGATACGATTGATCTTGATTCCGGTCTTTGCCGTGAACTCGTCGTAAAGCGCCTCGTCGGTCTTGTAGTGCCGCGAGGAGTAGAGATTGAGTTCGGCCGCCTGTGCCACGGAGCCGGCGGCAATTGCGAAGGCCAGCGCCAGACTAACGCCGAGAATGGGGAAATTCAGCCGCATGGTTCTCAAGTCCTTTCGAGCGGATTCTCGTCTAATTGCGAATGCTTCGCAATTGCGGAGGGGACATTATTGCGAACGCCTCGCATTTGCAATAGGCTTTCTGCACTCCTGGCCCACGATCTCAAACCTGTCGCCCTAAGGGATCGCAGAAATCCAAAAACGGATCAATCTCGGCTTTGGATTACGGACCCAATCACGGCCGAGCCATTCAACGAGACAGGACCGACACCACGCCAGGCGCCTGAATCTCGCCGGATCCGGCCTCTTGGATTGTCCACTCGATAAAGGCGGCCACCTCGGTCCTGGACTGCGCGGCCTCGGTCGTCACCAAGTCATAGCCAATGTCGGTGGCAACGCCGCTGGGAAAGGGGTTTACGAGCAGCTTCGCCCCGACAAGATCGCGCAGGATTGGCGTGCTGCCGATGACGAATCCCTGCCCGGCAATCGCAGCCTGAAGCGCTTGATTGTAATCGGTAAAACGAATGCCGTCGCCCGGCTTGATATGATCCGCCCCCTGTTGAGCGAGCCAGTGTTTCCAATAGTTCCACTTTCTCGTGTTCGAGGCCCACGCCATCTGGGACAGGTCCCATCGCAGAAGGGTCGCCTTCTCGAGATCCTCGAGTTTCGTGATCTTCGGCGGTCCCTTGGCGAGCGACGGGCTGCAGAATGCACAGAGTTCCTCGTCGAACAATCGATGAACGACAAGGTCGCCATGGTCCTTCGCGCCGAAGCGAATCGCGACGTCCGCCGCGCCCGGCTCGATTCGAACCAGATGAGGCGTCGAATCGATGAGCACATCGATACCCGGGTTCTTCGCCTTGAAACTCTCCAACCGCGGCACCAGCCACGAAGCGGCGAATGACGGGGACGTGGACACGATCAGACGCTCCGTGTTGCTCATCATCCGCATTCGCTCGACCGTGCCGGTAATCTGCCGGAACGGCAGGGTCAATCCTTCCCGGCCGGCCGCGCCGA
The DNA here is from genome assembly GCA_021776195.1 of Kiloniellaceae bacterium. The sequence continues at coordinate 67,181 of JAJFGK010000044.1, read as the reverse complement.
TCGGGGTCAAGACCAGACCCCGGCCTTTCTTTTCGAGGAGCGGCGCGCCGATTGCATCTTCCAACTTGCTAACGAGCTGATTGGCCGCCGCCGGCGACACCTTGAGCTCTTCGGCCGCCTTGCGGTAGTTGAGGTGCCGCGCGACAGCCTCGAAGGCGCGGAGCGCGTTCAAGGATGGCAGCCAGTTGCTCATGGGAGCCGGTGGCGACAGGAGCACAAACGGCTGTTTGTGGGTCTAGTCAAAATCCATCGTTCCCCAGCAGCTTGGCCCGGTTTGTTCTGTTCACGCACCTTGTTCAGCATCGACCCCGTCCCCGCCGGCAAGACAATTGGGCGCGAATGCTAGCGGCTTTTGGCGACTGGCCCAAGCGGCGGGAAATCGCGCCTCAATCGAGGCCCCGGCTATCCGAAAAATGGAACCTTGCCTTGAAGGGCTCAAGCTGCGGCTTGCCCAGGATGAAGTCGGCGGCGCGCGCCGCGATCATCTGTGTCGGGGCATTGAGATTGGCACTGATCACCTGCGGCATGACCGACGCATCGACGACCCGCAGCCCTTCGATCCCATGAACCCGCAGTTCGCCGTCGACGACGGCCCTATCGTCACTGCCCATGCGGCAGGTCGCGCAGGGGTGATAGTCGGTTCCGGTCGCGCTTCTGATAAAGGCGAGAATGTCGGCGTCGCTGGCCGCGTCCTCGCCCGGCAGGATTTCCGCGCCGCGCAGGCCGTCGAAGGCCGGCTGGCGGATCAGATCGCGTGCCAGGCGGATGCCCTCGATCAACTCGCGCCGGTCGTGTTCGGTTTGCAGATAGTTGAAGTGAAGCGCGGGCTTATCGAAGGGATCGGCGGACTTGAGGTCGATCCGCCCGCGGCTGGTGGGTCGCAGCTGGTCGATGTGAAGGGCGAAGGCCTGATGCAGCTTGATGTCATCGCCCTCATGGGTGAAGCCGACCGGCCCGAAGTGATACTGCAGGTTGGGATAGGTCACGTCGCGGTTGCCACGGACCAGCCCGCCGGCTTCCCAGATGTTGGATGTCGCAACGCCTTTGCGCGTCAGGAGCCATTGCGCGCCGGCCATCAACTTGCGGTGCGGCTTGGCGACCCAATCGATGCTCACCGGCTTGGTACAGGCAACCTGGACGATCACGGTCGGGTGGTCCTGCAGGTTACGGCCGACCCCCGGCAGGTCGAGCTTCACTTCGATGCCGAAGGCGCGCAGATGGTCGGCCGGGCCGATGCCGGAAGTCATCAGGAGCTGGGGTGAGTTGATCGCGCCGCCCGACAGAATGACCTCGCGTTCCGCCCGGGCCGTGCGAACTTCGCCATTGCGCTGATACTCGATACCCGCGGCGCGATTGCCTTCGATGAGAATCCGCCGCGCCAGGGCGCCGGTCTCGAGGGTCAGGTTCTGGCGCTTGAGCGCGGGCCGGAGGTGGGCGACCGCGGCGCTGCAGCGCCGTCCGTTCTTCTTGGTGGCATCCAATCGCGCGACACCTTCGGGCCGGTAGCCGTTGAGGTCCTCGGAGCGTCCCTGGCCGGCCTCCTCGCCGGCGTCCAGAAAGGCGTCGAACAGCGGGTTCTCGTAGGCCCCCTTGGTGACGCCGAGCGGGCCGTCCGCGCCGCGCCAGTCATCGGCGCCACGGTCGCTCGCCTCGCCCGCCTTGAAGTAGGGCAGGCAGTGCTCGTAGCTCCAACCGTCGAGCCCGAATTCGCTGGCCCACCTGTCGTAGTCCTTGGGGTGGCCGCGCATGTAGACCATGGAATTGATCGACGACGAACCGCCGACAACCTTGCCGCGCGGGGTGAAGACCTTGCGGTCATTGAGCTCCGCTTCGGTCTCGGTCTCGTAATTCCAGTTGATGGTGGGATCGGTGTAGACGGCATAGACGCCCGCGGGGATATGGATCATCAACTTGCGATCCATGGGGCCGGCTTCCAACACCAGCACCCGTACCCCGGGCTCGGCGCTGAGCTTGTTCGCCAGAACGCAGCCCGCCGAACCCGCCCCGCAGATCACATAGTCGTAGACGTCTGTTTTCATGGGATCACCTTGTCGAAGCCTCTCGGGATTCGCTTTTCCGGATCATAGAATGGCAGGCTCACTATTTCGCAGTCGTGTTTTGTGCCATCCGACGACAGGAGCGAAAGTCCCTGTCCAGCCCATTCGCCGGGCCTCGCGAAACGGACATAGCCGATCGCGGTGTCCAGGTAGGGTGACCAGGCACCCGCCGTGACCCGCCCGACCGGCCGGTCGCCGCTGAGAACCGCGTTGTTCATCATCGGCTTCGCGGCCTTGCATTTCAGGCCATAGAGCAGGGTGCGCCGGTCGGCCTCGACCAGCGCCTCGCGCCCGACGAAGTCGCCCTTGTCCATGTCGACAAAGGCCGCAAGACCTGCCTGAAACGGTGTCATCGAATTATCCATGTCGGTGATATTGTCGAGGATGCCGGCTTCGAGCCGGCGAATTTCCATGGAACCGGAGCCCGAAAAGGCGAGACCGTGCGGTCTGCCGGCCGCCATGAGATGGTCCCAAAGCCGATGGTGGTCGGTCTTGTCGCCCTGGCTGTAGACCTCGAAGCCCAGTTCGCCGGTCCAACCGGTTCTCGACACATAGAGTTCCTGACCGCCGAGGTCGAAAAAACCCGCGTGAAAGTACCCCATGGCCTCGTCGATGGCGCCGCTGGAGGCATCGCGCATGACCGCCAGCGACGCCGGGCCCTGGATCTGCAGCACGCGCGATTTTGGGTCCGAAACTTCGATGTCGAAGCCCTCGCTATGGGCTATGAGCCAGGTCTCCAAGGCGCCGTCCGGCTGGACGTACCAGAACCGGTCCGCCGCCAGTTTGAACAGGAGGCCATCCATGAAAATGCCGCCCTGCGGCGTACAAGCGATGGCGTAACGGCCGCGCCCTTCCTTCAAGGTCGAGACCTTGCGGGCGAAGACCTTCTCCAGGAAGGCGACGACATCGGGACCGGATATTTCGACCGGCCGCTCGGGCACGTCGTAGAGAGCTGCCTTGCGCCGCAACAGCCAGTATTTCTCGGCTGGATCGTCGCCGTAGAACATCGGGAAGAACCGCCCGGCATAGACTCCCCGGACCATCTCCGGCCGCTCGTAGCAGGCGAGGTAGGGCGATTCCTCGAACCGCCGCCCACTGATGCGAACGATGTTCTTATCGCGCGAAGGGATTGAGTTCGATCCAGCCATTGAAACCTGGTCCTCTCGAGATTCTCAAGATGGTGGCGATTGTCGGACCGGCACCCGCCTGCCCCTCCTAATCCGGCTTATCGCAGCAGGCACAGATCTTGTTGCCGTCCGGGTCGCGGGCATAGGCGTAGTAGACGCTTCCCTCGGCGGGCCTGGGACCCGGCTTGCCTTCATCCGTGCCACCGTTGGCCAGCGCGGCCGCGTGGAACCCATCGACCGACCGCCGCGTTGCAGCGGCGAGGGCTATCATCGTCCCGTTGCCGGACGCCGCCGGCTCCTTGTTATAGGGATTGGTGACGTAGAACTCGATCTTCTCGGGCGCGTCCTTGGGGGCATAGCCGACGTACTCGGTTTCATTTTCGGTTCTCGCCAGTCCCAAGGGCGCGAGCGCGGCATCGTAGAACCGGGTGGAGCGCGTCAGATCGCTGGTCCCAACCATGAAGTAAGCAAGCATAACGAGTCCTCCTCTTGAGTACTTCTTTGTCTTAGGGAATCGTCTTGTCGATGCCCCTGGCGATCTCTTTCTTCGGATCGAAGAAGGGAAGATCCACGATCTCGCAAGGGTGGAACTTCCCGTCCGGCAGCCGGAGACGAAGGGTGCGACCGCTCCACTCGCCAGGCGCGCTGAACCTGACATAGCCAATGCCGCACCGGAGAGTCGGAGACTGGGCACCCGCCGTGATGCGGCCGACGCGCTTGTCACCATCCAGAACGGCGCTGCTCATGGTCGGCGTCGCGTCGGCGCATTTCAAGCCGAAGAGCAAGGGACGACGGTCCGCATCGAGGAGCGCCGCGCGGCCGACAAAATCGTCCTTGTCCATGTCGATAAAGGAGGCGAGACCCGCCTCGAAGGGTGTCATGGACATGTCCATGTCGGTCATGTTGCCCAGAATGCCCGCTTCGATGCGGCGGGTCGTCATGGAACTGGTGCTGGAGAACTCCATGCCGAAGGGTTCGCCCGATGCCATCAAGTGGTCCCACAAGGCCCCGTGGTCCGTCGCAGCGCCCTGACAATAGATTTCAAATCCGAGCTCGCCGGTAAACCCGGTTCGCGAGACATAAAGCTCTTGTCCGCCAAGGTCGAAGAATCCCGACTGAAAGTACCGCAGGGTCTCGTCGATGCGACCGGCAGAGGCCGCGCGCATGACGTCGAGAGAAGCCGGGCCCTGGATCTGGATCACCCGTGATCTGGGATCGGAAAGGGTGATATCGTAGCCGCCGCTGTGCGCGATGAGCCAGGTCTCCAGCGCGCCGTCGGCCTGCACGTACCAGTAGCGGTCGGGCGCAAGCTTGAACAGGACACCGTCCATGAAGACGCCGCCCCGAGGGGTGCAGGCAATGGTATAGAGCCCGCGCCCTTCCTCGAGGTTGGAGACGGTTCGCGCGAAGACCTTCTCCAGGAACCGCACGGCGTCGGGACCGGAAACTTCCACCGGTTTCTCCGGCACGTCGAAGATCGCCGCCTTGCGTCGCAGGACCCAGTATTTCTGGGTCGGATCCTCGCCATTGTAGACCGGGAAAAAGCGACCTGCGTAGACGCCTCGCACCATCTCGGGGCTTTCGTAGCGATCGACATAGGGCGACTCTTCGAAGCGCCTGGCGCTGACCCGCGCTGTGTTGGTGAGGTCTGAAAGTTCTTGCCAGTTCATGGGCGGCACTTCCTCGTTTCGACTGGGAATCTCCGAGATCGTCGGTCAAACGGTCCCGTCACGGCGACCCGGCAGGTCGCGACCCAACAGGAGGTACGATGATCGACAGGAAATCCGGAGTCATTTGATCTGTTCCTATCGGTTAGATAATCTTAACGGTTCCAGGGATTTGGTCCGGCGTCATAGGACCCACAGTTTGAGTTGTTAGGCGGCGTTCGTTCGGGCATCCATCGCAAAATTCGCGTAAGCATCGAAAACCAGGCTCTATTTCTCGACAACCCGCGCGCAGCAGTGATGGGCAGCCAACCTCGATTAGGGTTTGCGCGCGTCGAGATTCGGGGTCGTCTCTGGTCGACTCATCGTTCAGATTAACTTTTAGCCGAAATGGAGTTTCGGTTTGAAACAGTCGGTGTTTTGAGTCTAGGGTCGCGAGAGGCTCGCGACCAGTACCGGGCTTAAAACCGGATGGCTGCGCGATTGCGAGGCGGGAGCCTTGCGGTGGGACGAAAAAGTTTCGCGTAACCGAAACACACAACATGAACACGGAGGGAACATGAACGCCAAAATTTTGGCCGCTGTCGCAGCAGGCGCACTCGCAATCGGTGTCGCGGCTGGCCCGGCCGGTGCCGGAAACATTCCGGAGTCTAGCGACCCCATCAAGATGCCCATCAACGAGTGGACCGGACAGCACGTGTCCACCCATATCGCGGGCGAGATCTTGAAAAGTATGGGCTACAACGTCGAATATGTGACTGCCGGGGCGCTGCCGCAGTTCGCCGGGATTGCCCAAGGCAACCTGCATGTGCAGCTTGAGGTTTGGACCAACAACGTTGGCGACATTTACCCCAAGGCTGTCGAGTCCGGTGAGATCGTCGTGTTGGGCGACCTTGGCCTGCACCCGCAGGAAGGCTGGATCTACCCACCCTACATGGAGGAAAAGTGCCCCGGCCTGCCCGACTACCGGGCCCTCTATGACTGTGCCCAGGCCTTTGCCGCCGCCGATACCTTCCCGAAGGGTCGTTTGGTCACCTATCCAGCCGACTGGGGAACACGCTCTAAAGACGTCGTTGCCGCAATCGATCTGCCGTTCGCTCCGGTCCCCGGTGGCAGCGAGGGCGCCATGGTCGCCGAACTGAAATCGGCCTACGCGGCTCAAGAACCCGCGATCATGATGTTCTGGCAGCCGCACGCGATCTTCGCCGATCTCGACTTCAATTGGGTGAGCTGGAATCCAAGCGATGGCGAGTGCGTCGAAGAATCCCAGGCCAAGGACACGGCCTGCGGATTTCAGCAGGCAACAGTCGACAAGGTCGTTTGGAAGGGTTTCAAGGACAAATGGCCGGCGGCCCACAAGTTCCTGGAACGGTACCAGTTGACCAACGATATCCACAACCGCGCCATGCTGGAAATCGACTCCAAGGGCAGGGCGCTTGAAGAAGTGGTCGCGGAATGGATTGCCAACAACAAGAGCGTTTGGCAGCCCTGGGTGGACGACGCGATGATGTAATCTTTCCGTCCTGGAGAGTCTGTGAAGGGGCGGCGGTATCGGAACCGCCGCCCTTTTCATTCCAAGGGCACACGACAGACCCAATCGGATGTGACACCTGCCTAACTGTGTCTATCCGATGCTTTCCGCGACGGGCGCCGTTGCTCGCCTGCTCCGGCGGACTAAAGGATACAATAACCGCCGACTTTCAGACCGGCGACAATCTGGGGATACCAGCATGGGGAAGGAGAACAGCACGGCGGGGGAGATAAAGCTGTCGTGCCGGAATGTGTGGAAGGTTTACGGCGAAGAGCCGAATCAGTTCTTCGACAATTTCAACGGCAAGGTCGACGATCCCCACGCTCGGGCCGCCGTCATTCGGGACAAGGGGCACATTGTCGCCAATGCCGATGTGAGCTTCGATGTCCATGTCGGTGAGATTTTCGTCATTATGGGCCTTTCGGGATCCGGCAAGTCGACCATTGTCCGATGCCTTTCACGCCTGGTCGAACCGACGGCCGGCGAGGTTCTGCTCGATGGCGAAGACCTTTTGAAAAAGACCGATGCCGAACTGATCGAAATTCGCCGGCACAAGATGGGCATGGTGTTTCAGAGCTTTGGCTTGCTCCCTCACCTCAATGTCATCGACAACATTGCCTTTCCCTTGAAACTGCAAGGTATCGGTGAGAGCGAACGATACGAACGTGCCGGGCGGGTGGTCGACCTGGTTGGCCTCGAGGGACGCGAGTCGAACTTCCCGAACGAACTTTCCGGCGGCCAGCAGCAACGCGTCGGCATCGCCCGGTCTCTGGCCGTGGAGCCCGACGTCTGGTTCCTCGACGAGCCCTTTTCGGCGCTCGATCCGCTGATCCGCAAACAGATGCAAGACGAGTTCCTGCGCATCCAGTCGGTGCTTCACAAATCCATTGTCTTTATCACCCATGATTTCCATGAAGCCCTCCGGATCGCGGACCGCATGGCCATCATGCGCGACGGTGCCGTGGTTCAGATCGGCCGTCCCGTGGATCTGATCATGCACCCCGCCGACGACTACGTGCGTGACTTCACCAACGACGTTCCCTGGGAACGCATTCTCCATGCCGCCGATATCGTGGAGGAGCCCAAAGGATCGACCGACGGCATGGGGCGTATCTCCGGCGACACCTCGCTGGAGAAACTGCTGCCCTATCTGGCCGATCACGAAGCCGGTGTCGTTGTCGAAGCAGAGGACGGCGTTGTCCTTGGCGTCGCAACGGCCCGTGGCGTTGTCGCGGCCCTTGCATCGGGCGTGAAGACCGAGCCTGCCAAGGTGAAGGAATGAGCCGTCATGCCCTTCAAGATTGATCGCGGGCTCATCCACTGGCTGGGCGTGATCGCCGTTACTCTGTTCTGCCTGGCGGTCCAGGGCGACATGACCTGGATGAAACAATATCCAGATACGATGATCGTGCCGCTGTCGGCGTGGATGAATTTCGCCATGTCCTGGTTTGCCGACACTTTCGGCTGGTTCTTCCTTGGCGTTGCCTGGCTGCTGGAGTGGCCGATCAAGGGAGTCCAGTGGATCCTGCATGCCCTGCCCTGGGCGGTGAGCGTCTTCCTGCTCTGTGTGGTGTCTTACGCGGCGTCGGGCTGGCGACTGGCCGTCTTTACGTTCTTCGCGACCCTCTACATGGTGGTGGCGGGCTACTGGGACGCCAGCATGAACTCGCTTTCCCTGGTCGCCATTTCGGTTCCCATGGCGATTTTCGTGGGCTTCGTGATCGGTGTCTGGGGCTTTTTTTCCCACCGCGCCGAACGGGTCATCATGCCCACGCTGGATCTCCTGCAAACGGTTCCGGCCTTCGCCTACTTGCTCCCCATCCTCATCCTGTTCGGCTTTGGCACCACCGTGGGGCTGATCGCCAGCCTGCTCTATTCCTTCCCGCCCATGGTGCGAAACACCATCGTGGGTCTACGCGGCGTTTCGACCGAAATCGTCGAGTCCGGCTTGATGTCCGGCGCGACCCCCTTTCAGTTGTTCTGGCAGGTCCGGGTTCCCACCGCGCTCCGGCAGATTCTCCTGGGCGTCAATCAGGCCACCATGGCCTCCCTCAGCATGGTGATTATCGCGTCTATCATTGGCGGCACGGCGGATATCGGCTGGGAAGTTCTATCGACCATGCGCAAGGCGCAGTTCGGCGAAAGTGTCCTGGCGGGAATTGTGATCGCGCTGATTGCCATGATCATGGACCGCATCACCTCGGGCCTGGCCGCGCGGTCGGGCGAGTATGATCCCGGCGCCAAAACCTTCCTGCAGCGCTATCGTTACTGGGTCGTCGCGGCGATCGGCGCGGCGGCTTTCTTCGCCCTGTCCCAGTTCATCGCGATCCTGCAGGAGTGGCCGCGCGAACAGCAGGTCAACCCGGCCGGGGTCATGAACGACGCCCTGACTTACGTGGTTGTCAACTTCCGCGGCGAGATCGAGACGCTGAAAAAGTTTGCCTTCTTCTTTGTGATGCTGCCGACAAAGATCGGCCTCCAGCAAGCCGTCAGCCCCTTCACCTGGGGATTTGAACTCACTCTCGCCCATTCGATCGGCTATGCCGTCCTGATGACAGGTCTGGCCGTCTGGTGCGCCAACCGCTGGAACAATCAGGTGGGCATAGCGGTGCTGCTGTTCGCCATCCTGTTTTATTTCGGCCTGACCAGTATGCCCTGGCCGGCATTGCTGCTCATCCTTGCCGTGGCCGGATGGAAAGTCGGCGGACCGCGTCTGGCGATCGGAATACTGCTGGGTCTCGGCTTCCTGGTGGTCACCGGAGTCTGGCCCCAGGCCATGCTGTCGGTCTACGTGTGCGGCATTGCCGTGGTCATCTCGTTCCTCTTTGGCACGTTTGTCGGCGTGTGGGCCGCCCATAACGATCGGATTTCGGCCTTCGTCCGGCCGATCAACGACACCCTGCAAACGATGCCGCTGTTCGTGATCTTGATTCCCTTCGTGATGATCTTCAAGATCGGCGAGTTCACGGCGCTGCTCGCGATCATTGCCTATGCCTTTGTCCCGGCCATCCGCTATGCCGAGCACGGCCTGCGAAGCTTGCCAAAGAATGTCCTCGAAGCGGCCACCATGGTCGGCTGCACGGGAAGCCAACTGCTATGGCAGGTCAAAATCCCATTGGCCCTGCCGGTGCTCATGCTGGGGCTGAACCAGACCATCATGTTCGGCATCGCCATGTTGGTCATCGCCGCGCTGGTGGGAACGAACGGACTTGGCCAAACCGTCTATATCGGACTGAGCGACGGTGATTTCGGGGTCGGCATGATTGCCGGCATCGGCATGGCGATTATCGCCATCATCGCCGATCGCCTGACCCAGGCCTGGAGCCGCAAAAGGCAGGAGGAGCTGGGAATCAGCGTCTGAGTCCCGGATCGGCCCGGCCTTGCCGGCGAACGGTTTATGAGACCTTGCAACCACCAAGCAGGACGGTGATCGCACTATGAGCGCAAAACAGACAAGAGTGACATCGAGCCATTGGGGCGCCTTCAAAGTCACGACCGAGAAGGATCGCATTCTCAGCGTCGCCCCCTTCGAAGCCGATCCGACGCCGAGCGCGATACCCCATGCCGTGCCGGCTGCCGTCCACCATCGCGCCCGGGTGGCGCGGCCGTCGTTTCGTCGCGGCTGGCTTGACGGCGGCCCGGACCGTGCGCGGGCTCAGCGGGGCGCGGATGACTTTGTCGAGCTGCCTTGGGATGAAGCGCTCGACATCACGGCGGCGGAACTCGACCGGGTCCGCCGGGAACACGGCAACGGCGCCATCTTCGGCGGCTCCTACGGTTGGGCCAGCGCCGGCCGGTTCCATCACGCCCTGAGCCAGGTCCACCGCTTCCTGAACGGCATCGGCGGCTATGTGTCGTCCTATGCCAGCTACAGCACGGCCGCGGCGCAGGCCATCATTCCCCACGTGCTCGGCATGAACTTCCTCAAGCTCACCTGGGGAGAGCAGAACAGCTGGCCGATGATTGCCGAACATACCGAGTTGCTGGTCATGTTCGGCGGGATCAACCCGAAGAACGCGCAAGTCAGCATGGGCGGCGTGACCCGCCACGAGACGACCCACTGGCTCGAGTCCTTCAGTGATCGCGGGATGGGTCTCGTCAACATCAGCCCGCAACGCGACGACGCCCCGGAGGGTGCCGCGTGGCTGCCCATCATTCCCGGCAGCGATACCGCCCTGATGCTCGCCCTGGCTTACCTGCTGGAGACCGAAGATCTGTGCAATCGCCGATTTCTGGAAACCCATACGGTCGGCTATGACATCTTCCGCCGTTACCTGACCGGCGAGACCGATGGCCAGCCCAAGACGCCGGACTGGGCCGCGGCGCTCTGCGGCATCTCACCCGAGGCGATCCGGGATCTGGCGCGCAAGATGGCGGCAAAGCGCACGCTGATCACGGTTGCCTGGTCATTGCAGCGCGCCCAGAACGGCGAGCAGCCCTATTGGATGGCGACGACCTTGGCGGCGATGCTCGGCCAGATCGGCCAGCCCGGCGGCGGCATCGGTTTTGGCTACGGCGCCATCGGCGGGGTCGGCGTCGCGGTCAAGCGCCTCGAGGGCTTGACGCTTCCGCAAGGAGACAACCCGATCGCCGACTTCATTCCGGTCGCCCGCATCGCCGACATGCTGCTGAACCCGGGCGCGCCTTATGACTTCAATGGCGAAACCCGCCGCTACCCGGATATCCGGCTGGTCTACTGGTGCGGCGGCAATCCCTTCCATCATCACCAGGACCTCAACCGGCTGGCGGAGGCCTGGAAAGCGCCCGACACCATCATCGTGCATGAGCCCTGGTGGACGGCAACGGCGAAGCGCGCGGATATCGTGCTGCCGGCAACGACACCTTACGAACGCGAAGACATCGGCCGGGCGCCAAGCGATTCCTACCTGTTCCACATGCCCAAGCTGATCAACCCGGTTGCCGAGGCGCGCGACGACTACGACATTTTCTCGGACCTCGCGGCGCGCCTGGGCAGCGGCGATGCCTTCACCGAGGGTCGCGATGCCGACGGCTGGCTGCGCCATCTCTACGACCGCTTTCGCCAGAATGTCTCGGCCGATGGCGTCGAGGTGCCAAGTTTCGATGAGCTGCGCGACAAAAATTGGGTCGAGCTGCCGATCGCCGGCGCCGAACATGTCAGCATTCCCTTCAAGGCATTTCGCGACGATCCGGCCGCCGCGCCGTTGGGCACGCCGTCGGGCCGGATCGAGATCTTCTCGGAGACGATCAGCCGGTTCGGCTACGAAGAAAACCCCGGTCACCCGGTTTGGCGAGCCCCGGACGAATGGCTTGGCGGCGGCGGCACCAGACGATTTCCGCTGCATCTGGTTTCGCCCCAGCCGGCCGACAAGCTGCACAGCCAGTTGGAGGCAGCCCTTGCCGATCTGCCCAATGCACGCCCCTCGCCGCTGCTGATCAACACCCTCGACGCCACGGCCAGAGACATTGCCCAGGGTGACATCGTCCGCGTCTTCAACAGCCGCGGCTCGTGCCTCGCAAGGGCCGTCTTGAGCGACGCTATCCATGATAGCGTTGTCGCGATCCCCACCGGCGCCTGGTACGACCCCGACGAAAGGGGCGACGATCGACAAGGCAATCCCAACGTCCTGACCCGCGATATCGGAACCTCCCGGATCGGCCAGGGGAGCAGCGCTCACACCACCCTGGTCGAGGTCGAAAAACAAAAGGCAGAGCGATGACCGACAGCAACGACGAACAGGACCGATCACGATGAGCCAACGCCTTGTCCGCCCGCGCCGCAGCTTTATCTTCTCGCCGGGCCTGAAGCCGGAGATGTTTCCCAAGGCCCTGGCCTCGGGCACCGATATCGTCTGTGTCGAGCTCGAAGACGGCATCGCGCCCAAGGACAAGGACGAGGCGCGCCGCAACGCCCTCAAGCTGTTCGAGACGCCGCCGGCCGACGATGGGGTCGAGCGGATCGTGCGGATCAACTGCCTGCGCGAGGCCTTTGGCATTGCCGATGTGCAGGCGGTCCTCGCCAGCGACACACCGCCCCCCGCGCTCATGATGCCGAAGGTGAGAACACCCGACGAGGTCGTCCTGCTCGACAGTCTGCTCACCGAAAGGGGACACGGGACGCGGCTTCATATCATCATCGAGACGAATGCCGGCTTGGAGGCGGCCTACGAGATTGCCCACTGCAGCGCGCGCATCGATGCCCTGTTCTTCGGCGGGGTCGACATGGCGGCCGAGCTGCGCTGTGAGAATGCCTGGGAACCGTTGCTCTATGCCCGCTCGCGCGTGGTTCATGCCGCCGCCTCGGCCGGCCTGGATGTGATCGACGTGCCCTATCTCGACCTGGAAGACCACGAAGGCATGGTGGTGGCTGCCAGGCAGGCCAAGGCACTGGGCTTTTCCGGCAAGGGATCGATCCACCCCAAGCAGATCGCCGCGCTGAATGACGTCTTCACGCCGAGCGATGACGAGATCGCCCGCGCCCGCCGGATTATCCAAACCTTCGAGGAAGCCGACACCGGCCTGGTTGTCATCGACGGCAAGCTGATCGAAAAGCCGGTCTTGCGCGACATGCACCGCATCGTCGCCATCGCCGACAAGACGGGAAGATGACCCTGAAGGGCGGAGCGGCCAATGGCCGGTTCCGGGGCATGTCGAATCTGCAGATAATCGCCGCTGTCCGCGCGTCGATCCACAATCACCGTTCCCACGACCGCCATCTCAACTGCCGCGATCTCTGCAAGAAGAATCGCGCTGCCGCGTTAGCAGAATGTCGGCAACTCGCCGCGTGAGAGCCTTGTCCGTTTCCAGTCCGACAGCCCAAGCCCTGTTAGACTGACAACGCCTCGAGAACCTCACAGCGAAAGTCGCGCGACCCTATCGCCCTGGCCACGGTTGCCCCGAGACTGCCGCCCGGCTCAACGGCCGACCATCCGCGTGACCGTTGCACGCGCCGCGTCGAAACCTTCACGCACATAAATCTCATACAAGGGTATCTGGCCCAGTTGGGACCAGACATAGTTCTTGAGCTGATTGAACGGCCGGCCGTTCAAATCGGCGTCGGAAAGGCCGAGGTCGTCGGCCGCGATCTGCTTGAGCATCGGCCATGTATAGAGATGCGCGGCGCCCATGGTATAGGGCCAGTTCATGTCGGCCATGTGCACAACCCACTGCTCGGCCGGCTGGGTCGCCAGGACCAACTCGCCATTCTTGCGCTCGAGCAGGCCGTAGTCGACCGGATCGACCTGGGCCATGATCGCGGCGGATTTGATAAAGTGACAGACACGGTCGAGGCCGATCCAGTTCGCCACCACCGCGCGGCCGTCCATCGAGGCGTCGAGCATCGACATCTGATGGGCAGCGGCCATGGCCATTACGATGCGGGAATCGTATCGCCGATGCATCAATTCGGCGGTGACATAGATGCAGTGGGCATGCCAAGTGTCGTCGTAGACCGTACGCGGTTCCTCGAGCCAGGACCCGTCGTCGAGCCACTGATAGAGCCAGACCTTCGGATACTCATGCACCAGTAGCGAGGCGATCGGCAGATCCCGGTTGATCGGCAGGCCGTACATCTGGCGATAGTTCTCGGTATAGGCATCGGCCATGCGGATGTTGTAGGCGACGGTCAGCGCGAGGCCGCCGGGATGGGCATTGTAGAAATCGTTGTGGCTCGAGGGCGCGGTCAGGTAGGTCTGCGGAGTCATGTGGCCACGAGGCCAGACATGATCCGGATCGTCCTCGGGATTGAAAAAGCCGAGCTTCACCATTTCATCGAAGAGCTTACGGCGGTCGTCGTCGCTCGGATACATCTCTAGAAAGGAAATCTTCGGCGCGGCGGTGCATTCTCGCATCAAACGGCGATAGCCGGGATCCTCGAGGCTGTTGGCGGTCTGCAGCAGCTCGTTATAGGTTCCCATGACCAGGCGTGATGCTCGCGCCATATCCTCCGGCGACATGGCACCAACTTCCTCAAGGCCACGCTGGGGCTCCAGCTCCAGATCCTCGGAGAAACTCGAGTAGGCGAACTTGCCGGGCAGCGGTCCGCCAATTCCACCAGGTCCATGGTTCAAACACATTGTGCATCCCTCCTTCGGTCGTAGGGGCCCTAGGCCCAGATGGCGCCACCGGCTGTCCTTCCTAGCGAAAAAACAGCTCCGTTTCTCTGTCGATCAAGTGCTCGGCCCTTGGTGTAAAGCCCAGCCAGACTGGACCCTCGCTTCGAACCGCGTGGTCCGTCGGCACCACGGCCTTGATGTTGTGGGAGCCGAAACGCAGATCCAGGATGTTCTTGCTGCCCAGACGCTCGACCCACATAACCTCCGCTGGAAAGGGCGTGTCCGGCCCCTCGCCGTGGGCCACGCGCGAAGCCTCCGGCCGGAATCCAAAGGCGAGCTTGCGCGGCAGGCTGGCACCGCTCTTCAGGCGTGGAATGCCCTCGATAGGCACACGAAAATCCTGGCCGGAAATCATCGCGCGGTCAGGCTCGCCATCCAATTCCGCCTCGATGACGTTCATCGGCGGCTGCCCGATGAAGCGGGCCACGAATGCGCTCGCCGGTCGATGGTAAACCTCGTCGGGCGTCCCGATCTGTTCGAAGCGGCCATTGTTTAGAACCGCGATGCGATCCGACATGGACATGGCTTCGACCTGGTCATGGGTTACATAGATCAAGGTCTGACCCAATTGACGATGCAAGGCCTTGAATTCGATCCGCAGCGCGATGCGGATCCGCGCATCGAGGTTGGTCAGCGGCTCGTCCAGCATCAGAAGATCCGAGGGCCGGGCAATGGCCCGGCCGATTGCCACGCGTTGCTGCTCTCCGCCGGAAAAGGTCTGCGGCAGGCGGTCGAGCAGGTGGCCGACTTTGAAGATCCCGGCGACCTCTGCGACCCGCCGCTCAATGGCGCCTTCGTCCATCCCCGCGGTGCGCAGCGGAAAGGCAATGTTCTCGCGCCCGCTCAAGGTAGGAAAGAGCGCGATATTCTGGAAAAGCAGACTGACATTGCGGTAACGAGGCTCGAGCCCGGTCACATCGCGGCCGGAGAGTCGGATCCGTCCGGCATCGGGCCTATGCAGCCCGGCTATCGTTTTCAACAGGGTCGACTTGCCGGCGTTTGTGGGACCGACCACGCAGAGAAACTCGCCCTCCGCCACATCGAAGGTGAGCTCGGCAAGGGCCCGGACATCGCCGAAGGACTTAACCAGGCCGTCGACAGCAAGCTTGGTCATGCGGCGGCCTCGTGACGCTGGCGCAGTATCACCCGGTCGTCGCGCGGGTCGATGAGGTGAGCCTGTTCGATATCGAGCCCGAGGTAGACCAAATCGCCCTCGCTGGCGAAGCCGGGCGGCGCGACCACCGCCACAAGGTCATCGCCATAGGCGGCATGCAGGACATGCTCGGCGCCGAAGTTTTCGACCAAGCGGACGTTGCTTCCGACGGCCCCTTCGCGCGGTTCACGGCTGGCATGGAAGGCGTGCGGCCGCACGGCCAGCAGGTAGTCCCCGACCGAGAGCTCGCGGCCGGCCAGGTCGAGGCCGCTGTGGAGCGCCGTTTCAGCGCGCAGATCGCCGGGCGTTCCGGTGACCTTGCAAGGCACGATATTGATTGGGGGATCGCCGATGAACTGCGCGACGAAACGGTCGATGGGACGGTGATAAATGTCCTCTGGCGTGTCCACCTGGAGCAAGGCCCCGTCGCGCATCACCGCGATGCGATCGGACATCGACAGCGCTTCGACCTGGTCGTGGGTGACATAGAGCACAGTCTGCTCCAGGTCCTTTTGAATCTGCTTCAACTCGCTACGCAGGTTCGCGCGCAGGGCCGCGTCCAGGTTTGACATGGGCTCGTCGAGCAGCAGCAACGCGGGCTTGGTCACCAGGACGCGTGCCAAGGCGACACGCTGCATCTCGCTCATGTTGAGGTCGCCGCCGCGCGCCCCCAGGATCTCCCGCAGATCGAGCTTTTCACTGATTTCCGCCACCGCGTGCTCGCGCTGCTTCCTCGGCACACCTTGCGCTTCGAGACCAAAGGCAAGATTGGCGCGCACGGAAAGCCGGCTGAAGACGGCGTAGTCCTGGAACACCAGGCCGATCCGGCGTTTGCGCGGCGGCAACTCGTTGACCAGCCGGCCATCGATCAGGATCTCGCCCTCGTCGGGTGGAAAGAAGCCCGCGATCATCGAGAGCGTCGTCGACTTGCCGCAGCCCGACGGGCCAAGCAGCGACACAAACTCACCCTTTCGCAGCGCCAGATCGAGGCCTTCGACGGCGACAGTGTCGTCAAAGTACTTGGTCAGTCCCCGAAGCTCGAGCTTTGTCTCCATTGAAAGTATCCGCCTACCGCTTGATGGCGCCGAAGGTCAGCCCGCGGACCAAGTGGCGCTGGATAACATAGCCAAACAGGATAACCGGCAGGGTCGAGACGGTGCCCATGGCCGCCTGCACGCCGTAGAGCTTGCCCGACGACGCCGAGACATAGTTCGCGACCTGCAGCGTGACGGTAATGACGTTTCCGGCGGTAAGCACCAGCGCAAAGAGGAACTCCGACCAGTTGAGGATGAACACGAAAAGAGCCGTGGCGAGCACACCGCCCTTGATGAGAGGCAAGGTCACGGTCAGGAAAGCCCTGAACTGGCTCATGCCATGGATCATTGCCGCCCCCTCGAGCTCCGCTGGCACCTCCTCGATGAAGGAGCGTGTCATCCAGATCGAGAAAGGCAGGGTAAAGGCGGTATAGGCGAGGATCATGCCAAAGTAGGTGTCGGACAGCTTGAGGATCGAAAACAGAGCGACCATCGGCACGACGACGGCAATCGGCGGCATCATGCGTACCGTCAGGAACTGAAATGGATAGTTCTCCCCCCCGGTTCTAAAGCGCACGATGGAGTAGGCCGCCAAGGTGCCGAATACGACAGAGAAAAAGGTCGCAAAGGTGGAGATGATGGCGGAATCCTGAAACGCTTTCCAGGCACTGCCGGATACCTTGTAGTCGAGCGAGCCCTGCTGGGCCGAGGCGAACTCCCGCGCCGCGTCGGGAAAGAAGACGATACGGTAGTTTTGCAGGGTCGGCGCATCGGTCAACCAGATCGGCGGCCAACTCGCCCATTCGTCGAACGGTTTGAAGGAGGTTGCTATCAGCCAGTAGATCGGGAAAAAGGCGATCACCATCGATACGACCACCGCCGTGCGCTTCAACAAGGTCACCCAGACCCCACTCGCGTTCATGTTCCCCACCATACTAGCCGTGCCGCCGCAGCGGACGGGCAAGAAGCAAACAGCTCGAGATCACCAACACCAGCACCAACAAGGCAGCCGCGGCGATGTAACCCATCCGAAAATAGACGAAGGCCCCATTGTACATGAACATCGAGATGGTCTCTGTCGAGCCGCCCGGCTGGCCACGGGTCAAGATGTAAACCGGATCAAAGATCTTGAAAGTCTCGATGGACCTGATCAGCAGCGCGATGGAAATCACCGGCAAGAGCAGCGGCAGCATGATCTTGAAGAAGATCCGCGCCGGCGAAGCGCCGAGTACGACCGCCGCGCGGACTTGGTTCTGCGGCAGGTTCATCAGTCCCGTCAGGACCAGAAGAAACATCAAGGGTGTCCACTGCCATATCTCGGCGAGCATGATCGGTGCCATCGCCCAGGTTGGATGGGACAGCCAGGAGAACTCGTAGGGGGCACCGATCACCAACGATATCAGATGGTTGATCGGACCACGCTCATTGAAAAGCATGAAGAAGGCATTCGCCGCATCGACCGGGATAATCATCATCGGCAAGATGATGATGCTGACCGCGAAACGCCGCCAGGGCCATTCATCGAGGAACAGCAGGGCAAGTCCGAGCGCCAGCGCCAGTTCCACCACGACACAGAAAACGACCACGAAAAGCGTGCGCAAAACGGCATTGGTAAAACGCTCGTCATACCAGAGATCGTAAAAGTTCCAGAACCAGACCGGCTCGGCCTCGAACCAGGCAAGCGCCTGGGTTGGCTGCCAGTCGGTGATTGCAAGCCAGAGGATGATGAGGGTCGGGACGACGACCACGACCATCATGGTGAGCTGCGCCGGGAGCACCAACAGGATGTTGAAGCGGGGCCAAATGCCACGCTTCTCCGACCCCTCGCTGGCCAGCGGACCGTCCATGCCTTGGGAGGTCATGGTCTCTTTTCTCCTCCGCGAGGAGTGCGGCACGACCCCTTCCTCAAGAGGCCGTGCCGCAACTCTTTCATTCTACTTCAGGCGATCGCGAATGTCGGCGGGATAGATCGACTTGAGAAAGGCCCACTGAACTTTTTGGCTGCGCTTGCCCATCCGGCGGGTAATCCGCTCCCATGACCGCGCGGTGTCGTCGAGCGCCTCCTTTGCCGACTTCGTGCCGGCATCGGCCGCGCCCAAATTGACCCGCAGTTCGTCGAAGTACTCACCCTGGCCCTTGAGATAGAGGTCCGGGATAGAACCGCGCATCGACTCCTTATGGACCGCGAGGAACTCCGGCGAGTAGGTGCCGGCAATCTCGGCATCCTCGTAGTGCGCGCCGCGGAAGGGGTCGAAGTAACCTCCCGGATCGCGAACCGCTATGGTCGACAGTTCGGGGCTGCAGGCATAGAGCGTGAAGAGATAGGCAATCTCGGGGTCCGCGGAGACCGAGGAGACGACGTAGTTCCATCCCCAATTGAAGTAAGGCGTCTTCAAAAGGCTTCCGTCGACCATGCCGCCCGGCATCGATCCGAATGCCATGCGGTCCTTGATCTGGGACTTATCGCTGTTGAGGAACTTTTGCGTTCCGCCCCAGCCGATGTTGGCGAACTTGTCGCCGGCACCGAAGGCCTCGAAGTTCTCGAAAAGGCCGTTGGTGCGGGCGCCGGGATAGAGATGCTTGGAGGCCGCCAGCATCTCTTCCAGGGCCGCCACGCCGCCGGCATTGTTGATCTGCGGATTGAGGTCGTCGTCCAGAGGATAGGAGCCCTTGGCGTGAAAACGGCCCCACCACTCCCAGGCCAGAAAATACTGGGTGCGGTAGAGGGCGCCACCATACATGCCTTCGTCCGGGCGATGGAACCACGCCATCATGGCATCGAGTTCTTCCCAGGTATCGGGGACCTTTAGTTCATAGCCGTGCTTGTCGGCGAAGCCCTTGTTCTCATCGGCATTCCCCAGCCAGTCCTTATTGTAGAACATGACGTAGGTGTCGCCATCGGTCTGATAGCCGTAGAGGCTGCCTTTGTAGTAGTCGCCGATCGAGTAGAGCGCATCGTCCTGAAAGCCTTCCGGCTCGTACTTCCCGGCGTACTGGTCCATGTTGACGAGGATGCCGGACTCGGCCAAGTCCGGAATGCCGAAAGTCGCCGGCAGGGCGATATCGAAGGATCCTGTCTTGGAAACCGATTCCAGGAGGACTTTCTGGTTGATTTCGCCCAGTGGAACCTCGAGATACTTGATCTCGATCCCGGTTTCCGCGGTGAACCTGTCGGCGACCGGCTTGACGTTTCCGAGCGAGCCCGAGGGCTGCATAATCGTGAGCGAGACCTGACGGCCCGCGGCAAGCTCTTTGGCAGCCTTGGCCGCTTCTATATGGACGTTGGCGAGTGTCGCCGCCGATGCCTGTCGCGGGCGCATGACAAATCCGGGGGCCAGGCTCAAGGCCCCCACCGCGGCCGCGCCTTGAAGAAAGCGGCGTCGGCTGTTTCGATTAGCTCCGTTGTTCTTAGACATTATCTACCTCCCTTTTTTGAACTTTCTTGCCTTCCAGAAACTCTAGCGGCCTTTGCGGGCCATCCCGTCGCGGATCACTTCATCACGGCGCTCTTGCTCCGGTCCTGTCCCACCAGAACGGCAGCGATCACAACGGCACCCTTGACCATCATCTGGCTGTACTGATTGACCCCCATCAAATTGAGACCGTTGTCGAGCAAGGCGATGATCAGCACGCCGATCAGCGTGCGATGCACACCGCCGATTCCGCCGGACAGCGACGTGCCACCAACCACGATCGCGGCCAATGTGTTGAGGAGCAGGTCCTGACCAAGCGTCGGCCCGGCCGTGCCGAGGCGCGCCACTGCCAAGGCGCCGGCAAGGCCCGCCATCATGCCCGAGAGGACGAAAGCGTATATCTTGTAGCGGCGGACCGGAATACCGGCCGTGGCCGCGACCGCCTCGCCACCGCCGATGATGTACATGTAACGACCGAATCGCGTGGCAAAACAAAGAAACACCATCAGTCCCCAGGCCAGGAGGGCGATCAGCGCGATGTTCGGGAACCGGGGTATCAATTGGCCAATAGCCATATCCTCGAAGATCAGGGAATCGTACCGCAGGGCGCGACCTTGGAGAGTTTCCCAAGCGGCCCCGGTAAAGACAGACAAGGTTCCAAGGGTCACCACAAAGGACGGAATGCGGCCATAGGCGAAGATCATTCCATTGACCCAGCCAAGGGTCATCCCCGTCCCCAGCCCCACGAAAAGCGCGCCTATGCCAAGATCGAATGCGTTGATCGCCTTTGCCGTCACCGCGCCGACGAACAGGACTATGGCCCCGACCGAGAGATCTATACTGCCCATAAGGATGACGAAGGTCGCGCCGAGGCAGGCCAGAAGCAACGTGCTCGCCTGGCCGGATATGGCGGTCAGGTTGCGCAGGCTCAAGAAGGCGTCGGAAGCGACCGAGAAGAAGACAATCAGCACAACGACAACCGCGATGGGCAGGATCATGCCGTCGGTCAGGAGCTTGCCAATGCCCGAAGCTGTAGGTCGCGCCGTGGTCATGGCGCGGCCACCATCGCCTTGCGATCGGAAGGTTCCGGCAAAGGCGACGAACGCTCCTCGGCTTGGCTTAGCATATACTCTATGAGCTCTCGCTCTGACGGTTTTGCCTCCGCTGGCGCCTCGACGATCCGGGTGATCTTGCCGTGCTGCATGACCATCACCCGGTTGGACAGACCGATAAGCTCGAGCGGGTCATCGGTGATCAGGAGAACGCCCACCCCCTTCGCGGAGAGCCGTCGGATCAGCTTGTAGATCTCCTCCTTGGCGCCGGCGTCGACACCGCGGGTTGGGTTGTCCAGGATCAGCACCCGCGGATCCCTGCAAAGCCAACGCGCCAGGACGACCTTTTGCTGGTTGCCGCCAGACAGGGTGGCGCAGCGATCTTGCGGACCGCGCGCCTTGATCGAGAGCGAGGAAATGTAGTCTTGCGTGACCTCCGCCTCGTGTTTGCTTTGCCAGATCCCCATACAGTTGGTGAACTGGTCTCCGCCACCGGCAAGGGTGAGGTTCCAGGCCACGGCGAATTCACTGATCATGCCCTCGCGAAGGCGCTCGGCTGGAACGTAGCCCAGTCCACGAGACGTCAATTTGCGGATGATCGGAGCTTCGGGCAGTCCACCGTCCAGGGTCACGGTCCCCGATTCCGGTGGAACGATGCCGGCCGCGCCCTTGCCGAATTCAGATTTTCCGGAATTCAGCAGGCCGCCGAAGCCAACCACTTCTCCCTGTCCGACTTCGAGCCAAATGTCCTCGTATTGACCGGCCCGGCAGAGGCCCTCCACCTGAAACACAGGCGGTGCATTTCCCACCTCCACCTGTTCGCTCTCGTGGTAGAAATCAGCTTCCCGCGATCGCCCTACCATCAACCCGTGCAGCGTGCGCTCGCCCGCATCTTCGGGATTTACGGTGGCGACCAGTCGCCCGTCCTTCAGAACATGAACGATGTCGCTGAGCTCCAGCACCTCGGTAAGGCGATGGGATACGAGGATGATCGAGGAATGATCGCGCAGTCGATTGATGAGATTCCGAAATACTTCCTCATCGGATTTTTCCAACGCGGAGGTCGGCTCATCAAGCAGCACCACCGGATGGCGAATTCCGAGCACTTCTGTTGGGACAAGGCAGGCCCGCGCGATTTCAATCAGCTGACGTTTGGAAAAACTGTAGGACGCGGTCGGCAGGCGTACATCGATGTCCAGGCCGGCCTCATCGATGACTCTCTGTGCCGTAGCAATCATGCGCGGCCTATCGATGATTTGCCCGGCCCAGGAATAGGCCGCCTCATGGGACAAGAGGAGGTTCTCATAGACCTTGATGTTGGGGATCAGGGCCTGTTCCTGGAAAACCCGGGAAACGCCAAGGGCGCTGGCTTCGCGATAGCTGGCAGGCCTGAAAGGGTCACCGCGCAATCCCATCGTACCGGCATCGGGCCTGATAATGCCCGACAGGATATTGAACAGCGTGGTCTTGCCGGCACCGTTCTCTCCGACCATGCCGATGACTTGATTCTTGAACAGCGAAAAGCTGATCCCCTCGAGCACCGGCACGCCGCCAAAGCTCTTTGACAAGCCTTGCCCCTGAAGCACTACCCTATCGTCAATCATCCGTCGGCCTTCTTTACTGATGGGCCTGTCTTCGTAGGGCCCCTCGGCGGCGGCTTGCTACCTTTTGCGGCGGCGCCGAGGGGCTTGACTGATCTATGCCTTCATCGGTGAGGGACCGAAAAAGTCGATCTTGTAGTGTGCCGCATACTCCTCGCGGACGGCTTCCGCCTCGCCATTCTCCCTGGAAGCCGCGTACTCCTTGGGATAGGTCCAGCCTGCGGGCTTATCGATGCCGCCCCATTCCAGGTCGATGTTCATGGGGAAGAGCTCGGCCTGCGGATCCCAATCGTCGGGATGCAGCACTTTGCACATCTTCTTGTAGTCGAAAGGCTCGGGCCCGTCGGCGTTGACATAGCGGTCCAGATAGGGCTCGACGTTGTCCTTGGTCATCGCCACCGAACGCCAGTTCATCATGCGTTCGGCCGCCCTCGGCCGCCATCCGTTCATCACATCGTAGAGCCGAGTGGTCAGCAGCGCGCCCATGTACTGCGGAACATTTGCGCTGGTGGCATGCAGCCGCCCTTCTTGGATCATTTCGGCGCCAAGCGTCGTGCCGTCGGCACCGGTCACGAACACATCTCTTCCGGGCCTGACACCGGCCGCCCGCAAGGCTGCGATGCAGCCGTCGGCCACATCGTCGTTCTGGCCGATGACCCCCACGATATCGGAATGGCGGGAGATCAGCGCCTCCATGGCTTTCTGAGAATCCTCGCGATTCCATTTTCCGGGAAGCTCGCCTGCCAAGGTGATCTCCGGATACTTTTCGATCGCCGCGTCGCGCCCACGCGAGCGAATGAGATCGGTCGAATTGCCCTCGACGCCGGTCACGCCGACCAGCTTGCCGCCGCCGAACTTCTCCATGACGGCCTTGCAGACTTCTTCGGTCACGTCCCCGTGGGCGGAAAACTCCTCGGGCACCGCATACATGGTGTAGTAATCGCCCGCCTCGAAAGGCGTGAACCAGGGCAGGGTGCCCCAGGTATTGTCGAGCCAAATCTTGTTCTCGTTGGCGAGCTGTGCGATGCGCTTGATCGAACCACCGCCGGGCGCGTGCAACATGACAGCCTGGGTTCTCGCGGCAATCTGTTGTTCAAACTGATTGAGCTGCCGCTCGGAATCGAACTGTCCGTCGGCCGAGGCGATATCCATACCGAGCGCATTCGCCGCGCCGGCCGCACCCGATTGAGCGTTGTTGGTATACTCCATCCGCATGGTCATCATCAGATGGGCCATCTTGCCGCCGGTGTCGGCTAGGGCCACGCCCGGGAAACCGGCGGCCAGGGCGGTCGCCGACGCGATGGCGCTGACCGATGCGAAGGCAAGGAACTCCCTGCGGTCGATACCATGGAGATCGAGCCGCTCCATATGAGCGCCGACGACCTTCCGGTCGGTGAAGTCGGGAAACCGCCTCGGGTCTAGTTTCTTGGCCATTGTACCATCTCCCCTATTTGCTTTGACTGGCTGACGTTAAGCTCAAGGCTCGGCGCGCATTCAAGCAACCGCCGCGAATTTGATCAGGCCGCCCTCTTCTGTTCTTGCGACCTTGCCTTGCTCGATCATCCACAGAATGTGCGTATGAATGCAGCACTCCGCGTAACAACGCCGTTCGCCGATTCCGGTCGAAACCGCATAGTCGAGTTCCGATTTCACCGGCATGACTTCAGGCACCAATTCCTGGGTGGTCATCGGCTTACGCTCGCGCTGCAGGACAAAGAGAATCCGATTGCGCGTGTCGTCCTGCTGTTGCTGCATGTGAAGTAAACGCCGCTCCGAGCTGGCTTGCGAATAGGCGGACAGCCCATGGCCCTCCAGGAGCAGCTGCGGCTTGATCGCCAGGCACCGCTGGATCGAGTTCCAGTGCGCCTTGGCATCGCCGATCGGGGCGGGTCCGAGTGGCGTGGGATAGTGCAGCAGATCGCCGGCATAGAGCGTCCCCGTATGGGCGTTCCAGACACCGATATGGCCCGGGCAATGGCCTGGAAGGTGGACGATCTCGACTTTCAGGCCGCCAAACTCGAGGACGTCCCCGTCGTTGACCTCGACGTCTACCTCGACGGGAAAGTTCCAGTAGGTTTCGATAATACTGGGGTCCGAAAGACCCAGGCTTTCGCCCTCTTTCAAATTGAAATCCTCGACCACTTCTTCCGGCGTCACACCGAAACGGGTCAGGTTTTCCGGTCGCGTGATGATCATCGGATCCTCGATGATCGGCTTGTCGGCCGGATGGCAAACGACCATGGCGCCATAGCGATCCTTGAGCATCTTGGCATTGCCGGTGTGGTCGTAGTGAAAGTGGGTGATGAGGATGTACTTGAGGTCGTTCTTTTCCTTGTCCAGCAGATCGACCAGGAAGTCGCCCATCCCGTTGTTGTGTTCCGGCAGGGTCCAGTTTCCGGTATCGATCAGCATGTTCTCGCCCTGGCCGCGGATCAGGTAGACACCGCTTTGCACATAGCCGTCGAGCTCGTCTTCGGCCCAGGGGCCGTGAATCCCAGGAATTCCCCAGCCATCGGGAGTTTCCGCCCAGAAAAATATCATTTTGCTGCCTCCCTGTTTCGGCATTGCCGGTCGTCGATCCGCTTGCCCTCAATCCGATGCAAAGCGTGCGCTACGGACGTCCGCGGTGATTTGATGGGCCAGCAGGTGTTCGCTCTCGCACTGCCGCGAGGCGACAGGCGCGAAATCCCTGCTGGCCGCGCGCGTCATGCGTTGATAGGTCACGGTTTTCAGAAACTTGCCGACCCAAAGGCCACCGGTGTAACGGGCCGCCTTGGAGGTCGGCAGCGTATGATTGGTGCCGATCCCCTTGTCGCCGTAAGCGACCGTGGTTTCCTCGCCGACAAACAGGCTGCCGTAGTTTTTCAGGTTGGCGAGGAAGTAGTCGTCGCGAAGGGTCATGACTTCCAAGTGCTCCGGCGCGTAATCGTCGCAAGCCGCAATCGCCTCGTCGTCGTCCTTCACCACGACGATTTCGCCATGGTCGCGCCAGGAAAGCGCGGCAATGTCTCTTGTCGGCAGAGTTTCGAGCTGTCGTTCCACCTCGGCCAGGACCGCACGGCCCAAGCCCTCGGATGTGGTGACCAGCCAGGCGGGACTGTCGGGCCCATGTTCGGCCTGCCCCAAGAGGTCCGTCGCCACCAGCGAGGGATCGGCGCTATCGTCGGCGACGACGCAGACTTCTGTCGGGCCGGCCAGGAGATCGATGCCCACGATACCGAAGAGCTGACGTTTGGCCTCCGAAACAAAGGCGTTGCCGGGCCCTGTGATCATATCGACCGGCGCCATGCCCATGCAGCCATAGGCCATCGAGGCCAGGGCCTGAACGCCCCCCAGGCAGTAGATTTCGTCCGCACCGGCGGCGTCCATTGCGTAAAGGGTCGGGCCGTAGATTCCCTCTTCGTCGCGCGGCGGAGCACATCCGATGACGTTCGAGACCCCGGCGACACGTGCCGTTCCAATCGACATGATGGCGGCGCTGATCAAGGGGTACTTGCCCCCTGGGATGTAGCAGCCGACGTAGCGCACCGGGATATGCCGGTGGCCCAGGGTGATGCCAGGCCCCACCTCGGCTTCCAATTCGGTAAATGAGTCAAGTTGGCGGCGGGCGAAATCCTGAACCTGCCGCTTGCAGATCTCGAAGTCCTCCTTGAAGGTCTCGGAAAGCCGTGCCCCGACATCCCTGATCTGGTCTTGGCTCACCCGGATCTCTGATCTCCAACCGTCCAGTTGCGCGGCGAAATCACGGACCGCCGAATCACGCCGTGCGGCGATCTCGGCGATCATGCTGCGGACCTTGTCTTCCACATCCGTCCGCTCTTTTGCCAAGCCAGCCTCAGCCCTCTTGATGTAGCTGCGCATCGCGCCTCGCCTCCCTTGGGTCTTTTATTATCGTACCAGAATGCAAACGTTTGCATTTTGGTACGTAGGTACCAGCCTTCAGGCCGTTCGACAGAGGCTAGCAACATTCATATCGAATCGTCAAGCTTTCGGCCATTTTGTCAGAGCTGAAGCAAGAATTTGGCTAGAACGCTTTCAAAAATGTCTTGGGCTGGAGTCAAATTCAAGCTAGAAAACACTGCTTAAAGCACAATTACTGCAAACGTTTGATAAAGTGAGTCCTCCGCCGTGAATGCCTGATTTTCCTGATAGTCAGATCACCAGAGAGGTCTTCCTCAAGTCGTGAGATCCGCCCGAGCAATGCACAAGCCCGCCAAAGTCGCCCCCGCCTCCACGGACAAGATTACGATCCGTGAGGTCGCAAGACGCGCCGGCGTTTCAACCGCAACCGTGTCACGGGCGCTCAACCGGCCGGACATGGTCCGGGCAGAGACACGTGATCGAATCCTCAAGGTCGTCGAGGAAACCCACTTCGTCTACGACGGCATCGCGGTCAGCATGATCTCGGGGCGGTCTCACACAATCGGTTTGATCATCCCGACCATCATGAATTCGATTTACGCCGCCTCGACCCAATCGATCCAGCGCGCGGCGCAAGCCGTCGGCTACACAGTCCTGCTCGGCGCGTCCGAATTCTCGCCGAAACAAGAGGCCATGTTGGCTCAGCGCCTCCTGGAGCGGCGGGTCGATGGACTGATTCTAACCGGCGGCAATCACGAACCGACCCTTATCCAAAAGATCCGTACCAACAGCGTCCCCTTCCTCATCACCTGGAAGCTCATGCGTGACCAGGACTGGCCATCGGTGTCCTTTGACAATTACAAGGCGGCCTGGGCAGCAGTGGATTTTCTCGTTTCGCTGGGCCATCGCCGTCTCGGTCTGGTTTGCGGTCGCACCGATATCAACGATCGTGCCCTCGACCGCCGCCAGGCCTTCGAGGATTGCTTGCGACACCATGGTCTGACTGTGGATCCGGCGCTGATCCACGAGCGTGACTTTGAAATGGAAGAAGGGGCATCGGCCATGGCGGCAATGCTGAGAACGCTCGAGCCTCCAACCGCGGTCTTCTGTGCCAATGACATTCAGGCGATCGGCGCCCTCAGCCTATGTCGTGAAAGAGGGCTATCGGTTCCCGGCGACATCTCCATCATCGGCTTCGATGATCTTCCCGCGACAAGTTACACGCGCCCGAAGCTGACCACGGTTCGCGTGCCGGCCGCCGACATGGGCAGACGTGCCGCGGAAATCCTGATCGCATCGATAGAGCGGAAAATCCCAGTCCAATCCGTCGAGCTTCAAACCGAGGTCATCGTTCGAGAAACGACGGCGCCGCCCGGCCGGGCTTCGACACATTGAATTGCCGTGACGGCGGCCTCAGATAAACCTCGGCGGCTCGCAGCTCGGAGATTTCAGGGCCGAGGTCAGGCCGCCACGTCGGCATCTTTCCCAAACGCGCGGCGACGGCATTATTGGGGCCGCCAGCTGACGCCACGCTGACCTACCTCTTCCATGACAAGGAAATCCTCGTCACCTCCCGCGGGCGCATCTGCATGCACCGCAAGAAGATCGACATCTCAACCGTCATGGCCGGACAAAGGCTCGGTATCAAGGAAGTCGACGACGCCATTTGGCTCGTCAGCTCTATGCACTATGATCTCGGATACAACGACCTGGAGCAGAAAACACTGCAATCCATCGACAACCCGTTCGGCACGAGGTTGTCACCCATGTCTCCGGGTCGGACACAGAGGGTGGGTGGCGGTGGTTGGAGACAGGAGCGAACCCGTCTCCGCTCAAAACTCCCTGATAACCTGGGAAAATACAGAGATATTCGCATTACTTGGTCGATTTGGCGAGTACATGCACCAAATACACCATCCAAATCAAGAAGTTAGGCAACAGTTCCCTAAAGATCGGAACAGTGAAACAGCAGGGAATCGAAACCGCAGATACGTCTGGGTAAGTAGGTTCAAATCCCCGGCCCGCAACCGACTTTACTTGCTCATTTCGTGGAGAGGTTTGCCGGTCAGAGCACCTTTCACCATCAGATGCACCACCGCTGTTTGGAGTGCAATTGGGGCAATCTAGAAGTGCCATGGGACAAGTGGTTCGGCTCGTGCCATGACGGCACGTTGGAAGCCCGCGAAAAGATGAAGGCACACCGGCGCGGGATCTCGAAGATAATGTGAAGGCCTCATGTCAACGCTCGCGGCAAGTAGCTCGAACGAGGCCGAACTGCGGGCAAAAGGTGTCACCGCATATTAAGAGAGCATCTAGGAAGCTCGCCAATTGCGGCGGCGAAGAGCACATGGCCGAGCTGATTCTCGAATCTCCGAAAGGTCGGCCGCTTCCGCTGGTTTCTTCCAGATGAAAGGGCCGCCTTCACAAAATCCTGGTCGGACCCGTCAGGAGGACCCGTGTAGCGTCATGATCCTCTTGCATGGAGAGGTCACCGATCGCACTGTCCTGAGACAGACTTGTTGGATGATTTGATGGTATGACAAGGGCGGGCGACGATGTTTCGGGAAGAATGGCTACCCGAACTATGACCGACGACTCTATTCGATCAAGCGTTTCGCATCCGAAGGTCAATCCCGAACTGACATTACGTGGTCTTCGCGTTTTCGTGGCACTCGAGGAAACGGGTTCGATCGGCGGGGCGGCGGGACGAATCGGCGGCAGCCCGTCGGGTGTTTCGCAACAGGTCACGGCGCTGGAAAAAGCTGTTGGTGCAAAGCTTTTCGACCGGCGGGCCCGGCCGGTTACGCTGACGCCGGCCGGGCAGATCCTGCGCCTGCACGCGCATCGGATTCTGGAAGCCGTGTCGGACGCGCAGGGAGAACTCGCGGAGCTCAACCTTGCCATTCTACCTCAAATATCGCTCGCCATCATCGACGATCTCGACGCTTCCCTGACGCCGGCGCTCGTCTTGAGCTTGCAGCAGCGCTTCCGCAACTGTTTCGTCGACACCTACTCCGGCCGGTCGGACTGGGTGACAGCAAAGCTGGAGAAACGTGAGGCCGACATTGCTGTCTCCGCCACTGTTCCCGACGACACCAATAACTTCCGCTCCATAGCGATTCTGCATGAACCCCTCATCCTGGCCGCGGCGAAAGGCGTGCTCAGGGCCGACCAGGACATGCGCGATCAGCTCGCCAAGCTGCCTTTCGTTCAGTACTCCGAAGCCATGCCGATCGGCCGAGTCGTCGCTCAGCATCTTAAGCGCGTGCGTTTCAATGTGCCGCGCCGCTATGCTTTCGAATCCTCGCGCTCGGTCTTCGCCATGGCCGTGCAAGCCCGCGGCTGGACGCTGACGACGCCACTGAACCTGCTTGATGCCGAGCGTTTTGTGCCCAGCCTGGACATATTGCCCATGCCGTTTCCAGCTGTGTCGCGCTGGATCTACCTGACCGCTCGATCCGAAGAACTCGGGCATTTGCCTGAGCAGCTTGCAGACGACTGCCGTGTTCTCCTGGCCGAACACATCGTTCCGCGTTTTGCCGCCCTGGCACCGGGCATGGCGGGGGCCATCGAGGTGGTCGCGGAGTAACGTTTCGACCGTCGGTCACGGCCCCGGCTTGAGCAGGATTTTAAACCGTTCGCGTATCAGCGCATGGACTGCCGCGTCGATACAGGCGGGGCGGCGGCCACCGAGAACGTGCTGGTCCGCAGGTCGTTCACCAGGGGCGAGTTGAAAAAGGTCATGGGGTCACCGGGCGCAAGAAATGTTCACAAGGATCAGGCCCGACGGCACTTCGGCCATGCCAACCTCGTCGAGGACAGGAAAGACCCTGTGGAGTATCCCTTTGACTACGTGATCCGAGAGGGACAGTAGCGGCCACCGCGCTGACTTGGCGGACAGGCGTCAAGCTCGGCTTTGGGCCCGGAACCCATGGCGACGCGCGAGGCTCGACCGCCACTTCATCGGCCGATCCGCAGTTCCACGCCGGCCATGTCGCCTCGCCCCCTATCTCGCGACGGAGCATTTCATGCCAAAGGGCATCTCTCGGGCACCGGAGATTGTTGAGTTCAAGAATTCGAAATGGCCGTTTCCAAGATCCTAAAGGATGCGAAAGACACTGGAAAGCGCGGGCATACCTCGACGAACTGCTACAGTATGTGGTGTCTGCGCGACCGAGGCGACGCCGCCCCATAACTCAGGACTTGGCCATGAAAACCCATACTGACGTGGTTGTGATCGGTGGAGGGATCGCAGGCTGTTCGACGCTGTATCACCTGACGCAGGAGGGCATTGTCGACTGCGTCCTTGTTGAGCGTGACGAACTGACATCGGGCACCACCTGGCACTCTGCCGCCCAGGTGACCAATTTCGGCGGCACCCAGACCATGGTGGCGCTGAAGAGCCACTCGATCCGACTTTACAAGGAATTGGCGGACGATCCGGACTATCCGATCAACTATCACCACGCGACCGGGGGCCTGCGTCTTGCATCGACCCAGGACCACATTGACGGCTACGAACACTTTATCAGCCTGGCCAAGGGCATGGGCGTCGAGTTTGAGCTGATTGACGCCGACGAGTGCAAGCGGCGTCATCCGCTGATTACGACCGAAGACCTCTTGGGCGCGTTGTGGGATCCGCTCGACGGCGACATCGATCCGGCCCAGCTCTGCCAGGCTTTGGCCAGGCGGGCCCGAAAGGCCGGGGCGGAGATCTACCGTCACAACCCGGTGACCGGTCTGACACAAAGAACCGATCACACGTGGATCGTCCACACCCGAGACGGCGACATCCACTGCGAGAAGGTGGTCAATGCGTGCGGATATCGTTGCAATGAAATCGCGGCGATGATGGGCGCGGAGCTGCCGGTCGCTTCGATGGAACATCAGTATATGCTCACCGAGCCGATCCCCGAGATCGAGGCGCTGGACGTCCGGGTCCCGCTGATCCGCTGCCCGGCCGACGACTTCTATTCCCGGCAGGAGAAGTACGGCCTGCTGGTCGGATTCTATGAGCAGGGCTGCCGGACCTGGGGGCTCGACGGGATCGACCCCAACTTCACCATGGCACTCTGCCCGGACGATCTCGACCGCGTTCTCAACGTGATGGAAGGCGCATTTCGCCGCCTGCCCTGTCTCATGAATGCCGGGATCCATTCAGTAATCAACGGCCCGATCACCTACACGCCGGACGGCTTGCCCCTCGTCGGCCCCATTCCCGGCAGGCGGAACACCTACTGCATCACGGGCCTGCGCGCCGGGTTGGGCGAAGGCGGCGGCCACGGCTGGCTGCTCGCGCAGATCGTCGCCCATGGCGAAGCGTGCTACGACACCTGGTGTCTCGACCCGCGCCGTTTTACGCGCTACGCCAACGTCGAATTCACCGCGCTCAAGGCGATCGAAGACTACCAGAACGAGTTCCGCTTCCACATGCCGCACGAGCATCGCCCGGCCGGCCGCCCCGCCAAGACGACGCCGCTCACCGAGACCCTCGCCGGAATGAACGCGGATTTCGCCACGGTCAACGGCTGGGAGCGCGTGGCCTTCTACAAGCCTTCGGCCGATTTCGAGGAGAAACACTCTTTCCGCTTCAACAACACCTTCGACATCGTGGCGGCCGAAGTCAACGCGGTCCAAAACAGGGTCGGCATCATGGAGGTCTCCGGCTTCAACCGTTACCAAATCACCGGCCAGGGTGCACACGATTGGCTCGACGAGATCGTTTGCTCTCGCGTTCCCCAGCGATTGGGCAAGGTGGGGCTCACCTATCTTCTCAATCATCAGGGATACGTGAAGGGAGAGGCCACCCTGGCCAACCTCGCCGAAGGCCGGGTCTGGTACGGGTCCGCGGCGGCCGCCGAGTACCACGACATGGACTGGCTGCGCGGCCTGCTCCCCGAAGACGGGTCGATTCGCATCGAAAGCCTCACCAACGACTACACCATTCTCGTCGTTGCCGGACCCAAATCACGCGAGACCCTTGCCAGTGCCGCCCCCCGAACAGACTGGTCCAAGGACGCCTTTCCCTGGCTTACGGTACGCAAGGTCCTCATCGGCAGCGCGGAAGCAGTCGCCATGTCGGTCTCTTTCTCGGGGGAGCTTGCCTGGGAGTTGCACATTCCCAACGAACAGCTGAGACTCGCCTTTTCCCATTTGTGGGACGCTGGGCAGATATTCGGCATCACGCCCTTCGGCACCCATGCAACGGAGTCCATGCGGCTCGAAAAGGGCTACCGGCACTGGAAGGCTGACCTGATCACGGAATTCAATCCTTTCGAAAGTGCGTTGGATCGCTTCGTTAACATGGACAAGGACTTCATTGGCAAGACCGCCTTACAACGCATGCGCGATGCCGGACCGCGCAGGAAATTCGTTTCGATGGAGATCAAGTCGGACGAGGCGCCCGCCCATCCCGGCGATTCCGTTGTCGCGAATGGCTGCGTGATCGGCACGATTACCTCCGGCGCCTGGGGTTATCGCGTCGGGAAGAATCTGGCCATGGGCTTCGTGGCGCCGGAGTATTCAGAAGTCGGGTCGACTTTCTCTGTTGAGATTGTCGGCAAGACTTTTCTTGCGGAGGTGTGCGCTCCAAGTCCCTACGATCCAGAAAACGCACGCGTTCGGAGCGACGCTTGACGTCAGCCGGTACAAGTAAGGATGTTCGAGTACGATCAAGCTTGTCCCCGAGACAAGCGTGTCTCCGAGACGCGTGCGGCCTTATCTGGTGGCAGCCGAGTTTCTGCACATATTCTGAAGCTCTCGGTCGAATTTTCTGAAGCACGAAAATTTGCAAACCGAAGGCACGGTCCGTCTGATAGGTTTATCGACAACGATACTTGATTCCCTGCATCGGAGAACCAGAAAGAATGGGACTCCAGTCAAGTTGCGAGACGACAAAGTAGCCGTTGGCAGGCCGGACAAAGCCTCTTCACGTAGTGCCTCACCTCAGAGGTGACAATAAAGCGGAGCAGTAGGACGGGAGACAATCATGCCGGAACGCAATTTGCTCGATCACTATGTCCAACTCCTTACCAAGGGGCGGATTTCGCGGCGGGAGTTCGTGGGCCGGACTGTTGCCCTGGGTGCATCCCTGTCATTGGCGACATCGTTGGCCAGTAAGGCAGTAAAAGCTGCAGAACCGAAACGCGGCGGCCACCTGCGGATTGGGCTGGGCAGCGGGTCGACAACGCATTCGCTTGACCCGGCCACTTTGGAGGACACCCATGGCCAGGTATACGCCTTCGGGGCGCTCCGCAACTGCCTGACGAACGTCGAGCCAACGGGCGAACTTGGCCCGGAATTGGCCGAGAGCTGGGAGGGTTCGCATGACGCCGCAACTTGGGTCATCAACCTCCGTAAGGGCGTCGAGTTCCACAATGGCAAGAGTTTGGACTCGGACGACGTGGTCGCCTCACTGCGCCACCACATGGGTGAGGAGTCCAAGTCCGCCGGCAAAGCGCTGCTAGAAGCCGTCGAGGACATCAAGACGGACGGTCCGGAGCGTGTGGTCGTCAGTCTTTCGGGCGGCAACGCCGACTTTCCATTCTTGCTGTCCGATTACCACTTCTGCATCCTGCCGGCCAAGGACGGCAAGGTGGATGCCTTGTCGGGCATCGGCACTGGACCCTTCATCAACGAGTCCTTCGAACCTGGCGTCCGGGCGGCCGCCAAGCGCAATCCGAATTATTTCAAGGAAGGCCAGCCCTATTTCGATTCCATCGAAGTCTTGTCGATTATCGATGTGGCGGCGCGCACCAACGCGATGACCACCGGCGAGATAGACAATATGGACCGCTGCGATCTAAAGACGGTGCATCTGCTGAAGAAGCGGCCGGGCCTGGAGATCACCTCAATTACCGGCACGCTTCACTACACCTTCCCGATGCGTACCGACACGGCGCCCTTCGACAACAACGACCTGCGGCTGGCGCTCAAATACGGCGTTGATCGCGAAGCCTTGGTCCAGACGATCCTGCGCGGCCACGGGTCGGTTGGCAACGATCATCCAATCGCTGCGGCCAACCGCTATCATGCCGCGGAACTTGCGCAGCGCAGCTACGATCCGGACAAGGCCAAGTTCCACCTAAAAAAGGCCGGTTACGATACGATCAGCCTCGATCTGAGCGCCGCGGACTCCGCTTTTGCGGGCGCTGTCGACGCGGCCACCCTATACAAGGAGCACGCCGCACCGTCCGGCATCGACATCAACGTCGTGCGGGAGCCCAACGACGGATACTGGTCGAACGTCTGGATGAAGAAGCCTTGGTGCGCCTGCTACTGGAGCGGCCGTCCGACCGAAGACCTCATGTTCTCCTCGGCCTATTTGACGGGCGTACCATGGAACGACTCCTTCTGGAGCCACGAGCGGTTCGACCAGCTCTTGGTCCAGGCGCGCGCCGAGCTCGACGACGCAAAGCGCCGTGAGATGTACGTCGAGATGCAGCGGATCGTCTCAGACGAGGGCGGTGTCGTCGTACCTATGTTTGCCAGCTATGTTGGCGCCCATTCCGACAAGCTGGCCCACCAAGACGAGGTGGGCAAGAACTACGATCTGGACGGCGGCAAGCTCACGGAACGCTGGTGGTTCGCATAGGAACAGCTCGACGACCCTGTTCATAGCGCTGTTACCTTAACGACTGGCAGGAGCGTTGTCAGGCTAACGCAACCCGGTGTCCAAGCTCCAACAAGCCACGGACCTCAGGCTGCAAGCTGATGCCATTCTTCCAGGGCAATAGAGCGGTTCTGCTTTAATGCTTCGCGGCGGTTAAGGTGGCGCTCTAGATTGAAATGGTTGTGGATCGAGGCCTGCACAGAGGCGAATTTCTGATGGATTTCGAATTCTCTGAACATCGCCATCACTGCTTCGCGTCGTCGAAAAGTTTGGTGTGAGTTTTCCACTCTATTGTTGAGCCAGCGCCGACGTTCATGGCGCCCGGGCATGCCAAGGACATTCATCGCGGCCCGGTAGGACCGGAGGCGATCCGTGACAGCGACATGTAGCCGGCCATGGCGTTATATCACCCGCTTCAGGAGTTTCAGTGCAGCCCAGCGATCCCGGCGCTTCGTCGCAAAGACCTCCAGCACTTCGCCTTGGTGATTCACGGGGCGCCAGAGAAAGTGCGTTTCCCCGTTCATCTTCTCGAAGACCTCGCCGAGGTGCCATGGCCATTTGGAAAACGATCGGTGTAGAACGCGCCTCTTTCTTATCCCCGCGGCGAACATCCGACCGAAGCAGTTCCACCAGAATCGAACCATCTCGTGGCAGGTATCGATACCGCGCTCGAACAGCAGATCCTCTAGCTGTCTGAGAGACAACGGATAACGGACATACATCATCATCCCGAGGCGGGTCACATCGGGCGAAGAGTTGAAGAAGCGGAAGGGATTGCGCATCGCCGGAGGCTACGAAGCAACCGCACTCGGCTCAGGTGATTCTGCTCTGACCGAGCCAAGGCTCGGTATCAAGGAAGTCGACGACGCCATTTGGCTCGTCAGCTTTATGCACTATGATCTCGGATACATCGACCTGGAGCAGAAAACACTGCAATCCATCGACAACCCGTTCGGCACGAGGTTGTCACCCATGTCTCCGGGTTGGACACAGGGGTGGGTGGTGGTGGTTGGAGACATGAGCGAACCCGTCTCCAACGCTCATTCCCTGATAACCAGGGAAAATACAGGGATTTTCGCGTTTATCGGCCGAATTCTCGGATTGTGGAGAGCAATACCCTGCCCAATTCAACGGGTTAGGCAACAATCCCTGAACATCGGAACAGGGAAATCATCCAGCATAACAGGGAACGAGCAGGGAATTGAGAACGTGAGCGCGCCTCTCAGGCAATCGATTCAAGTCGTGGGTACGCAACCACCTTTACCGAGCGAAACTCCTGCCACCAACGCCGGATAGTCTCGTCGCTCGCGCCGAAGCCGCGTTCAGCGAGCAGATCCTCAATGTCCCGAAAGCTCTAGGCAAAGCGCAAGCCCAGCCAGACGGCGTAGCGGATGATCTCTGGCGCAAGGCGGTGACCCCCGGCAGTAGAATGGCTTCATGGCCGGGCGACATCGCATTGACCGGATTAACGTGACAATGTCCTAGACCGGCCGCTGCCGGCAGATCTTATAGTTGTCCTGCCAAGGCCGCAGCCGCTCGAAGGCGGCACTGGCCGCTAACACGTCGGAATCGGCATAACGTCGGCCGATGATTTGCATGCCGACTGGAAAACCTTCGGCCATGCCCGCCGGGATGGAGGCGGCCGGATGGCCGGTGAAGTTCACCGGGTAGGTCAGGCACCAGCCGATCAGGGGATCCACCCGCTCGCCGTTGATTTCAGTCGGCCCCTTGGTGTTACCGTCGGTGCCGTTGTCGACCGGTAGACAGGCCAGGGTCGGCGTGATCAGAAGATCATAGGTGTTCAACACACCTTGAATGGCATCGTAGACCTCGGATCGCATCGACTGATCTTGCAGAAAGTCGAGCGCAGACATTCCCATCCCGACCTCGATCCAGCGCAGGTACTCCGGTGGGAAGTCGTCGCTGTGGTTCTTGAGCAGGTCGATGCCCGCCTGCTTGAATCCGTCGAGACCCTGGAGGTTCAGCGGCATGATCAGCCGGCACCAGAGGTCGCTCAGTTCCTGCTGTGACCGTTCGATCCCGAGCTTCACATCTTCGACCACGGCACCGGCCTCCTCGAAGGCCCTGACCGCCTTGCCAACAACGTCGGCCACGCGACTGTCCACGGGGAAGACGTCGAAGTCCGGGCTGTAGGCAATTTTCCAGCCTTTGATCGACCGGCGGGTCGATGCGGTAAAGTCGACCTTCTCGTCAATGCAGTAAGGATCGCGCGAATCGTACCCGGCCAGCACATCGAGTGCGAGGGCCGCATCCTCGACATTGCGGGTAATCGGCCCTTCGAAGATGAAGGGCGTGTCGGCGGCGAAGGCATTGGGGCGAATCACATAAGGGACCCGCCCGAAGGAGGCCTTGTAGCCATAGACGCCGCACCAGGCCGCGGGGATCCGGATCGAACCGCCGCCGTCCGTGCCCTCGGCAATCGGCACCAGACCGTCGGCGACCGCCGCCGCGCTACCGCCGGACGACCCTCCGGTATTTTTCGCCGTGTTGAAGGGATTGCAGGACGGACCGAAAAGATAGTTGTCGCAGGTTCCGCGCAGACCCATGACCGGGCTGTTGGTCTTGCCCACCAGAATCGCACCGGCTTTTTCGATGCGCTCGGCAAAGGCACAATGGAAGTGCGTCACATGGTCCTTGAGCGCGCGAACGCCCCCGAAGGTGCTGACCCAGCCAGGCTTGAAGTCGAAGAGATCCTTGAGCGCCGACGGCACCCCGTGCAGCGGGCCAAGCGCGTCGCCGGCCATCAGCGACTTTTCGGCCTGCTTGGCCTCGTCGCGGGCACCGTCAAATCCTTTGTAGACAAAAGCGTTCAGGCTTGGATTACGGGCCTCGATCCGCGCGATGACAGCCTCCATCACTTCGACCGGCGACAGAGCGCGTTGCCGGATACGCAGTGCAAGGTCCGTGGCGTTCATGTAGGCAAGTTCGTCGGAAAGTGTCATGGGTCATCTCCTTTCAACGAAATCCGGCAGATCGCTCCCGCCACAAACCCTGTGTCCGGCACCTGTGTGTCCGGCGCCGCCGCCGAGGCTCGGTCATGAGGTTCCGGACAGGCTGCCTCATGTCATTCTCACTCCGAAGTGCCGCGACCCTGCTCCGGCGGCGCGGTCGCAGAATCCTTTTTCCGTGGTCTTCGAAAGCGATGCCGAGCTGCCTCCAGGGCCCCGGCAATTCCCTTGGGCCAGACAACGACGAAGACGATAAGGATCAGGCCAAGCCCGATGTTTCGGTACTCGACCGATTCTTTAAGCACCTCGTCGACCAGCATCAGGGTTGCGACACCGAGCAGCGGGCCCCAGGCACTACCGAGCCCACCGACAACCATCATCGAAAGCAGGAACAGCAGGAGCGATAGGTAGAGAGTGTTGGCCCCCATGACCCGGAAGTAGCCGGCATAGACAGCACCCGCGAGCCCAGTGAAGAAGGCCGAAGCGGCGAAAACGAGCAGCTGATACTTAAAGCGGCTGACGCCCCGAGACACCGCATAGACAGGGTTGTCGCGCAAAGCCCGGAACGCCAGACCGAGGGGGCTGCGAATAATGAAGATCGAAAAAGCCGAGGCTGCCGCCAGCACCGCCAGGGCTAAAAAATAGTTGCCGTAGGCGAAGTGCTTGCGGCCGAGGAGCTCTCGGAAGCCGAAGTCGCCATACTTGGTAAGGCCACGAGTGCCGCCGGTGAAATTTCGACAGGTCACACCGTCCATGAAGAAGCACTCGGTATCGGTAATGATCAGCAGATACATGGTCTGCGCGATCGCCAGCGTGAGCAGCGCCACATAGGCACCCCGTAATCGCAGGCAGGCAAGGCCGATCAACAAGCTGAAGAGGACTGCGCCAAGTCCGCCGGCGAACATGGAAATCCACAGCGGCCAGCCAAAGTAGAGCCCCAGCATGCCGGTCACATAGCCGCCCATCGAAAATAGGGCCATCTGGGCGAGCGAGAATATGCCGGCGACACCAAACACCAAGTTCCACTGGGTGACGACGGTGGCCCAGATAAAGAAGAGAGTGAATTGCCCGAGAACATAGCGGGTCGGCCAGATAAATGGCGTCACGATCAGAAGCGCCAAGAGGACAAAGCCGATGATGAGGTCGCGGCGGATCATAGCCGCACCACCTTTTTCCGGCCGAACACGCCATAGGGCCGCCAGATCAGCGCCACGATAACCAACAGCAGAAGTGTCGGAAATCCAAAGCGGACACCGAAATAGAACTGCACGAAGGCCTCGAGCACACCGAGCACGAACGCGGCACAGAGCGCGCCGCCAACATTGCCGAGGCCAGCTATGACGCAGATGATGAACGCCTTGAGCATCGGATCGTAGCCCATCGTTGGCGCCAGGGTCGTGATCGACGACAGCATGATGCCGGAGGCCGCTGCCAGCATGCCGGCTATGATCAGGACCTGTGCGTATACAAGCCGGACCGGGACGCCCATCAGCTGCGCCGCATCCCGGCTCTGCGCCGTGGCCCGGATCGCCCGGCCCATCCGTGTTCGGTTCATCACCAGCGCCACCGCCGCCATGAGCACCACCGATACCACCATGATCAGCAGGTTCTGATAAGGCAGGTGTGACTTGCCGATATAGAGCCCTCCCTCGATGGCCAGGGGCTGCAGCAGGGGATAGGCGCCGAACAGCTTGAGGATGACGTTCTCGAAAACAATCGAGCAGCCAACCGTGGCAATGATGACGTTGGTCTCGAAACCCTCTTTTCCTTCCATGAACTGGATCACGCCATAGAACATGGCCGCACCGACCAGGCCGCCGGTCAAGAGGGCGAAGGGGAGCCCCAGGAGCAAGGGAAATCCGAGCAACGTGACCACTGCATAGGACGCGTAGCCGCCGACAACGAGCAGCGCGCCATGGGCCATGTTGAGAACATTGAGCGAGCCCCAGACCAGGGAAAGCCCGATTGACCCGATGGCGTACATTGCCCCGAGGGTAAGGCCGCTCATGATGACTTGCGTTAAGGTATCCATCGTAGGTCAGCCGCCGAGGTAGGTCGTTATGAGTTCGTCGTTGCCCGCCAGTTCACTGGCCCCGCCTTGCCAGACGATCCGCCCGTCGTCCAGCAGATGGACCTGTTCGGCAAGGTTCTCGACCCGACTGACGTTCTCCTCAACGAGCAATATGGTACGACCGCTTGCCTTCAAGTCCGTGATAACCTGGTAAATCTGCTCGATCACCAGGGGCGCCAACCCCAGTGAAGGCTCGTCGATCATTAGAATTTTGCCACCGGTCATGAGGCCGCGGCCGATGCCAAGCATGCGCCTTTCGCCGCCGGACAGGGTACTCGAAATCTGGCCGCGGCGCTCCGCCAGGCGGGGAAGCAAGCCAAAGACCTCCTCTAGACGCACGCCGATCTTCGCCTTGGCCGAGGGGAGATAGGCGCCCATCAGGAGGTTATCCAAAACGCTCATGTCCGGGAAAATCATATCACCCTGCGGCACGTGGACGATGCCGCGATCGACGATCTGATGCACCTTCAGCTTGGTGAGCGGCTGACCCTCGAAGCGAATTTCGCCACTGGTCGGGCGCACCAACCCGGAGACACAGCGCAGCAGGGTCGTCTTGCCATGGCCATTGGGGCCGATCAGCGTTACCAGGCTGCCCTCGGCCACCCCGAGCGAGATTTCGCGCAAGACCTGTTGTCCACCGTAGCCAGCCGAGACCCCGCAGAGTTCAAGGAGAGGCGTGCTCATATCTAACCCGCCTCTTCGAGGAAATGGGCTATGCGCCCGGCCATTCCCTCGCCCAGGTAGACTTCGGCAACGGTTTCGTCTTTAGACAGACCTTCGGGGGGGCCTTCATAAATCTTCTCACCGTGGTGCATAATCAAAACACGTGTCGAGAGCTGCACCAAAAAACGCATGACATGCTCGATCAGAATCATGGTCATGCCGTTTTGTCGCAGCCGACGGACCAACTCCATCACGCGGTCAATCTCGGCCGGATTCAAGCCGCCGACCGGCTCGTCCATCAGCAGTAGTTTGGGACTCGTGGCCAGCGCGCTGGCGATCATCAAAAGCTTCCGGTCAAGCACCGGAATACTGGCGACCAGCTCATCCGAACGGTCCGACAGGCCGACCATTTCGATCGCCTCATCGGCCCGCGCCCGCGACGCGCGGTCGAACCGGAGAGGTGGAAAAGTGCGGTTTCTATGGCCATAGGTCGCGGCAATAACGACGTTCTCGCGCACGCTCAGGGTTTCGAATGCCGCGTTGAACTGAAAAATGCGCGCCAGACCCTTATGGCACATTCGCTCCGGTGCAATGCTGGTTATGGTCTCGCCGGCAAACACCACCTCGCCAGTATCGGCCGGATTAAGGCCTGAAATCACGTCGAATAGTGTGGTTTTTCCAGCACCATTGGGCCCACCTATGCCCAACACCTCGCCTGGAACGACCTCGAAGCTGAGATCTTTCACAGCAGCCATCGCGCCAAAATACTTGGAGACGCCCTGGCAGGAAAGCAGAGCCAATGGAACCTGACCACTCATACCCAATCGCCGTTCATACAGCGCACCGGATTAACGCCAGCCCCGGATAGGCTAAGATTGCCGACCGATCAGCGGCCCTCGCGCCTTTCTTCGAATGGTGCGAGGGCCGCCGTACCGGACACAGGGTTAGGCGTTCGGATACTATGTCTTGATCCAAGGCGGCATCTTGAACGTTGCCGTCTCATAAGGCGGAGGCGCAATCATATCCGGCTCGCTGGTGTAGTCTTGAATCTGCAGATACTGATGCGGCATGCCGAGGGACGGGTCGTTCGTTGCATCCGGATAGGGGATAGCCGCCTGCTCCGGCAGGAAGAAATGGGTTGTGCCCATAACCCCGCGATAGATCATGCGACGCAAGCGCTCCGATACCTTGGCATTTTGTTCGAACTCACCGGGGCCACCCGTCCCACCGGCAATCGCAGCGGCCAGCGCGTAGTAGTGGGCGCTGTCGTATACCTGCGCGGCGACCAGGGGACTGGCAGAAGCGCCGAACTTCTCCTTGTAGCGATTGTTGAAATCGCTGCCGATTTTATCCTGGAGCGATGCAATCACCGTGGAATAGAGAACACCGTTGGTCGAGTCCTTGCCGATCTCGCGGAACGCCGCAAGCGACGGGCCGTACTGCATGTAGACAAGACTGTCGGTCGGGTTCGGCACGAACTGCAGCATGAACTGGGCGAGGTCCTGCGGCACCCAGTGGGTCACGGCGATCACCGCCGGCGGGTCCTCACGGATTTTGGCGAGCGTCGGGCCCCATTCCGAAATCGGAACCACCACCGTTTCGAAAAGACTGATATCCCAGCCGTATTTCTCGGCGTTCTCCCGAATCGCATTGGCGATGACCACGCTGTAGTTCTGCGAGCCGGTGACGATGGCGATCTTGTTGTTTGGCCGACCCCAGAGCCCTTGATCTCCAAGACCATTAAGGAAGGCGAGCAATCCCTCGCCGTACCAGTACTCGGCGGGATCGCCCATAAAGATGCCGAAGTAGCGGTCCGGATCCTGCCCTACCGTGTCGTGATGGACGATGTCGGTGTTGTGATGAATGTAGATGATCCCCGCATCGGCAATGACGTCGTATTCGGCGGTGACCGCACCAGTGTTGTATCCATTAATAATCGCGTGAACACCGTGCCGGTCGACCAAGCGCTGCATTGCGGGAATGATGTTATCGGCGCCCTGCTCTTTGGTATCCTCGAACACGGGCTCGACCGGCCGGCCCAGGATCCCGCCCATGGCGTTGATTTCCTCGCTCGCCATTTCAAGGGCGCGCTTGAACTCGATACCGTCCGCCGCGGCCCAGCCGGTGAGCGGCACACCCCCTCCAATGGGAATCGGCGCGCCCTGGGCTTTGGCGCCGTTGTTGATACTCGCCAGCATGGCGCCGCCGGCAACGAAGGCACCCGCTCCCATGGCGGCCGAGCGCCGAAGAAACGCGCGGCGGCCAGGATCTTCCATGCTAAGGCGCTTGCCGCTACGGTCGATTAGAAAATTCGGACGTTTGATACCCATAACTTTTCTCCCTTGAACCTGATTATTCGTTCGTTTGACTAAACAAATCCTAGTTCAACCCGCTCGACGAGCCCGCGACCCTTTCTTCAAGGCCGTGCAAGTCGCTAACTAGTAAGAGAAAGCACCCCCTGCGGTTGGCCTCCTTTGGGACCGGCGGGGAGTGTTAAAATGGCGTCTCGTCGAGGAATCGGCGCAGGACGTTGCCGGTAATTCGCGAGACATTGTTGTCGTAACCATTGTGAGACAGGCTTCCGCCCCAGGAAATCGAGCTGCTCGAAAACACGGCGCCGCCCGACGGTGTTTCGAAGAACACCATATCGGCACGTACGTAGGGATGTTCCCCGCCACACATGCCCGGTGCATTGATCAGAATCTCCTCGCACACGACCATATAGACCGGTGAATGCGCCTCTGAAGAGGCGAGCACCAGAGCATTGGGCGGCGTTCCCAGCGCCCGGTCAGCGCGGTCCAACTCCAGTCCGGCGGCGCCGCCTCCGATCAGGCCGAAATCACCGATAATCTCCTCGTCAACGCCCTCGAAGACGAAGCTCGCCCGCTGGTCCTTGCTGCCCGGCATCTTGCGGAAAAACGAGCTGACATCAAAACCTTGAGCCGAGAAGCCGGTACCCGCCACCATCTGCGGCGGCAGTCCCTGACGGCGCCAGAGACCGCCGTACTCGCCGGTGAAGCTGTGATAGTACTCGCCGGGTTCGGCCACCCAGGCGCGGATACCGTCCTCGTTGCGGCGGACCTCCATGACGCCCGGTTTGGTCTTGTGGTAGGCGACGCGCCAGTACCAGGCGTTGGCGCCCATGTACATGAGCCGGCCGCCATTCTTCTTGAAAGCGTCCAGCCCATCCCACATTTCCTTGGACCAGTATTCGTGGTGGGTCGAGGTTATGAAAACCCGGTAAGGCGCAATCGCCTGGTAACCTTCGTCATGCAGATCTTCATCGGTGATGCAGTCGTAGCTGAACCCGCTCTCCTCCAGCCAGTCGGTAATGTGGGTGTCGGCATTCATCTGCCAGAGCGATGACCCCTTCCCGCCCAGCCAAGACTGGTACTTCGGTCGCATTGTAAGGATTG
The DNA here is from genome assembly GCA_021776195.1 of Kiloniellaceae bacterium. Next base: position 22,865 of record JAJFGK010000044.1, on the reverse strand, counting down.
GCCGCAGGCGCGAGGAGTAGCATACGCCGCTGCCGTCGGAGTGCGTGTCATAGCACGACGCCCCGAATTCACGGTGCTCATGCAGGAACACGTCGGCATTCTGCATCGTCGCGACCTGATCCGTGAGATGCTCGGCCAGCGACGCATCTGTCATCATGTGCTCGTTGGCATAGGCGAGGTAACTAGCGGTCGGAATGACAAAGACCACATCTGCGGTCGCCTGCCCGCGCGGCGGCCGAATCACGAAGGGAAGGAAGTCTTCGTCGTCGCCGCCGGTCAGGTGGGCCGCGTAAAGGCCGCTTTTCAGCCCATCGGGTACCTTGTACTCAAAGTCCACGTCCCAACCGGCATCATAGATATCGTCGTCATGAAAATGGATGGCACCGTAGTGCTCGGGCTTATGGCGCCAGCACATTTCCTCGCCGGTCCAATTGTGGCCTTTCATGCCGCGGACCGGCAGTTGGAAGGTCTCCCCGTCGAGGCGGTTGGCCGAGGCGTCGCACAGGCGTTCACTCGTGATTTCCCTCGCGAAATCCCAGGCCGCAACCAAGGACGACTGCAGGTCGTGGGGCAGGTTGTCGCCTTTGAGCCGTTCCATCTCGAGCCGGCTGAGCACGCGGTTGCTCAGTCGCGGGCGATCGATCTTGCCGTTGTAATGGTCGGCGCCGATCATTCCTCCATTCGATTGGCCGGCCGGATGGGCGGCCATTGTGAAGGGCGCACCATTGGCATTGTCGGGAGAGAGCCCTGCCTTTTGGGTTACCGCCGCAACGTCGTCGGTCACGGCATAGGGCATGGTCGGTTCCTGGTAGAGCCGGACTTCGCCGCTTGCCGCATCGTAACTGGCAGCAGCGAAATACCACTCGCGCGCCAGCAGCCCTTTGCCCGAGGACACGCTAGATACTTGGCCCTTGCCGTCGCCAAGGGTGAGGCACAGACCGCCATCGGCATCGATGCCGAGGATAAAGCCCGCCTTCGATGTCTCGTTCCAGTGGGCCAGTAGCGATTGCGAGCCCTTGCCCGGCGTTGTCGGCCAAATCATGGCCTGAATGGAAAAGCTCTGCAGCCCTTCGAAACATCGATGACTCGGTACGATGCCGTGAGATCCCGCGTGAATCACTTGTTTGCGGCTCTGATACTGGCCGTCGAATTCGGCCTCGACCGCCTGCTCCTTGTAACCGGGCCCTTCCGGACTTGTGTCGCCGTGTATAATCCTCACAAGTCTGGCGTCGTATGTCCGAGGACCGTCGCAGCTTACCATGAAACGGATCGTCTCGCCGGGGCAGACGCTTATCTTGTCGCTGTATCCCATAATGGTCTTCATGAGCCGTGCCTCCCGATGCTTCCGCGCAATTCTGCCCGCAGGTCGAAGTGGATATCGATCCGCTGGGTACGGCTTAGTCTTCCAATTCGTTGCCCGTATAGTGTTTCCACCTCGCCTTGAAGACATGCCACTCGGCGTCTTCTATTGAATGGAACACTTGATTGGTCATTTGGATTGGCTCGCCGCGCTTGCCCGTGAACTGGCCCAACTTCCACTCCGCGTGGGGTTTGGTGCAAACCAGCACGTACTTGCCTTCCATCGGCGCGCCGCGGAAAAGATTTAGGATTCGCTGGAGTCTCGGGCTGTGGTTCCCGATCGGATTGTGCCTGAACTCTTCGATTACAGATTCATCTTCAGGTTGAATTTGATACATCTTAAGCCCCCTTACGGAGTTGCTCTCTGTCTAAGATGGAACAATCACCTGCTCATCATACGTTCACGGTACAATTAGACGGCGACCATTTGAACCCAAATACTAATCAGCCAAATTCGGCGAGATACTCGATAGCCGCCCGGCCGGATACTCACGCTGACCGGGCCTATGTGTTGTGTCCATCCGCGCATAGTGACGTCGGAGTAATGGGTCAGTTGCAGTCTTGCGGACCTCACTCTAAACAGGCCTGCAGATCGGCCATTATCCAACACCAATCCAAATTGCATACCAAGCATAGATCCATCCCATCCCCCGCAGCTTGACATCCGAAACGAAAAAATTGACAGTTTGCGTGGTTGTCGCGGTTCGTGGGAATCCCACCGTACCCTAATTCTAGACAGCCGTTATTCAACCAAAGATTTTTTTCGCGTTCGATGCAGTGAGTTGCGAAGTTGTACCGCCGCTGCACGCCGAGCCACACCGGGGGAAGCAAGCATGGTTGACTTCAACAGACCTGACGAGACGAAACGCATAGCCGTAGCCGGCCATGAAGTCGTGACCTACAGCTGGGGTACGGGAGACGAGGTCGTGTTCCTTTTGAGTGGCGGGCCGGGCTTGCCTTGCCGCTATCTCGTGGAACCTCACCTTCGCCTCGTCGATGAAGGCTACCGGGTCGTCAGTTATGACCAACTCGGGACCGGCCAGTCGGACCGGCCGAAGGACCGGGAGCTTTGGCATGTGGCGCGCTTCGCGCAGGAGTTCGAGACCGTACGCAATGCGCTCGACCTCGACCGCTTCCACCTAATTGGCCACAGCTGGGGTGGCTGGCTGGGCATGGAGTACGCCGTAACCTTCCCCGGCGTCCTGGCAAGCCTGGTCATTGCCAACTCTGCGGCCGATATTCAGCACCTGGTGAGCGAGCTCAACCGCCTGCGGGGCGGCCTCGGCATTGAAACAGTCCGCATGATGCAGCGCCGCGAAGCCGAGTGGACGATCGACCATGAGGAGTACAAGGCAGCCATCACGCTTTTGAACTACCGCCATGTTTGCCGCCTGGATCACTGGCCGCCGGCGCTTGCCGATTCGGTCGCGGACTGGAACATGGATCCCTACATGGAGGTCCAGGGCCCGAACGAGTTCCTTTACATTGGAAACCTGAAGGATTGGAACCGCCTCGACGATATGGCCGGATTCACCGATCCTTGCTTGATCCTCTGTGGCGCCCACGACGAAATGACGCCGAACTGCGCTTTGCGGATGCACGGAGCGATTCCCAGCTCCGAGGTGGCGGTGTTCCCCAACAGCTCGCACTGCCCCTTCTATGAAGAGCCGGAAGCCTACTTGGCGCGGATCAGAAAGTTCCTGGGCGACCATCCGAGCCGACAGCCCGCGTCGTGAAGTGGTGCCCCAACCAGCAACGATATGGGCGCTGAAAAATTTTCTAGGCTAGCTGGAGAGTGCGTTCGGTCTTGGGCTGGATCGATATGCGCCAGCGCTCTTTCGAGCTTCAGCGCTTCACGTCTGGGTCGCGGCCTGTCCACTGCTCCGACCCCTCCAAGCTGCGAACTGGCACGGCTCATGTGCCGGATAGGATTTGCCCCCATCGACAGGACCCTGTTTCCACATCTCAACTCGTCACATCGTCCAGAAACCGTGCGAACACCTCGTTGTATTGATCTGGCTTGGCCCAGAACGGCGCATGACCGCCACCTTCGACAATGTTCACTTTCCCAGACCAGAGATTGCGCCATTCGATTCCGTTGAGATAGTCGTTGTCGAAAAATGCCTCATCGGACCCCTGGATCACAGCGATCGGCCGCTCCCAGGTCTCGACGGCCTGGCGCTGCGCGCAACCAAGTCCCTCAACCGTCCATCGGTCCCACATGATCCGTCGCGCCTGGCCGTCGGTGCGCTGCACCGCCGCGCTTAAATCCGGGTCGGGCGGCAGATCGACGCCGCAGGTGTATCTGGCATAAGCGGCCGCATCTTCCTCGGAAAACACCTCCTTGGAAGTGAAGGCCATGTGCGGCAGCGGCGTGAAGGCCTTACTGACTTCCTCGCTACCCGGTCCGGCCGGCGGCGTACCGCTGATAGTCAAGGCCCGCATGCCGGGAAGCATGTCGATCATTTCGATACCGATATGCCCGCCAAGCGACCATCCCATGACAACAGCGTTTTCTGCGCCGCGGACCATCAGCACGTCGACCGCGGCTTCTGCATAGGCGGGCTGAGTGTATGCATTGCGTGGGCTCGCCGCATCCTCGGAGTCGCCGTGACCGGGCAGGTCCATCACGATGATCCGGTAGCGCCTGCCAAGTTCGCTTGCCAATTGGTGGCGAAAAACCTGTCGGCACGAAGAGTTGCCATGGATCATGAGAAGCGGATGTCCGCTCCCGTCTGATTCGGAAATCGCGACTTTTCCGTGACGCGTTTCCACCGTTCCTGTCGTCACACTCATTTCCGACCTCCCGGAGGCTTCATGAAGTCGATGGGCACTGCAGAGCAAACTGACTTGCGGGCACTGTCAGGCAACGTCCTGCTTAGGGGGCCAGATAGCGGACCAGTTGCGGGTGGTCGCGGATCTCGCCCGAGGTGCCGTGGAGCGCCATGGTGCCCCGGCCCATCACGTAGGCATGGTCCGCGACGCGCAGCGCCAGTTCAACATGCTGCTCGACGATAACTAGGCTTATCTCCTGCGCCAGCTGTGCCAATCGGTCGGCGATTTCCTCGATGACGCCGATCCAGACGCCCTCGGTGGGCTCGTCCAGCATTAAAAGTCGCGGACGACCCACAATCGCCCGGCTGATCGCCAGCATCTTGCGCTCGCCGCCCGACAGGGTGCCAGCCTGTTGGCTGAGCCGATCAGCCAGTTTGGGAAAGAAGTCCAGTGCCATGTCGAAACCGTTGTTGCCGGGCTGCGCCATCGCGCCCAGCGTCAAATTCTCTCGGACCGTCAGTGAGCCGAAGACAGCCTGTTCCTGAGGCACATAACCAAGGCCGCGCCGCACGCGGATCTCGGTGCCTTCGCCGGCACAGTTGGCACCGTCGAAGGTGATCGCGCCGTCCATGGGCGCAATCTCGCCCGCCAGCGTTTTTAGTAGGGTGGTCTTGCCCGCCCCGTTGCGGCCAAGCACGGCGACAGCACCCTTCCTTGGTACCTCCAATGTGCAGTCAAAAAGCACCTGGCTGCGGCCATAACCGGCGCAGAGGGCGTCGACCTTGAGGATCGGATCGTCAGACACGAGTGGTATAAACCTCCTGCACTTTGGCGGAGCGCTCTATCTCCACAACCGTGCCGTCATCTAAAACGCGCCCGTTGTCCAGGACCGTCAGCCGGTCGCAGATATCCTTAATGAAATCGAGGTCATGCTCGACGATGACCATCGAACAGTGCTGCTTGATTGGGGCGAGCAAGGCACCGGTGGCGCGGCGTTCCTCGGGGCTCATTCCGCCGGTGGGCTCGTCCAGCAGCAGCAACTTGGGCCGATGGGTCAGGGCCATGGCGATCTCCAGCCATTGTTGCTGCCCGTGGCTCAATTCGCCCGCCAGATCGTCGGCCCGGTCGGCCAGTTGGAAGCGCGCCAGCGTGCCCATGACCTCGCTATGGAGGCCGCGACGCGACTTCGAGCACAGCAGCGACCAGACCGAACGGTGCGCCTGCAGGGCTAGCAAGACGTTGTCATAAACCGAGAGCTCCAGTAGGACGGCCGTGATCTGGAACTTTAGGCTCAAGCCCCGGCGCGAGCGGTCCGAGGGGCGCATAGTCGTGATGTCCTGCCCGGCAAAGCTGATGGTGCCGCCATCGGCAAAATGGGCACCGGCGATCGCCTTCAAAAGTGTGCTCTTGCCCGACCCGTTCGGGCCGATCAGGCCGTGGAAGCTATTCTCCTGCACGGTGAGGTCGACACCGCCCAGCGCCTTCAGCACGCCGAATGTCTTCGTGACACCGCGGACCTCAAGCAGTGCCATGGGTATCTTCCTTTGCGCCGGCGGATGACTGGTCGGATTCCGCAACGCCAGCGCGCCCAAAGGAGCCGACACGCTCGCGCGTGCTGACGATCAAACCCATGATTCCGGTCGGCCGATAGGCCACGACAACCAGCATGATGATGCCCAGGATCACCGGCCAGTATGGCTTCAGCGCGTCAATGTCCGAAAGGACGAAGGCTATCGATTCGATCACCCCGACGCCCAGAACCGCACCCAGCAACGAGCCGACCCCGCCAAACAGGCCATAGAGCACCGCGTAGGTCGACAGGCCGATTCCCATGCTGCCTGGTCCGATGAAGCCTTCATGGAAGGCATAAAGCCCTCCGGAAAGCCCCGCGATCATGCCTGAGAAGGAAAACACCAGCGCCTTGTATCGCTGCACTTGATAGCCAAAAAAGGCCAGCCGTTCCTCGTTCTGGCGCATGCCTGCCAGCACCAGCCCAAACTGCGAGCGGACCATCCAGCGGCTGGCGAGGTAGGACACCAGGAGAAATCCAAGGATGATGTAGTAAAAGAGGGGGCCGGGCTCGAGTTCGTAGGATCCGACCTTCATGAACTCCCAGACCGACATGCCGTTCCCGGCGCCGACCCATTGCCATCCCGCGACCAACCGTTCGGCGGCATAGGATGCCGTCAGAGTGCCGAGCGCCACGAAGATGATTGTCGGTTTGCGCTTGCCCAGGAGCAGGAACCAGCCGACCAGGAACGAGGCCAACAACCCCACCAGCATCGAGATCGGTACGATCCCCCAGATCTGGACGAAGCCTGCCTTGTTGGCCAGGAGCGCGGCGACGTAGCCCGCGATGCCAAAGAACAGGGCCTGGCCGAAGGTCATGATGCCGGAATAACCCCAACAGAGATCAAAAGTGATCGCCAGCATGGCCAGCAGCAGCATGCGCGACGCGATGATCGTGTGAAAATTGCTGGTTACCAGCGGCACGATCAGCAACCCGACCAGGATCACGATTTCCAGAATCGGCATGATCCGGCGGGGCTTTGTGGGCGAGCCTGTTGGCTTGGCCATGTGACTATCCTGAAGGTGAGGGCGCAGCCGCCGGCCTCTGATTGCCGGCGGCTGCGGGTCAGATCAGCCGCATTCCTGCGGATGCACGGCGGATTCGCTGGAGATGATGTCCCATTTCCCACCCTTGGACTGGGCAATGTACATGTTCATCTCGACATGGCCGGTGCCGGGGATCATCTTGGCCGGCCCCCCAGGGCCCATGTCGATCGCCGCGCTGTCGATCGCCGCGCTGGTCGCCTCGCGCGCCAGGTCGCCATTGGTGGCGATCACTGCCTGCTCGAAGAGCTTGATGCCGCGATACATGCCGGTCGCCGCCGAGCCTGCCGTGAACAGGTACTTGGTGTCCGGGAACATCGCGTTGTAGTCGGCGATCAACTGCGCCGAATGCGGGTCCTCGATGGTGTGGAACATGTCGAGGCAGGAATAGACGCCCTCCAGTTCCCGTGCCGCCACGTAGTTGACCGAATTCTCGTCGAAGTAGACGCAGGTCTGGCCGCCCTTGTCGTAGTAGCCGGCCTCGTGGAGCTGCTTCATGAAGGCCTGCAGGCCCGGCGGGATCACGGTATTGAAGACGTGGTCGACCTTTTCCGACATGATCTTGCCGACGGTTGCCGAATACTCCAGCTGATCCAGCGGGAAGTACTCCTCCATCACGACTTCGGCGCCGTTCTCCTCGATCACCCTGCGCGCCCACTTGTTCAGCAGTTGCGGCCAGATGTAGTTGGCGGACGGCAGGGCAAAGCGCTTGAAACCCTTTTCCTTGATCAGATAGGGCAAAAGGCGAGCGCACTGCTGGGCAGGCGTCGGCCCGGTGCAGTAGAGGTGCTCGGTACACTCCTGCCCTTCATAGAGCTGCGGGTAGATGTAGAGCGTCTTGCCGCGCTTGACGATCGGGTTCTTGATCGCCTCGCGCATTGCGGAGGTGATACCGCCCAGTATGACGTCGACCTCCGCCGACTGAACGAGCCGACGGACGTTGCCGACCGCCGTGCCGGGGTCGGAGGCGGTGTCCTCCAGGAACAATTCCACCGGCTTGCCCAGAATACCGCCAGCGTCGTTGATCTGCTTGACGGCAAACTGCGCGGCCTGCCAGTTGGCGTTGCCGCCAGGGGCGATGGCGCCGGTAATGTCGGTCGCTATCCCCATCTTGATGGCCCCGGCCGCATTGGCCCAGTCCGGTTTCAGGACCCAGCCGGTCCCGACCGCGGCCCACCCGGCCGCTGCCAGCGCGCTGGTTCCTCGGAGGAACCCGCGGCGTGTAATGCTTTTGTTTTGGTCCATTTTACCTTCTCCCTGCACTGATGAGGCCATTCGGCCAGAATTTCACGACGATAAGAGCCGTGACGAAGACAAGGACCTCGGCCACGACAGGGCTGACCTGATCGCCGACGCCCGGGATCTCGCGCAGCCACTGGAAGCCTGGAACCATCGAGCCGATCATGGCAGCGCCCAACAGCGGTCCCTCGAAGGTGCCGACACCGCCCAGCATGACGGACAGGAACGCTTGCACGAGAAAGCGCACGCCCAGGTCCGCGGAAAGAGAGAACAGCGGTACCATCAGCGCGCCGGCAAGCCCCGCCAGCGCCGCACCCAGCGCGAAGGTAAGGGAATAGAGCATTGTGGTAGAGACACCGGAGGCACGCGCCAACGCGGCGTTTTCCAGCGCACCGCGGATCTGCAGACCGGTGCGGCTGCGCGTCAGGAAGATCCAGGCCGCGATCATCACCGAGATGGTCGCGCCGATGATCACCGCGCGCCAAATGGAAAAGCTGAGCCCCCCCACTTGGAAGGCGCCGGCAATGGGCTCTTCGATGGCATAATACTGCCCGCCGATAAGGCCGCGGACGATCTCGCGGATGATCAGGCCAATGGCATAGGTCGCCAGCATGGCGATCACGGGCTGCGCATACAATCGCCGAATCACCGTTCGTTCGATGCCAGCCCCGAAAAGTCCGACGACGAAGGGCGCAACCATCATGCCGAGCCAGATCGGCAGCCCCCATTCGCGGAAGAGGAAGACCGTGTAGGCACCCAGCAGAACAAACTCGCCATGGCCGAGATTGAAGATCCCCATCAGGCTCGCGATGACGGCAAGTCCAGACACAACCAGCACCATGATTGAGGCGAAGGCGGCCACGTCAAAGACCAGCTTGATCGCGTCATCCATGCTGTCGAGAGCCCCCGGCTGGTGGTGAAAATATGACCAACCGGAAAAATCTGATCACGTAAATCTCGGTCGCGCAAGATCTTGTTGCTGCGTGATACTCGCTACATACTACGTGATTGCCATGGCCACGCCGAGGGGGACGCGCGGCAACTCTTTGGTTTCTCAGGCGAAAATGTCCCCCACGGGAGAATGCGGAATGAGTGATTCTGTTTCAAAGCAGATTGGCGAGGCAGATTTGCCGGCCTTGGCCAAGGCGGCGCGCCTGAAACTAGCGCCTGAGCGGGTGACCGTCGTGGCCCCTGCGCTGGACGGCGTACTGCAGCTATTCGATGCACTGGATGCTGTCGATCTGGGCGAGACGCCGCCCACCAATTCCTTCGACCCGCGCTGGCGGAACCTGTCATGAGTGCGCTCACGACCCTGAGTTTGCGGGAGGTCGCAGCCAAGATCAAATCCGGAGAGGTCTCGCCGGTAGAGGTCGCGCAAGCCTGCCTGGACCGAGCCGCCGCAACCGAGCCGAAGCTGAATGCCTTTTCGTGTGTCATGGGCGAGAGCGCCATGGAAGAGGCCAGGGCGGCCGAGGCCGAAATTGTCAGCGGCACTTATCGGGGCGAACTGCACGGCATCCCCGTTGGGATCAAGGAACTCTATGACGTGGCAGGTGTGCCAACCACCTCGTCCTCGAAGGTGCGGAAGAACTGGGTGGCCAACAGCGATTGCGCCAGCGTCGCACAGCTTCGCGCGGCAGGCGCGGTGATCCTGGGCAAGACGCACACCCATGAATTTGCCTATGGGATCTCCACACCGACCACGCGCAACCCGTGGAACACAGACTGCATGCCGGGCGGGTCGTCTGGCGGCTCGGGGTCATCGGTAGCCGCGGGCAGCACCTTCATGTCCATGGGTTCGGACACGGGTGGGTCGATCCGCATCCCAGCGGCGGTCTGCGGCACGGTTGGGCTGAAACCAACCTTCGGACGGTGCAGCCGCGCAGGGGTGACATCGCTTTCGTGGTCGCTTGACCATGTCGGCCCGCTGACCCGTACGGTCGCCGACGCCGCCATTTGCCTGACCGCCCTCGCGGGCTATGACCCGCGCGACCCGGGCAGCGTCGATATCCCCGCCGACGACTATACCCTGACGCTGAACCAAGACGTGAAAGGCCTCAGAATTGGGGTGCCGTCGAACTACTTCTTCGACAACATCGACCCGGAGGTCGAGGCCGCGGTGCGCGCCGCCATCGACCTGTTCGCGGCGGAGGGCGCCGTGATCTCCGAGGTCGAGATTCCCTACGCCGAACAGATCATGTCCGTCGAGTTCGCGCTTTGCCTTGCGGAGGCCAGCGAATACCACCGCGTGATGCTGCGCGACAATCCGGGTCTCTACACCGAAGATGTCCGCACTTTCCTAGAGGCGGGCGAGATGATGCCCGCCACCCGCTATGTGCAGGCCTTGCGCGTGCGCCAGCTCATGCAACGCGCCTGGGCGAAGGTTTATGACGGGATCGACCTGATCGTCGCCCCCGCCGTGCCCTCGCCAGCGACCAGGGTCGGGCAGGAAACGGTCGACTGGGGCAACGGTGTCGTCGAGCCGATCACCCCGATCTTTGTGCGCCTGTCCGCGCCCGCCAACGTCACTGGCTTGCCCTCCATCGCTACGCCCTGCGGGTTCTCGACAGCGGGGTTGCCGTTGGCCTTTCAGGCGATTGCCCGGCCGTTCGGCGAAGCGGCCGCCATCCGCCTCTGCGACGCCTACCAGCGCATGACGGACTGGGGCACGCGCCGCCCGGAACTTCAATGATGTCCGGCGCGCCATGGACGCGCCGCCACACAAGAACAGGGAAAGGACAACAGTCATGTCGATTAAGAGGCCGAACGTGAATCAGCTGGCTGGGATCATTGAGGATCTCGGCATGTCGATGGACTATGACGAAGTCAGTTTCTACCTCGAAAACATGCAGGGCATCTTCGACCGCTACGATCAATTGGACCTCATGCCGGACGAGATCCCGGCGGTCGCCTATCCCCGCACCCCCGGCTATCGCCCGGGCCCGGAAGAGAACCCGCACAACGCCTGGTACTGGAAGTCTGAAATCAAGGGAGCGGCCAGCGGCAAGCTCGCCGGTAAAAACGTCGCCATCAAGGACAATGTGATGGTTGCTGGCGTGCCGATGATGAATGGCGCCTCGACGCTGGAAGGATTCGTACCGGATGTGGATGCCACGATCGTCACGCGCATCCTCGACGCGGGCGGTACTATTCTGGGCAAGGCGACCTCCGAGTACTTCTGTCTCTCAGGCGGCAGCCACACCTCCAGCCCTGCGCCGGTCGAGAATCCGCGCAAGGCGGGCTATTCGGCGGGAGGGTCCTCATCGGGATCCGGCGCGTTGCTGGTGACGAAGGAGGTCGATCTGGCGATCGGTGGCGATCAGGGTGGTTCGATCCGGATGCCAGCGGCCTATTGCGGCGTCTATGGCATGAAGCCGACCCACGGTCTGGTGCCCTATACAGGCGTGATGCCGATCGAATCGACGATCGACCATACCGGCCCGATGAGCCAGAACGTTGCCGACAACGCCCTGTTCCTGGAGGTTCTGGCCGGCGCAGACGGGCTGGACCCGCGGCAGTATGCGCCCCAGACCGCGCCCTACACGGAAGCATTGGGCAAGGGAGTGCAGGGCACGAAGGTTGCCGTGGTGCGTGAAGGCTTCGGGCACGAAAACTCCGAGGCCGATGTCGACGCCAAGGTTCGGGCCGCGGCGCAGAAACTGGAGAGCCTGGGAGCCACAGTGACCGAGGTCTCGATCCCCATGCACAGCAAGGGGATCGTCATCTGGACCCCCATCGCGCTCGAGGGTCTCCAGTGGCAGATGATGCTGGGGAACGGTTATGGCATGAACTACAAAGGGCTCTATTCGACAGCCCTGATCGATGCCCACGCCAACTGGCGCATGAAGGCCGATGAGTTGTCCGAAACGCTGAAGATCTCGATGTTCGCGGGCCAGTATGGCATCGACGCCTATCGCGGGCGCTACTATGCCAAGGCGCAGAACATCGCCCGTCGGCTGCGGGCAGCCTACGACACGGTTCTGGCTGATCACGACCTACTGCTGATGCCGACGTTGCCGTTGAAGGCAACAAAGCTGCCTCAGCCCGGCGACCCGCGCGCCGACACCTTCGCACGGGCCTTCGAGATGCTGGCCAATACCGCGCCCTTCGATGTTACGGGCCACCCGGCGATGGCGATCCCCTGCGGGATGTCCGATGGACTGCCGGTCTCGATGATGTTGACGGGCAAACATTTCGACGAGATGACCATCTATCAGGCCGCCCACGCGTTCGAGCAGTCCGGCGACTGGACGGCGATGTAGGTGTCCGACAGGCTAAAGGTCGGCGGGGCCCCCTTGGTGCTGTCCGCCGTGCTGGGCCGGGTCGCCGAAAGCCCCTGGCACGACCGTGTGCATGCGGCCGAGGCGGCCGGGGCTCTGGAGATCGTCCGTATCGCCCGTGTCGATGCGCCCCGGCGGCGCATGCGGCTGGTGACCGACAAAGGCCGTGACGTCGCTGTGGCGCTGCCCCGCGATGCCCGGCTAGCGGACGGGGCGATCCTCCATGCCGAGCCCGCCCTGACGATCATCGTCCGCATCGACGGGGGACCTCGGTTGCGGCTGGTGCCGTCAGATGCCGCGTCGGGGCTGCGGCTCGGCTACTTTTGCGGCAACTTGCATTGGAAGGCGGACTTCAGTGACGAGGCCATCGAGATCCACATGGACGGGCCGGAAGAGGGCTTCAGAGCACGGTTGGCAGATGCTGAAAAACTCTGCGCTTTCTCCGTCCAGCGGGTGGACGCGGAATGACCGTCCAACTCCTCACGGCCCTGCAGCTGGCCGACAGCGGATTCCCCTCCGGTGCGTTCACCTACTCCTGGGGGATGGAGACAGCGGCGGAACAGGGACTGGTCACGCGCACCGCCTTCCCCGACTGGCTGGCCAGCGAAATTCTTGGCCGCTGGGCCGAGTTCGACCGGGTGGTTCTGGCCGACGCCTTTCGCGCCAGTGACCCGCTGGAGGTGGACGCCGAGACCGACCTTCTTTTCTGGGCCGAGACCTTGCGAGTCCGGTCTGCGGAAGCGGGGCAGGCGTTTCTGGCCGCGGTCTCCCGGCTGGGCGATCCGGTGGCCCTGCGCTTGCGTGACGCCGCGCTGGAGGGTCGGACCCCGGGGCATCTGGCGGTCGCGCAGGGTGCCGTCCTCCGGTCCCAAGGCCTGTCGCTGGATCTCGCGCTGGCGGCGTCGGCCCATACGGCGGCGCAGGGGCTGGCCAGCGCCGGGGTGAGGCTGGGTCTGGTCGGCGCGCTGGAGGTGCAGCGGATGCTGGCCGAGCTGCACAGGGATCTGGCTGACGTGATTACCCCGCCGCCCGAGGGTGCTCTGCCCGCGCCCTTCGCCCCGATCTCGGAAATTGCCATGCTCAGGCCCGCCGACGGACGGCTGTTCGCCAACTGAGGAGAGACCGATGCAGTTGACCCCCACAGAGATGGACCGTCTGGTGATTTTCCAGGCTGCCCAACTGGCCCGGCATTACCGCGCCCACGGTGTGCGCCTCAGCTTGCCCGAGGCGAACGCCCTGGTCGCAGATGAGATTCTGCTGGCCGCCCGCAAGGGGCTGGACCACCCGGCGCTGGTCTCACTGGGCGGCACGATCCTCACCGCGGATGAGGTCGAGGCCGGTGTGCCAGAGATGCTGCGTATGATCTCAGTCGAGGTGTCCATGGCCGAGGGCACCAAGCTGGTCACTGTCTTCGACCCAATCCCGCCGGGTGCTGATCCGGGCCCGATCCCGGGCGAGGTAATCCCCATGGAGGGCGAGATCGAGCTGAACGCGGGACGGGAAGGAATTGAGATCGACGTTCTCAATACCGGCGACCGCAGCATTCAGGTCCGCAGCCACGCCCATTTCTTCGAGGTCAACAAGGCTCTGCAGTTCGAACGGGCCAAGGCCTGGGGGATGCGGCTCGACCGCCCCTCGGGCGGCGGCGAGAGGTTCGATCCCGGCATCGGGCGCAGCGTGCGGCTCGTGCCCTATGCCGGCACGCGCGAGGTCCGTGGGTTCGCGGGGCTCGCGCAGGGACCGCTGGACGATCCCACCACCCGCGACGAGGCCTTCGCTCGAGCCCGGGCGCGCGGCTATCTGGAGGAATCGTCATGAAGATGGACCGGGCCCAGTACGCCCGGCTCTACGGTCCCACCACCGGTGACATGATCCGGCTGGGCGACACCTCGCTGCTGGCCGAAGTCGAGCAGGATCACACCCATCCGGGGGATGAGTTAACCACCGGCGCCGGCAAGGTCATGCGCGATGGCGAAGGATTCCGCTCCCGCGGGACCGACGCCAGCGGCGCGCTGGATCTCGTGATCCACAACGCGGTGATCATTGACCCGGTGCTGGGCATCATCAAGGGCGATATCGGCGTGCGCCGGGGACGGATCGTCGGTGTCGGCAAAGCGGGCAATTCCGAGATCATGGCGGGTGTCACACCTGGCCTCGACACCGGACCCAACACCACTGTCATGCATGGCGACCAGATGATCGTGACGCCGGGCGTGATCGAGGCACATGCCCACTTCCTCTCGCCCGAACAGGCATGGCACGCGCTGGCAGGCGGATGCACGACCATGATCGGCATGAGCCCGGGGCCGCATTTCGACGTTTCCTGCTCCGGCCCGCACACGCTGGGCCGCCTGATCCAGGCCTGCGACGAATACCCAATCAATTTCGGCTTTCTGGGACGTGGGTCCTCCGACCCTGAAGCCGTCACCGAAAGCGTCATGGGCGGTGCGCTAGGCGTGAAGATTCACGAGGATTTTGGTGCCTCTCCCGAAGTGATCGACGGCTGCCTTCGGGCCGCCGATGCCGCCGATTTCTCGGTCCACATCCACACCGACACGATCAACGAATTCGGCTTCTACCAAGACACCATGGCCGCCGTCGCGGACCGCACGATCCACATGTACCACACCGAGGGCGCGGGAGGCGGGCACGCGCCTGACATCCTCGCCGTGAACGGCTTTGCCAACGTCCTCCCATCGTCGACCAACCCCACCAACCCCTTCACGCCCGCGGCGCTGGAGGAAGGCGTGCCGATGACCATGCTCGCCCACATGATGAGCTATGAGCTGCCCGAGGATGTCGCCTTTGCCGAAGCGCGTATTCGCCCGCAGACCATGGCAGCCGAAGATTTTCTGCACGATATGGGCGCGATCTCGATCTTCGCCACCGACACCCAGGGCATGGGACGACTGGCCGAGAATGCGACCAAGGCTTTCCAGTTGGCGAGCGTTATGAAGGACCGGACCGGGCGCCTGCCCGAGGAGACGACCGCCCGCGCCGACAATGAACGCATCCTCAGCTATATAGCAAAACTGACCATCAACCCGGCCATCGCGGCGGGGATCGACGCTCATGTCGGGTCAATCGAGCCCGGAAAGATGGCCGATCTGGCCTTCTGGCGGCGCGACCATTTCGGGGCCAAGCCGCAGATGGTGGTGAAGTCGGGCGAGATCGTTTGGTCCGTGATGGGCGATGGCAATGGCAGTTTCATCGGGGCGGAACCGCTGATCCATCGGCCGATGTGGGGTGCGTTGGGCAGCGCCAAACACCGTGTCGGCGCGACCTTTGTGAGCCGGCTCGCCATCGAAAATGGCGTCGCCGAACGGTTGGGCGTGCAAAAGGAGATCCTGCCGATCACCTCGGTCCGCGCCCTTGGCAAGAAAGACATGGTCCGCAACGCCGCCTGCCCGGTGATCGAGGTTGACCCCGCCACCTTCGAGGTCCGGGCCGACGGCAAGCTCTTGATCTGTGATCCCGCCACCCGCGTGCCGCTGGCCCGCAGCCATTTTCTCCGATGACCGCGGCGCGGGTGGGGATCGGCGGGCCGGTCGGGTCTGGCAAAACCGCTCTGATCGAGCGGCTGCTGGAGCATTTTGCCGAAGACGGGACAGAGGTTGCCGTCATCACCAACGATCTGGTCACCGACGAAGACGCTGAGCGCCTGCGCCGCGGCGGGCGCCTGCCGCCCGAGCGGATCCTGGCGGTACAGGCTGGGGCCTGTCCGCACACGGTCATCCGCGAGGATCCGACCCCGAACCTTGCCGCCGCCGACCGCCTGGATCGGGTTTTTCCCACCTTGGATCTCGTGCTTTTGGAAAGCGGCGGTGACAATCTCGCCTCGACCTTCTCGCTCGATCTGGTCGATTGGTGGATGTTCGTGATTGATGTTGCGGGCGGCGGCGACATTCCGCGCAAGAAGGGTCCGAGCCTGCTTAAGTGCGACCTGCTGGTCATCAACAAGATCGACCTCGCGCCCTATGTCGGCGTGGATCTCGACACCATGTTTGCCCAGGCCGCCGAGGTGCGCCGGGATCAGAATGTCGTCGGCACCAATTGCCGGACGGGTCAGGGAATCGCGACCATCGCCGCGCGGATCAGAAGCGCCGTACTGTTCCGATGAATGCACCGGGACCTTCTCGGGTTACTATGCCTGCGCTCGATCTCGCGGTCGAGCGCGGCGCCGATGGGCGCAGCCGCCTGTCCCAGCGCCATGTCAGTTATCCTTGGTCGCTTGGCCGAGGATATCCGGGCCCGCCGGGAGCCCCTGTCATGCTTATACCGCAAATGGCGGCAGCAGGGCTGTTGGCCGGGGACCGGATAATCCAGCGTATCCGTGTCGGCGCGGGTGGTGCGATGGATCTCGTGTCTGCCGGGGCGATGCTCACCTATGGCAGCGCCACCCGGCAGGCCGCGGTGTCAGACTGGACGCTGGATCTCGGGCCCGGATCGACGACGCGCATTTTGTCCGAGCCCTACGTGGTGTTCGACAATGCCGAGCTTGTCCTGCGCCAGACCCACTGCATCGCACCAGACGCCGTCTTGGTGTCAGTTGACGGGATCGTCGATGCCTCTGTCCAAAAGACCGCCCGATGGCAGACCGAAACAATCGCGCATCGCCCGGACGGGACAGTTCTGTTCAAGGACCGCCAACGTGCAGACTCTGCCAGCCTGTCACGACAGGCGCGGCTTCCGGGCGCCTGGACGGCCTTTGGCACTCTGACGGTGCTGACGCCCGACGCTTCTGCAATAGGGCCCGTGTTCGAAGCAGCCCGTCGGCAACTGGATAAGCGTGTCTGGAGCGGCTGGTCGTTCCTGCCTGCCATGTCCGGCGCGAGCGCACGAATCGCGGCGCCCGATGGCCAACGACTGAGGGCAGCGCTTCATGAGTTGTTGAAAATCGCAACCAATTCCCTGCTCACCCGACGGGGCGCTGTCAGGCAAACCTGAAACGGTCGATGTCAGAGGCAACGATCGAGGGGGGGGGGGCTGTCGGCGCTGTCGGCGCTGTCACGTTAACGGCTGGCAGGCGCACGAAGCCGTCAGGAGCTTTCCGGTCAAGCCGCAGCCGTCACGGTCTGCCATGCGATCATGGCCTCACCTCGGAACTGGCGAAGCGTCTTGCGGGAGATGAGGTGACGCTGGACGTTGAAGGTGTTGTAGACGGCGGCATGGATTGACAGGAATCTCTGGGCGGAACCAGCCGATTTGAAGCGCTGCATTCGTCGCTCCCTTAACCGGATCGGCAGGTGAGAGTCCTCCGCCCGATTGTTGCTGCGTCCGCCGTTGACGTGTTTGTCCTTCATGCCGAGATCGCCTAATGCAGCGCCATAGGACGCCAGTTTGTCGGTGACGACAGCGTCAGGCGAGAAGCCCTGTTTATTGAGCAAATTGCGCATGAGTTTCAGCGCGGCCGTCCTGTTACGGCGAGACTGAACCAGGATATCCAGCACTTCACCCTCGCCGTCGACCGCGCGCCACAGATACATGCGCTTGCCATTGATTGAGACAAAGACCTCGTCCAGGTGCCACCGGGTGGCGGGTCGCGGACGAGACCGCCTGAGCCTGCTCGCATAGGCCAGACCAAACTTCAACGCCCAGCGCCGGACGGTCTCGTAGGAGACGTCGATGGCGCGTTCAGAAAGGAGATCCTCGACATCCCGGAAGCTCAGCGGAAACCGGAGATACAGCCAGACGGCATGCTGGATGATTTCTTGCGGGAAGCGATGGCCGCGACAGCTGATCTTTGTCATCGCCAGAGGCTACCGCGCCACCGTTTGGCAGGCATCCGGATTTACGTGACAGCGCCTTGCCGAATGACGCAGCTAGGGATGCCGGATGGCTATTGCATTCCGCAAGACGGACGCCGCAGCGGAGGGGTCGCTTATCACTGAGCCATGCAAGAAGACCAGCCAGTGGACGAAATTCGTTTCACAAATGCCTTTCCATTCGTCATTGTTACGCAAGAGCTTAGCGCAATCTGTACGCCTTGACATTGTTGGAAGCCCAGGACATTGCCAAACCCGCCAGGGTCGTATGGGAGGAATTTCGGGTATTCTCGCCAATGGATTTTCTTCCGAGGGCAGAGTCCGGGACACATCTCTCCGGAGGCTTGCCGTGGGTGTCGCTCAGATTGATCGGGATTTTGAGGAAGCAATGCTTCAGCACCCATCTGCCTTCCGTTTGACGGGGGCCGCGCGGTGATGACAGTGCCGGACTGGATCCCGGAGAAGGCCTGCAGCGAAGTCCGCTTCTTCTGCGACTATTGGATCCGCCAAAAGGGAGCCGCCCACCTGCCCGCTAGCGGGCTCATCGATCCGCTTGATTTCTTCCCTCACCTTTCGAGGATTTTCATTGCCGAGGGTTCGCGTCTCGAAGAGCTGCAGATACGCCTGGCGGGGACTGCTTACCGCGCCCTCTATGGATTCGAGATTACCGGCAGTTTTGTCGTGGACCTTATTCCATTCGAAAATCGTCACGACCTCTTGCTCGATTATACGCGCTGCCTGGATAGGCAACTGCCTATCTATCATAGCGGCACGATGAACTGGCGTTCGCGCGGCACGGATCGCTCCTACGAGCGCATCCTGCTGCCCTTCGGATCCGATCGAGGGGTCGAGAAAATCATGGGATTCGCCCAGTTCTTCGATATAGACGGCCGCAGTTTATTCTAGTAACGAAATAGTAATATTTATACATGAAGTGTAAATTTAAATAAATAAATCGTTAACAAAATATATAAACTTTTCGATTAAATCTACATAAGTAATGTATATGAAATAATTGGATGAAATTCTGATGTCTTGCTTTCGCAAATCGCAAGGTGAGACATGGTTGTATCGTCGTCTTCGACCGCCCGGGTGGTGTGCCCCCGGTCTTCGCATGAAGCTGGTGGCTATGAGGTGCGTGGTTTTCAGCCCGCCGATGCGAAAGACATTCCCCGCGCGTTCGAGGCGGTCTACGGCAAGGACTACCTCTACCCGAAGGTTTACGATGCCGCGGCTTTTGCGGACTTCATCACCTCGGGCGATCAGATTTCCTTCGTGGCGTGTGATGCCGAGGGTGATTTTGCGGGCCATATTGCGTTGGTCTATTCAGCGCCCAACCGACACTTGGTCGAGGTTGCCCAAGGCATCGTCCTGCCGGCCCACCGCAAGTCGGGGATCTTTCGCCGGCTACTCGCCCGCGCCGTCGACTTCGCTCGCAAAGAGCTAGGCTGCCAAGCGATCTTTGGTACTGCCCTCACCAATCACAGCTTGTCGCAAAAGGTGCTGGCCGAGAGCGGATTTCGTGACCTCGGCCTGGAGGTTGACTACGTGCCCGAGCGGATGTTGGCCCGCGAGGGCGCCACAGGCCCAGCCGCGACCCTGGTGCAGGCCCTTGACTTCGGCCAGCCCGCGGTGGCGCCTTGCTATCTGCCCGCTCCCTATGCGAGTTGGTTTCTGCGCCTCCTCAACGACGCGGCGGTTCGGTGCGAGCGGCAAGTCGTGGTCTCTTCGCGCCTCCTCGGCGAGGCCAGCGAAAGCGCGGCAAGCGACATGCCGCGTTTCGACATGTCGCGCCTGTTGGTGCGCCGCGCCGGATTCGATTTTGCAGGCCTGGTCGACGACCTCGAGACGGCCGCGAAAAGCGCAGGGCGGCGTAGCGTGCAGGTATTGGTCAGCCTAGGCGCGCGCGACGGCGCCGCAGCCATCGAGCATCTCCGCGCCCAAGGTTATGCCTGCGGCGGCTTGCTGCCGGGCTACCTAGAAGGCGGGAGGCACGTGGCGATAATGTACAAAAGCTTCGCAATGCCTAACTTCGATGGTATTTGCATGCATGCCCCAGCGGCCGAGCGTCTGCTCTCCAACGTCGAGGCCGATTGGCGGCGCGCGCAAGACTTAAGCGCGCAGCCGGGCGCTGTCACGTTAACGACTGGCAGGCGCACGAAACCGTAGTGAGCTTTCCGGTCAAGGGCATTGACAGCGGTACTGTCAGAAGAACTTGGGCGTGCCAGAAATGCCGATCCACCCGTAGTTTCAAGCGGCAATTTGACCCCATTCGGCAAGGGCGAGCGAGCGATTGAGTTTGAAGATTTGGCGGCTGCGAAGATGACGTTCCTGGTTAAAGTGATTTTGGACCGAAGCATGGATCGAAACGAATTTCTGTAGAGATTTTGCGCTTCTGAAATTCGCCATCGCGCGCTCTCGTCGCCGGAACGGCTGGTGTGAATTTTCAGCCCTATTGTTCAGCCAGCGACCGGTCTCCTGGCGTTCGGCATTGCCGATGACCTTCATCGCCGCCCGGTAGGACCCAAGCCGGTCCGTCACGACCAATTCTGGGCGACCGTATCGTTTCATCGCTTTGCGCATAAACCGCAGTGCAGCCTTGCGATCTCGCCGTTTGGTGACAAATGACTCCAGCACTTCGCCTTCGTGATCTACCGCCCGCCAGAGGTAACGCTTCTCGCCATTGATCCGCACGAGAACCTCGTCGAGATGCCATCGCCAGGATGAAAATGATCGACTATGAATGCGCCGCTTGCGGATCTCCGCCGCGAACCTCGGACCGAACCGGTTCCACCAGGCGCGAGCCGCTTCATGGCTGATATCGACGCCGCGTTCGTGGAGCAAATCTTCGACCTGCCGCAGCGAAAGCGGAAACCGGACATACATCATTGCGGCCAAGCGGATGACCACAGGGGACGTCTTGAAATATCGGAATGGATTATTCATTGAAGGACGTTACGAAACGCGCCTCACCAGCTCAAGACGGTTTCCCCTGACACTGCCAAGACGCCGGGGTGGGTGGTGGAGCCGAGGGGATTCGAACCCCTGACCTTCGCATTGCGAACGCGACGCTCTCCCAACTGAGCTACGGCCCCCCAGGGGTAAAACCGGGGAAACAACCGGGCAGACCGCCCAGGTTCCGGCGCGGAATATGAGAGCCGCCCCGGCCGCTGTCAAGCGGCCCCCGACCTTTGCCCCCGACCTTTGCCCCCGACCATTGCCCAGGACCATGGCCCGGGACCATGGCCCAGGACCGTTAAGATCTGTCTAACCGGGCCTTGCTAGGTTGCGGTCGGCGGGCCGCGCGGATCGCTTGTCGCGGCTTCGGCGCGCGGCTAGGTTACGCCAGCCGTCAATCCTCCACCCGAGTCGCTGCCAGCCGGAGTCGCCCCATGATCGTTGTCGGACCTCTGATTCAAGTCACCATCATCGCCCTCAACGTCTATCTCTGGATCGTGTTTGCCTATGTCATCATGGGCTGGCTGGTGAACTTCCGGGTCATCAACCTGCAAAACCAGTTCGTCTCCATGGTCTGGGAGTTCCTGGTGCGCATCACCGACCCGGTGCTGCGGCGCATCCGGCGGTTTCTGCCCACCTTCGGCGGCATGGATATCTCGCCCATCGTGCTGTGGCTGCTGATCCTCTTTGCCCAGATGGTGCTGACCAACCTGCACAACCAGTTGGTCTTCGGATAACCGGGATTGTTCGACGTTCCGGGGGCCGGCGGCGCGCCAGCCGCGACTTTCCCCTATCGTCGAACGCCTGCAACCGGGCGCCGGCGCCAACCGGATCGAAGGCATGGTCAGGCTGGATGATGGCGCGACGGTCCTCAAGGTCCGGGTAACCGCGGTGCCGGAAAAGGGCAAGGCCAACGCCGCCCTGATCAAGCTGCCGGCCAAGACCCTGGGCGCGCCCCAAACGGCCATCGCCATGACCGGCGGCGCCGCCGATCGGCGCAAGACGCTGACCATCGAGGGCGACCCGGCGGCACTAGCCCAGCGTGTCGACAGCTGGCTCTAGAGCCTTGCCAGGACTCGTCTCCTTCGTGTCTGGAACAGGCGGGGTCGCCTGGGCCAATGCGCCCAGCAGGCCGGTGGCGAGGATAGAGCCCGTTATTGTTCGCTAGGAAGGAACGCACAGGATGGCCAGCGCCAAGATCATCGATGGAAAAGCCTTTGCCGCCGGTCTCAGGACCAGGATCGCCGGGGTCGTTCAAACCCTGAAGGACCAGCACGGCCTGACCCCGGGTCTGGCAGTCGTCCTGGTCGGCGAGAATCCGGCCAGCGAAGTCTATGTCCGCAACAAGGGCAAGCAGACCCTGGAGATCGGCATGAACTCCTTCGAGCACAAGATGGCGGCCAGCACGAGCCAGGACGCCCTGTTGGCCAAGGTCGCGGAGTTGAACGCCGACCCCGCCGTCCACGGCATTCTGGTGCAGCTTCCGGTGCCCGACCAGATCGACGATCACGCGATCATCAACGCCATCGACCCGGCCAAGGACGTCGACGGCTTCCACGTGATCAACGCCGGCCGGCTGATGACCGGCGGCAAGGGCGATCAGGCACCCATGGTGCCCTGCACGCCGCTCGGCTGTCTGATGATGCTGCGCGACGAGCTGGGCGACCTTTCCGGCCTCAATGCCGTGGTGGTCGGGCGCTCCAACATCGTCGGCAAGCCCATGGCCCAGCTTCTGATCGGCGAAAGCTGCACCGTCACCACCGCGCACAGCCGGACCCGGGATCTGCCCGGGCTCTGCCGCAGCGCCGATATCCTGGTCGCCGCGGTCGGCCGGCCCGAGATGATCAAGGGCGACTGGGTCAAACCCGGCGCCACG
>JAJFGK010000043.1 GCA_021776195.1 Kiloniellaceae bacterium | reverse complement strand
GTCCTTCGACCCTGACAACGTGGTGGCCTATCAGCTGCGCGGATCGGCGCTGACCTTCAAGGGCGACTTTGCCAGCGCGATCCGCGACTTCGACAAGGCCGCCGAGCTCGACCCGGAAAACCCCGAGGTCTATCAGAACCGCTGCTGGGTACTGGGTCAGGCCGGGCGCTACGAGGGGGCCCTGCGGGACTGCGACCGTGCGCTGGAGCTGAACGCCTCCTCGGCCGCGGCCCACCACAGCCGGGCCCAGGTCTTCGAGGCCATGGGCAAGCCGCAAGACGCCCTGGCCGACTATGCCGAGGCCCTGCGCCTCGACCCCGACAGTCCCGAGGTGGCCGAGGACGCTCGCCGCGTCGGGCTGATCGAGTAGCTGTCGGTTACAGGCCAGCCAACTCGGCCAGCCCGATGCCGCTTTCGCCGGCGCAGGCGTAGAGCAGGTAGACACGGCCCGCCTCTTCGAAAAGACAGGGATCGCGCAGCTGGTTGACCGCCTCGTCGGCCGCGCCGACCTTCGAGGCGCGCAGCGGCTGGTCGGCGCCCTCCCAGGACCGCTCCGGCCGCAGGAGCTCGGCGGCGTCCTCGAGCCGCCAGTCGCGCCAATCGGCGGTCAGATCGATCCGGCCGTGATAAAGCCGCTCCGGGGCTTGGCCGACCTCGCTCCAGCAGAGCTCCAGGGTCCGGCCGCGCACCAGGAGGGCGCTGTGGCGCGCGGTCGGCAGAGCCAGGCGCGGCCCCGCCTCGAAGCCGCCGAGACCGTCCCGCGAGCGCAGCAGGCGGTCCGGCATGGCCAGGGCATAGTGCCAGTCCCCGTGCCGGAAGCTTCGAAAGTAGGACGGCCCGAGCCGTTCGGACCGGACCTTGAACTGCAGCCCGTCGGACGACAACGCGACCCGGGTCTCCTGGCTGCCGTCGGGCAGCAGGCCGTGAAAGTACATCCGGATCCGTCGTTCCGCCGGGTCGACATGAACGTCCGGCGAGGCGACATGCGGATAGAGCCAGTCTGCGTCGGTTTCCGCCCAGTCGGGCCGCGGCCCCGCCGGTGCCGGTTGGCTGGTGCAAAAGAGCGATTCGCCGACCGGCAGACAACCGGCCTCATGCAGCCGCCAGGGTCCTTCCAATGCGTCCGCGAAGGCGAGGCGGATATAGGTCCCCCGGTGGTCGGCGAAGTAGAGCGCATAGCGGCCCGGCGGATCGCTCACCCAGGGCGGCAGCCTGATCAGCGAGGGTCCGTTGATGTTGGCGCCCATGCGGGCGTCCATATGGGGCTGGATGATCGGCCGGTCCAGCAGTCGGCGGGCGGTGACCGGCACGTTCGAGCCTCCGGGCTGCGGGACCGAAGCCGATCCCGGTTCGACGGTCAGGGAGGCGGCGCACCGCGCCGCCTCCCCGATCCACCAATCTAGTAAGACCCTTGGCCCCTGGCAACGGGCCGCCGATCCCAGCGCTACTCCGGTCCGGCGGTCTGGAACAGCTCGCTCAACTTGATACTGCCGTGGCCGAATTGCGGGAAGTCCGGGTCGTTGGGATCGCCTTCGTCCAGGGTCGAGGCGGTATCGTCCGGCGGGAAGAGCACCAGGCTGTTCAGTGCCGCCAGAAGCGTGCGCTGCTGATAGTTGCCCAGGGCCGCGAAGGCATTGCGCGACTGTTCGGCCTCGCCGCCGTGGCGCAGAATGACCTCCTTCAGATTGATGCTGCGCCCGTCGTGGCCGTAGGGCGCCGTCGAGCCGACACCCCACAGCGGCTCGGTCATGAAGGTTGTCTGCAGGCTGCCGTCGTAGTCGATCTCGTAGAAGGCCGGCCCGAGATCGTGGCGCTTGAAGTCGGTGAAGATGTCGCGCACCAGGAAGGGCTCTTCTTCCGGCAAAAGCTGCGGCAGGGCGGCGCCGTCGTCCTCGGCCCTGAAGAGCTGGCTGACGGTGGCGAAAAGCCGGTTGAAGGTACCCCGGTTGGGGTCGTGCCGGGTCTCCACATCGGCCACCCGACGGTCCCGCTCGACGGTCAGGTTCTGGACGTGGCAACCGGTGCAGCCGATGCGGTCCATGATCCGGAAGCCGACCCGTTCCTCGCGCCGCTGCTCGCCGGTCGCCGGCTTGAAGTAGTTCAAGAGATAGAACTCCATGTGATCGACGAGCGCCGCGTCGACCTCCTGGGTCACGCCATCGCCATCGCCGTCCTCTCCATCGCTGGCCACCGGCGAGGCCTTGATGCTGTCGGCGACGCCGTCGAGACGCAGGCCGGCCGGTGTGATGCACAGGCCGCCCTGGGAGGCTTCCTGGAGGCAGGGATCGAAGGTCTCCAATCCCATCTCGTCCTTGAAGGCGCCGACGATGAAGGCGCGCATCGAAAAGCTGCTGCCTTCGGCGAAGAAGGGTTTAACCCGCAGGTCCGGATCGACGCCGTTGAGGCGGCGCGTGTCCAGATTTCCGTCGGGATGGGCGGTGATCCTGCCAAAATCGATCCCCTTGCTGATAAGGCGCGCGGTGACCCGGCGGTTACGTTGCCGCGCCTCGGTCAGGGCCTGGTCGCGCCGCGCCCGCAGGTCGCCGGTCATCTCGTCGGCCAGCATCTCCTGCAGGCCGAGACCAAAGAGATGGGGCGCATCGCGGCTGTCGGGACGGGTCGCGACATCGCCGCCAAAGCCGGCGGAGCCGCGCGGGCGCCCATGGCAGGCGGCGCAGGAATCGGCGAGACCCGCGCCCAGGGCACGGTCATCCTCGACCGCGCCGACTCCGTCGCTCGCCGTGCGCGGACCCTGGCCCTGGTCGAAGGTGAACTTGCGTTGGAACAATTGGCGGCCACGGCGAATCGAGCGCGCCGGGTCGCGCTTGATCAGGTAGATCGCCGAGCCGGGTGTCGTGAGGTCGCCGCGCCCAGCCCCGACCTGTTCTTCGAGCGAGAGCGCGATACCCTCCTCGGCGCTGTTGGGGTTCTGGACCTGGTCGAGAAGCTGGGCAAAGCCCTCGCCGGGCGTGGACAGCCAGGCGAACGCGAAGGCGATCATCCCGGCGATAAGATTCAAGCACAGGTGTTCCTGTCGTGGAGACATCTAGCCCTCCCTCCGGTTGGTTTTTATCAATCGACGGTCCGGCCGGCCCAGGCCTATCCCTTGCCAAAGCTGTCCGGCGGAGTTTCCCCTCGCTGGGTCGGGGGCTGCTTGCCGCAGCCTTGTCGTCGACCCTACAGTCAATGAGACCGCGGCCAACCGGAGATTATTCCAATTTCTGAATGGACGAGAATCTGCCGCCGACTACTCTCTCGTCGCGGCCTTGAGGACGAGCCAGACGATGGCGTCGAACGGCAGCTTGGCCTCGGCCGGGACGCCTTGGTTCCGCAACCAGGTATTGAATGGCGTCTGATCAGGCCGGCCGACCAGGACCTTCTCGACGGAGAGTGTCTCGAGTGTGACGGCCTCCGCGGCGAAGGCGACGAGGAGGGGATCGAGGAGCGACATGTCCAAGGCCTGGGCGACGAAGAACGCGTGCAAGGCCCGGGAGTCGCCTGCCGCGGCACCGCGCGGCCGGCCCGCGGCCGCGTCCCAATCGGGCGAGCGATAGGCCGCCAGGGCCAACTCGCGGGCCAGCTCGGGCCAGCGTACCAACCGGCCGATTCCCAGGCTGGAAACCCCGGCCGGAAAATCGCGGCCGGCCTCAAAGGCGCCCGCCAGGCGGGCCAGCGCCGCGATCTTGTCGGCCAGCGCCAGGCCGCAGGTGTCGCGGAGGTGCAGATAGTCCTCACCGTCGCGCCGTTCCAGGCTGGTGCCGCAGTCTTCGCCGTCCAACCTTTTGATCAAGTCGGGCCCCTCGCGGCGTTCAGTGATCGTGCCGGCGCCCGCCGCGGGGGCGGTCAGCACGGCCAAGATCAGAAAGAGGGTCAGAATAGGGGGCCGGGTCATGATTTCGATCCTATACCAGATCGCGCGGGATCGTCTCGTCCCACTGGCGCTGGAAGACCGACCTTGTCGCGGTCCCCTCCGGGTCGCCGGATTGGGTCTCGAAGGCCTCCAGGCTGGCCTCCACACGAAAGTCTCGCGCGTCGCTGGTCATCACCGTCCGGGTCTCGGTCCGCACCTGCCAGTCGCCCCGACCCCAGGTTAGGGTCCAGCGTGATTCGGCGCGGGCCGACAGGGGGTTCTCGGCGTCGATGCTATAGCGCTGCTCGCTCCAAGCGCCAAAGGCGAGGCCCGTGTCTTCGAAGAGATTGTGGCCCTTGCAGGCCTTCCAGATGACGTCGGTCCGGCCGCTGCCGGCATCGGTCTCGACGCGACGTTCCAGGCTCGCCGGCTCCAGCACCTTGACCGCCAGGGGCGGCCCGGTCTCGGGCTCCCCGAAGGGCGTCAGGTCGGCGTCGTCCGACCGGGCTCGGCGCCGCGGCAGCTCCAGGCGCGAAGCGCCGGAATGCAGAGTGAGCACGACCGGCTCCGGGGCCGGCCAGGCGATCGGCCAGTAGCTGGTGGCGAGGGTCAGCAGAATGCGGTGCCCGGCCGGGAAGCGCTGGGCGATGTCGTTGAGTTGCAGGCTCACCCGGATCCGCTCGCCCGGGATCAGCGGCCGGGGCTCGGCGTGCCCGGCACGATGGGTCAGGTTCAAAAGACCGTAGGTCACACGGGCGACCGACCCGTCCGGGCGGCGGTCGCAGAGACAGGCGGCGATCATGGCCACCGGCTTGTCGACGCCGATGACCAGTTCGAGCTTCGGCGCCCCGAGGATCTCGACCGGCTCGCTCAGAGGGTCGGTTTCGAAGACCAGGGCGCCGCCCAGTTCGGCCCGCTGATCGAGGGTCAACTCCGGGCCCAGGCCGGAGGGAAACCAACGCCCGGCGGTGAGACCCGCGGTCTGCGGCGAGGTCAGGGCGAGGGGCCGTTCGGCGCCGGGCTCGGCCTCCAGGCGGCCCGGGTTGAGAGCCAGATGCCAGGGCTCGATGCCGGGGGCCGGCCAGCCGGCCTCGGCCACCCAGCGCCCGGGGATCCTGTCCTGTTCGGCCCTGGGGGCGACCGTGTCTTGCATCCAGACCCGGTAGCGCGGCTCCGCCATGATGCCGGTCTCCCGACCCTTCAGCCACTGGTCCCACCAGCGCAGGGCCTCGCCCAAAAAGCCGATGGCCGGCCCGGGGCGGCCCTGATCGGGGTAGCGGTGGCCCCAGGGGCCGACCAGCCCCTTGGCCGGCACCTGCAGCCCGGCCAGCAGGCGCGGCACGGTGTTGGAGTAGCCGTCGGCCCAGCCGGCCACCGCATAGACCGGACACTGGATCGCGGCGAAATCCTCGCAGACCGATCCCTGGCGCCAGAAGTCGTCGCGGCGCTGATGGGCCAACCACTGGAGGAGCCAGGGCCGGTTGCCCTCCAGCCGCGCCAGCCAGAGATCGCGCCAGCGCGGCCCCAGCAAGGCCGGGTCGGGCGGCGCCGAATTGATGCCGAACATGGTCGCCGACCAGGACAGATTGTCGTTCAGCAGGCAGCCGCCCATGGTGTGGATGTCGTCGGCATAGCGGTCGTCGGTCGAGGCCAGGGTGATGACCGCCTTGAGCGCCGGCGGTCGGCGGGCCGCCACCTGGAGCGCGTTGAAGCCGCCCCAGGAGATCCCCATCATGCCGACCGCGCCGCTGCACCAGGGCTGGGCCGCGATCCAGGCGATGACCTCGCAGGCGTCGGCTTGCTCCTGTTCCAGGTACTCGTCCTCCAGCAGGCCCTCTGAATCGCCCGAACCGCGCAGGTCGGCCCGCACCACCGCATAGCCCATGCCGGCGAACCAGCGGTGGTTGGCCGCGTCGCGTTCGGCCGTGCCGTCGCGCTTGCGGTAGGGGATGAATTCCAGGATCGCCGGCACCGGCGTCTCGGCCGCATCCGCCGGGCGCCAGATGCGCGCCGCCAGGTGACAGGAGTTGGCCACCGGGATGGTGCAGTGCCCGATCTCCTCGACCACGTGGGGAAAATCGCGGCGGACCGCCATGGCCTCAGCGCCCGGCGAAATCGGCGTCCGGATCGAGCGGATAGATCGGCCGGGCCAGTTTCTTGAAGGGAAAGAGACCGTAGTCGGACGAGCAGACACCTGGGCCCGCCAGCAGGACGATCTCGCGGGCGATCTCCTCGAATCCGGCGCGGAAATGCTGGCGCGACTTCACCAGCAGGTAGCGCTTGCGCAGCGGGTCGATGCCGGCATGGGTGAAGAAGCCGAGGTCGTAGGGCTCGGCGCGCTTGTCGGCGACGATGATCTCCATGGCGCCGGTGTCGAGCACGGCGCTGCGGCCGAGCGACATCTTGAAGCCGGTCATCATCGGGCCGGTGATGGTGAAGCTGCCGTCGGTGACCGCCTTGACCCGGCCGGTCAGCTCAAGAGGGTTCGCTTTCAGGCCGATGGCGGGACAGTCCGTCTTGCCGCCGACCATCAAGGTGATCTCGGCGCCGACCCCGGCCGCGGCCATGATCGAGACCGCCTCGGGGTCGGCGATCGGCGCGACGGCCAGGTCGGTCAGGCCCTGGCGCAGGCATTCGGCGACCGCCGCCATGTTGTCGTGATTGCCGCCGGCCCCGCAGTTGTCGCCGTGATCCGCCATCACGATCGGCGGCCCCGGCGGGCCGTAGGCCAGCCCCTTTGCGTAGGCCACCGATTGCGCCAGGGGCTCGGGCTCGAAGACGAAGTCCGCGCGGCGCGCCCAGGCCAGGTCCAGCATCGAGGCCAGCAGCGGCTCGGCCGCGTTGTTGCCCTCCTCCGCCACCACCACGGCCGACAGGCTGGCATGGGGAATGTCGGCAAGGGGAAAGCCGCCGAAGACCGAGGCGTTCAAGACGCTGCCCTCGGCCTCGGCGCGCAGGGCCTGATCCATGATGTCCTTCATCGGCTGGCGCGCCGGAGTCTGCAAGATCATGTGGGTCAGCATGGGCCTGGCGCCCCAATGGATCACCGGGCGCGCGCCGCGGTCGAGCGCCTCCAGCAGGGTGCGTCCGGCGCGCTCGCCGGTCTCGTACATGTCGATATGGGGATAGGTGCAGTAGCCGGCGATGACGCTGGCGTTGTCGCACATGGCCTTGGTGAGGTTGGTGTGAAAGTCGAGCGCCACGGCAATCGGCAGGGCGGGGTCGATCGTGCGCAACCGGGACAGCAGCTCGCCCTCCCCGTCGTCGTGGCTCTCGCTGACCATGGCGCCGTGCAGGTCCAAGAGCACCGCGTCGCAGCCGGCGGTCACCGCCTCGCAAATCCGAGTCGCGATCGCCTCGAAGGCTTCATCGGCCACCGGTCCGCTGGGCTCGGCATTGGCGGCGATCGGCACCACGACCTCGGCGCCGCGCGCGCGGGCCTGATCGAGGAAGGCGGCAAAGGCGAAGTTGGTGCCGCCGTAGGCCGCGATGGCGGCCTCGCCGAGGGGCGGTTCGGCCAGGCCGGTGCCGCCGGCAAAGGCCTTGTAGGGGGTCGGGATGGCCGAGAAGGTGTTGGTCTCGTGCTGCATCATGGCGATGACGAGTTTCATGACGCGATCCCCTAACCCCCATGCACGGGCCCGCGCGGCCCCAGACGCAGGCCGGCGCGCAGTTTCCGGTAGGCGAGTTCGTTGAGGCGGCAGGGGTGCGCGCCCGCGGCGATCACCGGCAGGACCACCTCGGCGATGGGCTCGAAGTCGGCGCGGAAGTGGACGGTGCTCTTCACCGCGACGATACGCGCCGCCGTCAGGTCGACGCCGAGGTGGGTGAAGACCGCCTGGTCCAGGCACTGGCAGCGATGGCTGCCGACCACGACCCGGACATCGCCCTTGCCATCTTCATTGACCACCCGCAGCAGTGCGGTGGCGCCCAGCGCGGCGGTCGAGCCGCTGTACATCTCGCCGGTAAAATCGAAGACCCCGTCGCTCAGGGCCTCGACCCGGAAACGGCCTTCGAAGGGGCCGTCGCCAGGCCCGCCCATCTTGCCGCCCAGGGCGGCGGAGAAGATACCACCCTCGCCGGCCTCGTGGGCCTGGGCGGCCACGGCCGGGTCATGCAGCATGGCGAGGTATGCACCCTCCGCGCCAGCCGCCACCATGGCGCGCAGCAGGCCGGTGCTGTCCGAGGTGGCGCCGGCACCGGGATTATCCTGAACGTCGGCCAGCACGTAGGGTTTTCTGGCGTTGGATTCCATCGCCTGGCGCACCCCCGCCTCGGGCGTGTGCAGCGCGGTTTCAAAGATGTCCTCCGCCGCCTCGAAGGCGGCCATGACGGCCTCGGCGGCGGCGTCGGCGGCGGCCTGATCTCTGCCGTAGGCAACCACCGCCGGGCCGCACTCGCGAATGTCGGCGGGCGGAAAGCCGGCGGCCAGGTCGCAGCGCCAGACCGCCGGTCCCTGCTGTTCCAGCATGCCGTAGAGCGCATCGTTGGGGGCCATCTCGGTGTACTGGGCCTGGAGCGGGGTCAGGAAGGAGGCCTTGCGCAGCGCCTTCGCCGGTTTGCCCTCGGTGAAAATCCGGGCCAGGAGGTCGGCGGCATGCCGGCCGGTCTCGGCCATGTCCAGGTGCGGGTAGGTGCGGAAGATCGCCAGGGCATCGCTGGCGGCGACCATCTGTTCGGTTACGTTGGCGTGCAGGTCGAGGCTGACAACGATTGGCAGCGCGGGGCCGACCAGGGCCCGCACCCGGCGCAGCAACTCGCCCTCGCCGTCCTCATAGCTTTCGGTCACCATGGCGCCGTGCAGATCGAGGTAGACCGCGTCATAGGGCGCCGCGTCGCGCAGCCCTTCCAGCAGCATGGCGCTGATCACCTCGAAGGCCTGGTCGGTCACGTGGGCCGCCGGCTCGGCTGAGCACCAGAGGATCGGCACCAGGGTCCAGTCGCGCCCACGCCCGGCCTCGATGAATCCGCCGATGGGAATGTTGCGGCTCGGGAAGTCGGTCAGGACCGCCGTCCAGCGGGTCAGCCCGGGCCAGGCGCCGGCTTCCAAGAAGGCCTCGAGCCCAGCCTGAATCGGGGCGAAGGTGTTGGTCTCGTGTTGAAATCCGGCAATGGCGACGCGCATGACCTCTCCCCGTTGGTTTCTTGTTGGTCCGACCCGAATTTAGGTCGGCGCAGCTTTGCGCGCCGGGCTCGCCCAGGCAAGCCCGCAGCGGCCTTATCTATGGGATGTTTCAGGCCGGCGGATTGTACTTCTGGACGAAGATTTGGAACTTGCCCGAGGCGTCGCGCGGGATCTCGTCGTGACAGGTGATCGTCAGCTCCAGGGGATAGGAGAGGATGCTCCAGGCGACCTGGCGCAGGGTCTCTTCGTTTTCGGACGTCAGGGCCGCGCTGGTCGAGACGCGAACCTCCGCGCTGTGCAACGAGGTCTGGATCAGTTGGAACTGTTTGAGCGCATCTATGGCGAGCAGTTTCTTGCGGTTATCCGATCCCATGGTGGCGAGGCGGGTTCGGCCGTCGGGCAGGTAGATGCGGTGGAACTCGCGCCCGACGATCCTAGTCAGTACTGGAAGGCCGCGGCCGCAGGGGCAGGGTGGGCCGACCTGCGCTTCGTCGCCCAGGTCGTAGCGCAGAAGCGGCATGGCGAAGTTGTGCAACGGCGTCACCACGACGCGGCCGGTCTCGCCCGCTTCGCAGGGCGTCCCGTCGGCGCGCAGGATCTCGACCAGGGCACTCTCCGCTTGAATGTGGTAGTTTTCGCATTCCGGGCACTGCAGCGCGAGGTAGCCGGTCTCGCGCGCTGAATAGATATCGGTGACCGCGACGCCCCAGGCCTCCTGGCAGAGTTCGCGGGTGGTTGTCTCCAGCACCTCGGAGAGGGTGATGATGCCCCTCAGGTCCGGGAGAGCGATCCGGTTTTTCAGGCAATGGCGGGCCAGGTGGTCCACAACGCTGGGAAAGGCGATCAGATAGCCGGCTTTGGTGCGCGTCAGCCATTCGGTGTGTTCCTCCGGGCTGCAATGGAGGTTGACCGCGACCGCCGGGCCGGAGCGCAACAGCTTGTCGAATGCAGAGCTCCAGGAGCGCCCCCGGATACCCCGCGGATAGGGTGCGAAGTCTTTGTCGCTATGGCGCAGCGCCGCCAGTGGCTTGCTGATATCGCGGCGATGCCAGAAATGGTCGCGCAAGGTAAAGGCGTCCCAAAACAGTTTGGCCAGAGCGCTGCTGTAGAAGGTGATGGCCTTGCCGCTGGACCCCGATGTCGTGGACTCGGCCACGCCGCCATGCGCCCTTGGCAGGGTCTCGCCCCTGAGCTGGTCGCGAAAGGTCTGGACGTCGTCGCGGGTGAGCAACGGAACCTCACGCCAGATGTCGGGCGTCATGGATTGGCCGGGGCGCCAGCCGAGCGTCGCCAAACGCTCGCGGTAGAAAGGGACCTGGCGAACCGCATAGCGGCAGAGCTGGCTGAGCTGGCGGTACTGCATTTGCCGCAGGCGGGCGGGAGGCCACCACTGGCTCTGCTCGAGCTGCAACAGAAGGGTGGCGACGAGGGCGCCGTCCGGTCGGGGAATGGCCGGCCAGACGATGTCGTCCAGGCTGCTATGGAAGTTGAGGCCATCGGTCATTGCCCAGACCCTTGGTCCATCGCCTGCACGAAGGGCTGAAACTTGCCCGAGGGATTGCGGGGAATCTCGTCAAAGTAGGTGATCCGAATCGCGAAGGGGTGGCCCAGGATGTTTCTGGCCACGCTTTTCACTATCTCCTCTTCGCCCGGATCCAGCTCGCGCGCGGCGACCAGTCGGACCTCCGCTTCCTCCAGCGAGGTCTGCACGAGCTGATAGCGTCGCAGCGGCGCCAGAGCCTGCAGCCGCTGCACGTCGGCATGGCTCTGGTTCGACCAGCGGGTCCCGCCACCGGGCAGGCGGATGCGGTCGCGCTGGCGGCCGAGGATTCTGGTGAGCACGGGCAAGCCACGGCCACAAGAACAGGGGGCGCCGACCTCGGCCTCGTCACCCAGATCGTAACGCAGGAGCGGCATGGCGAAGTTGTGCAGCGGCGTGATGATGACGCGTCCGGTCTCGCCCGGCGCGCAGGGGCGGTCGTCTGCCCGCAAGACTTCGATGAGCGCGCTCTCCGACTGAAGATGGTAGCACTCGGTCTCGGGGCATTGCAGGGCCAGGTAGCCAGTCTCGCGCGCCGAATAGATGTCGGTCACGGCGATGTCCCAGGCCTGTCGGCAAAGCGCCCGGGTTGCCGATGTCAGATTCTCGGAGACCGTGGTCACGCCCTTCAAGCTTGGCAGCGCAATGTTCTTCTCGAGACAGACAAGGGCCAGTTCTTCGACCACCGAGGGGAAGGCGATCAGGTAGCTAGGTGCCTGGCGCTGCAACCACTCGATCTTTTCCTCGGGACTGCAATGGATGTTGAGGGCGACCGACGGTCCGGACCGCAGCAGACCCTCAAAAGCGCCACCCCAGGTGCGTTGCTTGTGGCCGTCGGGATAGGGCGCGTGGCCCTCATCGCCGCTGCGCAGGGCGGCGAGCTTGGCGCTGATGTTGCGGCGATGCCAGAAGTGATCGCGAAGTGTGAAGGCGCGCCAGAAGGTCCCGACCAATGCGCTGGCCAGACAGGCGATCGGTTTGCCGCTGGTGCCCGAGGTCACGCTGCGCGCGACCGCCCCATGGGTCTCCGGCAGGTCTGTGCCATGCAAGAGTTCGCCTGCCTGCTGGATCTCGTCGCGGGTCAGAATGGGCAGTTCGCGCCACAGCGCGGGGGTCATGGGCCCTCCCGGACGCCAGCCGTGCGCGGCGAGGCGTTCACGGTAGAAGGGCACCCGGCGGACCGCGAAGCGACAGAGCTGGGTAATCTGGCGGAACTGCATCTGTTGCAGACGCTTGGCGGGCCACCATTGGCTCTGCTCGAGCTGCAACAGGATCGGACCCAGGGCGGCGCCCTCGCGCCCGGGCACCGCCGGCCAGGCCATGTCGTTCACTCTGCTTCGGAAGTCGAAGTCGCCGGTCACGCGTTAGCCTTTCCGCCGCGGTTCCTTGCACGGAGACCTCGCCGGCGTTCGGGCCATCGTCATCCCGGCAGGGTTCACCCCGCAGCCTCTTCCTGGACGGCGAAGAAGGAGGCCCGCTTGGGCTGCTGGGGCAGCTCGACCAGGCCTTCCATGAGGCGCGCACTGCGCGCGGGCTGGCC
The DNA here is from genome assembly GCA_021776195.1 of Kiloniellaceae bacterium. Next base: position 41,618 of record JAJFGK010000043.1, on the reverse strand, counting down.
GCGCACGACCTTGCCCTCGTTGGGATTGGGCATGGGGTTCACCGCCAGGGGAACGGCGTCGGCCGCGGTGTAGACGCAGATGTAAAGACCGCGCGGCGTGCCGGAGAGATTGGCCGCCGAGCCATGCGCCAGGCGGGTGTGCATCAGACACACGCTGCCGGCCTTGCCGGTGATCGCCACCTCGTCGCGCTTCAGCTCGGCCACCGTGGCCGCCTCGATGAAACCGGTGAAACGCCCCTCCTGAAAGAGGCTGTGGACCGGCCCCTTGTGCGAGCCCGGTACCACCATGAGACAGCCGTTCTCTTCGGTCATGTCGTCCAGCATCAAGAGCGCGGTGACGATATCGTCGTTGCTGTGCGGGGTGTAGGCGAAGTCCTGATGGTACAGCACCTCGGTGTTGGTGCCCGGAAGCTTCAGGTTGACCTTGCAGTGGTGGAACTTCACGTCGGGTCCGACCAGGTCCGCCACCATGTCGACCATGCCGGCATTCTCCATCACCGCGGCGAAGGCCGCGGAGACATCGGAGGGGTTGTTGATCCGGCGCAGCGCCGGGTGTTCGGCGCTGTGGTCCGGCCCCAGGTCGTGGCGCGGCCGCCCGTCGATGGTCGGCTCGCCGAAGGGTGCGTCGTGGCCCCGGCTCTCCTCGACCCAGCCGGCGATATCGGCACGCAGTGCGGCCAGTTCATCTGCCGTGACAGCCTTCTCGGCAATCAGATAGCCGTCGCGCCGGAAGTCTTCGATCTGGGTCTGGGTCAGCATGATGGCGGCCTCGCATTCGTCGATCGGATGCCGGAGTCTCGGCAGACCGGGTCCTCGCGTCAAGGGGCCCTGCCTCGGCTTTTTCCGCCGCCCCTTGATCGCCCCGCGCTTTCGGGCAGGATGGCGCCATGACCCGCGAGACCGCCATAGCCGAAGTCGGCCGATTGTTCGACGGGGGCGCCTTTCTGGCGACCCTGGCCGGTCGTATCTCCCACGAGAGCGCCAGCCCCGAGCCCGATGCCGGGCCGCGCCTGCGCGGTTATCTGCTGGAGAGCCTCCAGCCCGACCTCGTCGCCATGGGTTTTTCCTGCCGGGTCATCGAGAATCCGGTGGCGCCCAAGGCCCCTTTTCTCTACGCCGAGCGGATCGAGCCCGACGCGCCGCTGACGGTTCTGACTTACGGCCATGGCGACGTGGTGCCGGGCATGGACGCGGCTTGGCGCGAGGGGCTCTCGCCCTGGAAGCTGACGCCCGAGGGCGACCGGCTCTATGGCCGCGGCACGGCCGACAACAAGGGCCAGCACTCGATCAACCTGGCGGCGCTCCAGACCGTGCTGGCGGTACGCGGTCATCTGGGTTTCTCGGTCAAGGCGCTCTATGAGACCGGCGAGGAAATCGGCTCGCCGGGACTGGCCGAGGTGGCCGAGGCCGAGCGGGACCTTCTGGCCGCCGACCTTTTGATCGCCTCGGACGGGCCGCGCCTGACCGCCGAGCGGCCGACCCTCTTTCTCGGCTCCCGCGGGGCGCTGAACTTCGACCTTGTGGTGGATCTGCGCCAGGGCGGGCATCACTCGGGCAACTGGGGCGGCCTGCTGGCCAGCCCCGGCACGGTCCTGGCCAATGCCCTGGCCGCCATGGTCGATGCCAGAGGCCGCATCCTGGTCGAGGGCTGGCGGCCGGAGGGCGTGCCGGCCTCGATCCGCGACGCCCTGGCCACGGTCGAGCCTCGGGACGACCCCAGCGGCGAACCGCGGATCGATCCGGACTGGGGCGAGCCCGGCCTGTCCCTGGCCGAGAAGGTCTATGCCTGGCCCTCCTTCGAGGTGCTGGCCTGCATCACCGGCGATCCCGAACGGCCGGCCAACGCCATTCCGCCTTTCGCCCGGGCGCACTGCGGGCTGCGGACCACCGCCGACCTCGACCACGAGGATCTGTTGCCGGCCTTGCGGCGGCACCTGGATCAGGCCGGCTTTGCCGCCGTGGAGATCCGCCAGTCGGACCAGACCCCGATGCGCGCCACCCGCCTGCTGCCGGACCATCCCCTGGTCCAGTGGGCCGCCGCGTCCCTGGCCCGCACCACCGGCCAGGCCACCACCGTTCTGCCCAACCTCGGCGGTTCGCTGCCCAACGAGGTCTTCGCCCGCACCCTGGGCCTGCCGACCATCTGGGTGCCCCATTCCTACCCCGGCTGTTCGCAGCACGCGCCCAACGAACACCTGCTGGCCCCGGTGGTGCGCGAGGGCCTGACGATCATGGTCGGGCTGTTCTGGGACCTGGGCGCGGATGCGGCCATCCTCATGGAAGAAGGAGCAAAGCGATGAGCGACCGCGACGATCTGCTGGGCTGGGTCGAGGCCGAAAAGGATCAGATCATCACCTTCCTGCAGGACTTCGTGCGCGCCAAGAGCCCCAACCCGCCGGGCGACACGACCCAGGCCGTGGCCCACATCAAGCGCTTCCTCGACGCCCAGGGCTGCCCCTACCGGATCATCGACCCGCAGCCCACCATGGCCAACGTGGTCGGCAGCTTCGAGGGCGGTGCGCCGGGCCGCCATCTGGTTATGAACGGTCACATCGACTGCTTTCCGGTCCACTCCGATCCGGCCGCGGAGGGCTGGCGCCACGATCCCTGGGGCGGCGAGATCGACGACGGCAAGCTCTACGGCCGCGGCGCCTGCGACATGAAGCCGGGCACCACCAGCTCGATCTGGACCTACGCATTCCTCCACCGCATCAAGGACCGGCTGAAGGGCCGCCTGACCCTGACCGCGGTCTCCGACGAGGAGACCTTCGGCCCCTGGGGCGCGCGCTACCTGATGGAGCATCACCCGGAGGTCCACGGCGACTGCCTGCTGAACGGCGAACCCTCGAGCCCCTACACCATCCGTTACGGCGAGAAGGGGCCGCTGTGGCTGAAGTTCACGGTGCGCACCAAGGGCGCTCACGGCGCCTACACCCACGCCAGCGGAAGCGCCAGCCGCATCGCGGCCCACCTGATCGACGATCTGGCCCGGATCGAGGATTTTCCGGTCACCCTGCCCGACAACCTGATGCGCGCCCACGGCGAGTCGGCCCAGGCGCTCGATGTCGCCATGGGCGAGGGTGCCGCCGGGATCGTGCCCAAGGTGACCCTCAACATCGGCGTCATACAGGGCGGGCTGAAGGTCAATATGGTGCCCTTCGAGTGCAGTTTCGAGGCCGACCTGCGCCTGCCGGTCGGGGTGGCCCGCGAGGACCTGATGCCGGAGATCGAAAAGATCCTGGCGGGCTATCCCGAGGCGACGCTGGAGGAGATCAACTACCAGCCGCCGTCCTACTGCGACCCCTACGGCGAGATGATGGAGATCCTGCGCGACAACGTCGAGGCCGAGCGCGGCTACAAGCCGACCCCGGTGGTCAGCCTGGGCGGCACCGACGCCCGGCTGTGGCGCTATCACAACGTTCCGGCCTATGTCTACGGCCCCTTCCCCCACGGCATGGGCACCGGCGAGGAGCACGTCGACCTGGAGGATTTCTTCCACGTCCTGCGCATGCACCTGCTGTCGGCCTACGACTACCTGATGCGCAGCCCCGAGGCGTGAGGGTGGGGCCGGACACGCCACATTTTTCCGCTCTTCCTCTCCGCCTCCTTTGGGGGAGAGGATCGAGGTGAGGGGGGTGCTCGACCCCAGACGCGGACTTGGCCGATCCTGCCGCGCCGGTCCTTCGCCCGCCCAGGGACGAACTCATGCGGTCGAGCCGAACCACGAGAACCGAGGAGAAACGGACCATGAGACTGGCTGACAAGGTGGCGGTGGTGACCGGCGCGGCCTCGGGCTTTGGCGAGGGCATCGCCAAGCTCTATGCCGCCGAGGGCGCCGCCGTGGTGCTGGCCGACGTCGCCGGCCAGAAGGCCGAGGTCGTGGCCCGGGAAATCGCCGAGGCCGGCGGCCGGGCCCGGGCGGTCTCGGCCGACGTCGCCGACCGGGCCGAGACCCGGGCCATGATCGCCGCCGCGGTGGAGACCTTCGGCGGGCTCGACATCCTGGTGCAGAACGCCGGCATCGCCCACCGCAACAAGCCCTTCGGCGAGGTCGAGGACGACGAGTTCGACCGCATCTTCGCGATCAACGTGAAGGCGCTCTACATCGGCACCCAAGAGGCCCTGCCGGCGCTCAGGGCGCGCGGCGGCGGGGTCATCGTCAACACCTCCTCGACCGCGGCGCTGCGGCCGCGCCCGGGCCTGGCGGTCTACAACGCCTCCAAGGGCGCGGTGAACATCCTGACCAAGTCGCTCGCCGTCGAGCTGGCGCCGGAGAATATCCGGGTCAACGCGCTCTGCCCGGTGATCGGCGAGACCGGCCTGACCGAGACCTTCATGGGCAAGGCCGACACGCCGGAGAACCGCGCCGCCTTCGAGGCGACCATCCCGATCGGCCGCTTCTCGACCCCCCAGGACATCGCCCAGGCGGCGCTCTACCTGGCCAGCGCGGAGGCGGCCTTTTTGACCGGCGTCTGCCTGGAGGTCGACGGCGGCCGCTGCATCTGAGTCTGGCGCCGGTCAACCGTTGTTTTCATTGCTAAACTAAAAAGGGGACAGTCCCCTTTTTTTGGCGCGGGTCACCCCGGCGGCTGCGTGAAGTAGGTGATGCGCTCCAGGGTGACGCCCTGGTCGCCGGTCGTCACCAGGGCGGCGCCGCTGAGCCCGCTGCCGACCAGCTCCCACCACTCCCAGTCGGTCAGGATGCCGTCCCTGTCCTCGCGGACCTCGTGGCTGAGGATCCAGTCGTTGTGGCCGCCGGCGCGCGCCTGCCAGCGCGCCATGTAGTCCGCCAGCATCGCCCGGGTGACCGGGGCGGGCTCCGCCGGGTCCTCGAAGACGAAGGTCGGCGCGGTCGCCGAGAGCAGCTTTTCCAGATCCATCTCGTACCAGCCGGCGATGTAGCGCTCGCGCCGCTCGATGCGCCCGGCCTTGCCGCTCGTCGCCACCACCTTCACCGGCCGATCTTGCGCAGGGCCAGGCCGGCCAGCAGGTACATGATGACATAGACGATGGTGCGGTAGGCCACCGCCGAGCCCGGCGGGATGCAGATGAAGGACATGCCCGAAAGGCCGCGCCGGCCGATCTCGTGGGCGATGCGGATGACCTCGTAGTCGGTCAGGCCGATCGGCTCGGCCAGCTCGCCCAGGATGTCGCCCGAGGCCGCCCCGGCGCCGCCCAGCACGTCCATGTCGAAATGAACGTAGACCCCCTCGGTGCCGTCGTAGGCCTGGTCCAGTTCCTTCACCACCCCCTCGATGCCGAGGCCCGAGCGCACCTCCCAGGCCGGAATGAAGCGGGCGCCGTCGTTCAGGTAGCGCCGCACGATCTCCTTGTATTCCAGCATGCCGCGCTCGCCGATCTCGACCAGGTGGCGCGGGTGCATGTTGTCGAGGAACTCGTACATCTTGTGCTTCCAGCTGGCGCTGCCGGCGATCCGCGGGTCGCCGGTCATCTTGTCCAGATGGGCGGCGTCCCAGTGGGTGTCGAGGCTGATGCAGCCGACCGCGCCGGCGGTTTGCTCGGACACGGACTTGGCGATGGCAAAGGACCCCATGGGCGAGTTCTGGCCGATCACGATGGGCACGGCACCAGCCTCGATGGCATCGTTGCAGAGCCCCTCGACCACGGCCTGGGCGGCGAGGATCATCTCCGGCGACTGGTCTTCGTTCAGCTCCGGCGCGAATTGGGCGTCGCCATAGTCGACGATCTTCAGGTGCTCGAAAACGTCGAGGTCGAAGTCCTGGATATAGCCCGAGCGGTAGCGCGCCGATTGCTGGCGCACCCGCTGGGGACCGGCGACCCACTCGTGCTTGCTGACCCCGGCGTACTTGTCGCTGGTGGTGGCCACGTAGGGCGCGCCGATGATCACCGCGTCGCAGCCCTCGAGCTCGGCTGCCGTGGTGACGTGCGGCAGGCACATGAAGCTGGGCGTCTCGGGGGCGATCATCGGGAAGTCCTTGCCGGCGGCAAAGCTCGACCGCATGAACTCTTCCCAGTCCGGATATTGTGTCGCGCTCATGGATCTCCCTCCGCGTTCCGATTGCCGATTGCGGCGAAGTCTAGGACGCCGCAAGCCGCTTCGTCACGGTTTTCCAGAGGGCGGTTTCCGCGGCGCAGGTGGCGATAGCTAAAGCCGTGCCGCCATGACCCGCCCGATCAGGCCGTCGACCGCGGCCGGGTCGATCCAGCGGGCGACCAGGACCAGGTCCGGGTCGGGTGCGATCCAGACGATGTTGGCGCCGGCGCCGACCGCGGCGTAGGCGGTCTCCGGCCCCGAGGGCCATTCCTCCCGGTTGCCGTTCAGCCACCAGAGCAGGCCGTAGCCGGGCTTGAGCGGACAGGGCTCGCGCAGCGCCGCGCACCAGCCCTCCGGCAAGAGCCGCTTTTCGCCCCACTGGCCGTCGCGCGCCACCAGCAGGCCGAAGCGGGCATGATCGAGGCTCGAGATCTGCAGGCCGCCGCCCCAGTGCGAACCGCCGGGCACCGAGACCATGGTCTCGCCGTCGATCTTGACGGCAGAGTTGCGGTAGCCGTGCCAGGTCCAGCCGCTGGAGGCGCCAACCGGGTCCATGATCCGCGCCTTCAGCAGGGCGGGCAGGGGCTGGCGAAAGACCCGCAGCAACGCCAGGGACAGCAGGTTGACCCGCACGTCGTTGTACTCCCAGAAAGTGCCCGGTGCTTGCAGCTCGCGGTGCTCGCCCTTGCGGGCGTTGTCGCTGCCCGCGCCGACCTGCCGGTTGCGGTCGATCAGGTCGGGCTTGTCCCACAGCGTCCCCTCCCACTCGCTGGTCTGGGTCAGCAGGTGGCGCCAGGTGATGGTACGGTTCTGCGCCGCGGCGAAGAGCTCGCCATCGATGCTGTCGGCCAGGGTGTCGTCGAGATCGCCGATCAGCCCGTCGCCCAGGGCCAGGCCGGCGAGCAGGGCAAGGTATGACTTGGCGATGGAAAAGGTCATGTCGGCGCGCCCGACATCGCCCCAGGCCGCGGCGATGCGCCCACCCTGGAGAATCAGACCGTTGGGCCCGCCGCGCGGTGCCAGGGGCCCCAGCACCTCGTTCCAGGGCGGCTTTTCGTCGGCGGTCAGGCCCGGCAGGACACCGGCCGCGTCGAGGTCGCGCGGCCAGGGCGTCTCGTGGGTCTCGGCGAACTGGACCGCCTCGGCCAGGCGCCCCGCCTCGAACCCGGCCGCGGCCGGCGCGACGCGTTCCCAGGGGGCATCGTGATCGGGAGTGTAGGCCACGCGGTGGGTCCTCCTGTCGGCTAGGCATGGTCACTATCGAAGGATGTCAGGGTCCGGGTCGCGAAGGACTTGTCAAGCGGGAGAAGAGATTCGAGGCGCCGGCCCCGAAACGGCGGCGCACAGGGCGCGGACTGCACAGGGTCGGACTGTCTTGTAAAGTCGGCGCACCGGTGATTCTTTTACCTGCCCGCGCGCACAAGCCCGTCGGTACCGTGAGGTCGCGCCAGGGAGGAGCCGTTGTGAACGACGCCGCCATCGACCACTACCTGAACCGCTGGTCGCTCAGCCGCGATGGCGCCGGCTTCGAGACGCCGTCGAGCTGGATCCAGCCGGTGCAGTGCGGCCAGGGCGCGGCGATGCTCAAGCTCCTCAAGCCGACCAGCGACGAACACAACGCGTCGGACCTGCTGCGCCACTACGACGGCCGGGGCGCGGTGCGCCTGTTCGCAGCCGATGCCGATGCGCATCTGGTGGAGCGCGCCAGCGGCCCGCGCTCGCTCCTGGCCATGGCGACCTCGGGCCAGGATGACGAGGCCGCCGCGGTGCTGGCCGATGCGCTGGCGGTGTTGCACCGCGATGCCGGTCGTCCGGCGCCAGGGTCCCTGACCCCCTTGGCCGAGCAGTTCTCGGCGCTCTTTCATTGCCGGGACAGGCACGCCCTTCTGCCCCGATGCGCCGCCGTGGCCCGCGACCTGTTGGCCGATCCGCTTGACTGCGTTCCGTTGCATGGCGACCTGCATCACCGCAATGTCCTGGATGGCGGCGCGCGCGGATGGCTGGCCATCGATCCGAAAGCGCTGCTCGGCGAGCGGGCTTACGATGTCGCCAATCTACTGTGCAATCCCTCGCCCCATGGCGACCTGGTCCACAGTCAAGCGCGCATGGAACGGCTTGGGGATTTCTATGCGCGGCATTTAGGCCTCGACACCCGGCGGGTTTTGCGCTTTGCCTTCGCCCACGCGGGGCTGTCGGCCAGTTGGGATATCGAAGACGGCTTCGACCCGACCTACAGCCTGACCTGCGCGGAGACCCTGGCGCCGCTGGTCGCCGGTTAACGCCAACAGCCACATAGAATGACCGTTGGACGCTCAGGCGCGGTCACGCTTGCCAAGGGTCCATGACACAATCCCGACCGCGGCAAGGAACGCCGATGCGCAAGCCCCTTCTTGCAAACTGGGTTAGTTATCTAAATTTGGCGATTGGTCGCCTTGTTCTCAACGATATGGCAAGGAAAATTAACTATACCCCGATGCATCGGCTCCAGGATGGCCGAAACGCAAGGAACTATTTTGCATGAGATTCTTCCGGAACTGGTCAATCCGCCGCAAGCTCATTTTGCCCCTGTTTCTGGTCGAGATTCTGGGCGGCGCGGGCATTCTTTACGTCTTTGTCGGGATCTATGATGAGATCACCGAGGATTCGTTGCCGGAAGAACGTGCCCTTGAAGGCATAAGAAGCACGTCACTCGAGCTTTTGAGCGAGTACCGCGAATTCATGCTCGTGCCGAGCGAGGAGACCCAAGGCGAAGTCGACGAGCTGAAGCAGGAAATCGGCGCCCAACAGGGCGTTTTCGGAACCTTGGCCCCCCTGGAGTCCAGCGAAGCTCCCTTCGTGGAGGCCATCGACCTTGCCGTGCGAACTTTGGTGCGCCAAGGCGATGCGACGGTCGCCCTGCGGGGCCGTTTGCTCGATCAATTCGTGGCCATGGAAGAGCTCGAGATCGCCCTGGAGATGGCATCCGATGACCAAGCTGCCGGGGACGCCGGGGCGGCGCAGGTGGACCTGTCACCCGGTCTGGACGAGTTGGCTCAAGAGTACCTCTCCGAGCTTCGCGAGTACGTACTGATGCCCAACGAATCCACGCACCGCGAGATCGAGGAGATCGAGGGACTGCTCGAAGAGGTCCTCAAGGTCCGCGAGCAGGACGCGGAACCGCGAGGCGTCTATCCTCCGCTCGCTCGCCGCATGCTGGAAACCGGCCGCCGCACGATCGATCTGGCCCATGAGTTTCTGGCCGAGCTCGAAGTCCTCGAAGCGGCGGAGGATGATCTTCTGGCGGTGTTGGAGGAGGCGACCTCCGTGGTCGCCAGCAAGACCGACAAGGTGTTCAACAATGGCTTCAACACCGCCATTCTCATCATTCTTGCCGTCCTGGCGATGATCTTTCTGGTTGGCTACTGGGTGTCGCGCGGCTTCGGCACCCAGTTGTCGGCCCTGTCCAAGGCGGCGGACCAGCTTGGCAGGGGCGATCTGTCGGCCCGAGTGGAATTGGAGAGCGGCGACGAGATCGGCGGGCTGACGGATGCCTTCAACCGCATGGCCACAAGCCTGGAGAGCAACGTCGAGGGTCGGAAACGGGCCGAGCAGGAGCTACAAAAGACCGATGCCCTGATTCGGGCTCTGATCGCCAATTCGCCCTCGGAAACCTTTGTCCAGGACGAGGGCGGTCACTACATCCTGGTCAATCGGGCCTGGATGACAAAAATGAGCCTGAGCGAAGACGACGTCCTTGGTCGGACCAACCAGGATATCTTCCAGGACGACCGCGCGGCGATTTTCATGCGGCAGGATCGTATGGTGCGCGAGACCGGCGAAGTGCTGGACGAAGAATTGGAGATCCCCTTCGGCGATCGGGTCCGAACGATCCACACGGTCAAATTCCCGCTGCTCGACGATCAACGCCAAATCGTCGGCGTCGGTGGGATCATGAACGATGTCACCGACTTTCGGCGGGCGGAGAAGGAGCTCCGGCAAGCCCAGAAGATGGAAGCCGTGGGCCAGTTGACCGGCGGCGTGGCCCATGACTTCAACAATCTGCTGGCGGTGGTCCAGGGCAACGCCGAATTGTTGAGCGAAGAGGTCGGTCGCACCAGCCCCCTGGTCCAGGCGATCACTCGCGCCTCGAGAAGGGGTGCGGAATTGACCCAACGGCTTTTGGCCTTCTCCCGACAGCAAACCCTGCAGCCCAAGCCCACGGACTTGCCGGCGCTGGTCGCCAGCATGACGGATCTGCTTCAGAGGACCCTGCGCGAGACCATCGAAATCGAAACCGTCGCGCGGGAGGGACTCGCGCTGGTGATGGCCGATCCGGGCCAGATCGAGAACGCGCTTCTGAACCTGGCGATCAATGCCCGCGACGCCATGCCCGATGGCGGCAAGCTGACCATCGAGTGCGACAACGCCTATCTGGACGAAGACTATGTGGCCCGCAATCCGGAGGCCATTGCCGGCGACTACGTGGTCCTGGCCGTGAGCGACACCGGCAGCGGCATGTCGGCCGAGGTCAAGGCGCATGCCTTTGAGCCCTTCTTCACCACCAAGGAGGTGGGCCAGGGCAGCGGCCTGGGCCTCTCCATGGTCTACGGCTTTGCCAAGCAGTCGGGTGGGCACGTGACGATTTACAGCGAAGAGGGTCAGGGCACGACGGTGAAGCTCTATCTTTTGCCCTCTGACGTGAATCCTCAAGCCAAGGAGGATGTGCCGAAGGCCAGCACGCCCGGGGGGCGTGGCGAGACGATTCTGGTGATCGAAGACGACGACGATGTCCGGTCCATGGCCAGCCAGACACTGACGCGCATGGCCTACCGCGTGTACGAGGCGGCCGACGCCGCGAGCGCCCGCGACATCCTGAACAGCGCCGAAAGGATCGATCTGGTCTTGTCGGACGTGGTGCTGCCGGGCGGCATGAGCGGCCCCGAGTTCGCCGGCGAACTGCGCCAGTCCCATGCCAGCTTGCCGATCATCTTCATGTCGGGCTACCCGACCGAGGCGGCCCGGCGCAACGGCTTCCTGGGCTCGGACCGGGTGCTGCTGAACAAGCCCTTTCAGATGGAACGCCTGGCCAAGGCGCTGCGCGACGCCCTGGATTGACGCGCTTCGTGGATCGCGAAGGACGTCAGTAGACCCCTTCGTAGCGCCAGTTGACCGTGACCTCGGGAACCGCGGCGCTGTTGGGCAGGGCGATCAGGGTCGCGACCAGGGCGGCGATATCCTCGGGCTGGGTCATGGTCTCGCTTGGCACCTCCTGAGTGACGCCGTGGGCCATATCGGTGTTCACGAAACCGGGGCAGACGGCGGAGGCGCGGATGCCGGCCTCCCAGCCGGTCAGCCGCGCACTGTGGGTCAGGGCCATGACCGCGTGCTTGGAAAGGGCGTAGCCCACGTTGGCGTTGGCGACCCGCTTGCCCGACAGCGAGGCCAGGTTGACGATGCGCCCGCTGCCGGCCGCCGCGAGCGCCGGCCAGGCGGCGCGCATCAAACGCAGCGGTCCCTTCACGTTGACCCGCCACATGGCATCGATGGCCGCCTCGTCTTCCTCCGGGTCGTCGATGGCGCTGGCGGCGAAAATGCCGGCGTTGTTGACCAGGGCATCGATCCGGCCGAACCGGTCGAGCGTGGCATTGACCCAGTCCTTGGCAGCCTGGCGGTCTTCGGCGTCATAGGCCTGGACCAGGGCCGCCGCACCGAAGCGCTCGCCGAGCGCCGCCGGGTCGCGCATCCCGAGACTGAGATCGTGGCCGCGCCCCTGTAGGTGTTCGGCCACCGCCAGGCCGATGCCCCGGTTGGCGCCCGAGACCATGACGACGCGGCCCTTGGGATTCAGCATGGTTGTTTCTCCCAGATTGAGATCGGCAGGCTAGAGCACTTCCGTGTAACAAAGAAGTGCTCTAGCAAGCAGCCAGTGCAAAAGAAAAGGCCCGGGCTTGACGCCCGGGCCTGTCTCACCCCGAAGGGACGGGTCGTTCTATTCGCGGCCGCCGAAGAGGGCGAGCAGGAACATGAACATGTTGAGGAAATCGAGATAGAGCTTCAGCGCGCCCATGATCGATTTTTTCTGCGCGATCTCGCCACTGTCGGTCTCGTTGTACATCAGCTTGATCTGCTGGGTGTCGTAAGCCGTCAGGGCGGCGAAGAGCAGGACGCCGCCGATCGAGATCACGAAGTGCATCATGGTGGACTGCAAGAAGATATTCACCACCATGGCGACGATCAGGCCGATCAGGGCCATCATCAAGAAGGTGCCCATGCCGGACAGGTTCTTCTTGGTGGTATAGCCCAGCAGCGACATGCCGCCGAAGGCGATCGCGGTGATGAAGAACACCCGGGTGATCGACACCGGCGTGTAGACCACGAAAATGAAGGAGAGCGACAGGCCGACCAGCACGGCGTAGAGCCAGAACATCGCCTGGGCGGTGCTGGCGCGCAGGGAGTGAATCCGCGCGGCCAGGAAGAAGACCATGCCAAGCGGCGCCAGCATCACGACCCACTTCAAGGGCGTGTTATAGATCGTCTCCATCCAGGCGGCGTTGAGCGAGACCGCGTAGGCTGTCAGGCCGGTCATCACCATCGCGATGCACATGTAGTTGTAGACGCCAATCATGTATTTGCGCAGGCCGACATCGATCTCGGCCGAATAGGCTTGATCGACGCTCATCTGCCTGCGGACGGGTCCTGTTGCCATGGGTAAAACCTCGTTTGTTCACTGTGGGACTGGTTGCCCGTAATATCGGGGTTCGGAGGGCCCAAATCAACACCTTTCGGTGGTTAAGCCAACGATTCGGAGTCGCCAATGGGGTGTTAAGCTGCTGATTTTATGTGATTCCGGTCTGCCGCCATGCGGCCTAGTCATTGCGCAGGACCACGGCGGCGCGCCGCCCCAGGGCACGATAGGTCGCCGCGAAGCCGAAGACCAGCGCCAGCAGGAGGGCGCCCAGCGCGGTCGCGACCAGCGGCTGCGGCAAAAGGACGAAGGGCGCATGCATGACCTGGGTCATGATGAAATAGGCCGCCAGGCTCCCCACCCCGATGGCCAGAAGGGCGGCGGCGAGGCCCAGGGCGCCGTATTCGACCAGGAAAACGATGGCAATCCTGCGCCGGGTCGCGCCCAGAACCTTGAGCACCACCGAATCGTACAGCCGACGCTCCTGCCCGGCGGCGAGACTGCCGGCCAGGACCAGCACGCCGACGGCGAGCGCCACCCCGGTCATGCCCTTGATGACAATGGCGATGCGGCCCATGAGCTCGGCGATCTGGTGCAGCACGGCCTTGACCCGGATCGCCGAGATGTTGGCGAAGCGGTCGCTCACCGCCTGTTCCAGCTCGGCCTCGGCGGCGGGATCGACCTTCACCGTGGCGATATGGCTCTGCGGCGCCGCGGCCAGCACGCCGGGCGAAAAGACCATCACGAAGTTGATCGAGAGGTCGGACCAGTCGATCCGGCGCAGGTTGGCGATCTCGACGGTGATGTCGCGCCCCAGGACGTTGATCGTCAGGCTGTCGCCCGGCGCCAGACCGAGGAGTTCGCCGACCTGGGCGTCGAGCGAGACCAGTTTGTCCCCGGCCTGTTCGGGGCTCCACCAGGCCCCGGCGGCCAATTCGGCGCCCTCCAGGGGCTCGGCCCTCCAGGTCAGGCCGCGGTCGCCGCGAAAGACCCACTGGATCTCGCTGGGAATGGTCCAGTCGGCGACCGGCTTGCCTTGCAGGGACGTGATGCGCCCGCGCAGCATCGGCACGCTGGCCAGGTCGCGCACCCCGGCGACGCCGCCGACCAGATCCTCGAAGGCGCCCAGTTGATCGGGCTGGATGTCGATGAAGTAGTAGCCCGGCGCGTCGTCGGGCAGGGCCTCGGTCAGCTGCCGGTCCAGATTGCCTTCGATCAGGACCACGATGACCAGCAGGGACAGCCCGAGTCCCAGGGACGTCAGAACCAGGCCGGCGGCGGTGCCGGGCCGGTGCAGGTTGGCCACCGCGAGGCGCAGCAGCGGCTGGCGCAGCCCGGTCGTGCGCCGGGCGAGCGCGACCAGTCCGGCACTGGCCAGACGGAAGATCAGAAAGGCGGCGGCGGCGCCGGCGACGAAGTAGATCGCCAGGCGCTTGTCGGCGGCGGTCAGCACCGCCAGCAGGGCCAGCGCGAGGGCGAGGCCGACGACCACGGCGAGCGGCCCGCTGCCGAGCCGCCCGGCATCGTCGGCCAGCTTGTGCCGAAACAGCCGGGCCGGGCTCACCGCCCGGGCCCTTGCCAAGGGCAGATAGGCAAAAAGCAATGCGGTCAGCAGGCCGAAGAGCCCGGCGAGACCCAGCGCCTCGGGATAGACCGCCGGCACCAGCTCCCAGCCGAGCGAACGTTCCAACAGGAAGGCGGCGAGGAAGGGGACCGCGGCGGCGGTCATCAGGCCGAGCAGGCAGGCCAGTGCCGCCAGGCTCATGCACTGCAACAGGTAGGACCGAAAGATCAAGGCCGAGGGCGCCCCCAGGCACTTCAAGGTCGCGATGGTGCCGGTCTTGCTCTCCAGGTAGCCGTGGATGGCGTTGCTGACCCCGAGACCGCCGACCAGCAGCGCCGCCAGTCCGATCAGACTGAGGAAGAGGGTCAAGCGCTCCAGGTAGGTGCTGATCCGCGGCACCGCCCGGCGGGCGTCCAGCACCCGCCAGCCGGCCTCGGGAAAGGCCGTTTCCAACGTTTCGCGGAAGCTCTCGAGGGCGCTGCTGTCGGCCAGTCGCAAACGGTAGTGGTGATGGACCAGGCTGCCCGGCAGTAGCAGGCCGGATGCGGCCAGGGCGCCATGGCGCAGCATCACCGTGGGGCCGAAGGTCAGGCCGCGCCCGGCGCGATCGGGCTCCTCGGTGATGGTCCCGGCGATACGATAGGTCGCCTCGCCGATTCGCAAGGGATCGCCGACGGCCAGACCCAGCCGGGCGATGACATTGGCCTCGACGGCGACGCCCCAGATACCGTCCCGGCGTTCCAGGGCCCGGTCCAGAGACTGGTCCGGGGCCAATCCGGCCAGGCCGTAGAGTGGATAGGCCGCGTCGACCGCCTTCAGTTGGACCAGCAGCGGGCGGGCCGACCCACCGGTGTCTTCGGCGGCGCGCGCCATGGCGCGCAGACTGGTGACATGGGACAGATCGCTGCGGGCGGCCAGCCAGGCCAGTTGTTCGTCGCTCGCCGGGCGGTGACTGAGGCGCAGGTCGAGGTCGCCGCCGAGCAGCGCGCGGCCGTCGCGCGCGAGGCCCGATTCCAGGCTCTGGGACAGCGAGCCGACGGCGGCGATAGCGGCGACACCGAGCCAGAGGCAGGCCAGGAAGACGCGAAAACCGCGCGCGCCCTGGCGCAGTTCGCGCCGCGCCAGGCTGATGGCCAGGCGCCAGGAAGCCGTTGACGGGGTCGAGGGGGCCAGGTCGCCTTGGGCCATCAGGCGATTTCTTGCCTTGTCGATCCTGGTAGGGCCGCCCCCGGTAGGATGGCGCGCTCGACCTCGTCGCCGGCGATGCGTCCGTCGAGCAGGCGAACCCGTCGCTCGCAGCGCGCCGCCAGGGCGCGGTCATGGGTGATCAGCAACAGGGTGGTCGCGTTCTTCTCGGCCAGGGCGAAAAGCAGTTCGACGACCGTCTCGCCGGTCTCGCCGTCCAGATTTCCGGTCGGCTCGTCGGCCAGCAGCAGCCGCGGTTCGGGGACGAAGGCGCGGGCCAGGGCGGTGCGCTGCTGCTCGCCCCCGGAGAGCTGGCCCGGGAAGTGCTGCAGGCGATGGCCGAGGCCGACCGACTCCAGCGCCGCGGCGGCCCGCGCGGTGGGGTCGGGCAGGCCCGCCAGCTCGAGTGGGATGGCGACGTTTTCCAGCGCGGTCATGGTCGGCACCAGATGGAAGTCCTGAAACACGACGCCGACCCGGCCGAGGCGAAAACCGGCCAGCGCGTCCTCGTCCAGCGCCGTCAGTTCGTGGCCGTCGATCCGCAGGCTGCCGGCGGTCGGGCGTTCCAGACCGGCCATGACCATGATCAGCGAGGTCTTGCCCGAACCCGAAGGACCGACCACGCTGACCCGTTCGCCCTGGGTCACGGTCAGGTCGATGTCCTTCAGGATCTCCACCGGCCCGGCCCGCGAAGGCAGGGTGAGGGCAAGATCCCGGATGTCGATCAAGGGAGACGTCGTGGCGGACAAGAGCGGCGTGATCCTTTCTTGGAATTGCCACGAATCAAGGGCATATGGACCTGCAGAGCAGGCATTTCAATGCTTGCCCCGATACAGGCCATTCCACTAACAACTATGATACGATGGCGTACCCCAAAACGATCATAAAGCATTTTCCCCGCTTCGCCCTCCTGGTGGCGGCTCTCGCACTCTCCGCGGCCGCGTCGGCGCGCGCCTCCGAGGGGGCGTTCCGGTTGCTGGCCTTCGGCGACAGCCTGGTTCACGGCCTTGGTCTGGCCGCCGAGGACAGTTTCCCGGTCCGCCTGGAAGCCGGCTTGCGTGCCGCCGGCTGGCAGGTTCGGGTGATCAACGGCGGCAACTCCGGCGACACCAGCGCCGCCGGCCTGGCCCGTCTGGGCTGGGCCCTGGCCGACTCGCCTCAGGCGGTGATCCTGGAGCTTGGCGCCAACGACATGCTGCGCGGGCTCGATCCCGATGCCGCCGAGGAAAATCTCGACGCCATCCTGACGCGCTTGAAGGCGGAAGCGATTCCGGTGCTTCTGGTCGGTATGCGCGCCGCGCCCAACTGGGGCGCCGACTATGTGGCGCGCTTCGATTCGATCTATCCCCGGCTGGCCGCGCGCCATGGGGTGCCGCTCTATCCCTTCTTCCTCGAGGGCGTGGCCATGGATCCGGCGCTCAATCAGGACGACGGCCTGCATCCCAACAGTGCCGGTGTCATGGCGATCGTCGAACAGATCCTGCCGCGGGTCGAGACGTTCCTGGCCGACGCCGGCGCGCGGAAAAGACCGGCCGATGACTAATCGGGGGACTCATGGCTGAGCGGGAAAACGAGCCGGGCCGTGACAGCGGCCGGGTCGCGGCGGGGCGGTTTCGGTCGGCCTTCGCCGCGGCGCCGTCGGGCGAGCAGGCCTGGGCCGATGTCGCCAAGGCGCTGCTGGAGGCCCTAGGCGACTTTCCCGAGGACAGCAATCTAGCCTTCCTCTACGCCACCGATGTGCTGGCCGACGACTTGGGTTCGATCCTCACCTTCCTGCGCGAGAAGACCGGGATCCCGCACTGGTGCGGCACCGTCGGCGTGGGCATCCTGGCCAACGGCGTCGAAGTCTACGATCGGCCGGCCCTGTCGCTCCTGACCATGGCGCTGACCGAGCACTCCTTTCGGCCCTTCGACCCGGTCACCGGCAGCCTCGAGGCCTTTCGTGAAACCCACCGGACCTGGATCGACAAGCGCCATCCTATCCTCGGCGTGGTCCATGGCGACCCGCGCAACCGCGACATGGCCGAGATCATCGAAGACCTTTCCGAGGCCTCCTCGGCCTTTCTGGTGGGCGGGCTCAGCTCGTCGCGCGGCGCCATGCCGCAGATCGCCAGCCGGGTCGGAGAGGGCGGCCTGTCCGGCGTGCTGTTTTCCTCGGACCAGCTCGCCGTCGCCGGCCTGACCCAGGGCTGCACGCCGATCGGCCCGCTGCGCCGCATCACGGAATGCGAGGAATCGGTGATCAAGACGATCGACGACCGCCCGGCGGTCGAGATCCTGAAGGAGGACATCGGCGAATTGCTGGCCCGCGACCTGTCGCGCATCGGCGGCTACATCTATATCTCCTTTCCCATCGCGACCAGCGACACCGGCGATTACCTGGTGCGCAATCTGGTGGCTGTCGATGCCGCCAAGGGCTGGATCCAGGTCGCCGAGACGGTCTCGCCGGGGATGGCGCTGTCCTTTTGCCGGCGCGATCACCAGAGCGCGCGCGAGGATCTGCGGCGCATGCTGCGCGACATCGTCGAGCGCGCCGGCGAAGTGCCGCGCGCCGGGCTCTATTTCTCCTGCATTGCCCGGGGTCAGAGCCTCTTCGGCGAACAGTCGGCGGAACTGCGCGAGATCCAGGCCCACCTGGGCGACATTCCCCTGGCCGGCTTTTTTGCCAATGGGGAAATCTCCAACAACCGGCTCTATGCCTACACCGGCGTGCTGGCCCTGCTGTTCTGACCCCTCGTCTTTGTCTTTCCGGGAGTTTCGCCATGGAGTACCGCCGACTTGGGCGCAGTGATATTGAGGTCAGTTCGATCTGTCTGGGGACCATGACCTTCGGCGTGCAGAACAGCCAGGACGAGGCTTTCGCACTGATGGACCGCGCCCTTGACCAGGGGGTGAACTTCTTCGACACGGCGGAGATGTATCCGGTCCGGCAGTCGGCCGAGACCCAGGGCCGCAGCGAGGAGATTATCGGCAACTGGATGGCCGCGCGGGGCACGCGCGACCGAACGGTGATCGCCACCAAGGTGGTCGGGCCCGGCGGCTTTGCCTACATCCGCGGCGGCGAGACCCGGCACAACAGGGCCCACATCGCGGCCGCGGTGGAGACCAGCCTGAAGCGTCTGCAAACCGACGTGATCGACCTCTATCAGCTGCACTGGCCGGACCGCAGCACGAACACTTTCGGCGAGCTCGCCTTCACCCCCGATCCCACGGAGGCCATGACTCCCTTCGAGGAAACCCTGGAGGCCCTGGAAGAGGTCGTGCGCGCCGGCAAGGTCCGGACTGTCGGGCTGTCGAACGAGAACCCCTGGGGCGCGATGAAGTTTCTCGCCCTGGCCGAGGCCGGCAGGGGACCGCGCATGGCCTCGGTACAGAACGCCTATTCGCTGCTCAACCGCTCCTTCGAAACCCGCATGGCCGAGGTGGCGCTGCGCGAGGACTGCGGGCTCTTGGCCTATGCGCCCTCGGCGGCGGGACATTTGAGCGGCAAGTACCTCGACGGCCGCCGGCCCGAGGGCGCGCGCTATACCCTGTGGCCGGAGAACAGCCGCTACCGCGGCGCGCAGCCCGAGGCGGCGACCCGCGCCTATGTCCAACTGGCCGCCCGCCATGGCCTGGACCCGGTGCAGATGGCGGTCGCCTTCGTTCTCTCGCGGCCCTTCTGCACCGCCGCGATCATCGGCTCCACCAAGATGGCGCAGCTGGAGACCAACATCTCCGCCGCCGCGATCACGCTGTCGCCAGAGCTGCTTGACGAGATCGAAGCGCTGCACAAGATCTACACCTATCCTTGCCCTTGAGTTGGTCCCGGTCCGCCGAGACAGCGGGCCATCGGAACAACACGCTTTAGGACGCAACGCCGTGCGCCTCTTCGTCGCTCTGTCTCTGCCAGAAGACCTCCGCCTAAAACTGAGAGGGCTGCAACAGGGGATCGCGGCGGCCCGTTGGGTGAAGCCGGAGAATTTCCACCTGACCCTGCGCTACATCGGCGAGGTCGACGGTGGCGAGGCGCGCGATATCGACAGCGCCCTGTTGCGGATTCGCGCCGAGCCCTTCGACCTGGCCCTCAAGGGCATCGGGCAGTTCGGCGAGGGCCGCAAGCTGCGCGCCCTCTGGGCGGGGCTGGCGCCAGAGCCTCGACTGGACCATCTGCAGGGTAAAATCGAGCGGGCCCTGCAAGAAGCCGGCGGCGAGCCCGAGGGCCGCAAGTTCAAACCCCACGTCACCTTGGCGCGCTTCAAGGGCGATGCCGGGCCGTCCCTCGGCGCCTATCTGGCCGCCAACCTGAGCTTTGCCGCCAAGCCCTTCACGGTCGACCGCTTCGCGCTTTTCTCCAGCTTTCGCGCCCGCGAGGGCGCGATCTACCGGATCGAAGCGGACTATCCGTTGGGCGGGGTCTGACGGCCAAGACGCGCGTCATCCCGGCCCCATTCGTCGTCCCGGCTCGTTGGCCGGGTTGACGAGCCCTTGTTGGCGATCAGCCTTTGACGCCGAGACTCTTGGCGAGGGCCGCCACCAGCCCCGGCATGGCCTCTTCGATCAAGTCGAGCGCCTGGACGAAATCGTCCCGGTCGCCGCCGAAGGGATCGGCGATCTCGCGCGGCGGCGCCGGTGCATAGTCGCGCAGCAGGGCGATGCAGGCCCTGGCCCCTTCCGGGCAGCGCGCCTGCAGCTGCGCCAGATGGCCCGCGTCCATGCCGAGGATGAGGTCGAAGCCGTGGAAGTCCCCAGCCTCGATCTGACGCGCGGCGAGACCGGTAAAGTCGTAACCCCGGTCCCGGCCGCAGGCGGCCGACGTAGGGTGCGGCGGCCGGCCGATGTTCCAGTCCTCGATGGCGGCGGAGTCCACGGACACTCTTGCGCCGAGCCCCGCGCCTGCGAGGCGGTGACGCAGCACGACTTCGGCGCTCGGCGAGCGGCAGATGTTTCCGGTGCAGACCATCAGGACCGAGATCATGGTTCACGACTCCGACAGGATTGGCTTTCCAGTCTGTATTCGCCACCCGGCCTCCTCTATCATCGCCGCCCGCAGGCAGACAAGAGTGCGCCATGACAGCAGAGGCTGCATCCATCGTGATCCTGACCGGGGCCGGTATCTCCAAGGAATCCGGGCTCGACACCTTCCGCGATGCCGACGGGATCTGGGCCAAGGTGCGCCTGGAGGACGTGGCGACGCCCGAGGCCTTCGCCCGCGATCCCGCGGGCGTTCATGCCTTCTACAATCATCGCCGCGCCGGGCTCCTCGACCCGGCGGTGCGGCCCAATGCGGCACATGAGGCGCTGGCCCGGCTGGAGGCGGACTGGCCCGGCGAGGTTCTGCTGGTGACCCAGAACATCGACGACCTGCACGAGCGTGCCGGCTCGAAGCGGTTGCTGCACATGCACGGCGAACTGCTGCGCGCCCGCTGCCTGGCCTGTCAGGAAAGCAGCCCCTGGCGCGAGGCCATGGACCAGACCAGCCGTTGTCCGTCCTGCGGCGAGGTGGGATGTCTGCGCATCGATGTGGTCTGGTTCGGCGAGATGCCCTATCACATGGAGGAGATCGCCGAAGCCCTGGCGCGTTGCGGCCTCTTCGTTTCGATCGGCACCTCGGGCGCGGTTTATCCCGCCGCCGGATTCGTCCAGGATGTGCGCTACGGCGGGCGCGCCAAGACCCTGGAGCTGAACCTGGAGCCCTCCGAGGGCCACGGTCTTTTCGACGCCGGCGATTACGGCCCGGCGACAGAAGTTGTGCCGGCCTTCGTGGACCGGGTTCTGGCGGAAGGGATCTAGGAAACTGGTCGTCCTGCGGAATGTCGGCTCCAGCCCGCGACCGCTGAAAAGGACCTAGGACTATGGCGGAAAACATTTCAAAGGTCGTCGCCGAAGCGCGCGATTGCCGGCACTGCGCCAAGATGCTGCCGCACGAGCCCCGTCCGGTGCTTCGCGCCAAGGCGGGGGCGCGGCTGATGATCATCGGCCAAGCCCCGGGCACCAAGGTCCACGCCAGCGGCGTGCCCTGGGACGATCGTTCGGGCGATCGCCTGCGCGACTGGCTGCAAACCCCGCCCGAGGTCTTCTACGACGAAAGCAAGATCGCCATCATCCCCATGGGCTTTTGCTTTCCCGGTAACGACGCCAAGGGCGGCGACCTGCCGCCGCGCCCGGAATGCGCGCCGCTCTGGCACCCGCGCCTGATCGCCGCCTTGCCGCAGGTCGAATTGACCCTGCTGGTCGGCCTCTATGCCCAGGGCCACTACCTGAAAAAGGCGAAGAAGAAGAGCCTGACCGACACCGTGCGGGCCTTTGCCGACTATGGCCCGGCGGTCCTGCCGCTGCCGCACCCCTCCTGGCGCAACACCAGCTGGCTGAAGAAGAACCCCTGGTTCGAGGCCGAGCTGCTGCCGGTCCTGCGCGCCAAGGTCGCGGCGCTGGTGGGGTAACGTCATCTCACCCTGTACTTCGGAATTTAGGGCGCCCATGAACCTGGATCTGACAAGCGAACGGCTCCTGCTGCGGCCGCTGGCGGCGGCGGACCTGGACATCCGGTTGGAGACCCGTATGGACCCGGCGGTCATGCAGTACGTCGGCAAGACCTACACGAAAGACCAGGTGGTCGACGAGCTTCCGCGCGTCACCAGGCGAGGGGCCGGCGGCCGCCTCGGCCTCTGGTGCGTGATCCTGCGGGCGACCGGGGAAAAGCTCGGCACCGCGCTGCTCTTGCCCCTGCCCATCGACCAGAGCGAAAGGGCCTGGGACCTCCTGACGGACGAAGGCTTTCCCGACGGCGAGGTCGAGGTCGGCTATATCCTCAAGCGCTCGGCCTGGGGTCAGGGTTACGCCACCGAGGTCTGCCGTCGTCTGCTGCGCTTCGCCTTCGAGGAAACGCCTCTCGAGGAAGTCGCGGCCGTGATCGACCCGGAAAACACCGCCTCGCACCGGGTCCTCGAAAAGAGCGGACTGGTGGCCGAGGGCCCGCGGCGGGCCTACGCGACGGAACTCGTGAGTTTTCGCATCACCCGTCAGCGCTGGAAGCTGGAGGGGGGAGAGTCCCTCAGCGCTTGCTGATTTCGTAGGCGCAGCGCCTTGCGCCGGCCAGGATGTGGTCGGTCCGCTCGACCGTCACGTCGTCGCCGAGCACGGTCCGGAAGAGCCAGAGTTCCTTGGCGCAGAGGCCCTGGCAGGTCCGGGCGGCGGCGCAGACCGGGCAGTGGTTCTCGACCAGGCGGTAGCGGCCCCGGCCGAGCGTCTCGACCTCGGCCATATAGCCCTCGGCACTGCGCCGGGCGGCCAGGGCCTCGACCCGAGCCTTGAGCGAGGTCTTGGCGGCCATCTGCCGCTGGTAGTCCCGGCGCTGGGCCTCGGTGCGGGTTTCCAGCAGCTTCTCGATGCCGGCCTCGCCGAAGGCCTGGCGGATCGCATCCAACAGATCCAAGGTCAGGTCGGCATGGCCGTCGGGAAAGAACTTGTCGGCCGCCGGGGTCAGGCGCCAGAGCTTGGCCGGCCGGCCGACCGGCCGCGGCTCTTCGCGGTAGGACACGAGCCGTTCTTCCTGTAGACTGTAGAGATGCTGGCGCACCGCCATGGCCGAGATCTTCAGGACCTTGGCCAGGCTCCCGGCGTCTTGCGGGCCCTCCAGCTTCAGCCGCTCCAACAGGGCGCGGCGGCTGCGGGCCTCGGGCTTGCGGGAGGAGATGGCGATCTCGGCGGTCTTGGTCATGGACCTTAATTAAAGAAGAAACTTTACAAAGGCAAGGCTGTCGGCTAGCGTGGGTTTCGAAAGACTTTGCTTTCGAAAGAAGGAGCCGTGCCATGAACGCCGAAGCCGCCAGGGACCTTAGCCTCGACAGCGCAGACAAGGGGTCCGTCGAACGAGACGACGCATCTCCCCAATGGGTCAAGGTGGCCGATCTGGCCACCCTCGAGGCCAAGGGTTCGATGATCGTCAAGGTCGGGCGCAAGCAGATCCTGCTGATGAAGACCGAAAGCGGGATCTACGCCTGCAACAACCGCTGCCCGCACGAGGGCTACCCCTTGAAGGAGGGCACGCTCAGCGCCGGCTGCGTCCTGACCTGCAACTGGCATAACTGGAAGTTCGACCTGGAGAGCGGCGACACCCTGATCGGCAGCGACCGGCTGCGGCGCTACCCGATCAAGATCGAGGCCGGCGACCTGCTGCTCGATGTGGCCGACCCGCCGGCGCCCCTGCGCATCGACGCCGCCATGACCGCGATCCAGGAGGCCTTCGGCCAGATGGACCGGCGCATGGAGTACGACCGCATGAGCCGCGAGCTGGCGCGCCTCAAGAAGGCCGGCGGCGATCCGCTCCAGGCCGTGACCGCCGCGCTCGGCTGGACCGCCGAGAAGTTCGAGTACGGCACCACCCACGCGGTCGCCGCGATCTCCGACTGGCTGACCCTGGGCGAACGCCAGGCCCGCGACGCGGCCGAGAGCCTGGTGGTCTATGACGAGATTCTCTACCACCTGGCCTGGGACAGCCTGCGCGAGAAGACCTATCGCTTCCCTGCGGGGGTCGAGCCTTACGATCCCGAGGCGCTCTTTCAGGCGATCGAGGACGAGGACGAGGCCCTGGCGATCCGGCTGGCCCGCGGCGCCCTGGCGGCCGGTCTCGGCTACGCCGACCTGGAGCCGGTGCTGGCCCGGGCGGCGCTGGCCCACTACGCCGACTTCGGCCACGCCGCGATCTGGGTCAACAAGCTGGGCGTGCTGGCCGAACGGCTCGGCCCCGACGCCCTGGAATCCCTGTTGCTGCCGCTGGTCCGCTCGCTGGCCTACACCCAGCGCGAGGATCTGATCCCGGAGTTCCGTTCCTACGCCGAGGCGCTGGCGAGCTGGGACGAGGCCGCCCGCGACGGCGGACAGGAACCTCCCAAGCCTGAAGACTTCCGGGGCCTCTCGGCCAAGCAGGCCATGGCCAAGGTTGTCGCCTTCGCGGGCCAGCCGGACGCCCTTTACGATGCGTTGCTGGGCGCGGCGGCCTGGGCCATGCTGCACTTCGACCGCTCGGTCGAGGTCGCCAGCGACAACAAGGTCGACGACAACGTGGGCTGGCTCGACTTCACCCACGCGATCACCTTCGCCAACTCGGCCCGGGTGCTGGCGCAGCGCCAACCCGAGCTCTGGCCCGCCGCGCTGTTGCAGATCGCCTGCTTCATCGGTCGCAGTTCGGCCTATGTCTCGGCCGACCAGGACGTCGAGGCCTACCGGGTCCAGGACGCCGCGCGCTTCTTCGACCAGACCGAGCGCGGCCTGCTGGACCACGGCCAGGTCGAGCCCATCGTCTCCTGCCATCTGGTCAAGACCCTGGGCGCGGTCCGCGAGGAGGTCGAGACGGCCCCCGAGGCGCCCTGGCGCAGCGACATCCTGGCGGCGGCGCGGCGGGTGGTCGAGACCCCCATGAAGCGCAAGCACGCGCTGCGCAGCGCCCGTCAGTCGCTCGCCTTCGTCGAGCTGGAGGGCTGAAGCGGCGCAGGTCTCGCTGGGCGCACAAGCCGCAACAAACGGCCGTCGATGACCAAGAGGCCGCCGGCGATCAGGCCCATGCCGGCGAGCTGGGCGGCGCTCAGCACCTCGTCCAGGAAAAGCCCGCCCAGCAGGGCCGCGCCGGGCGGGATCAGCAGGGTGACCAGCAGCAGGTTGGTGGCCCCGGCGGCGGCCAGGATGCGAAAGAAGATCACGTAGGCGAGCGCGGTGGAGGCCAGCGCCAGGGCGGTCAGGGCGCCCCAGGTGAGCGGACTCGGCATGGCCAGCTCCCAGGGCCGGTCGACGATCAGCGCCAGGGGCAAGAGCAGCAGGCTGGAGGCGGTGACCTGCCCGGCCGCGGTCACCAGGGGCGGCTGGTTCGCGAAGCGCCGCCCGAAGATCCCGGCCAGGCCATAGGATACCGCCGCGCCCAGCACCGCCGCCTGGGCCAGGAGGTCGCCGCCGAGCCCACTGAGGGCGTCGGGCCCCAGCATCACCGCGACCCCGGCCAGGCCCAGGACGACGCCGGCCAGCCGTGGCGCGGTCAACCGTTCGTCGGCGGTCAGGACATGGGCCAGGAGCACGGTGAAGAGCGGCGTGGTGGCGTTCAGGATCGCCGCCTCGCCGCCGGTAATCCGGGTCTGGCCCCAGAAGATCAGGCTGAAGGGGATCAAGTTGTTCAGCAGTCCCATGACCAGCAGGTTCCAGCGCCCCCGGGCGTCGCCGGGCAGGGTCAGGCCCCGGGCGCGCAGCAGCGCCAGCAGCGCCAGGGCCGCGATCGAAACCCGCCCGAAGGTCAGGGTCAGTGGCGGCAGTTCCTCCAGCACCAGCTCGGCAAAGAAGAATGACCCGCTCCAGAGCAGCGCCAGGGAAACGAGCAGGACCCATTCCCGCGCGCCCATGTGAAGTTTCGCCGCGTTCGCCATGCTCTGGTC
This sequence comes from Kiloniellaceae bacterium, assembly GCA_021776195.1. The sequence goes on along the minus strand of JAJFGK010000043.1, from coordinate 15,792 downwards.
CGATAGATTGGGGTGGCTGGAGGCGCGACCCTAGGCTGGGGCCGCGTCGGGGTCTGCCCGGTCCTTGTGCGGTCGGTCAAACACTTCGGGAACCTTTTGTCTGTTCCCCCGTCTAATATTGTAACGGGCTAGTATTGTAACGGCGCGGAAAACAGGAAGGCGGCAAGGCCATGGCTGTGAAAGCCGAAAGCGCGGCGCGGGCGAGCCGGCGGGTCCTGGCGGATCTGCCGGAGCCGGATCTGCTGGCGCGGGCCCGGGCCGGCGAGGCGATGGCCTTCGAGGAGATCATGCGGCGCAACAACCGGCGTCTCTTTCGCATCGCCTTTGCCGTTTCGAAAAACCAGGCCGAGGCCGAGGAGGTGGTCCAGGAAGCCTACCTGAAGGCCTTCACAGGTCTGGCCGGCTTCGGCGGCCGTTCGAGTCTTGCCACCTGGCTCAGCCGGATCGCGGTCAACGAGGCCCTGGATCGGCAGCGCCGCGCGCGCCCGACCGTCAATCTCTCCGTCATCGTCGGAGGCAAGGAGGAACGTTTGGCGCCACGAGACGAAGGCCCCTGGCCGCGGCCCCCTGAGAGCCCGGAGGCCCTGGCCGCGCGCGGCGAGCTCGGCGGGCTGGCGGAAAAGGCGATCGAGGCGCTGCCCCAGGCCTTTCGCGTGGTCTTCCTGCTGCGCGCCGTCGAGGGCTACAGCGTGGCCGAGACCGCCGAGGTCCTGGGAGTCGCCCCCATCACCGTCAAGACCCGCTTCTTTCGCGCCCGGCACCGCTTGAAGGCCGCCCTGCAACAGGAAATGGAGGGCGCCTTCGCCGAAGCCTATCCCTTTGCCGGCGCCCGCTGCGATCGCATCGTCAAGGCGGTCCTGACCCGTCTCGACAGCGGCTGACGCCACTCGCAAAACACTGTCCACGACATGTGCGGCAGACGACCCGGAGACCGCAGGGCCTCTCCGGTACCAGGAGACCTGCGCCCTGAATCTGCGACCAACCTCAAGGGGAGACCAATCATGACGACCACCAAGATCCAGACCGAAACCCTGCCGCTGGCCTTCGACCGGCGGTCCTTTTTCCGTCGTGGGGCGGGCAGGGTGTTGTCCGGCGGCGCGGTGATGCTGCTGGCAGGCGGCGGCTCCATGGCCTACAGCCGGAACGCCGCGGCCGGCGCGGTCGAAGACGACGTGGCCATCCTGGCCGGCGCCCTGGGCGCCGAGCGCGAGGCCATCGCCGCCTATCAGGTCGGCGCCGAGAGCGGCCTGCTGCAAAAGGGCGCGTTGGACCTGGCGGTGCAGTTCCAGGGCCACCACAAGGAACACGCCGATGTCCTGGCCGCGACCATCGGCCAGCTCGGCGGCGCGGTACCCGAGGCGCCCAAGAGCTATGACTTCCCGGTCGATCAGTTGAAGTCCCAGGCCGACGTGCTGGGCTTCGCGGCGGAGCTGGAAAAGGGCGCGGTCAGCGCCTATCTCGGTGCCGTGCCGCTGTTCGACAACCGCGACCTCTCCAAGGCCGCCGCCTCGATCCTCGGCGACGAGGCCATGCACTGGGCGGTCCTGCGCCAGGCCCTGGGCCTGAACCCGGTGCCCGTCGCGTTTGTCTCGTAAAGCGTTTTCGGAATTCGGCAACCTAATCCGTTTGTTCGTCTAACCGACCCGTCACCCCGGACCGTCCGTCAGGGCGGAGCCGGGGTCTCGGGCCGATCGCGCTTCATCCGCCCAAGACCCCGGATAAACCCTGTCGGGTTTTCCGGGGTGACGACCAAGCATTCGATTTCTTGCAGAAGGAAGGTGCCCTGGTGTCACGCAAGATGTTCAGTTCCCTACGGGAGTCTGTCGGCTTGTCCAGGGCGGGAGGCCCGCGTCGCCGCCACGCCCTGCCTGCCCTGGTGCTGGTTCTCGGGTTGGCCGCGATGGCCTCGGGCCAGGCCTGGGCCGAAAACCTGCCAACCGGCGATGCCGCGCGCGGCGCCGAGCTCTACGATCGCTGCAAGGCCTGCCACAGCCTGACCCGCAACCGGACCGGCCCGAAACACTGCGGCCTGTTCGGACGCCAGGCCGGCGGCCTGGAGGGCTTTGCCTACTCGTCGGCCATGCGAAACTCCGGCATCGTCTGGGACCGGGCCAGCCTCGACCGCTTCCTCGCCGCCCCCATCGAGGCCCTGCCCGGCACCCGCATGGGCTACGACGGCGTCAAGGACCCGCAGGAGCGCGCCGACCTGATCGCCTATTTGAAAACCGCGCGCGCCGGTTCGGCGCTTTGTCCGTGAGGGTCGCGTAGACAGTCCGCACAGGTATCCTAATACTGCACCCCGCGGGTCAGCGCGCCGTCGACCACCAAGTTGGTTCCCATGATGAAGCTGGCGGCGGGGCTGGCCAGGAAGGTGACGGCGCGGGCGACCTCCTCGGCCGTGGCCATCCGGCCGGTCGGGTTCAGGGCCAGGGCCTCCTTGAAGAAGGCGGGGTCGCCCTTTTCGATCTGCTCCCAGACCCCGCCCTTGAAATAGGTGTTGCCCGGCGAGACGCTGTTGGCCCTGATGCCCTTGCCGGCCAACTGGTAGGCCAGGCCCTGGGTGTAGTGGATCAAGGCCGCCTTGAAGGCGCCGTAGGGCCCGGCGGCGAAGTCGATCTCCCGGCCCGACACGCTCGAGACCGTCACCACCGAGGCCGCGTCGCTCTGCTCCAGGTGGGGCATCGCCGCCTCGACCATGCGCACGCTGTGCATCAGGTCGACCTCGAAGCTTAGGCGCCAGTTCTCCTCTTCGGTCCCGATCGACAGAGCGCTGACGTTGGCGACGACGATGTCGAGCCCGCCGAGCTGCTCCGCCGCGCCCGTCACCCAGGCCTTCAGCGCGGCGCCGTCGGCGACGTCGCAGACCTGCCCGAAAACGGGAACGCCCCGCGTCGAGAGCGCGCCCACGGCCGCATCGATCTCGCCGGCGTCGCGCGCGCAGATCGACAGCCCGACGCCTTCCGCGGCCAGCGTCTCGGCGATCGCCCGCCCGATACCCTTGGTCCCGCCGCTCACCACGGCGCGCAGTCCCTTCAGTCCCAGGTCCATGTGATTGCCCTTTCTTCCCCAAGTGGAGTCGCCGGTTCAGCTAAGCAGGTTTCGAGCGAAGGGGACACAATTCTTAAGTCTATTGATCTTCAAGCGGTGCGGACTCAAAACCCACCCGCCACCTACCCCCAAAGAATCGCCTCGTTCGGGTTCAGGTGCAGCTTCTTGCCGCTGTAGGGGTGGGCCCGGGCGACGGCCTCGTCGAGTTCGACGCCGATGCCGGGTTCCTTGGAGGGGATGATGAAGCCCTCTTCCCACTGCATGGGCTTTTTCAGGATCTCGCTGTGGAAGCCCTCCCAGGTGCCGATCGATTCCTGGATCAGGAAGTTGGGGCTGCAGGTGTCGAGCTGGACGTTGGCGGCACCCTCGATCGGGCCGCAGTAGAGGTGCGGGGCGATCTGGGCGAAGTGGGCCTCGGCCATGCCGGCGATCTTCTTGCCCTCCAGGATGCCGCCGACCCGGCCCAGGGCCGGCTGCAGGATCGAAGCGGCCTGGGCCGAGAGCAGGGCGGCGAAGTCGAACTTGGTCGCCAGCCGCTCGCCGGCGGCGACCGGGATCGAGGTGGAACGGGCGACCCGGGCCATCTCCCCCACGTTGCCCGGCGGCACCGGCTCTTCGAGCCACAGCGGGTCGTAGGGCTCCAGGCGCTTGGCCAGGCGGATGGCGCTCGAGGTGGTCATCTGGCCGTGGGTGCCGAAGAGCAGGTCGCAGCGCGAGCCGACCGCCTCGCGGATCGCCTTGACGAACGCCACCGAGCGGTCGAGCGCCTCCAGGGAGAGCTGGCGCGGATCGAAGGTGGCCCAGGGCCCGACCGGGTCGAACTTGACCGCTGTAAAACCCTTGTCGGCGTATTCGAGCGCACGCTTGGCGGCCTTTTCCGGGTTGGTGTAGACGCTGTCTTCCGCAGTGTCGTCGTCGAAGGGATAGAGGTAGGTGTAGGAGCGCAGGCGCTCGTGGACCTGGCCGCCGAGCAGCTCGTAGACCGGCCGGTCGAGCTCCTTGCCGACGATGTCCCAGCAGGCGGTCTCGATGCCGCTCAGGATGCCCATGACCGAGAGGTCGGGGTGCTGGTTGTAGCCGTCGGCATAGATCCGCTTCCACAGCAGCTCGATCTTGAAGGGGTCGGCGCCGATCACCCGGCGCTCGGCGACGTCGGCGATCATCTGCGCGACCACATGGGGATGGAAGGGCACGCAGTAGACCTCGCCATAGCCGACGACGCCGGAATCGGTGACCAGCTTCACGAAGACGAAATAGGCGCCGCCGTTGTGCGGCGGCGGATTGTCGACCACGAAGGTCTCGACGTCGGTGATCTTCATTGGCGCGGTGGCTCCCCCTGGTGTGGCGCGCAGCCTAGCCATGGCGTCGCGGGCCGGGCAAGACCGCAAGCTGGGCGCGGCGGCTTTTTCTTGACCGGGCCTCCGTCCATCCACTAGGCCTGGGGCATGACCCAGGACGAAAACATCAACCTCGCGACCACGGGCCTGCCGAAGATCGCCGGCGGCAAGGGCTCCTACGTCTTCGACCTCGAAGGTAAGCGCTATCTCGACGGCTCGGGCGGGCCGGCGACCTTCTGCATCGGCCATGCCCACCCGGCGGTGAACGAGGCGATCAAGGCCCAGCTGGAGCAGATCGCCCACGCCTACCGCTACATGTTCACCAGCGGCCCGCTGGAGGATCTGACCGCCCATATCGTCGCCAAGACCGAGGACCTCTTCCCGCACATGGTCTTCGTCACCGGCGGCTCCGAGGCGGTCGAGTCCTGCCTGAAGCTGGCCCTGCAGCACTGGTCGGCGAAAGGGCAGCGCGGCAAACGCCGTTTCATCGCCCGGCGCCGCTCCTGGCACGGCAACACCCTGGGGGCGCTCTCGGTCTCGCACTTCGAGGAACGCCGCGACCCCTTCGAGGGCGCGCTGCTCGAGGTCAGCCACGTCTCGCCGGCCAACGCCTACCGGCCGCCCTACGGGGTCAGCGACAACGCCCTGGTCGACCACCTGATGGCCGAGATCGAGAGCGAGATCGAAACCGTCGGGGCCGAGCGGGTCGCCGCCTTTATCTTCGAGCCGGTGGTGGGCGCCGCCGGCGGCGTGGTGCCGGCGCCGCCGGGCTATGCCCAGGCCCTGCGGGCGCTCTGTGACAAGCACGAGATCCTGCTGATCGCCGACGAGGTCATGTGTGGCGTCGGGCGCTGCGGCACCTGGCGGGCGCTGGAGCACGACGGGGTGGTGCCGGACCTCATGGCCGTCGCCAAGGGCCTGGGCGGCGGCTACATTCCGCTCGGCGCCGCGCTCTACAGCGAGGCCGTGGCCGCGCCGATCCGGCAAGCCTACGGCAGCGCCCTGACCGGCCATACCTTCACCGGCCACACCGCCGCCTGCGCCGCCGGCCTGGCGGTCCAGGGCGTGATCGAGCGCGAGGACCTGATCGAGCGGGTGCGCCGCAAGGGCTTCCAGTGGCAGACCGACCTGCGCGAGGCCTTCGCCGACATCGAGGAGCTCGGCGACCTGCGCGGCCGCGGCTTCTTCGTCGGCCTGGAGTTCGTCGCCGACCGCGCCAGCAAGGAGCCCTTTCCGGCCGACCGGCGGCTCTCGGCCGCGATCGGCCAGGCGGCCATGGCGCGCGGCCTGATCTGCTACCCCTGCGCCGGCAACGTCGATGGCAAGCGCGGCGACACCATCATCCTGGCGCCGCCCTACAACGCCAGCGACGCCGAGCTGGAATCGATCCGCGATATCCTGCTGGAGGCGACCAAGGCGGCGCTGGCCGGCAAGCCGTGACCCAGAGGACCGGCCCGGGGATCTATGACTGAGATTTACGTCGATGCCGACGCCTGCCCGGTGAAGGCCGAAATCGCCAAGGTCGCCGACCGTCACGGCCTGGTCGTGCACATGGTCTCCAACGCCTGGATGCGGCTGCCGGAAAGCCCGCTGGTCCAGCGCGTCGTGGTCAGCGACGGCTTCGATGCCGCCGACGACTGGATCGCCGAGCGGGCCGGCGGCGGCGACATCGCGATCACCGCCGACATCCCGCTGGCGGCGCGCTGTCTGGCGGCCGGCGCCGCCGTGATGGGCCCGACCGGCAAGCCCTTCAGCGAGGACGCCATCGGCATGGCGCTGGCGGTGCGCGACCTGAAGAGCCATCTGCGCGATACGGGCGAGATCCGCGACTTCAACGCCGGCTTCACCAAGCAGGACCGCTCGCGCTTCCTCCAGGCCCTGGAGCAGGCGGTGCAGGCGGCGAAACGGCGGTAGGGTGCTAACTTTTCGCTCCTGTTTCATTCAGCTCGTCACCCTGGCTCCGCCCTGACGGGCGGTCCGGGGTGACGCCTTTTGGGGACGAAGAGGTCGTCTGGTTCGGCAATTCATGAAAGCGCATTAGGCGTTCGGCGGTTAAAGTGCTTCGGCCCAGGGTGCCGGTTGGGTTTTCGAGCTGTCGTCCAGGGGTTTGTTGTTTCGAAAGTGTCTCCATGATTCGTCTCGTCGCCCTCCTGATCGGCCTGGCTCTGCTCGGCTTCATCGCCAGCCAGACCGACCTGGCCGAGGTCTGGCGCGCCGCCCTCGACCTCGGGGCCTGGGGTGCCCTGGCGGTCTGCGCGGTCTTCCTCGCCGGCTTCGTGATCGACACCGCCTCCTGGCAGCTCATGCTGCCCAGTGTGGGTCTGAACGCGCGCTGGCTCTACCGGCTCTGGAAGATCCGCACGGTGGGCGAGGCGCTGAACCTGGTGATCCCCGCCGGCTCGCTCGGCGGCGAACCGGCCAAGGCGGTGCTGCTGAAGCGCAGCCACGCTATCGGCTACCGCGAGGGCGCGGCCTCGCTGGTCATCGCCAAGACGGTCAACCTGCTGGCCCTCATCGTCTTCGCCGCGGTCGGGTTCGTGCTGATGCTGGGGGACGGGCGCCTGACCGACGCGATCCTGCTGACCGCCGGCGTCGGCCTGGGGGCGCTCGGTCTGGGCGTGGTGGGGTTTTATGTCGTGCAGCGCTGGCGCCTGGCCAGCACCCTGGCGCGCCGCCTCTCGGCCTGGCGCCTCGGCGCGCGGCTGGCGCCCTTTCTCACGCAAATCGACGAGGTCGACGACCGCTTCCAGAATTTCTACGCCGGCCAGCCCGGGCGCTTCGTCGGCGCCCTGGCCTTGGCCCTGGTCAACTGGCTGGTCGGCATGGCCGAACTGCTGGTCATCATGTGGCTCCTCGACGTGCCCATGACCCTGGCCGAGGCCTGCATCGTCGAGACCGCGGTGCAGTTGGTGCGCGCCGGCGCCTTCGTTATTCCGGCCAGCCTGGGCGCCACCGAGGTGGTGATGGTCCTGCTCTACGATCTCATGACCGGGCGCCCGGCCCTCGGCCTGGCCGTCGCCCTTATCCGCCGCGCCCGCGAGCTGCTGTGGATCGCCTGGGGCCTGTGGCTCGGCTGGCGCGCGCTGCCGGGTCGGGGGTCGGGGCCGGGCGCGGCGCCGGGGGCCGCCAAAGGGTCGCGTCCTTGATCCAGGGGTGCTTGGCCAGGCTCGCCTTGCGCCAGGTCAGATAGAGCGCGCGGGTGAAGGCCGGCGATCCCTCGACCGGGTGCAGGCGGCCGGCGCGGACCAGGGCCTCGGTCAGCCGCCAGGGCAGGTAGGCCGACCCGCCTCGTTCCAGCAGATAGTCGAGCGCCCAGCGGCTCGCCCCGAAGGTCATGTGCGCCGTCTCGTCGCCCGGCCAGGCCAGGGAATGCTGGCGGCGGAACTCGCTGCCGAGATCGACATAGAGGTAGGCCGGGTCCCAGGCCTGGGCCGGCCGGCGAACCGTCGAAACCTGCACCAGGCGGTCCTGGGCGACCTCCTGGCCGGCCAGGTCGGGGCCGGTCAGGGGCTCGGGTGCCAGGGCGGCATCGACCAGTCCGCTGGACAGCCAGCGCTTGATCTCGCCCAGGTCCCCGGACCAGGCCTCCAGCGCCAGGTCCGGCTGGGCCGCCCGCACCCGCTCCAGCCAGGCCGCGCCCGCCCCCTCCCAGAGGTCGAAGTGACAGGCGAAGCTGAACAGCCCGGAGAACCCCTTGGGCAGCCCGACCGCCTTGCGGGCCTGGTCCCAGGCCTGGGTCATGACCTCGGCATGGCGCAGGAACAAAAAGCCGGCCTTGGTCAGCTCGGCGCCGCGCCGGGAGCGCACCAAGAGCCGCTGTCCGAGCGCCGCCTCCAGGGTGTCGAGCCGGGTGGTGACCGTGGACTGGGTCACGTGCAACTGTTCGGCTGCCCTGTTGAGGTTGCCGACCTGGACCACGGCGAGAAAGGTCTGGAGGGCCGAGAGGTTCATGGGTGTGATGCTTCCAAGGTTCGATTATTTTGGATTATAGCATCAAAAATATTCGTTATCCCAAATCAATAAAGCACCCCATACTCACGGTGGCAATGTTCGGGCCGCAATGTTCGGGCCGCAATGTTCGGGCCCCGGCTGGCCGGAGGGTGACCAAGATGGATTTCAGCGTTCAGCTTTCCGCCTACTACCCCGACAAGAGCTATGGCGGCGACCGGCTCTACCGCGACATGCTGGAGCAGGCCGTGCTGGCCGACCGATTGGGGTACGATGCGGTGTCGGTCACCGAGCACCATCTCATCAACATCCTGCTGATGCCGGCCCCGCTGCAGTTCGCGGTGAAGATCGCCGATGCCACCGAGCGGGTGAAGATCATGACCGCGGTTGCCGTCCTGCCGCTGCACGACATGCGGATCTATGCCGGCGAACTCGTGCTCGCCGATATCTTCACCGAGGGGCGATTGATGCTCGGCGTCGGCCGCGGCGCTTTCGGGGTCGAGATGGACCGGCTCGGCGTGCCGCTCGACATCAGCCGGGAAAAGTTCAACGAGTCGCTGGATGTCCTGACCACCCTGCTGCGCGAGGAGGAGGTGTCGTGGGACGGCAAGTACTACAAGTTCGACGCGCTGACGGTCATGCCGCGCCCGGTGCGGACGGGCGGGCCGCCGATCATGATGGCGGTGCTGTCGCCGGAGGGCATCTATCACTGCACCAAGCGCGGCTTCCATATCCAGACCACGCCCCTGGCCGGCGGCCACCAACTGATGCTGGACCAGGTCGAGGGCTTCCGGCGCGGCAAGGCAGAGCTGGGCGAGGCCGGCCGGGACCTCACCTTGTCGCTCTCGCGGGTGGCCTTCACGGTCAAGGACGAAGCCGACCGTCAGGCCAAGATCGCCGCCGCCTACGACTACTACAGCCGCTTCGACAATGTCTTCACCGGGCCGGGGATCGTCGAGAAGGGCATGATCGCGCCGCTGCCGCGGGACCAGACCCTGGAGGAACTGGCCGAGAGCCTGCTGGTCTGCACGCCGGCGGAGACCATCGACAAGCTCGGTCCCTATGCCGAGGCCGGCGTCGACCGGGTCATCCTGAACATCAACTTCGGCGCCAGTCAGGCCGACACGCTGGAAAGCATTCAGCGCTTCGCCGAAGAGGTGATGCCCCATTTCACCGACGCCGGGTCGGCCGGGTCGGCTGCCGCCGCGCAGTAAGAGAATAGGCGGATTCAGCATGAGTGACGTGATCGACTGCGACTACACGGTCGAGGGCGCGGGCCCGCCGCTCTTCTTGATCCACGGCATCGGCGCGGCGCGCGACGTCTGGCGCTTTTTGATCCCCCTTCTGACCGAACACTTCACCGTGGTCAGCTACGACCTACGCGGCCACGGCACCTCGCCCAAGCCGACGGGGGAGTTCGGGCTCGACGAGCTGGTCAACGACCTGGAGCGGCTGCGCGAGCGCAGCGGCATCGAAAAAGCGCATTTCGCCGGCCATTCCCTGGGCGGCATGATCGGCCCGGCCTATGCCCGCCTCTATCCCGACCGGGTGCTGAGTCTGGGCGCCCTCTCCACGGCGGCGGGGCGGACCGAAGACGACAGCGCGAAGGTCTGGGGCGTGGTCCGGGCCATGGAGGAAAAGGGCATCCCCCAGGTGCTCGATACCCTGATCGAGCGCTGGTACACGGACGCCTTCATCGCGGCCAGGCCCGAGGTGGTCCAGCGCCGCCTGAAGCAGGTCGTGGAGACCGATCCCGATGTCTTCATGAACGTCTTTCGGATCTACGCCGGCACGGAAATGCTGCCCTGGCTGCACGAGGTCGCGGCCCCGACCCTGGTCCTGACCGGCGAGCTCGACGGCGGCTGCAACCCGCGTCTCAACAAGCTGATCGCCGATGCCCTGCCGCGCGCGGAGCTGGTGGTCCTGCCCGCCTACAAGCACGCCATCCTGCTGGAGGCCGGCGAGGAGGTGGCGCAGCACCTGATCCGCTTCATGTCAGACCTTTAGCCGCTTGGCCTTGCCCTCCTTCCGGGCGTAGTCTCGCGCCAAAGCGCAACACCCAAGGGAGGCACCATCATGGGCGAGACCATCACTCTCACGGCCGCCGACGGCCATTCCTTTTCCGCCTACCGGGCCGAGCCGGCGGATACGCCGCGCGGCGGTGTCGTGGTGGTGCAGGAGATCTTTGGCGTCAACGAGCACATCCGGCGGGTCGCCGACAATTATGCCTCGGAAGGCTATCTCGCCATCGCCCCGGCGGTCTTCGACCGACTGGAGCGCGGCGTCGAGATCGGCTACACGCCAGACGACATCGCCCGGGGCCGCGAGTTGAAAACCGCGGCCGACACCGACGCGGCGGTGATGGACTGCCAGGCCGCCGCCGAGGCGCTGCGCCCGGCCGGCAAGGTCGGCCTGGTGGGCTACTGCTGGGGCGGCTTTCTGGCCTGGGCCGCGGCGGCCAAGCTCGAGGGGCTGGCGGCCTCGGTGGTCTACTACGGCGGCGGCATCCACGAGAAGACCGACTGGCAGCCGGCCTGTCCTATAATGCTGCACTTCGGCGAGAAGGACAGCGGCATCCCGTTGGAGCTGGTCGATCAGGTCCGCGCCGCCCACCCCGATCTGCCGTTCCACATCTACCCCGCCGATCACGGCTTCAACTGCGAAATGCGCGGGTCCTACGATGCCGAGAGCGCCAAGCTGGCCCGCCAGCGCACCCTGGCCTTCTTCGCCGAGCATGTCGGGTGACGCGGTGCAGCGCTATCTGTTTCACGCCGGCGGCGCCTGGCACGAGCCGGCCGACGGGCAGTTCTTCGAGAGCGACGATCCCTATCGCGGCCAGCCCTGGGCGCTGATCCCGCGCTGCCAGGCCGCCGATGTGGATCGGGCGGTTCAGGCCGCCCACGCCGCCTTCACCGAAGGCCCCTGGCCGGCCATGAGCCCCAGCGAACGGGGCGAGGCGGTGCGCCGCCTCGGCGCGGCCGTGGCGCGGCACGCACCCCGACTGGCCGCGGTCGAGACCCGGGATAACGGCAAGCGCAACGTCGATATCGAGCCCGGCCTGCGCGTCGGTTTCCCCGAGCACTTCGCCTACTACGGCGGCCTGGCCGACAAGATCGAGGGGTCGGTGATCCCGACCGGCCAGCCCGGCATGCTGAACTACACCCGGGCCGAGCCCTATGGCGTGGTCGCCGCCATCACCGCCTGGAACTCGCCGCTGCTGATCGCGACCTGGAAGCTGGCACCGGCGCTGGCCGCCGGCAACACGGTGGTTCTGAAACCCTCGGAGCTGGCCTCGGCCTCGACCCTGGAGCTGATGGCGGTCTTCGAGGAGGCCGACCTGCCGCCCGGCGTGATCAACGTCGTGACCGGCTATGGCCATGAGGCGGGCCAGGCCCTGGTCGCCCATCCCCTGGTACGCAAGGTCTCCTTCACCGGCTCCCTGGAGGGCGGCCGCAGGGTCGCCGCGCTCGCCGCCGAGCAGGTCAAGAGCGTGACCCTGGAGCTGGGCGGCAAGTCGCCGCAGATCGTCTTCGACGACGCGCCCCTGGAGGACGCGGTCAACGGTGTGGTCGGCGGTCTCTTCCCGCCGACCGGTCACAGCTGTATCGCCGGCTCGCGCCTGCTGGCGCAGGCCGGCATTCACGATGGCTTTGTCGAACGGGTCGCGGCGCGGGCCCGGGACGGCCGCTTCGGGCCGCCGGGCGATGCGGCGACCACTCTCGGCCCGATCGCCAACCGGGCGCAGTACGAGCGCATCCTGGCGGCCATCGCGCGCGGCAAGGCCGAGGGCGCGACCTGCATCCTGGGCGGCGGCCCGGCGCCGCACCCCGAAGGCGGACAGGGCTGGTTCATCGAGCCGACGATCTTCACCGGGGTGACACCGGACATGGCGCTGGCCCGCGAGGAGATCTTCGGGCCGGTTCTGGCGGTGCTGCGCTTCGAGACCGAGGCCGAGGCGGTCGCGATCGCCAACGACACGGTCTTCGGCCTGGCCGCCGGGATCTGGAGCGACGACTACCGACGGGCCGTGGCCCTGGCCGACCGCCTGCAGGCCGGCACGGTCTATATCAACAACTACTTCAACGCCTGTCCCATGTCGCCGGTCGGCGGCATGAAGCAGAGCGGCTATGGTCGTGAAAACGGCTGGGAGGGCATCAAGGATTTCCAGCAGACCAAATCGGTCTGGATGGGCACCGCCCGCGGCCTCGACAATCCCTTTCCGCGTGGCGACTAGGACGCGGTCTTACCCGCGTCCGACCAGGGGCATCTTGGTTGCCATGACGGTCATGAAGAGGACATTCGAATCGAGCGACAGGCCCGCCATGTAGGCGATGGCGGAGCCCACGTCCTTCACGTCCATGCGCGGCTCCACCATGGTCGACCCGTCGGCCTGGGGCACGCCTTCCAGCATCGGCTCGGTCATTTCCGTGGCGGCGTTGCCGATGTCGATCTGGCCGCAGGCGATATCGTACTTGCGCCCGTCCAGGGCCGCGGACTTGGTCAGGCCGGTGATCGCGTGCTTGGTCGCGGTGTAGGGCGCCGAGTTGGGCCGCGGCGCGGTCGCCGAGATCGACCCGTTGTTGATGATCCGGCCACCGCGCGGGCTTTGCGACTTCATGATCTTGAAGGCTTCGCGGGTGCAGAGGAAGGCGCCGGTCAGGTTGGCGTCGACCACCGACTGCCACTGCTCGTCGGTGAGGTCTTCCAGCGGCACCGCCGGGGCGGAAATCCCGGCATTGTTGAACAGCAGGTCGAGGCGCCCGAAGGCCTCCTTGGTCTTGGCGAAGAGCGCGCGCACCGAATCCGGCTTGCCGATATCGGCGATCACCGCGCGCGCCCGCACACCCAGGGCCTCGGCCGCGCGCTGGGTCTCTTCCAGCGGCCCCAGGCGGCGCCCGGTGAGAACCAATTGGAAGCCCTCGCCGGCCAAGGCCAGGGCCGCCGCCCGGCCGATACCCGTGCCGGCGCCCGTGATCAGCGCCACCTTCTGTTCGTCTGCCATGCCATGTCTCCCTGCAGAGCGGCCCATTGAAGAGCCTTTCGCCGACCAGCCGGACTAACTGTCCGGCAGACCGGCTCCTGCCGCCATGCCTAGCATATCCGGTGGCGCTCGCCCAGAGGTGGACAGGGGCGAAACTCCTGCTAGCCGCTACGGACTTCGATCTTGCGCGCATTACCGCCGCCGCCACCGGACTTGGGCACCTTCAACATCAAGACGCCATCGCAGAAGGAGGCGGCGATCTGGTCGTTGTCCGCGTCGGCCGGCAGGCGGAAGCTGCGCTGAAAGGCGCCGTACTGGCGCTCGGAGAAGAAGAAGCTGCGTCCCTTTTCTTCCCGGGAAAAGCGTTTCTCGCCTTTCACGGTGAGCTGGCCATCCTGGAGCTGAATGTCGATATCCTCGGGTTTGACGCCTGGCAGTTCCAGGTCGATTTCGTAGCAGTCCTGCAGGGCCGAGGCTTCCGACCGCGGGGCGAACCAGTCGGCGACCTTCTCGCCGAGACCCTTCAGAGGTTCATAGAGCTGCGGCCACCAGCCGGCCGTGTGGCTTTGTTCGACCATGAGCGGTTCTCCTTGTTTCCAACGAGGCTTGGGATCGAAAGATTCCCTATGACAAAGAAAGGCTCTTGCGCCGCGCATTGATAGGCGCGCGCGCCCGGCGCGGGCATTGACACAGGTCAAAGCCGGGACCCAGGTCAAAGCTGGCGGGTGCCGCCCTTTTCGTTCGCTGCTTTCGCCGCCAATCAGCCGCGCATGCGCCCGCCGTTGGCGTCGTAGAGCGGCTCGGCCTGGAGCCGTGCCGGGCGCAGGCTGCCCAGGATTTCCACCTCGAAGGTCTGGTCCGGGGTTGCCAGCTCGCTCGGCACGTAGCCCAGGGCGACGCTCTTGCGGGCGTGGTGGGCGTAGCCGCCGGAGGTGACGTAGCCGACGCAGTCGCCCTTATGGAAGATCGCCTCGTCGGCATTGCAATCGAGGTCCTCGGTCTCGACCACCAGGGTCACCAGCCGTTTGCTCGGCCCGCGGTCGCGCTCCGCCAGGGCGGTGGCCTTGCCGATGAAGTCGGCGGCCTTGTCGAAGCTGACGAAGGCATCGAGACCAGCCTCGGCGGCGGTGAAATCGGGGCGGTAGTCGAGGGTCCAGACGCCCCAGTTCTTCTCCAGCCGGAGCGCCATCAAGGCGCGCGCGCCATAGAGCCTGAGCCCCAGATCGGCGCCGGCCTCTTCCAGGGCCTCGAAAAGTTTCAATTGGAACTGCGGGGCACAGTAGATCTCGTAGCCGAGCTCGCCGGAAAAGGAGATCCGCGACAGCAGGGCCGGCACGCCGCCCACGTCCGTGCGCCGGATGTCGCGAAACTTCAGGGCGGCGCCGGAGACGTCGTCCCGGGTGACCCGCGCCAGCAGATCGCGGGCCCGGGGGCCGGCGATCGACAGGCCGTGCAGCGAGTCGGAGAGGTTGCGGTAGCTGACCCCGCTGTCCGGCAGGTGCTGTTCGAACCAGCGCCGGTGCATCTCCTGGGCCGCGCCGGAGCCGAAGAGGATAAAGGTCTCGGCGTCGAGCCGGGCCACGGTCAGGTCGCCGTAGAGCTTGCCCTTGGCGGTCAGCATCGGGGTCAGGGCCAGGCGGCCGGGCCGGGGCAGGCGGTTGGCCAGGACGCGGTCGAGGAAGGCCTCGGCGCCGGGTCCGGTGAACTCGTGCTTGGCAAAGTTGGCGACCTCCACCATGCCCACCGCCTCGCGCACCGCCTTGACCTCCTCGGCCACCCGGTCGAAGGCGTTGGAGCGGCGGAAGGTCGGAGTCTCCTGGGCCCGGTCCGGGCCGTCGGCGAACCAGAGGGCATGCTCCAGCCCGAAGCTCACGCCCATCACCGCGCCGCGCGCCACAAGCCGGTCATAGAGCGCCGTGGTCTTCTGGCGGCGCTGTGCCGGTAGTTCTTCGTTGGGGTAGGTCAGGATGAAGCGGCGGGCGTAGTTTTCGGCGGCCTTGGTCGTGCCGTAGTCGTGGGTGGCGAACTCGCCAAAGCGGGCGATATCCATGGCCCAGACATCGATCGAGGGCTCGCCCTCGATCATCCATTCGGCGAGGCACAGTCCGACCCCGCCGGCCTGACAGAAGCCGGCCATGACCCCGACGGCGGCCCAGTAGTTGGTCATGCCGGGCACCGGGCCGATCATCGGGTTGCCGTCGGGTCCGAAGGTGAAGGGGCCGTTGACGACGTTCTTGATGCCGGCCCGGCCGAGCGCCGGGATGCGCTCGAAGGCGAGCTCCAGGCGGTCGGCGATGCGGTCCAGGTCCGATGGCAGGAGTTCGTGGCCGAAGTCGAGCGGCGTGCCCTCGACCTTCCAGGGCGTCGAGCGCGGCTCGTAGGTGCCGAGCAGCAGGCCCTGATGCTCCTGGCGGAAGTAGAGGTTGCTCTCGTAGTCGATGCCGCAGGGCAGCTCCTTGCCGTGGGCTTCGATCTCGG